>JAOTRV010000033.1 GCA_030247575.1 Sulfuritalea sp.
TCGACGGCCTGCTGCACATCACCGACCTGGCTTGGCGCCGCGTGCGTCATCCGTCGGAAGTGCTCAACGTCGGCGACGAAGTCACCGCCAAGGTGCTCAAGTTCGACCAGGAAAAGAACCGCGTCTCGCTGGGCATGAAGCAGCTCGGCGAAGATCCGTGGGTGGGAATCTCCCGCCGCTACCCGGCCGGCACGCGCCTGTTCGGCAAGGTCACCAACCTGACCGACTACGGTTCCTTCGTCGAGATCGAGCAGGGCATCGAAGGCCTGGTGCACGTTTCCGAAATGGACTGGACCAACAAGAACATCCACCCGACCAAGGTCGTCCAGCTCGGCGACGAGGTCGAAGTGATGATCCTCGAAATCGACGAAGACCGTCGCCGCATTTCGCTCGGCATGAAGCAGTGCATGGCGAACCCGTGGGACGATTTTGCGATGAACCACAAGAAGGGCGACAAGGTCCGCGGCGCCATCAAGTCGATCACCGACTTCGGCATCTTCATCGGGCTGCCCGGCGGCATCGACGGCCTGGTGCACCTGTCCGACCTGTCTTGGTCGGCCACCGGCGAGGAAGCCAAGCAGAACTTCAAGAAGGGCGATGAAGTCGAGGCCGTGGTGCTGTCCATCGACGTCGAGAAGGAGCGCATTTCGCTCGGCGTCAAGCAGCTCGATGGGGATCCCTTCACCAGCTTCGTTGCCACGCACGACAAGAACAGCCTGGTTTCCGGTACGGTGACCAGCGTCGATCAGCGCGGTGCGGTGATCGATCTGGGCTCCGAAGTCGAAGGCTATCTGCGCGTCTCCGAGTTCTCGCGCGATCGCATCGAGGACCTGACCCAGCATCTGAAAGTCGGCGAAACGATCGAAACCATGATCATCAACGTGGATCGCAAGACGCGTTCGATCAATCTTTCGATCAAGGCCAAGGATCAGGTGGAACAGAGCCAGGCGATGCAGAAGCTGGCCGCCGACAGCTCGGCCAGCAGCGGCACGACCAACCTGGGCGCGCTGTTGAAGGCCAAGCTTAACCAGAATCAGCCGCAATAAGCCTGATCTCATGACCAAATCGGAGCTCATCGCCCGGCTGGCGGAGCGTTTTCCCCAGCTGGTGGCGAAGGATGCCGACTACGCCGTCAAGATGATTCTCGATGCCCTCACCGCGGCGCTGGTCCGCAGTGATCGCATCGAGATACGCGGTTTCGGCAGTTTTGCGCTGAACTATCGGCCACCGCGTGTCGGTCGCAATCCGAAGTCGGGCGACAAGGTGCAGGTACCTGAAAAGTACGTGCCCCACTTCAAAGCCGGCAAGGAGTTGCGGGAACGCGTCGATTACCGGCCATGAGTTGCGCCGTTGTTTCAGCATCAGAGCGGCACCTTGGGCAGGTGCCGCTTTTTTTCGTGAATACTCAAATTTGACTACCTCGTCGTGACTACCCTGCTCAAGCTTCTTGTCTGGCTGGTGCGTATCGTGGTCTTCGTCGGCCTGTTCGGCCTGGCGATCAAGAACAGCGGTCCGATGGAGTTGCGCTTCTTTCTCGATCAGGCGTGGACGGCGCCGATCTCGGTGGTCATCCTCACCGTGTTCGCCATTGGCGTTGCCGTCGGCCTGACGGCGGCCCTGAGCGTCTTCCTGCGTCCCCGGCGCAATCCGGACAACTCGCCGGGCAAGCACAATGGAAATTGAACTCTGGTGGCTGCTGGTCCTGCCGGTCTTTTTCGCCCTTGGCTGGATCGCGGCGCGGATCGACATCAAGCATCTCATCAAAGAGTCGCGCGCGCTGCCGCGCTCGTATTTCAAGGGCCTGAATTTCCTGCTCAACGAACAGCCGGACCAGGCCATCGAAGCTTTCATCGAAGCCGCGCGCGTCGATCCGGAAACCATCGAACTGCATTTCGCGCTGGGCAACCTGTTTCGCCGCCGCGGCGAGACCGATCGCGCGATCCGTGTCCATCAGAATCTCATCGAACGCGACGGCCTGTCGGCCGCGCAGCGGCTGCATGCCCTCTCCGAACTCGGCCAGGATTACCTCAAGGCCGGCCTGCTCGATCGCGCCGAGGAGATATTCCTCAAGCTGCGCGGCACCGACCGCGATGAAGAGGCGCTGAAGAACCTGCTGGAGATCTACCAGCAGGAAAAGGAATGGGCCAAGGCGATCGCCACCTGCGACGCCATGCCGAACCATTCCGATCACCTCTGGCAAAAGGAAATCGCCGAGTTTCGCTGCGAGATGGCCGCCAACGAAATGCTGCATGACCGCCACGACGAGGCGCGGCGCCTGCTCGACGAGGCGCTCGCGGCCAACCGCAAATGCGTTCGTGCCACGCTGTTGCTCGGCGACCTGGCGGCGAAAGTCGGCGCTGGCGAGACGGCGATCGATCATTGGAAACGCGTCGAACAGCAGAATCCGGTGTATCTGGCGCTCGTCGCCGAGAAGCTGATGACGGTGCATGTGCAACTGGGTCGCATGGAGCAGGGCATCGCCCTGCTGCGCGGCTGGCTGGAGCGTCATCCTTCGCTGGACCTGCTCGACGCTGTGTTTCGCGCCGAACTCGAGAACGACGGTCCCGAGGCCGCCTACACGCTGGTGCGCGACGAGCTGCGGCGCAATCCGACCCTGCTCGGACTCGACAAGCTGCTCGAAGCGCAGATCATGGTGGTCCCTCCCGAGCGCCGTCCCGATCTGGAACTGATCAAGAACCTGATCCACAATCACACCCGCCGCGTCGCGCGCTACCGCTGCGACGCCTGCGGTTTCAAGGCGCGCCAGTTCTACTGGCGCTGTCCGGGCTGCGGCGGCTGGGAAACCTATCCGCCTCGGCGCACCGAAGAATTCGACATCACTCTCTAGCAAACCCATGAAAATCACAGTCATCGGCACCGGCTACGTCGGCCTCGTCTCCGGCACCTGCCTCGCGGACGTAGGCAATGACGTGCTTTGCCTCGACCTCGACGCGGCAAAGATCCGCACCCTCAACGAAGGCGGCATTCCGATCTACGAACCCGGCCTCGAGGCCATGGTGAGGAAGAACGAAGCGGCAGGCCGCCTGCGCTTCACCACGGACATCGAGGCCGCCGTCGCCCACGGCGTGCTGCAGTTCATCGCCGTCGGCACGCCGCCCGACGAGGACGGTTCCGCCGACCTGCAGTACGTGGTCGCCGCCGCGCGCAACGTCGGCCGCCACATGACGGGCTACAAGGTCGTGGTCGACAAGTCCACGGTCCCGGTCGGCACTGCCGACAAGGTGCGTGCCGCGATTGCCGAAGAATTGCAGGCCCGCGGCGCAAAGATCGACTTCAGCGTCGTCTCGAATCCGGAATTCCTCAAGGAAGGTGCGGCGGTCGAGGACTTCATGAAGCCCGATCGCATCGTCGTCGGCGCCGACGATGCGCGCGCCATCGAGCTCATGCGCGAGCTCTACGCGCCGTTTCAGCGCAGTCACGAACGCCTGATCGTGATGGACGTGAAGAGCGCGGAGCTGACGAAATACGCCGCCAACGCCATGCTGGCGACGCGCATCAGCTTCATGAACGAGCTGGCGAACCTGGCGGAAAAGCTGGGCGCCGACATCGAGCTCGTGCGCAAAGGCATCGGCTCCGATCCGCGCATCGGCTTCCATTTCCTCTATCCCGGCGTCGGCTACGGCGGTTCCTGCTTCCCCAAGGATGTGCAGGCGCTGATCCGCACGGCGCAGGATGCCGGCCAGGAATTGCAGGTGCTGCAGGCAGTCGAGGCGGCCAATGAAACGCAGAAGGGCGTGCTGGCGAAAAAGATCACTACGCGCCTCGGCCAGGACCTCAGCGGCAAGACTTTCGCGCTGTGGGGGTTGGCCTTCAAGCCGAACACCGACGACATGCGCGAAGCGCCGAGCCTGGTCCTGATCGCAGACCTGCTGGCGCGCGGGGCATCGATCCGTGCCTACGATCCGGTGGCGGCTCACGAGGCTCAGCGCATCCTGGGCAAGAACTCGCGCATCAGCTACGCGGCGACGCCGATGGCAGCCCTGGAAGGCGCCGATGCCCTGGCCATCGTCACCGAGTGGAAGGAGTTCCGCAGCCCAGACTTCGATGCCATCAAGGCCAAGCTGAAGACGCCGGTCATTTTCGACGGCCGCAACCTCTACGATCCGGCGGCGCCGCGCCGGGCCGGCCTCGAGTATTTCGCGATCGGCAGGCTATGACCATGAACCGCCTGCCCGACACCTCGGCTACCCGCGTCCTGGTGGTCGGCGACGTGATGCTGGACCGCTACTGGTTCGGCGAGGTCTCGCGGATTTCACCGGAAGCGCCGGTGCCCGTGGTCAAGGTCGAACGCACCGAGGAACGTCCCGGCGGCGCGGCCAATGTCGCACGCAACTGCGCAGCGCTGGGCGCGCGCGTGACGCTGCTGTCCGTGGTCGGCGCCGACGAGGCGGGCCGCAATCTGGCGCAGCTGATGGGCGACTCGGGAATCGAGTGCAGCCTGCATGAGGATGCCAAGCTCAGTACCACGGTCAAGTTGCGCGTGATCGGCCGTCAGCAGCAGCTGCTGCGCATCGATTTCGAGAACGCGCCGGATCACGAAGTCCTGCAAGCCAAGCTGGCGGATTTTGAATCGCGCCTCGCGGCCTGCGATGTGGTGATCCTCTCCGACTACGGCAAGGGCGGCCTGACCCATATCACGGAAATGATTACGCTGGCCCGCGCTGCCGGCAAGCGGGTTCTGGTCGATCCCAAGGGCGAGGACTATGTCCGTTACACCGGGGCAACGCTGCTGACGCCCAACCGGTCCGAGTTTCGCCAGGTGGCCGGCCGCTGGAAGGACGAAGCCGAACTCGAACGGAAGGCCGCTCGTCTGTGCGAGGAACTGCAGCTGGAAGCCTTGCTGGTCACCCGCAGCGAGGAGGGCATGACGCTGTTTTCAAGCGCTGGCGCGGTGCATGAGCCGGCCGTGGCGCGCGAGGTCTATGATGTCAGCGGCGCCGGGGATACGGTGATCGCCACGCTGGCTGTGATGCTGGGCAGCGGCTTGTCGATGTCGCAGGCCATGCGTCAGGCCAACCTCGCCGCTGGTATCGTGGTCGGCAAGTTGGGTACGGCGACGTGCTCTCTGAAAGAATTGAAACAGGTCAACTAGGAAAATCCATGTACTACGTCGTCACCGGCGCCTGCGGTTTTAGTTCCGGCGTAACCCGCGCTCCGCGCGCGTTAGCCTTCGCTGAAACCGACTGCGGAGAATTGAAATGTATTATGTAGTCACTGGCGCAGCCGGTTTTATCGGCGCAAACCTGGTCAAGGCGCTCAACGAGCGAGGCGTTACCGACATCATCGCGGTCGACAACCTCACCAAGGCCGACAAGTTCCTCAATCTCACCGATTGCGAGATCGCCGACTATCTGGACAAGCGCGAGTTTCTCGAACTGGTCGAGCACGGCCAGCTGGATGGCAGTGTCGAGGCCATCCTGCATGAGGGCGCCTGCTCCGACACCATGGAAACCGACGGCCGCTACATGATGGACAACAACTACCGTTACTCGGAAACGCTGCTGGATTTCTGCCTCGAACAGGAAGTCCCGCTGCTCTATGCCTCGTCCGCATCCGTCTATGGCGGCGGCGGCGTGTTCCGTGAAGAACGCGATTTCGAAGCGCCGCTCAATGTCTATGGCTACTCGAAATTCCTCTTCGACCAGGTGGTGCGCCGTCGCATCGGGCCGGGCGGGCGCGACGCCGACAGCCAGGTGGCAGGCTTCCGCTATTTCAACGTCTATGGTCCGCGGGAGCAGCACAAGGGGCGCATGGCGTCGGTCGCCTTCCACCACTTCAACCAGTATCGCGAGTCCGGCAAGGTCAAGCTGTTCGAAGGCTACGGCGGCTATGGCAACGGCGAACAACGGCGCGATTTCGTCTATGTCGGCGACGTGGTCAAGGTCAACATGGATTTTCTGGAAAGCCGCAAGTCCGGCATTTTCAATCTCGGCACCGGACGTGCGCAGAGCTTCAACGAACTGGCCGCCGCCACGGTGAACGCCTGCCGCGCGCTGGAGGCCAAGCCGGCACTATCGGTCGCCGAACTCGTGGCGCAGGGCATGCTCGAATACATTCCCTTCCCGGACGCCTTGAAGGGCAAGTACCAGAGCTTCACCGAGGCCGACCTCTCGCAACTGCGCGGCGCCGACTACCAGGGCGCCTTCGCCTCGGTGGAAGATGGCGTGGCCGAATACGTCAAATGGCTCGCCAGGTAAGTCGCCGACCATGAACTGGAAGACGCTCGAAGAGTTCGTCGGCAACACGCCGCTGGTCCAGCTCAAGCGCATTCCCGGCGCGGCGGCCGCGCGCCGCAACAACGTTATCCTGGCCAAGCTGGAGGGCAACAACCCGGCAGGCTCGGTCAAGGACCGGCCGGCCCTGTCCATGATCAAGCACGCCGAGGCACGCGGCCGCATCAAGCCCGGCGACACACTGATCGAAGCCACCTCGGGCAATACCGGCATTGCGCTGGCCATGGCCGCCGCCATGCGCGGCTACCGCATGATCCTGATCATGCCCGAGCATCAGAGCGTCGAGCGCTGCCAGACCATGCGCGCCTTCGGCGCCGAACTGATATTGACGCCCAAGGCAGGCGGCATGGAAGCCGCACGCGACCTGAGCGAGCAGATGGTCAGGGAGGGCAAGGGCATTGTGCTCGACCAGTTCGCCAATCCGGATAACCCCGTGGCGCACTACGAAACCACGGGGCCCGAGATCTGGCGCGACACCGGCGGCCGCATCACGCATTTCGTTTCCAGCATGGGCACCACGGGCACGATCATGGGCTGTTCGCGCTATTTCAAGGAAATGAATCCCGCGATCCGCATCATTGGTTGCCAGCCGGAGGAAGGCTCGCAGATTCCCGGTATCCGCAAGTGGCCGGAAGCTTACCTGCCGAAGATCTTCGACGCTTCGCGCGTCGATCAGGTCGAGAACGTGAGCCAGGGCCAAGCCGAGGAAATGGCGCGGCGCCTGGCGCGCGAGGAAGGCATTTTTGCCGGAATTTCCTCCGGCGGCGCGCTTGCCGTGGCCGTGCGCATCGCGAACCAGGTGGACAACGCGGTGATCGTCAGCATCGTCTGCGATCGCGGCGATCGCTACTTGTCGACTGGAGTTTTCCCCGCCTGATCGCGATGCCCTTCACTTAAGAAGAATTACGTTCGCCCTGAGCTTGTCGAAGGGCCCTGATTATGCGACTGGTGGTTCGACAAGCTCACCACGAACGCCTCCTAAGTGAGCAGTATTGCGCTAATCGGGCAGGGCGATCTTGTTGTCGGTGCTGAACTGATAGTCGCGGAAGATGTGCTCCGCTGACAGCAGCCGATAACTGCCGTCGTCGTTGCGACGCGTGGTGTCCTTGAGACGGTAGGTATAGTGGCCGCAGGTCCAGCAGTCGAAGTTGCGCATGTGGGTGCACAGGCAGGTCTTGTCCATCACATGGAGCTTCTTCGCGTGCGGATGCAGCGCCACTTCGCGGTTGTAGGCCTCGATGTACTGGCAGCTACCGGTGGAGTCCAGCAGGTAGCCGAAGGCCTCGCAGTTCGGGCGGATGCCGGCGCCGATGGCGGGGCTGTTCTTCAGCATGCGCATTGGGTAGCCGGTCGGTGAAATCGTGTTCACCTCGATGTCGCTCTCGCTGGCCTTGAAATATTCCTGCTGTACCTTTTCCGGCAGTCCGCATTCTTTCGAAACGGTGAAGCGGGTCGCGACCTGGACCGCCGCGGCGCCCATTTCCATGTAGGCGGCGGCATCCGATCCGGTGAAAATGCCTCCGGCCGGAATCAGCGGAATATCGATATGCTCGGCCTTCATCCATTCGCGGATCTCGATCACGATCTTGGCCAGATCGTAGGCCGCCCAGTCCATGCCGAAACCCAGGTGGCCGCCGGCGAGCGGGCCTTCGATCACGACATAGTCGGGCAGGCGGCCGGTGCGCGCGCTCTTTTTCAGAAACAGCGTCAGGGCGCGCAGGGATGAAACGATGATGCCCAGCTTGACGTCACGGAAGCGCGGATGATCCTCCATCAGCGCAAACGAACCGAGATGCAGGCCCGCAGCCAGTGTGATGCCGTCGATGCCGGCATCCAGCGCCGCATAGAGACGAACGCGCAGGGTTTCCTTCGGCGCATTCATGGTCAGCTTTTCCATGCAGTTGGCGAAGATCATGCCGTCGCCGCGCTTGGCCTCCATGGTGCGCCCGACATGCAGCGCCGTGGCTTCCGCGAGCAGGCCGAGGTCGAACTTGACCACGGCCTTTTCGGTATTTGCCACGTTGAACTTGTACTGCCTGAGCTTGTCTTTGACGAACTTGGTATTGAAGCGCCGGTCCGAAACCGTGGGCACCATGGCGTCGGAAATATGGCCGATGCCGCCCAGGCGTGCCGCCTCGAGGGCCAGCTCCGCGGTCGAAATGTCGACGCCCATGCCGCCGACCACGATCGGCACCAGTTCCTGCTTACCCAGCCGCAGGCGAAAATCATCGACGCGTTTCATTGCAGACATTTCCACTATTTGACAGCTCTCCATTATCGCCTGCCGGCGGGCCGTTCTGTCGCCGCTGGAACGGAAAATTCTCGCCGCGCCGGGATCAAGTCATGAGGGCCAACAGGGCTTCACCATAGCGCTCGGCCTTGGCTTGGCCGATGCCGGGTACGCCGAGCAACTCGGCCAGGCTGGCCGGGCGACGGATAGCGAGTTCGCGCAGCGTCTTGTCGTGCAGGATGACGTAGGCCGGCACGCCCTGCTCACGCGCCAGCCCGGCGCGCCAGACGCGCAGGGCGTCGAACAGCGGCGCATCGGCTGCATCCAGCGGCGGTCCGTCGCCGGGCCGCCGTCCCGCCAGCGTCGACTCCTGCCCCGACCGGCGCGCCTTGCCGGAAACGCGCTGTGCCTGCCGGCGCAGCGACAGGGTCGTTTCGCCCTTCAGTACCGGGCGCGCCGCATCGGTCAGGCGCAACGCGCCGAACGCCTGTGCGTCGGCATGCAGCAGACCCGCGGCCAGCAACTGGCGGAATACCGAGCGCCAGCCGGCGTCGTCGAGATCCGCGCCGGCGCCAAAGGTGGGCAGGTCGCCATGACCGAACTGCTGGACCTTTTCGGTGGCCTTGCCGCGCAGGATGTCGATCAGGTGGCCGGCGCCGAAACGCTGGCCGGTGCGCAGGGCCGCCGACATGGCCTTTTGCGCGGCGACGGTGCCGTCCCACAGCTGCGGCGGGTCGAGGCATGTGTCGCAGTTGCCGCAGGCCCCGGCCTCTTCGCTGAAGTACTTGAGCAGCAGCGCGCGCCGGCAGGCGGCGGTTTCGCACCAGGCCAGCAGGGCATCGAGCTTGCTGCGCTCGACGCGCTTCTGTTCCTCGCCCGCCGCCGATTCGTCGATGCGCAGGCGATGGATCACCACGTCGTTGAGGCCATAGGTCATCCAGGCTTCGGCGGGTTCGCCGTCGCGGCCGGCGCGGCCGGTTTCCTGGTAGTAGGCTTCGAGGCTCTTGGGCAGGTCGAGATGGGCGACGAAACGCACGTCGGGTTTGTCGATGCCCATGCCGAAGGCGATGGTCGCCACCATGACGATGCCGTCTTCGCGCAGGAAGCGCTGCTGATGCTGCAGACGCACGGCCGCGTCGAGTCCGGCGTGGTAGGGCAGGGCGGTGATGCCCTGCTGATTGAGCCAGGCGGCGGTCTCGTCAACTTTCTTGCGCGACAGGCAATAGACGATGCCGGCGGCGCCGCGCTGGCCGGCAAGGAAGTCGAGTAATTGCCGGCGCGGGTTGTCCCTTTCGACGACCGTGTAGCGGATGTTCGGCCGGTCGAAACTCGAAATGAACACGCGCGCCGCATTCAGGCCGAGGCGGGTGATGATCTCCTGCCGCGTCAGGTGGTCGGCGGTTGCCGTCAGGGCGATGCGCGGCACCGTCGGGTAGCGTTCGTGAAGCGCCGAGAGCTGGATGTATTCCGGGCGGAAATCGTGACCCCACTGCGAGACGCAATGCGCTTCGTCGATGGCGAACAGGGCGAGGCGATTCCTGCCGACCAGATAATCCATGGCGCCGAGAAAGCGCTCCGTCAGCAGGCGTTCCGGCGCGACATAGATCAGGTCGAGTTCGTCCATGCGCAGGCGCCGTTCGACCTCGGATGCCGTCGCGTAGTCCTGCGAGGAATTGAGGAAGGCCGCGCGTACGCCGGCTTGCAGCAGTGCATCGACCTGGTCCTGCATCAGCGCGATCAGCGGCGAGACCACCACGCCGACGCCCTCCCTGAGCAGGGCGGGAATCTGGTAACAGAGCGACTTGCCGCCGCCGGTCGGCATCAGCACCAGCGCGTCGCCGCCGCCGATCAGGTGCTCGATGATCTCCTCCTGCGGCCCGCGAAACGAGGGGTAGCCGAAGACGCGGCGGAGGGTTTCGAGAGGAGCAGCCATGAAGGGGAAAGCGGCGGTGAGCAGGGGTGCGCATTATGCCCGCTGCGCCGGATTGCAGGAAACCATTCGCGCGACACTGATATCATCGGGCTCTGTCCACTGGAGCCCTATCATGGCCGGCAATCCCGAAATCACCAGCATGGCGCTGTTCTGCGACTTCGAGAACGTTGCTCTCGGCGTGCGCGACGCGAAATACGCCCAGTTCGACATCAACAAGGTCCTCGAGCGACTGCTGCTGAAGGGCAGCATCGTGGTCAAGAAAGCCTACTGCGACTGGGCGCGCTACAAGGAATTCAAGGCGCCGATGCACGAAGCCTCGTTCGAGCTGATCGAGATTCCCCATTTGCGCCAGTCCGGCAAGAACTCCGCCGACATCCGCATGGTCGTCGATGCCCTCGACCTCTGCTACACCAAGTCGCATGTCGATACCTTCGTCATCATCAGCGGCGACTCGGACTTTTCGCCGCTGGTGTCCAAGCTGCGCGAGAACAACAAGCGCGTCATCGGTGTCGGCGTCAAGGCGGCCACCTCGGACCTGCTTGCGGCCAACTGCGACGAATTCATTTTCTACGACGATCTGGTGCGAGAACTGCCCGCCAAGAAGCAGCGCAGCGAAAGGAAAGCTCCGGCCAAGGCGGCCTCCAGCGCAGCCAAGACCGCAGCGCCGAAGGTCGAAGAAAAGGCCGAAGATCCCAAGCGGCAGGAAGCGATCGATCTGGTCGTGGAAACCGTCGAGGCGCTGGTTACCGAGCGCGGCGAAGACGAAAAGATCTGGGGTTCCATGGTCAAGCAGACCCTGAAACGGCGCAAGCCCGGCTTCAGCGAGTCCTATTACGGGTACCGCTCCTTCGGCGAACTCCTGGAGGACGCCATGAAGCACAAGCTGCTGGTCCTGGAGCGGGACGAAAAGTCGGGCCAGCACATCATTCGCTTGCCCGTAGAAGATTGAAGTTCGGCTCGTGAGCGTTCCGGAAATCAGGCCGGAGCAGTCGGTCGCGCTGCTCCAGGAACTGCACATCCTGACGCGCGACGGCAAGCTCAATCAGGACAGCCGGCGCAAGCTGAAACAGGTCTACCACCTCTACCAGTTCATCGAGCCGCTGCTGGCCGAGACCATGGCCGAACGTGGCGATCTGGTGCTGGTCGACCATGGCGCCGGCAAGTCCTACCTCGGTTTCATCCTCTACGACCTGTTCCTCAAGGCCAGGGACCGCGGCCACGTATATGGCATCGAGACCCGCGCCGAACTGGTCGAGCGATCCCGCGAACTTGCGCAGCGGCTCGGCTTCGCGCGCATGTCCTTCCTCAATCTCTCGGTCGGGGAATCGATCGAGTCGGCGCAGCTGCCGCAACGTGTCGACATCGTCACCGCACTGCACGCCTGCGATACGGCGACCGATGATGCGATCCGGTTCGCCCTGCACAAACAGGCCCGATTCATCGTCCTTGCGCCCTGTTGCCAAGCCGAAGTGGCGTCCGTGCTGCGGCGGCACAAGAACGAGTCATTTGGGAAAACGCCGCTGGCAGAAATCTGGCGCCATCCGATCCACACCCGCGAGTTCGGCAGCCAGATCACCAACGTCCTGCGCTGCCTGCTGCTCGAGGCGCACGGCTACCAGCTCAGCGTCACCGAGCTGGTGGGCTGGGAACATTCGATGAAGAACGAACTGATCATCGCCCGACACACCGGCATGCCGCGCGGCAACGCGCGCGAGCGCTCAGGGCAGATCCTGCACGACCTGAATCTGGAAGACTTGAAGGAGCGCTTCCTCTATCGGGCGCAGGCAAGCCAGGAGTAGACGCCGGCGATACGGCGATGGGGCTCGCTCCGGCCGCAGTAGCGGTCAGGACCGCGCCGCTTACGGTATCCTCTGCCTGTTTTCGAGGCACGGAAACGGCTTTTCAGGCAGCGAAAACCGGGCCTGAAATCCGCGGCCCGTCGCAAAATGCAGTGCGGCGCCTGCAAGCCGCCGCACTCACAGCCAATCTCGACACAGGAGTCACAATGCGACTGGATCCGCGCCGATTGCTTGACCTGCTCGCCGTTGCCCGCCACGGTTCCTTCAGTGGCGCAGCGGAGGCGACTCGCGTATCGCAACCGGCCTTGTCGCAAAGCATTGCCGTTCTGGAACACGGCTTGGGCGTGCGCGTGCTCGACCGGGATCGCCACGGTGCCCGGCTTACCGAGTTCGGCAAGACCCTGGCCTTTCACGCGCAGGCGCTGGAGTCGCTGCTCGATCGCGCCAAGGCAGATACCCGCCTGCGATCACTGGGCATGGAAGGCTTGCTTGCTTTGGGAATCACGCCGATTACCGCCGTCGGCCTGGTTCCCCTGGCCTTGGAGGTGCTGCTGCGCGAAACGCCGGATGTCTCGGTATCGGTAGTCGAAGATCTCGATGACAGAATCCTGTCGATGCTGAGGTCGAGGGAACTCGACCTGGTCGTCAGTCGCCTGGGCGTGGGCCCCGACTATCCGGACGTCGAGACCGAACCGCTGCTGCTGGCCGACTGGTCGCTGATCCTGCGCGCGGAGCACCCGTTGGCCAGCCTGTCGTCGGTATCCTTGAAAGATCTGGAAGGCGTCAAATGGGTACTGCCGGCGGGTGGCAGTGCGTTCAGGCGTCAACTGGAGAACATGTTCGCCACGGCAGGCATCGGCTGGCCGACACGGGCGATCAACACCAACTCGATTCTTGCCATCAAGGCGATTGTCATGAGCTCCGATTGCGTGACCATCATGTCGCCGCGACTGGTCGAGGTCGAGCGTGAGTTGGGGCGCATTTGCGCCGTGGAATTGACCGAT
This sequence comes from Sulfuritalea sp., assembly GCA_030247575.1. Lineage (GTDB taxonomy): Bacteria > Pseudomonadota > Gammaproteobacteria > Burkholderiales > Rhodocyclaceae > Sulfuritalea. Next base: position 13,221 of record JAOTRV010000033.1, read on the forward strand.
GTCGGCCCGTTGCGGCCTGTGGGGCTGATGTGGCGAGCGAACGAGGAGTTGTCGCCGATCGCCGCCCGCTTCGCAAAAGTCCTGCGCCAGGTGGCGCAGGGAAATTCTGCCTGACAGTTTCCAGGGAACAAACCTCAGCTGGTCGCCTCGCGCTGGATCGCCCGCTGTGCGGCGGGACGCGCCATGGATTTGTCGTGATGCCGGCATAGATATGGAAATTGTGCGGCCTCGATGCCCGACTCCGGGCAGCGCCCCCAAGCCCACGCCAGGTAGGCATCTGCGATGGACCATGCCTGGCCCAGCATCCAGGGCTGACGCGACAATCGCTCTTCCGCAACGCTCAACTGTCCGATCATTTCTTCACGCGCCAGGTCGCGGACGCGGTCGGCGGTACCCGGCAGGTCGCAGAATCGTTGCGGCAGTCGCAAGCGGGTTACCAGCGGGTGCAGTCCCGCTGCGCACCAGCTCAGCAGCGACAAGGCCTCCGCTTCCTGCCACGGGTCGGCAATCGGGAGCAGACCGGCCTCAGGATGACGCCGCGCCAGAAAAGTCAGGATCGCAAGGGTTTCTGTGAGCACCCGATTGTCGATCTGCAAGGCGGGAACCTTGCCTTTCGGATTTATGGCGCGGAATTCCGGCGTCATTTGCTCGCCGTTCGCCAGCAGCACCCGGCGGGCCGCATAGTCCAGTCCCGTTTCTTCGAGTGCGACCAGGCTTACCCGGGAACAGGCACCGGGGGAGAAGTAAAGCCGGATGGACGCCATGGGACGCTGTTCGACCGGCACTTCAGGCTTCGCCCGGGGCGCTGTTTGCCGCGATCGGGTGACTGCACTCCCGGTAGGGTTCAGTTGCCATAGAGTACTCGCGGCAGGTACAGCGCCAGGTCCGGAAAGGCCAGCAACAGCACGATCAGGACCAGCGGCGAGACCAGGAAGGGCAGAATTCCCTTGTAAATGGAGGCTATGGAAATGTCCGGCACCTGAGCCTGAATGACGAAAAGGTTCATTCCCACAGGTGGACTGATGAGCCCCATCTCGACCACAACTACGACCATGACGCCGAACCAGACCGGGTCATAGCCACTGGCGACCACCACCGGCAGAAACACCGGTACCGTGATCAGGACCAGGCCGATGCCCTCCAGGAAGCATCCCAGCACAACATAGGTGACGACCAGCGTGGTCATCAATCCGAGCGGCGACATGCCCATGCTTCTGATCCAGGCGATAAGTGCTTCGGGCAATTGTGCCTGCACCACGAAATAGGAAAAGATCATTGCGCAAATGATGATCAGGAAGAGCATGCAGGTGGTCTTCACCGTCTCGTAGAAGCATTTCGCAAGAGAGCCGGGATCGAGCTTGCGCCGCAGGACTCCAATCACCAGAGCCATGAACGCGCCGATGGCCGCTGCTTCGGTTGGGCTGAAAATGCCGGCGTAGATGCCTCCGACCGAGACCGTAAAAAGCAGGACGAACTCCCACATGCCCAACAAATTGCGCACGCGCTGCGGCCAGGATTCATGGGCTCCGTGCGGCGCCCATGACGGATAGAGTTTCACCACTGTCGCGGCCGCAGCGATATACAAGCCGGTGAGCACCAGCCCGGGCAGCAATCCGGCGGCAAACAGCCGGGGTACGGACTGCTGCGCGATGATTGCGTAGATGACGAAGATCAGCGACGGCGGGATCAGGATTCCGAGCGTACCGCCGGCCGCCACCGATCCGGTCGAGAGTCTGTCGTCGTAATTGTTGCGGCGCATTTCCGGCACGCAAATCCGCGTCATGGTGGCGGCCGATGCCACCGACGAGCCGCACACCGCGCCGAAGCCCGCATTGGCGCCAATGGTCGCGTAGGCAAGCGAGCCGCGCAGCTGGCCGAACATGGATTTTGTTCCCGCAAAGAGCCGCGACGACATGCCGGATGCCGAAGCCAATTCGCCCATCAGGACGAACAGCGGGACGACCGACAATGCATAGCCGGATGCAATGTCGAAGGGTGCCGTACCGATGACGGTGGTCGCCTTGGCCCAACCCTCCAGTGCCGCATACCCCAAAAAACCGACGATGCCGAGACAAACAGCAACCGGAACGCGAAGAAAAATCAGGATCAGGAGCGCCAGCATGCCAGTGGCGCCAATCATTTGGACCGACATCATCGCTCCTTGTCCGGCGGGGACGAAGTCTCACGCTCGAAGAGTGAAAAAAGAACCATCAGCGCGGAAAAGGCGATACCGAAAATCATCGGAATCCACAACACGTAAAGGGGCAGTCCGAGTTCCTGCTTGCGCTCGCCAAACTTGAATGCATCATGAGCGGGAGTGATCATTTGCCAGGCGAGGAATCCCAGAAAGGCAAAGGTCAGAAGCTTGGCGACGATCTTCAGGCGCGCGATAGTCGCCGGTGAAGTGACGAGATCGATCACGTCGACGGCAATGTGGCTGTTGGCAAGGAATGTGGCCGGGAAGCCGAGGAACACCACCAGAACCAGGGTGGTTTCGACCAGGTCGAAGACGCCGATGATCGGCCGGCGAAACAAATTCGCCATCAGGACATCGGCAACCGTGGCGGACATCATCAAGACCAGTGCAACTGCCGAAAAGGCGGAACATATCCGCGCCAGCTTACCCATCATGAAACCTTTCGCATTGCGATATCACCCGATGGAGTCCGTGCCGTCGCCCAACTGGCGACGGCGCGGGAATGCGGCTTAGCGGGCGCCGGCCTTGACCAGTGCGTCGTAGAGCTGTCGCGCAGGTTGTCCCTTGGCCTCGAGCTTGCTGATCGTGGTGTCGATGATCGGCTTGACGACAGATATCATCTCGCGTTGCATGGGTTCGGAGAAAGTGACGATTTGAACACCCTTGCCGCTCAGGTGGTTGCGTCCATCCACTTCGGCACTGTCCAGCTCCTTGCCGATGCGTTCAGCATTGGCGGGCCCCGTGGTCTGGTCGATCAATGCCCGCAGGTCAGCGGGAAGCTTCTCATAGGTCGCCGGATTCATGACCCAGAAGAAGCTGGCGGCGTTGATCCCGGGTTCGTAGGAGAACTTCGCCACCGTATGCAGTTGGAAGCTTTGGGCGCCCTCGTGCGGGAACATCGCGCCGTCAACCGTACCCTTGCTCATGGCATCGACCACCTCGCCCGGAGACACCGCGACAGGCGTACCGCCGAAGGCCTTGATCGATTCGGCAAACAACTCGCCGGCGTAGCGAATCCGCAGTCCCTTGAAGTCAGCCAGGGAATTCAGCTTCGCCTTCGCCATGTGAAACTTGAGCGGCGGAGTCAGGGTGATTTGCAATAGCTTGACGCCGGCATACTCCTGGGCGAGATACTTTGGCGCAAGTTCCGTGATTGCCTTGGACGACCGCGAGCTCTCGGTGACCACGAACGGCAGGTTCGAGACTTCCGTCATCGGGAAGCGCCCCGGCGATGCCCCGGACAGGCCCACGCCAATGTCGGCGACGCCGGTGCGGACGAGATCGAACTGGCGCGGCGTCGGGCCCATTTGGCCTGACGGGAATACCTTGATCGTGATGCGTCCATTCGACTTCTTGGAGAGTTCATCGCCCCACCGCACCAGTTCCTTGTGAAAGGAGTGATTGGGTGGCAGGAAATGGGTTGCTTTCAGTTCGAAAGTCTGGGCTTGGGCAATCGCCGGCGTGCTCCCGAGCAGCGCGATGCTGCCGAGCGTGACAACTGCAGTTGAGCAAAAAGCGTGGAAACGTCTCATGGTTTTTTATCCTCCGGGTGGTTTGGTGATGTTTCGTTGCTGGAATCTCTTTTCGGCTTTTTCGTCAGAAACTTGCGCATCCTCTCGGTTTTCTCTGTGGTGCTGAACATCAATTGAAACGCCTTTCGCTCATGGCGCAGTCCCGCGTCGAGCGCTACGTTCATGCTTTCCAGCACCAGCTCCTTGATCTGACGTATCGCCAGAGTCGGCAAGCCGGCGATCTCGATAGCCAGCCTGAGTGCCTCCGGCAACACCTGGTCATCGGCGACCACACTGCTGACCAGGCCGCTGGCAAATGCCGCTTCGGCGGTGAGGGGCTCGCCGGTCAGCAACAGCTTCATTGCCATGAACTTTCCAACGGCCCGACTCAGGCGCTGCGTGGCGCCACCTCCCGGGATCAGCCCTACGCGGACTTCGGGCTGGCCGAACATCGCCGACCGACCGGCAATGATGATATCAGCATGCATGGCAAGTTCGCATCCGCCACCCAATGCGTAGCCATTGACGGCCGCGATCACGGGCTTGGGGCAGTCCGCGACGGCATCCCACAGCAGGGGCATGTTGCGGCCGATAATCTCGATGGGCGTCGCGTCGACATACTCGTTGAGATCGGCGCCGGCACAGAATGCCTTGTCGTTGCCCGTCAGCACGATGCAGCGAACATCGTCCCGAGAGCCAATATCCCGGAATTGCGCTGCGATTTCGCGACGCAGGGCGAGATTCAGGGCATTGAGTACGTTCGGGCGATTGAGGCGCAGCAGCACCACGCCATCTGCGGGTCGTTCCTGCAGCACCAGTGCCGGCGAAGCATCCGTGGTCATCTATCGCCCCGAAAATGCCGGCGTTCGTTTCTCGAGCATCGCCGCCACGGCTTCGGCATGGTCCGCGGTCTGATGCGCGAGCGCCTGATAGGTGGCAGCCATGCCCAGGATGGTGTCGAGCCGTTCGTGTTGCGATTCCTTCAGCAGCCGCTTGGTCCAGCGCAGGACATGCGGTGGGTTGGAAGCTATCCGTCCCGCGAGGTCGAGCGCGGATTCCACGAGCTTTTCGTGCGGCACGACTTTCGAGACGAGCCCAATGTTGAAAGCCTGCTTCGCGTCCATGGCTTCGCCGGTGAAGGCCATTTCCGCGGCGCGCGCATATCCCACGATTCGCGGCAGCAGCCACGAACCGCCATCGCCGGCCACGATGCCGACCCTGACGAAGCTTTCGGCGAAGGTGGCCCGGGTGGAAGCGATCCGCATGTCGCACATGCAGGCCAGATCGCAGCCCGCCCCGATCGCCGGACCGTTGACCGCGGCTATCAACGGTACGTCGAGGCTCATGAGTGTGCGCGGAATGCGCTGGATGCCCCGGCGATACTGTTCGGCGATCTCGTGCGGTTCGCCGCGGAACATTCCTTTCTTGTCGCGCATGTCGCGGACGTTGCCGCCGGAACTGAACGCGGGCCCTTCGCCGGTCAACACGACGGCCCGGATGTCGAGGTCCGAGTTGCAGCGCTCCGTGACTGCTTCGAACGCAGAATAGAGGTCGTCGCCATTGAGGGCGTTGCGCGTCGCCGGATCGTCGAGCGTCAGCACCAGCACGTGCTCGCGCAGATCGAGCTTGAGTTTAGTGCTCACGGCGTTCTCTCCGGCACCGGATCGCGGTCGTCAATGCGTTCAAGCGCCGACCATCGCCAGCCCGCCGTTGCACAGCATGAACTGGCCCGTCATGTGGCGCGATTCCTCGCTGGCGAGGAAGAGCGTGGGTCCGACCATGTCCTCGGGCGTGGCAATGCGACCGAGGGGTGTCTGGCGCAGCACTTCCTCGCGCCGGCCGTTCTTCCAGTCTTCCCGGTTCTTCAGTGCTTCGGTTTCCATAAAGGCTGCGCCCAGGGTATTTACCCGCACGCTGGGTGCCAGGGCCCGCGCGTAGGATTTCGTCAAGCCGATGACGCCGTACTTGGCTGCCGCGTATTGCGGAGCGCGCGGGCTGCCCGCGATCACGACCTGCGAACCGATGTTGACGATCGAGCCGCCGCCGAGTTCCATCATGCGCGACCCGACTTCATGGATCATGAACATCGTGCCCTTGATGTCCACCGCCAGCATGTGATCGACGGCCTTCTCGTCCATCTGGCGCCAGGAAGTCTGCTCGAGCGCCATGTCGCCGACGTTGTTGACCAGCACGTCGACCCTCCCGAACTCTGAAAATGCCGCATCCGTGATACGCCGGACATCATCCAGCTTGGAGATGTCGGCTTGGACCACCAATGCCTTGCGGCCCAGTGCGCGTACTGCTTTCGCGACCTCTTCGGCACCGCTGGCCGAGCTGTTGTAATGGATGACCAGGTGCGCTCCTTCCATGGCGAAGGCGTTGGCCAGTACCGCCCCGAAGCCGCGGCCGGAGCCTGTCACGAAAACCACTTTGTCTTGAAATCGTCCGTTGTTCATGTTGATCCCTGTTGTTCGTTTCAATCGGTGACGCAAACCGGCGTTGCCGGGAGGCGCAATAGCCCCTGCTAGGCAGCTGCCGGCATCGCGCCGACCAGGCTACCGAATTCCTCGTCGGTCAACAGGCGCCTCTTGCTGATCGCCAGCTTTTTGGTCTCGGCGAGAAGCGCGGGGAATCGATCTTCCGCGACATTCAATCCGAGTTGCTCGCACTTGATCTTGATCGACGCCAGCCCGCTCTTCTTGCCGAGGACGATCTTCCGCGGTGTGTCGAGCAGGGTGGATGAATAGGGTTCGATGGCTTCTGGAATGTGGAATTGAGCTGCCACTGCACCCGTTTCCCTGACAAACAGGGTTTCACCGACCACCGATTTCCACGGCTCCAACTGGTAGCCGGCGATTTCGCGAAGCCGCTTCGACGTTTCGCGCACACGCTCGAAATGGAAGCCGGTGTCGACCTGATAGAGGCACTCCAGCGCAAATGCGATCTCCGGGAGATTGGCATTGCCGGCGCGTTCGCCGATGCCGTCGATGGTGCCTTGCACCCAGCGGGCACCGGCCCCTGTTGCGGCTATCGCATCGGCAGTTCCCAGGCCGAAGTCGTTGTGGCCATGCCAGTGGATGATGGCATCCTGCCCCAGCCAGCTGCGCGCCTTGCCGATAAGGTAGGACACCGCCTCCGGTGTGGCGATCGCGAGCGTATCGACGATCACGAACTCTGCAGCACCGGCATCGCGTGCGGTCTTGTACACGCGTTCAAAAAAGTCGAGGTCGGCCCGGGTCGAATCCACGCCGAAGAAGGCGACATGGATGCCCTGCTTGACGCCGAACTCGACCGAGTTCCTGATCCGGTCGAGCACCGACTCCCTGGACACGCCCAGTGCCTTGAGCTTCTGGTTCGAGATCGGTGCCTCGATGACGCTGTGGCGCAGATCGAGGTCCGCAACCGCGGCGACATCCTCGGGCATTGCGCGCGCGAAGCCCCAGATCTCCGCCTTCAATTTGGCGGCAAGGATCAGCTTGATCGCCTCCCGGTCATCCTCCGAAACCCGCGGAAAGCCCGCTTCGATCCGCTCGACGCCAAGCTGGTCGACCATGCGGGCGATTTCCAGCTTTTGCTCGGGATCGAACATGACCCCGGTGGATTGCTCGCCGTCTCGCAGGGTGGTGTCGTAAAAGCCCACCTTGGCCTTCGGCCGGCCCGCCAGCGCCGCTTCATTCAGCGTGCCGGTCCATACCTTCGTGCGATCCATGGTCGTCATGGCATCAGAATCCGACGAATTCCGGGGCATCGACGCCGTACGCCTCTTTCCACGAAATCACCCGATTGCGCAGCACGCCGATCTTCTCGATTTCGGCCTCGATCAGGTCGCCGGGCTTGAGGAACCACGCTTCCGGATCGGCGCTGAATGCAGCGACGCCGGATACCGTGCCGGTCGAAATGATGTCGCCGGCCGAGTATCCGGCAGGCGAAAACTTCGAGATGATCTGCGGAATGGTCACCGACATGTGGCTGGTGTTGGAGATCTGCCGCTTCTCGCCGTTGACCCGCAGTTCGAGGTCGAGGTTGTAGGGATCGGGGATTTCATCTGCGGTGACGATCCATGGTCCCACCGGGCAGAAGGTGTCGATCGACTTGCTGAAGGAGAAGTTGGACGACTGCATTTCGCGCCGCTGAATGTCGCGCGCCGTGATGTCGTTGAAAATGACGTAGCCGCCGATGTAGTCCTTGGCGTCCTCGATTCTGATGTATTTGCCCGGCTTGGCGATGACGATCGACAGTTCGAGTTCGTAGTCGAGTTGTTTGGTCAAGTGCTCGGGATAGATGACGGGTGCGTCCGGGCCGATGATCGCATCGACGTTCTGGAAGAACACGATCCAGGGCTTGATTGCGGCCACCCAGTTGGCGCGATCGCCTTCCTGCGCATGTTCGGCGTAGTTGCCGGCGGTATGGAAGAATTTCTTCGGAATGATGGGGGCCTTGAGCTGCACGCTGGCGAGCGGATAGCGTCGGGTCGTCTTGAGCTTTTCGGCGTATTCCTGGACCGGTGTTCCGAGCGCGAACAGGGAACGCATGTCGGGAATGTCGATAACCACGACATCATCCCCGTCCAGCGCCCCGACCAACTGCTTGCCTTCTGCAGCAAATGTGACCAGCTTCATTGTGGAATCCACTCCTCTTTGTTTAAGGTCGAGAAGTGCAGGGTTGTCTTTGTGCCGCACAGCATCGGCTGCCCGCCAGACCCCTGCAATTGCTCACCTTTGAATTCGAAAAGCACGCCGCGCAATCCGACCTGCAACATTCCGTCCCTCCAGCCATCAGACCTGGCAAGAGGTGGCGGGCAGTTGGCGAATGATCGTCAGGAGCCCTTGCGGTGTCCAATACTGCTTTTGGGGATCACTATCGCGCCTGCTTATGTAAGGTCCCCGGAGGAGGGAGCGAAGGAGGCACGCGAGTGTTCTGCAAGCAATTCAGTGATTCGCCAGTTCGAGCCGGGTGAAAGTCGGCGCTGGCGATACGGCGAACTCGTGTCCGAGTCCGTTGCTCGCTGCCTTATGCGTCCTTGCCGTGCCTGGCGAGCAGGCGTGTGCTGGCGAAGAGCATGACCGCCACCGTGGTGCTGATCGATGCCAGCGGCAGCAAGGTTCCGTCGTGGCTGCTCCCCACCCAGATCCCGGCCCCCAGGGCCACCACCATCATGACGAAGCCGAACAGTCCGGCTGCCGCACCTGCCTGCTCGGGAAACGGGGCCAGGGACCCGGCCTGGGTGCAGGGAATGTTGATGCCGTGGGCGGTCATCACGACAAAAAGTGCAATCACCACCAGAAGCCAATGCTGCACACCGGCAATGGCGAAGACGAGGAAGCCGAGACCGCCCGCCAGCCCTATTGCGGTACCCAGCCGGAGGGTTCTCTGGATCCCGATCGTGCCCAGCAGGCGGCGACAGATCAGGGCTCCGGTCAGATAGCCGCAGACCCCGAACGCGAAGAGATATCCGTAGTAGGCCGTTGCCACCCCAAGGACACGGATAAGCACGAAGGGAGTGCCGGATATGAATACGAAGATGGATGCATAGGAGAGCGCGCCGGGCAAGGCGTAGGCCCAGAAAGCCGGGGTTCTTGTTACCTTGCTGTAGGTATTGGCCAGGATGCCAAGACGCATTGCCTCCGGGTTGGGCTGGCTGTTCGATTCGCGCAGCCGGAGCAAGGTGGCGATCCACATGGTCAAGCCTGCCAGCGCAAGGGCGACAAATGCGGCGCGCCAGCCGAAGGCCACCTGCAGGTAGCTGCCGAGTACCGGTCCGCTGATCGCTGCCAGCGACAGCAGCGAACTGGCCTTGGCCAGCACGCGCGCTCCATCGGCAGCCGAATGGGCGTCGCGAATGATTGCCCGTGCCACCACCACGCCGGTACAGCAACCGATCGCCTGCACGAAACGTGCCGCGACCAGCCAGGTGAGGCTGGGCGCCAGTGCGCAGGCGATGCTGGAGAGCAGGTATAGCGTCAGGCCGCCGATCAGAACCGGCCGCCTGCCGTAGCGATCGGACAGCGGGCCGCTGACGAGTTGCGCCGAGCCGAATCCGATCACGAACAGGGAAAGCGTGTTCTGAACCGCTGCCGGGGTGACGCCGAAGTCGGTCGCCATGCTCGGCAGCGAAGCCAGATAGAGGTCGGTCGAGAGGGGCTGCAGCATCAGGCAGCCGGTCACCAGCCAGATCAGGGTAACGGGGGTCATTTGCGGGCGGGGTTGGAGGAGCTGCTCAGCCGCGCTTGTCGCGCATCACGCGTGCCTTTTGGCGTCGGCCGCCGCTTTGCGGCTTAACGTTCGCGCTGCTCACGTTAGCCTGCACCGAAAGAGCCGCTCATCTTGCCCTCTCTTTCATGAGGCGGCTCTTTTCGCGAACCCAGTCGCGATCCTTCTCGGCATCGCGCTTGTCGTGCTGCTTCTTGCCCTTGGCAAGGCCGAGCGATAGCTTGACGCGGCCCTTGCTGTAATGCAGGTCGAGGGGCACCAGCGTGTAGCCGGCGCGCTCCACCTTGCCAATCAGCTTGCTGATTTCCTCCGTGTGCAGCAGCAGCTTGCGCGTGCGCACCGGGTCGGGATGCACGTGGGTCGAGGCTGAAAGCAGCGGCGTGATGTGGGCGCCGATGAGGAATACCTCGCCGTTCTTGAGTACCACGTAGGCCTCCTTGATCTGGGCACGCCCGGCCCGGATCGCCTTCACTTCCCAGCCTTCGAGGACCAGACCGGCCTCGTAGCGCTCTTCGATGAAGTAATCGTGGAATGCCTTCTTGTTGTCGGCGATGCTCATGGTGCGGCGCGATAAAATGCGGCATTCTACTTCACGCAGTCCGCACGCCTTTGCGGCGCACCGAATGGCCCTGGTCGAAAAATCCGTCCTGATCGAACGCACGCCGGCACAGATGTTCGGCCTGGTGGATCGCGTCGAGGACTACCCGCAATTCCTGCCGTGGTGCGGCGGCACGGAACTGCACGAGCGCACGGCGATACGTACGGCGGCGACGCTGCGCATCAACTACCACGGCCTGAAGTCGCAGTTCTCGACTGAAAACATCAAGCAGGAGCCGCTGCTGATGGATATCCGCCTGACCGACGGCCCCTTCGCGCACATGGACGGGCATTGGCGCTTCACGCCGCTGGGCGAGACGGCCTGCAAGGTAGAATTCCGCCTTCACTACGAATTTTCCAGCCATTTGCTGGAAAAAGTGCTCGGCCCCGTGTTCAACCACATCGCCGACACCTTCGTCGATTCCTTTGTCAAAAGAGCCCAGAAAGTCTATGGCTGAATCCATTCACGTCGAGGTCGTTTATGCCCTGCCGGACCGCCAGGAAGTGATCGGCATCAGCCTGCCGGAAGGCAGCACGGCAGGGCAGGCGATCGAGGCCTCGGGTCTGCTGGCCAAGCATCCGGAAATCGACCTGGGGAAAAACAAGATCGGCGTCTATGCCAAGCTGGCCAAGATCGACACCGCCTTGCGCGACCGCGACCGGGTGGAAATCTACCGGCCGCTGATTGCCGACCCCAAGGAAGTGCGCAAGCAGCGCGCCGCCGAGGGAAAAGCCATGAAGAAGGGCAGCGGCGAGGCCGGCGAAGCCTGAGCGTCTGACGGGATCGTCCTCTGAAAGTCGACGCTGGCGGGACGGCGCAACCGGTCAAATAGGCGACCCGTGCTCTCGCGTATAATGCGTTTTTGGAACCAAGGAATTTTATTATGCGACTGCTCCAGAAGGCGCTGACGTTTGACGACGTCCTCCTGGTACCCGCCCACTCGGCGATCCTCCCCCGCGACGTCAGCCTCGCCACCCGTCTCACCCGCAAGATTCAATTGAACCTGCCGCTCGTCTCCGCCGCCATGGACACGGTGACCGAAGCACGCTTGGCGATCGCCCTCGCCCAGGAAGGCGGCATCGGCATCGTGCACAAGAACCTGAACCCCCAGGCCCAGGCGGCCGAGGTTGCCAAGGTCAAGCGCTTCGAATCCGGTGTGCTTAAAGATCCGATCACCATTCCCCCGACCATGACCGTGCGTGAAGTGCTGGCGCTGACGCGGGCCCACCGGATTTCCGGCCTGCCGGTGGTGGACAACGGTGTCGTGGTCGGCATCGTAACCAATCGTGACACGCGCTTCGAGACCAACCTCGATCAGGCGGTGCGCGCGATCATGACGCCGCGCGAGCGCTTGGTGACGGTCACGGAGGGAACGTCGGCGGAGGAAGCCAAGGCCCTGATGCACAAGCATCGACTGGAACGCGTGCTGGTGGTTAATGCCGGCTTCCAGTTGCGTGGCCTGGTTACGGTCAAGGACATTCTCAAGTCCAGCGAACATCCCTTTGCCTGCAAGGACGAGCAGGGCCATTTGCGTGTCGGCGCCGCCATCGGCGTCGGTGAAGGCACCGAGGAGCGCGCGGAGCTGCTGGCGGAGGCCGGCGTCGATGTGATCGTGGTGGATACCGCCCACGGCCATTCCGAAGGCGTGCTCAAGCGCGTGCAGTGGGTCAAGAAGAATTTCCCGCAGGTCGAAGTCATCGGCGGCAACATCGCCACGGCGAATGCAGCGAAGGCGCTGGTCGATCACGGTGCCGACGGCGTCAAGGTCGGCATCGGCCCCGGATCGATCTGCACCACGCGCATCGTCGCCGGTGTCGGCGTGCCGCAGATCACCGCGGTGGACATGGTCGCCAACGCGCTGGCCGCGAGCGGCGTGCCGCTGATCGCCGATGGCGGCATTCGCTACTCCGGGGACATTTCCAAGGCCATCGCGGCCGGCGCCAACGCCGTGATGCTGGGCGGCCTGTTCGCCGGTACCGAGGAAGCCCCAGGCGAGACCGTGCTGTATCAGGGGCGCTCGTACAAGGCCTATCGCGGCATGGGCAGCCTCGGCGCGATGAAGGACGGTGCGGCGGATCGCTACTTCCAGGATTCCGACGCCAACGTGGAAAAGCTGGTGCCCGAAGGCATCGAAGGGCGCGTCCCCTACAAGGGGCCGGTCCTCGCCGTGATCCACCAGTTGATGGGCGGCCTGCGTTCCTCGATGGGTTACGTCGGCTGTGCCACGATCGACGAGATGCGTGCCAAGGCCGAGTTTGTCGAAATCACTTCGGCCGGCATCCGCGAGTCGCACGTGCACGACGTGCAGATCACCAAGGAAGCGCCGAACTACCATATCGACTGACCAGTCGTCGAACCATCGGGGCGGCTGCGGCCGCCCTTTTCGCTTGCGAGACCTGACCATGGCCCACCAGAAAATTCTCATCCTCGACTTCGGCTCCCAAGTCGCCCAACTGATCGCCCGCCGCGTGCGCGAGCAGCAGGTTTACTGCGAACTGCATCCCTTCGATGTTTCGGAGGAATTCATTCGCGACTTCAATCCGCAGGGGATCATTCTTTCCGGAGGACCGAACTCGGTCTACGAGGCCGAGGAATGGAAGGCGCCCGACATCGTTTTCAAGCTCGGCGTGCCGGTACTCGGTATCTGCTACGGGATGCAGACCATGGCGGCGCAACTCGGCGGCAAGGTCGAAAGCAGCCACAAGCGCGAGTTCGGCTACGCGGAGATGCGCGCCCGCGGGCATTCCAGGCTGTTCAAGGGCATCGAGGATCGCCTCAATGCGGAGGGGCATGGCCTGCTCGAAGTCTGGATGAGCCATGGCGACAAGGTGACCGAACTGCCGCCCGGCTTCAAGATCATCGGCAGCAATGAATCGACGCCGATTGCCGCGATGGCCGACGAGGCGCGTGGCTTCTATGCCGTGCAGTTCCATCCGGAAGTCACCCACACCCTCAAGGGGCGCGAGATCTATGCCCGTTTCGTGCGCGACATCTGCGGTTGCCGCGGCGACTGGAACATGCCCAACTACGTCGAGGAGGCGATTGCCAAGGTCCGCGCCCAGATTGGCGCCGAAGAGGTGATCCTCGGGCTTTCCGGCGGCGTCGACTCATCCGTGGTGGCAGCTCTCCTGCATCGCGCCATCGGCGATCAACTGACCTGTGTCTTCGTCGACAACGGCCTGCTGCGACTCAACGAAGGTGTGCAGGTGATGGACACCTTCGCCCGCAACCTGGGCGTCAAGGTGATCCATGTCGACGCGACGAGCCAGTTCATGGGGCACTTGAAAGGCGTCGCCGATCCGGAGCAGAAGCGCAAGATCATCGGCCGCGAATTCGTCGAGGTGTTTCAGGCCGAAGCGCAGAAATTGCCCAACGCGCGCTGGCTGGCGCAGGGCACCATCTATCCCGACGTGATCGAGTCGGCCGGGGCGAAGACCAAGAAGGCGCATGCGATCAAGAGCCATCACAACGTCGGCGGCCTGCCTGAGACGCTGAACCTCAAGCTGCTCGAGCCCTTGCGCGAGCTGTTCAAGGACGAAGTGCGCGAGTTTGGCGTGGCACTGGGTCTGCCGCACGAGATGGTCTACCGCCATCCATTCCCGGGCCCGGGGCTCGGCGTGCGCATTCTGGGTGAAGTGAAGCACGAATATGCAGACCTGCTGCGTCGAGCCGATGCGATATTCATCGACGAACTGCGTGCAGCCGACTGGTACGACAAAACCAGTCAGGCCTTTGCCGTCTTCCTGCCGGTGAAGAGCGTCGGCGTCATGGGCGATGGCCGCACCTACGACTACGTGGTGGCGCTGCGCGCCGTGCAGACCTCGGACTTCATGACCGCCAAGTGGGCGGAGCTTCCCCACGAACTGCTGGGCCGCGTCTCCAACCGCATCATCAACGAAGTGCGGGGCATCAACCGCGTCGTCTACGACATCTCGGGCAAGCCGCCGGCGACCATCGAGTGGGAATGATACGGAGAGAGACGGTCCGATATTCAGGCCGGGACGGCTGAATTCGTGTCAGGAACTGACGGGTGCCGCTTTGCGGCTTCGGCGGCCTGCACCTCTTCGACCTTCTTCAGGTATTCATTGACCGCCGGGAAGTTATTTTGCAGCGCCAGATCGGAAGCCTTGCCGGATGGGCCGACGATGAAGGGCGATGCCCCTCGTTTGATGAGCATCTGTACCATCTTGAACTCGCCGTGCCGGGCGGCGCACATCAGCGGCGACACGCCTTGCTCGTCGGTAGCGTCGATATCGAAATCCATGGTCAGCAGCGTCTTGACGTAGCGAAGATTGCCGCGTTCGATGGCGTGCAGCAGGACTTTGGTTGCCTCGGGGTTCTGCTTGCGCTTTTTCGGTTCCAGCCCCGTGGGCACCACCTTGGTCTTGTAGTTGATCAGGGACAGCACCACCATGGAGATCAATGCAGCCAGCAGCGGCGTCTTGTTGATGCCTAGCGATTCGGCCCACTGCTGCGGCAGATTGGCGCCGAACGCAAGCAGGGCATACAGCAGAAAGAAGAAGAAGCGCAGGTAAAGAAACAGGGCCAATACGACCATCATGCCCAACAGGGCCATCAGGAGGCCGGGTTCAACCCCGATGCTGTCGAGCACATGGCGGGGAAGATTGGCAATCAGCGCCATGGCCCCGACCAGTCCCAGGAGGGTCCATTCTCTGATCTGTTTTTGTTTGACGATGTCCATATCGATCTGAAATAAGAAATACCTATTGCAGAAGAGTGGAATTCCAGTCACGAGTCGGCGACAATATGCGGATTCCCCAAACTTGATGACGGATTCTACGTCCGGATTCGCTCATGGTAATTCGATGAACTGTATGCAATTTAACGCATATCTCATTCAGATGGCAATCTTGCGGATAAAGAATACGCAGCTTCCGATCCGGCGGTTTGGTGGAATTACTCGCTGAGAAGCGATAAAGTTATATTTTTGTGCATAGCGGCAAGCCGATGCACGACGACAAGGAGAGGCAGTGATGAAACGGCAATGGGTGTTTGCTTTCGAGGAAGGCGACGGCAAGAACAAGATGCTGCTCGGCGGCAAGGGGGCGAATTTGTGCGAAATGACACAGATCGGGCTGAATGTGCCGCCCGGCTTCGTCATAAGCACGGATGCCTGCCTCGCGTTCCTTGAAAAAGACCACCTGCCTGAGGGGGCGTGGGAGGAGACGCTGGCGCATATGAAGGCCCTGGAAAAGAAGACCGGGAAAACCTTTGGCGGCGCCGAAAACCCGCTGCTGGTCTCGGTTCGCTCAGGTTCTTCGATGTCGATGCCGGGCATGATGGACACTGTTCTCAACCTCGGACTCAACCAGACCACACTCAAGGGATTGATCGCGCTGACCGGCAATCCACGGTTCGGCTATGACGCATGGCGTCGCTTCATCCAGCTTTTCGGCAAGATCGCGCTGGGCATCGGCGACGAGCATTTCGACGCAGCGATGATGGTGATCAAGACCCGCTACGGCGCCAGCCAGGACATCGATCTGAAAGCCGACCATCTGGCCGAACTGGCGAAGGAGTTTCTTGCCATCGTCAAGCGACATACCGGCAAGCCTTTCCCCGAAGATCCCTACCAGCAACTGGAAATCGCCATTGGCGCGGTATTCCGTTCATGGAACGGCAAACGCGCCATCGACTATCGCAAGCAGTTCAAAATCACCAAGGAAATGGCCAGCGGCACCGCCGTCAATGTGGTGACCATGGTGTTCGGCAACATGGGCACCGATTCCGGCACCGGCGTCGGCTTCACGCGCAACCCCGGCACCGGCGAAAACATCATCTATGGTGAATACCTGGTCAATGCCCAAGGCGAGGATGTGGTTGCAGGCATTCGCACGCCCAAGGCAATTGCCGAGATGGAACAGGAAATGCCGGAAATCTACCGGCAATTGCAGGAACTGCATGCCCGTCTCGAATCGCACTATGCGGAAGTGCAGGACTTCGAATTCACCATCGAGAAGGGCCAGCTCTATTGCCTGCAAACACGCAACGGCAAGATGAATGCACGGGCGATGTTGCGCACCTCGGTCGAGATGCACCGCGAGGGTCTGATCACCCGCGAGAAAGCCCTGACACGGATCGATCCGACGCTGCTGGAGCAGATGCTGGCGCCGCAACTCGTGGCCGATTTCAAGGGCAAGCCGCTGGCGACCGGTCTGCCGGCATCCCCCGGGGCCGCCTCGGGCAAGATCGTGTTCGATGCCGACTCGGCGGAAGAACGCGGCAAGGCTGGCGAACGCATCATCCTGGTGCGCGAAGAAACCAAGCCGGAAGACATTCACGGCTTCTTCCAGGCACAAGGCATCCTGACCAGCCGCGGTGGCAAAACCTCGCACGCAGCAGTAGTCGCCCGCGGCATGGGCAAGCCCTGCGTCTCGGGCTGCGAGGCCATCGTCATCAACGACACGGCGCGGCGCGCCACGATCGGCGAGACCACCCTGCACGAAGGTGATGTCATCACCATCGACGGCAGCAACGGCAACGTCTATGCCGGCGAAGTTCCCACCGTCGAAGCGGAGTTCTCCGAGGACATGGAAACCCTGCTGGGCTGGGCCGACGAAGTCGCGCGACTCAAGGTGATGGCCAATGCCGATACGCCGGAGGACGCTGCGCGTGCGCGGCGCTACGGCGCCATGGGCATCGGCTTGTGCCGCACCGAGCGCATGTTCAACAGTTCCGATCGCCTGCCCATCGTGCAGGAAATGATCCTCGCCGAAACTCTCGAGGAGCGCCAGGCGGCACTGGACCGGCTGCTGCCAATCCAGCGTGGCGACTTCAAGGGCATTTTCAAGGCAATGAAGGGCCTGCCGGTGACCGTACGCCTGCTCGACCCGCCGATGCACGAGTTCCTGCCGACGACCGCGCAACTCGAACTGGAAATCGCCCACTTGCACCACATGCGCGATTCCATCAAGGCGATGGAGGAGCTGCCCGAAACGCTCAAACTCCTGAGCCCGCGCCTGTATCAGCAGTATTCGGACGGCCTGAGCCAACTGACGGTCAGCATGAAGGCGTTCAAGGATGGCCATCTTGAAGTGGATGCGATCCACAAAAAGGAAAAAATCCTCAAGAAGGTCCGTGCGCTGTCCGAAGTCAACCCGATGCTTGGCCACCGTGGCGTGCGCCTGGGCATTACCTACCCCGAGATCTACATGATGCAGATACAGGCGATCCTGGAGGCTGCCGCTCTATGCGCCAAGGAGGGAACCGAGGTTCACCCCGAAATCATGGTGCCGCAGGTGGCGACGGTCGAGGAATTGTGCCGCATTCACAGCTATGTGAAGCGCCTGCACAAGGTCGTCGAACTCACCCACGGCATCAAGGTGAACGTCAAATTCGGCAGCATGCTGGAAGTGGTGCGCGCCTGCCTGCGCGCCGGACGCATGGCCGAAGACGCCGAGTTCTTCTCCTTCGGCACCAACGACCTGACGCAAGCCACCTTCTCCTTCAGCCGCGAAGATGCCGAGAACAAGTTCCTGCCCGCATATATCGAAGAGGGAATTTTGCAGGACAACCCCTTCGAGGTACTGGACCAGAAAGGTGTCGGCGAATTGATGAAGCTGGCGGTCGCCGAAGGGCGCAAGACGCGGCCGGACCTGAAAGTAGGCATCTGCGGCGAGCATGGCGGCCACCCGGGATCGATCCAGTTTTGCCACGGCATCAATCTCACCTACGTCTCCTGTTCCGGGCCGCGCGTGCCGATCGCGCGACTGGCCGCGGCACAGGCGCAGCTGCTGGAAACGGGCGGTACGGTCACCAAGAACGCCTAGGGTTCGCCGTCCCGCGGCAGGCGCAGTGACGATGCCATAATCAGCCCCATGGACGATAGCGATTTCATGGGGCTGGCGCTGGATCTGGCACGCGAGGCAGGCGCCACCGGCGAGGTTCCCGTGGGCGCGCTGGTCGTATGGGGAGGGGAGGTGATCGGTCGCGGCTTCAATCAGCCGGTCGGTCGCCACGACCCCACCGCTCATGCCGAGATCATGGCTCTGCGCGATGCCGCGACACGCATGGGCAACTACCGCCTGCCCGGCTGCAGCCTGTATGTCACCCTCGAACCCTGCGCCATGTGCGCCGGTGCGATCATGCATGCCCGGATCGACCGCGTCGTCTTTGGCGCGCGCGATCCGAAGACCGGCGCCGCCGGCAGCATCATCGACCTGTTCGCGGAGACTCGCCTCAACCACCACGCCACCATCGTCGGCGGCGTGCTGGCCGAGGAGTGCGGCAGCCTGCTCTCGAGTTTTTTCAGCGCGCGTCGCGGGCGCACGCTGGTCGCCTGATTTTCAACGCGTCGAATGCACATCCGCATCAGCCTGCCGCAGCAATCCCTGGAACTGCATGACGAGCGCGGCGCCTTGCTGGCGCGCTATCCGGTATCGACGGCCCGCAACGGGGCCGGGGAGCAGAACGGCAGCTACGGCACACCGCGCGGCCGGCACATCGTCCGGGCAAAAGTCGGCGCCGGCGAGACGGTGAACTCGGTCTTCGTGGGCCGGCGCCCCACCGGCGAACTATGGACGCCGCAACTCGCGGAGCAATTCCCCGATCGGGACTGGATACTGACACGCATCCTATGGCTGTCCGGCAAGGAGCCGGGGCGCAACCGGCTCGGCGAAGTTGACAGCATGCGCCGCTACATCTACCTGCACGGATGTCCGGATACGGAGCCGATGGGAACGCCGGCCTCGCACGGTTGCGTGCGCATGCGCAACAGCGACATCGTCGAATTGTTCGATCGGGTTCCGGTCTATACGCCGGTCGAGATTGTCGAGTTCGGCGTCGAGACCGGATCCTGGAGCGAACTCATGGCGCAGGCGCGCCAGGTGCGCGACGCGGTGTTCGTCGACGAGCAGAAGGTTTCGCGGGACATCGAGTGGGACGAGCACGATGCATCGAGCCGGCACGTCGTCGCGTGCGACAGCGATGGCGGCGCCATCGGCACCGGGCGTCTTTTGCCCGAAGGCCATATCGGCCGCATGGCGGTGTTGGCGGACTGGCGAGGCAAGGGCGTCGGCCGTGCGCTGTTGGAACGGCTGCTGGAGGAAGCCCGCCTGCAGGGACGTGAGCATCTGGCGCTCCATGCGCAGACGCAAGCCGGCGGCTTCTACCGCCGCTTCGGCTTCGTCGAGGAAGGACCGGAGTTCATGGAAGCCGGCATTCCGCACCGGACCATGGTGCGTCAGGCGTGAAGACCGCCTTCAGCCAGAAGATATCCTGAATCGATAGCGCCGCCGCTCGCCGCGCTGCGCCCCCTGCAGCCAGGTCTGTTCGTCGAAACCGGCCCAGCCGTCCTGCCCGACGCACAACACCGTGGAACCGCGCGTGCCGTAACCGGACGATTTGACGAAAGCCGACGAGAGCAGGCGTTCCCACTCCAGGGGAATCCCGGTCTGCGGCAGATGCTCGTCGGGATGGATTCCATCGTCTTGGAGCAAATGAAACATTGCCTCGTCGGCGGGCAGACTCTCCAGAGCCTGCGCCAGCGCCGTCTTGCCGGCGCCGACTTTCGGCCAAGGGGAATCGAGCAGGTGATTGGAGACGCCATAAACGCCCGCCGGCAGCGCACACGGCTCGCCACCCATGTTCGACGACCACCACAGCGATTCACCGTCGCCCGCCAGAAGGTTGTAGCCGTTGCACTGGCGGCCGCGGACATCGATGCGTTGCAGGTAGGCTTGCGGCGTTTCGTGGCCGGTCAGAAAATCCGCCACCAGCGTGCCCCGCGAAGGCGCGCCGCTGCGGTTCTGCGCCGGGTCGCGGTAATTGGTCAGCGCGGCGAAACGCCCGCTGCGCGTGATGCCCATCCAGGTGCCGCCCGCCTCGAGATCGCGCCCGGCCAGAACCTGCGGTGCGTCCTTCCAGAACGAAGCCGGCGCCGTCGGTCTGGCGAAGAATTCGTCGCGATTGGCGGCCACCACCAGCGGATAGCCGGGATGGACCTGCCAGGCGACGAGTATCAGACACATCCTGCCTAGGCCATTTCGTAGGGCAGAGGCAGAAACTCCAGGCGTTCGCCCGCCGGCGCGCCGACATGCACTTCGCCCGCTTCCACCGCGCCGATTTGCACGCAGACCAGACATTCGAAGCCGCCGGCCGGGGAGGGCGCAACGCTGACCACGGCGCCGCAATGCTGGTCGCCGGTTTCCGGCGCATAGACATGAGCGCCGGGGGCGACGGCGGCGGCGAGCCTGGCGCGAAAGGTACGACGCTTGACCTTGCCCAGATACTGCGTGCGGGCGACGATTTCCTGGCCCGGGTAGCAGCCCTTGGTGAAACTCACGCCCGCCACGGCCGGCAGCTCCATGTTCAACATCTGCGGCACGAAGGCCTCTTGGGTGGCCGCAACGACACGCGACTGACCGGCCGCGATTTCCAGCCATTGCCATGCCGCCAGGCCCACCGGCCGGGCAGCCGCCGCCAGTTGCTGCCAGTGCGAACCGGCCGTGGCGGCGTCGAGCGCCAGCAGCCAGCGCGTGTCATCGAGCCTGACGGCCTGTCCGCCTTCGACGGCGGCGACGCCGAAACGTCCCAAGGCTGCGACGGCCTCGCCAACAGTAGACGCCGGCGACACGGCGGCGGGAGCCGAACATCCGATCAATGCACGCTCGCCAGTTGCATCCGTGAGTTTGACTTTCGAACGCAGCACGTACATCGACAGCTTCTTCAGCATCGCCGGCAGGATGTCGCGCGGCAGCATCAGCAGAAAGTCGTCGCCGTCGCGCCAGATCAGAAACAACGCCAGCAAGCGGCCCTTGGGCGTGCAAAAACCCGCAAAGCGCGCGCCGGCCGACGTAATGCCGTTGATGTCGTTGGTCAGCAGATTGTGCAGAAAGCCGGCCGTATCAGGGCCGCTGGCACGAATCAGGCCGAGATCGCTCAGGGGCGCGACGACCGCTGCATCACGCGCCGCAATCAGTTCTTCGGCGACATCGCCAAAGCTGCTGCCGTCTGCCGCCAGCCCTTGCGCGGCAAGGGCGGAAATCCATTCTTGAGTCATGAGGTGCTTCCGGGTTGAGTTGGGGTTTGGAGTGCTATTATCGCGCCCGAGGTGCAGATTGCGCCCGCCCCGAGCTTATTCAAGCCTAGATGCGAACTTTCAAGATATTTCTTCTGGTGGTGATTCTCGCATTTGTCGCGGCGATCGCGAGTGCCAGCTGGTTTACGGTGCGGCATCTCCCCATGAACAGCGACCCGACTGCGTTTTCCATACCGGCAGGCGCCAGTTTGCGCACGGCGGCACAGGTTATCGAAGCCGCAGGGATCGATCTGCCGGCATGGCAACTGGAACTGCTGGGGCGACTCATGGGTCGCTCATCGAAGATCAAAGCCGGCAGCTACGAGGTGGACGAAGGGCTGACCGCCCTGGGGCTGCTCGAAAAGCTGACGCGAGGCGACGTAACCCAGGCCGAGCTCGTGCTGGTCGAAGGCAAGACCTTTCGCCAGCTGCGTGCCGCCTTGAACGAGCATCCCGACCTCGCCCACGATACGCAGAAGCTGAGCGACAGACAGATTCTTGCCCGTCTGGGTGCGAAGGAAACCCACCCGGAAGGGCTTTTCTTTCCCGATACGTATCTCTTCGACAAAGGCAGCAGCGATCTGGACGTACTGCGCCGCGCCTACAGGTCGATGCAGCCGCGGCTGGCTGCCGCCTGGCAAATGCGTGACGCCACCCTGCCGATAAAGACGCCTTACGAACTCTTGATCCTGGCCTCGATCGTGGAGAAGGAGACCGGCGTTCCGGCCGATCGGCCTCGGGTCGCGGCCGTGTTCACCAATCGTCTGCGGCGCGGGATGTTGCTGCAAACCGACCCGACGGTGATCTACGGCATGGGTGACGGCTTTGACGGAAATCTGCGCAAGATCGATTTGCAGACCGATACGCCCTGGAATACCTACATGCGCCCCGGTTTGCCGCCGACGCCGATTGCCATGCCGGGACAGGCGTCGCTGCAGGCGGCCGCGACGCCGCCATCGAGCAACATGCTGTATTTCGTCGCCCGCGGCGATGGATCGAGCGAGTTTTCGGAATCGCTGGACGAGCACAACAGCGCCGTCGCCAAGTACCAGAAGCGCTAGGCGAACATGGCGCGCGGCCGTTTCATCAGTCTCGAAGGCATCGACGGAGCCGGGAAAAGCACCCAGCACGCGTGGCTTGTCGCGTACCTGCGCGACAAGGGACATACGGTGGTAGCCACCCGCGAACCGGGTGGGACGCCGCTGGGCGAGAAGCTTCGCAGTCTGCTGCTGGCCGACCCGATGCACCTCGAAACCGAGGCGCTGCTGATGTTCGCCGCGCGGCGCGAACATGTGGCACAGGTAATCGAACCGGCCCTGGCGCGCGGCGACTGGGTGGTTTGCGACCGGTTCGTCGACGCCTCGTTCGCCTACCAGGGAGGAGGGCGCGGCCTGAGCTGGAAAAAGCTCGAAGAACTTGCGGCCTGGGTGCTGGGTGGCCTGCAACCCGATCTCACGCTGATCTTCGATGCGCCGGTGGCAATCGCCCAGCAACGTCTGCATGCTGCGACTTCGCAACCGGATCGTTTCGAGCAGGAACAGGCCGCCTTCTTCGAACGCGTACGGGCAGCCTATCTTCGAATCGCGGCGGAAAACCCCGCCCGCGTCCGCCTCATCGACGCCACGAAGACCCCTGGCGATATTAATAAAATACTTGAGAATATAGTTGCAACTATCTGAGTTAAAAAAGTTAAGCTGGAACGATTCGATAAGAGAGCAACTGCTTGGGCAGGGCCTCGACCGGCTTCCGCATGCCGTGCTTCTGGTCGGCCCGGCCGGAGTTGGCAAGGCTGTATTTTCCGAAGAGCTTGCCGCACTTTTGCTCTGCGAGTCGGTCGCATCGGATCTGACCGCCTGCGGCAAATGTCAGGCATGCCGCTGGCTGGAGGCCGGCAATCATCCTGACTTCAGACGTGTCGCCCCGGACGGCGAAGACGAGACCGAGGGAGGCGCAGCCGAAAAAGCCGGCGAAAAGGCCAAGAAGAAGAGCCCCGGAATCATCCGCATCGCCCAGATCCGCGAACTTGAATCCTTTGTGTTCGTCGGCAGCCATCGCAACGGCAACCGCGTCGTGCTCATCACCGAAGCCGATGCCATGAATCCGCCGGCAGCAAATGCTCTTCTTAAAATACTTGAAGAACCGCCAGCAAGTGTTTATTTCATATTGGTTTCATCTAAGACGAAATCGCTCTTACCGACGATCCGCAGCCGCTGTCGCGTGATTCCCTTCGGACCTCCGGATGTCACCGCAGCCACTGCATGGCTGGCCGGCGTCGGGCTGGAAAAGCAGGCGGCGCGCTATCTTCAGCTGGCCGGCGGCGCTCCGATGCGGGTTGCGCAGTGGAAGGACCAGGGGCAACTGGCACCGCTCGACGCGCTGGTCGATTCCTTGATATCGGCGCCCGCCGATCCGATCGCGCTTGCGGCACGCTGGGATGGCTTGCTGAAAGGCGACGGAATGTTCCGCATGGAAAATCTGGTCGAAGGCATACAACGCTGGCTGTTCGATTTGGCGCAAGATCGCATGGCAGGGGAGATTCGCTTCCATGGCGGCTGGGCTCGTCCGAAAGGGGTGGAAAATCTCAGCCCGATGGCCCTGATGGCGGCCTGGCGAGAGATCGGTCAGTTTCGCCGCAGCGCACGTCACCCTCTGAATCAATTGCTTTTTCTCGAAAGCCTGGCCGCCCATTTGCTGCGTGCCTTGCGACCCGCCGGTTGATGAGCGCGCTCCTGGTCGATTCCCATTGCCATCTTGATTTTCCCGACTTCCAAGGACGGGAAAACGAGTTGCTGGGTGAGATGAAAGCCAATGACGTGGGCTGGGCGCTGATCGCCGGTGTCACTCTCGAGCGTTTCCCGGGTGTCTTGACGTTGGTGGAACGCTTTCCGAACCTCTACGCAGCCGTCGGAGTTCATCCCGACACGCAAGAAGGCGAGGAACCCGACCAGGAAAGGCTGATTTCCCTCGCGGCACACCCGAAAGTCGTGGCAATTGGCGAAACCGGACTTGATTACTATCGACTCGAAGGTGACCTGGAGTGGCAGCGCGAACGCTTCCGCTCCCATATCCGCGCGGCCCGCCGCACCGGGAAGCCGCTCATAATCCATACGCGGGAGGCTGCGACCGATACACTTCGGATTCTCGAGGAGGAGGGTGCCGGCGAAGCAGGGGGCGTATTCCATTGTTTCACCGAGACACGGGCGGTCGCCGAAGCGGCCTTGGCTCTTGGTTTCCACATCTCCTTTTCCGGGATTGTCACGTTCAAGAACGCCATTCAAATCAAGGAAGTGGCGAGTTTCACTCCGCTCGACAGAATACTGGTCGAGACCGATGCGCCCTATCTCGCCCCGGTGCCGCATCGGGGCAAATTGAATCGTCCGGCCTTGGTGCGCCATGTCGCCGAGGAAGTGGCAAGGCTCAAGGGCATCAGTACCGAGGCTCTGGCGCAAGCCACAACCGCCAACTTTTTTCGCCTGTTCGGAGCCGCTAGTCGTGCGTAAGTCACTGATGGTATTGCTGTTATCGCTTCTGATGGGGTTCGCTCATGCGGGTGCCTACGAAGACATTCTTGTCGCCGCCAGAGACGGCGATGCAGCTGGTGTCGTCGAGTTGCTCAAGCGCGGAATGGATGTCAATACGGCCGACCGGAGCGGAACGACTCTGCTCATGATCGCAGCCGGCAAGGGTGACATGATTCTGTTGGAGACCCTCCTGACCAATCGCGCCAACGTCAACCGGCGCAATCAGTTCGGCGACACGGCCTTGCTGCTGGCATCGCTGAATTCGCATCTCGCAGCAGCAACGGTGCTGCTTGAGAAAGGTGCGGAACTCAATCTGTCCGGCTGGGCGCCTTTGCACTATGCGGTTTTTGGCGGCAGCCGGGAAATCACGGCTTTGTTGATCAGCAAAGGCGCCAAGCTCGATGCACGCGCACCCAATGGCCAGACCGCGCTGATGCTCGCCGTGAAACGCGGGAAACTCGAGTTGGTACAGCAGTTGGTCGATGCCGATGCCGACATGGATCTCGCTGATTACGAGGGCTTTACGGCTCTGCGCCTGGCACAGCAACTGGGGCGGGATGAAATCGTCGAGTACCTGCGGAAGGTGGGTGCGGTCGAATAGATTTTCGACAACTCAGAGCCAATTGCCAAGCCAATGCTGCGCATAATTGGCATTATGTCAATAAATGTCCAGACTACCCTCGGCCCTGTTATCACGGTATCCATCCCCCCCCAAGGCCTGCGGTTTCCGCTCCACCGCAATCCCGGCCTCAATTCTTCTTCGACAGATCCATGGTGACCTGATTTTTGCATGCAGCAGCGGTCTCATCGGAATAGAGCTTTTCGTCCGTGCCTTTCTTGTTCGCTAGACACTCCAAGTACGCCTTCTGCCTGACGGCTTTTAAATCCAACTCTTTCTGTTTGGTTTCTTCCGTCTTCTGTTTGGTCCTTTCCTCTTCTGCCCGCCGGGTTTCGGCCTCTTTGGTGGCTACATCTCTTAGTTCTGCAGAGCGCCGCACCATGTCGTGCATGATGACCGGAAAAACATTGCGGAATCCCGACGGAGTATTGACCGACATCTCGCACAGTCGAAACAACGCGTATTGCAGGAACATAGTGCGCTCGCTTTCCTCGAAGAGCTTTACCACCTTGTCCGCATATTCAGAGGAAACGCCCAGTTTGCCCGCACCGTCCTTTTCCAAATTGGCTGTCAGTTTCGTCACAGCTTCGAATGCGGCCGAATCCGGCGGCGGCAGGCAGCCCAGATTCACTGTCCGACTGGTCGGAAGCAGCTCTGGGATCTCCGGTTCTGTTATCAAATCTCTGATCTGCCCCATTGATGCGGTCGAGGACAGACCCCGGATCAATTCCTCAGGGTGTGCATGGGCAAAAGGTATGGTCTTCGTGGTTGTTTCTGTCTTCTTTGCGACGTCCTTGACTGTGGTCGTTGTCGTAGGGTTACCAGTAATCTCGTTGATTGATCCTGGCCAGAATTTGTCCGGATCACTAAACCAAATCTTTGCACCGGCTGGAGCTATTTTGAAGGGTCTGGCCCCCTGAGATTCGCTGCTAGAACCGCCAAAAATCATTTGTGCTGAAATACGGTCTTGAGCATTGGCCGTATCGCCGCCCGTCGTCTGTTTTGCGCTTTTTCCCTTATTGCTTCCTGGTTTGACCTTGGAACTGGAAGCGTCCTTTTTGGCCAACTGATCCTTCAGGGAAGCAATTTCTTCAACCAATTTCTTTTGTCGAGCTGTCACGGCTCCTTTCTCTTTCTTGTAGTCGAGGATCCCTGTATAGACTTCCATGTGTTTCTGGTAATCGTCGATTGATCTGGTAGCGCGTTCCTCGGCAGCCACGAGGGAGTCCTTCCCCTCAATCTTGTATGTCTCGGCTCCACGCACCATGGCCGCATAGCGCAACTTATCGCGTTCCATCTGGACCTGGTTCGCACAACCGGTGATCCCGAGCAACATCACGAAGATTAAGGTCGATATGTTTCCAAATGGTCGCGACATATTGTTCTCCCGGGTTCAATTGCACCTAGAGACGCCGCTTCTGGCTTGCCTCTAGGCGCTAATTTAGACCCAATTTGCATTCAGGCAACCCCTGTTGCTGGCGAGGAACGAGATACTGTATGGCTAAAGGATTATTCGTATCGCGCTGCAGCATGGGTTCCCGTGTTGTCCCTTCAGTACATATGATGAGAGCCTGCGGCAGCGCCGCATTTCGATATCAAATATTCATATCGAGTCGGCACAGGAGGCTTATCGCGCCTTCGAAAAAGGTGCCGATGTCGCCCGCAATCAGCGCCCAGTGGGTTCGACGTCCGTGAACTGTTCGCGCTGCACCATGGTGCTGCGCACCTTGCCGGATGTGGCATCGAACAGGACCATCATGCGCATTGGCTCGCTGGACATCCCGCGGAAGCGCCAATCCCATACAAGTTCGTCACGTGCCGGGAAATAGACGGTCACGCGGGTGTCCGACGGGCCGAGGATGCGCAGGACTTCTTCCTTGGTCATTCCGGCGCGGATGATGGCGAGATGGCGCTCATCGAGCACATTCGTAATGGATTGCAGTCTCCCGTCCGGACCCAGCCGGACCATGAAGGTATGGAAGCCTGCCGGGCCGCGCGGATAGGCCAACTGCCGCGAGCCGTCAGGATCTTGCCATTGCAGCGCCGGCTGGCCCATCGTTGCCTGCACGTCCTCGAGGCGCGCCTCCCCCGTCTTGAGGCCGCGGCCTTCATAGGACGCGCAAGCAGCAACAAGCAGTGAAGACATAAGCAGCAGTGCTCTACGCAACATGATGAACTCCCGTTCGGGATACCAGAGCTACGACAGCACTTCAGCTCGCGAGTTCAGCGCTGCCGCCGCACTCAAAGATCCAGTTGCAGGGTCGCCAGACGCGCATAAAGCCCGCCCTGGCTGCGCAGGTCATCCGGCGTGCCGATCTCGACGATGCGCCCCCGCTCCATCACCACGATCCGGTCGGCCTTCTGCACGGTCGCCAGGCGATGGGCGATGATCAGCGTCGTGCGCCCTTCCATCGCGGCGTTGAGGCCCCGCTGCACCAGGATTTCCGATTCCGCATCGAGGGCGCTGGTGGCCTCGTCGAGCAGCAGCAAGGGCGCGCCTTTCAGGATCGCGCGGGCGATCGCGATGCGCTGGCGCTGGCCGCCGGACAGGCGCGTGCCGCGTTCGCCGAGGAAGGTCCGGTAGCCCTCGGGCAGGCGGTCGATGAATTCGTCCACCAGCGCCGCCCTCGCCGCCTGCATGACTTCCGCATCGCTTGCATCGGCGCGGCCGTAGCGGATGTTCTCCAGCGCGTTGGCGGAAAAGATCACCGGGTCCTGCGGCACGATCGCGATGCCGCCGCGCAGGTCGTGCAGGCTCAGGTGCCCGATGTCCTGCCCGTTGAGGCGGATGCAGCCAGTCGATGCCTCGTAATAACGCAGCAGAAGCTGGAACATGCTGGTCTTGCCTGCACCCGAGGGGCCGACCAGGGCGACGCTCTCGCCCGGCGCGATGTCGAGGCAGATATCGTCCAGTGCGCGCGTCTGTGGCCGTGCCGGATAGCTGAAGCTCACATGTTCGAAGCGGATCGCCGCCTTTGCTGGATGCGCAGGCGCTTCGGGCCGCGCCACTTCGCGGATGGCGGATTCGGTGTGCAGCAGTTCCAGCAGGCGCTCGGTCGCCCCGGCTGCGCGCATCACGTCGCCCCACACTTCCGCCATGGTCCCTACCCCACCGGCCACCAGAGCCGCGTAAAGCACGAAGGACGCCAGCTGGCCGCCGGTCAGGATGCCCTCATGCACCTGGCGCGCGCCGATCCACAGCACGAAAATGATCGAGCCCATCACCGCCGTGATGATCAGCACCGTCAGAGCCGCGCGCACCTTGGTACGTCGCATTGCGGTGATGAAACTACGCTCCGTACGTTCGGCGAAGCGCCCGGTTTCGTTCTTCTCCTGCGTATAGGCCTGAACCGTCGGCATGGCGTTGAGGATTTCGCCCGCCAGGGCCGATGCGTCAGCGATCCGGTCCTGGGATTCGCGCGATAGCTTCTTCACCTTGCGGCCGATGGCGATGATCGGCAGGATCAACAAGGCCATCAGGCCGAGGTTCAGCGAGAACAGGTAGAAGCTGGTCACGGCCAGCATGACCATGCCGCCGATGAACTGGAACAGGCTGCGCAGGCCCATCGAAATCGAACTGCCGACCACGGTCTGGATCAGCGTCGTGTCGCCCGTCAGTCGCGACAGCACCTCGCCCGTCTGCAGGGTCTCGAAGAACTGCGGCGACTGGGCCAGCACGCGCGAATACACCGCATTGCGCAGGTCCGCCGTGACCCGCTCGCCGACCCACGACACCGTGTAAAAGCGCGCCGACACGGCCAGCGCCCAGAAGGCCGCGAGGCCGAACAAAGCGAGGAAATGCCCGTTCAGGCTCAATGCCCCCAGCAGGCCGCCGGTCGCGCGTTCCCGATCCCCGAAGCCGAAATCGATCAGGTCGCGAAAAGCCAATGGCACAAGCAAAATCGTTGCGGACCCGACGCAGAGCAACACGAAAGCCAGTGCGATTCGCGCCCGGTAAGGCCGCAGGAAGGGCCACAGGCCTTTCAGGGGCGACAGGCGGCGGGGGCTTGAAGGCGGAGTCGGGGCGTCGTGGGGCATGCGCAATTATCGTTTGTCGCGAGGCGCCCCGCACTCCCCCTTTCAATTATCTGCCGGGGCCGCCCCCTCGCGCGCAGGTCGAGGCGCGAGGGGTGATGCATTGCGCTACTGCCAGTTGGCGGCGATAACCGGGGCGAGGCTGTCCTCGTAGATCGGCGGCAAAGACGTCTGCCCGGCCGCCGGCGGGGCAAAGGCCGCCATCGCCTGCACCAGATTTTCCACCTGGCTATCGAGCAGCAGGTTGCCACCGGCGGTCTTGAACTGCTCGACATGGTACTGATCGCCGAGATACCAGTTCTGCACCGTCAGCTTGTCGCCGGTACCAATGATGCTGACTTCCAGATTGTTGCCGATATGCCTGAGCCATATCTGGTCCGTCTGGATTCCTGCCAGAAATTCGGCCACGTCGGCATTTCCGGCTGTCGCATCGTTTTCCATCAGGGTATCGGCGCCATCACCCAGCCCAATGCGGTAGGTGTCGCTCCCCTGCCCGCCCGTCAGCCTGTCGGCACCCGTGCCGCCGACGATAATGTCGTTGCCGGCACTGCCCGTGATGGCGTCGTTGCCGGCACCACCGTCGATCAGGGCGATGCCGACCAGCTCGGTACCCGAGAAGTCCATCGTGTCGCTGCTGCCGGTACCGGCCAGAATGTCGTAGCCGCCGTTGCCATCGATCTTCTCGACGGTGGCCGTACCGACGTAGTTGTACATCCGGATCGTATCGTCGCCTGCGCTGCCTTGAATGACGTCGAAGCCGCTGCCGCCTTCGAAGCGGTCATAGCCGGCATTGGTGCCGGCTATGAGGAAGGCGTCATCTCCCGAACCGCCGATCAGGTTGTCAGATCCCGCCCCGCCGACAATGATGTCGTTGCCGACGGTGCCCGTGATGGCGTCGTTGCCGGCGCCACTGTCGATCATGGCGATGCCGACCAGTTCGGTGCCCGAGAAGTCCATCGTGTCACTGCTGCCGGTGCCGGCCAGGATGTCGTAGCCGCCGTTGCCGTCGATCTTCTCGACGGTGGCCGTGCCGATGTAGTTGTACATCCGGATCGTGTCGTCGCCGGTGCTGCCTTGAATCACGTCGTAACCCGCGCCGCCTTCAAAGCGGTCGTAGCCCGCATCGGTGCCTGCGATCAGGAAGGCATCGTCGCCATCGCCACCGTTCAGGTTGTCGGTACCCGCCCCGCCGACGACGAGGTCGTTGCCGGCGCTGCCCGTGATGGCGTCGTTGCCGGCGCCGCCGTCGATCATGGCGATGCCGACCAGCTCGGTAC
>JAOTRV010000034.1 GCA_030247575.1 Sulfuritalea sp.
GAGGCGATCATCTCCTACATCAGCCGCAACTACGGCATGCAGATCGGCGACAACAGCGCCGAGAACATCAAGAAGCAGATCGGCTCGGCCTTCCCCGGCGCTGAAGTGCGCGAGATGGAAGTTTCCGGCATCAACCGCGCCGAGGGCATTCCGCGCAAGTTCACGATTTCTTCCAACGAAGTGCTGGAAGCCTTGTCGGAGCCGCTCAACCAGGTGGTCAAGGCGGTCAAGGACGCGCTGGAAAAAACTCCCCCCGAGTTGGGCGCCGACATCGCCGAACGCGGCCTGGTG
The DNA here is from genome assembly GCA_030247575.1 of Sulfuritalea sp. Taxonomy (GTDB): domain Bacteria; phylum Pseudomonadota; class Gammaproteobacteria; order Burkholderiales; family Rhodocyclaceae; genus Sulfuritalea. The sequence goes on from JAOTRV010000034.1 coordinate 292, forward strand.
CTGACCGGCGGCGGCGCGCTGCTGCACGATCTGGATCGACTGCTGACCGAAGAAACCGGCTTGCCGGTGATCGTCGCCGACGATCCGCTGACCTGCGTTGCGCGCGGTTCCGGCCTGGCGCTTGAAAAGATGGACAAACTGGGCAGTATTTTTGCCACCGAGTAAGCCCCGCCGCGTGTAGCTTGCAGGCTGCCCCCGCGGCTTTGCGCGCGGGATACCAGCGGGTTCCATCTTTTCTTCACAGCCTTTGAGGGCGCACCTGCCTTGATGTCCGTCGTTGGCCATGCTCCGCCACCTTTCTTCAAACGGGGTCCGGCGCCGCTTGTGCGGCTGGTCTTCTTCGTCTCGCTTTCCCTGATCCTGCTGGTCGCCGATCTGCGCTTCCATACCCTGGAATGGGCACGCCTGGCCGTGGCCACGGTGGCCTGGCCCCTGCAGCGCATCACCTGGCTGCCGATCGATGCCGCGGGCGACCTCGGCGCCTATCTGACGCGGCAGTCGAGTCTGCTGAAGGAGAACGAGGAACTGCGCCGCCGCCAGCTCGGCACCGCAAATCTCCTGCTGCGCCAGCAGCACCTCGAACAGGAGAACATGCGGCTACGGGCATTGCTCGACATGCGCGCGCGTCTGCCGGTCGAAGGACGCATCGCGGAAATTCTCTATGCGGCGCGCGACCCGTTCTCGCGCCGGGTGATCATCGACAAGGGCATGCAGCACGGCATCGGCGCCGGACAGGCCGTGGTCGATGATGTCGGCATCATCGGCCAGGTGGTGCGGGTGTTTCCGCTGACGGCGGAAGTGCTGCTGCTGACCGACAAGGACCAGGCGATCCCGGTCGAGGTGCAGCGCAACGGCTTGCGCGCGGTGCTCGCCGGCGCCGGCGCCGGCATGATGGAACTGCGCTTCCTGGCGTCCAACGCCGAGGTGCAGATCGGCGACGTCCTGGTGACGTCGGGACTGGACGGCGTGTACCTGCCCGGCCTGCCGGTCGCCAAGGTGGTCAAGATCGACCGCGACAGCTCCTACTCCTTCGCCCGCATCACCTGTGCGCCCCTGGCCGGAGTCGAACGCCACGGTCTTGCCCTGGTGCTGGGGGCACGCACGGCCCTGCCGCCGCAACCCGAGGACGTCCCGGCGACCCCGGTGCAGTCGGCCAGCGGCAAGCGGGTCAAGAAGAAAGTCAGATGAGGACATATTCCCCAGCCTCTTTTAGCTGCGGCGTAACGCCTGCTGCGCAGGCATTAGCCTTCGCTGAAGCGCGGATGCGCTTTCCAGGAAAAGGGGTGATCTCGGTTCAACCTCTGCGCGGTTTCCATTTCCTTGGCTGTATGCCGCCTTGGGGCGGCCCGGCGGAGGCGTAAATGCAACCCACCCATTCCTCGCGCCGCATCCTGCTGCCGGTCAGAAACTGGTTCATCGTGGTGACGCTGTTTCTCGCCTTGCTGCTGAACCTGGTTCCTTTCGGGCGATTGCCGGGCATTCCCGACTGGGTGGCGCTGGTGCTGACTTTCTGGTGCGTTCATCAGCCGCTGAAGGTCGGCATGGCGGCCGGCTTCGTGCTCGGCCTGGCGATGGACGTGGCCGATGCCAGCGTGATGGGCCAGCATGCGCTGGCCTATGTGCTGCTGGCCTTCGCCGCCGCCGGACTGTCGCGCCGCGTGCTGTGGTTTCCCCTGTCGCAGCAGGCATTGCACGTGCTGCCGCTGTTTCTCGGCATGCAACTGGTGATGATGATCGCGCGCATGGTGGGCGGCGCCGAGTTTCCCGGCGTGGTGTGGTTTCTGTCGAGCTTCACCGCTGCGCTGCTATGGCACCCGGCGACTTATCTGCTCCTGATTCCCCAGTACCGGCCGGAAGACAAAGACGTCCATCGCCCGATTTAATGGAATTCAAGAATCCCCAGGAAGAACTCGAACGCTTCCGTTCGCGGCTGGCCGTGGCGGGCGGCTTCGTGCTGTTCTGCTTCGTCCTGCTGTTCATCCGCTTCGTCTGGCTGCAGGTCATCCAGCACGATTACTACCGGACCCGCGCCGAGGACAACCGCATTTCCCTGGTGCCCATCGTGCCCAACCGGGGGCTGATCGTGGACCGCAACGGTGCGGTGCTGGCGCGCAACTACTCGGCTTACACGCTGGAAATCACCCCCTCCAGGGCGCGCGATCTGGAACACATCATCGATGGCCTCGCCGCGATCGTCGACATCCAGCCCAAGGATCGCAAACGCTTCAAGAAGCTGCTCGAGGAAAGCCGCAATTTCGAATCGCTGCCGATCAGAACGCGGCTGACAGACGAGGAGGTGGCCAAGTTCATCGCCCATCGCTATCGCTTCCCCGGCGTCGATATCAAGGCCCGCCTGTTCCGGCAGTACCCGGGCGGCGCCTTCGCCTCGCACCTGCTGGGCTACATCGGCCGCGTCAACGACAGGGATCTGGAGAAGATCGAGGCAAGGGAGCAGGACGCGAACTATCGCGGCACCGAGCACTTCGGCAAGACCGGTCTGGAGCAGCGCTACGAGTTCGAACTGCATGGCGACACCGGCTTCGAGCAGGTGGAGGTCGATGCCGGCGGCCGCGCCGTGCGCACGCTGGCCCGCACCGCACCGGTGGCCGGCAACAACCTGACGCTGACGGTGGACGCCGAACTGCAGCGCATCGCCGAGCAGGCCTTCGGCGATCGCAAGGGCGCGCTGGTCGCCATCGAGCCGGCGACCGGCGGCATTCTGGCGCTGGTGGCAGTGCCCAATTACGACCCCAATCTGTTCGTCGATGGCATCGACACGCAGAACTGGAAGGAACTCAACGAATCCCCCGACAAGCCCATGGTCAACCGCGCGCTCAACGGCGCCTATCCGCCGGGCTCCACCTTCAAGCCCTTCATGGCGCTGGGCGCCCTGACGCTGGGCAAGCGCCGCCCCGAACAGGCGATTTCCGATCCCGGCTTCTTCAATTTCGGCGGCCACCACTTTCGCGACGACAAGAAGGGCGGCCACGGCATGGTGGACATGTACAAGTCCATCGTGCATTCCTGCGACACCTACTACTACATGCTGGCCAATGACATGGGGATCGACAACATCGCCGCCTTCATGGGCCAGCTGGGTCTCGGCAGCCGCACCGGCATCGATATCGACGGCGAATCGGAAGGCGTGCTGCCTTCGCAGGAGTGGAAGCGGAAGCGCTTCAAGAAGCCGGAGCAGCAGAAATGGTATGCCGGCGAAACGATTTCGATCGGCATCGGTCAGGGCTACAACGCCTATACGCCGATACAGCTGGCGCATGCCACGGCGATCCTGGCCAACAACGGCGTGGTGTTTCGGCCGCATCTGGTGAAGCACATTACCGATACGCGGACCGGCAAGCGGACCGAAATCGAGCCGAAGCCGACACGGCAGCTTGAACTCAAGCCGGAGCATATCGAAGTGATCAGGAATGCGATGGTCGGCGTGAACAAGGAGGGCACCGGCGCGCGCGCCTTTGCCGGCGCCGAATATGTTTCCGCCGGCAAGACCGGGACGGCGCAGGTGTTTTCGCTGAAAGGCGCCGAGTACAGGGAAGGCGGGATCAAGAAGGAACTGCGCGACCATGCGCTGTTCATCGCTTTCGCGCCTGCCGACGCGCCGAAGATCGCGCTGGCCGTGCTGGTGGAGAACGGCGGCTTCGGCGCCCAGGCCGCGGCCCCGATCGCGCGCCAGGTGTTCGACTACTACCTGCTCGGCAAGCGGCCCAAGGCGCCGGCGCCGGTCGATGAAGCTGCCGTCGAGGAGGATGGGGAATGAATCCCGGACTTGGCTTGGGCATGATTCGCGATTTCCTCCGGCGCCTGGTCGCGCCGATCGATCCGCCGTTGATGGCAATCGCCGGACTGCTGCTGCTGCTGGCCGTCGGCGTGATGGGCAGCGCCTCGCCGGAGCGGATCAACACCCAGCTGATCAATGTTGCGGTGGCGCTGGTGGTGATGCGGATCGTGGCCCAGGTTCCGCCGCAGCGCCTGATGCATCTGGCGGTGCCGATCTATCTGGCCGGCGTGCTGTTGCTGATTGCCGTCGCCCTGTTCGGCGATGTCTCCAAGGGCGCCCGGCGCTGGCTCAATCTCGGCTTCATGCGCGTGCAGCCTTCCGAGCTGATGAAGATCGCGATGCCGCTGCTGCTCGCCTGGTTCTTCCAGCAGCGCGAAGCCATGCCGCGCCTGCGCGACTATGCCATTGCTGCCGCGATGCTGCTGGTCCCGGTTGCCCTGATTGCGCGTCAGCCCGATCTGGGCACCGCGATCCTGGTGCTGGCGGCGGGCTTCTACGTGATCTTTTTCGCCGGGCTGTCGTGGAAAATCCTGATCGGCATGGCCGCCGCCGCCGCCGCCGCGGCCCCGCTGGCGTGGAACCTGCTGCACGACTACCAGAGACATCGCATCCTTACGCTCCTCGATCCGGAAAAGGACCCGCTGGGCAAGGGCTTCCACATCATCCAGTCGACCATCGCCATCGGCTCCGGCGGCATTCTCGGCAAGGGCTGGCGGGAGGGCACGCAGGCGCAGCTGGAATTCATTCCCGAGCGCCATACCGACTTCATCTTCGCCGTGTTCTCGGAGGAATTCGGCCTGCTCGGCAATCTGGTGCTGCTCGGGCTGTATGCGCTGCTGATCGGCCGCGGCCTGATGATCGCGGCAAATGCCGCGACGCTGTTTTCGCGCCTGCTGGCCGGCGCCGTCACCATGATTTTCTTCACCTACGCCTTCGTCAACATGGGCATGGTCTCCGGCATCCTGCCGGTGGTCGGCGTGCCGCTGCCGCTGGTCAGCTACGGCGGTACGGCATTGGTCACGCTGTTCATCGGCATCGGCATCCTGATGTCGATCCACGGCAATCGCATGCTGGTGCAGAAGTGATTCAGAACCATTCACCACAGAGGCACAGAGGCACAGAGGAGAGGCCGGGCGAGAAAGGCAGTTCTCTTGAAGTTCCCAGTGCTTCCTCCGTGTCTCTGTGCCTCTGTGGTAAAGCTTTTTCGCTCTTGCTTCTGCCACTGTTCCTTGCCGCCTGCGGCACGCAAACGCCGCGACCGGTCCTCGATCGCGCCGAGGCACCCGCCGCCGCCGTGCCGCCAGCGTCTACTCCCGGCCCTGCGGCACGGAAGCCGGCGCCCGCCATCAAGTACAGCGGCGGCTTCTACAAGGACGACGGACCCGGCGACACGCCGCCGGAAGACATCGAGGCGATTCCCGACGCGATACCGAAGATCGAGCCGTTGCATCGCTTCGCCAACAATCCGTATTCGGTGCTGGGACGCGACTACGTCCCGCTGCGCGACCTCCAGCCCTACAAGGCGCGCGGTGTCGGCAGCTGGTACGGCCGCAAGTTCCACGGCCAGAAAACGTCGAGCGGCGAGCCTTACGACATGTACGGCATGACCGCGGCCCATCCGACCCTGCCGATCCCGTCCTACGTGCGCGTCAGCAATCCGGCCAACGGCAAATCGGTGGTGGTGCGCGTCAATGACCGCGGCCCCTTCCACTCCGGCCGGCTGATCGACTTGTCCTGGACCGCGGCATACAAACTTGGTTATATCGGCACCGGCAGCACCGTGGTCGAGGTCGAAAGCGTTCTGCCGGGCCAGACGCTCGCCGCTGCCGTCCCGCGAAGCGGTGAGCCAGGCACGCAGAGCGCGCCAGCGTCGACGGCTGTCGACGAAGACCCGATCGCGAAGCTGGCCGCCGCCGAACCCGAGCCGCCCCTGCCGCAGGTGCAGGACGTGCGCGGTCATTTCCTGCAACTCGGCGCCTTCGGCAACCGCGACAACGCCGAGGCGCTGCGCGCGCGGCTGGCGCGCGAACTCGGCAACCTGGCCGAAAAGCTGGTGGTGCAAGCCGCCGGCAAGCTGTTTCGCGTCCAGCTCGGGCCCTGGCCCGACGCCGCCGCGGCGCAACTGGCGGGCGGGCGTCTGCGCGAAAGCTTCGGCATGACGGCGGTCGTCGTACAGCGCTAGCAGCCGGAGCCTGCCGACCCGGCCGTCTATAATTCACATTCTTTGCCACTTTTATTCTAGTTACGGCCGTTGCACTTGACGCCGATACTCCAGGCGTCAGCCGCCACTGAAACTTCGATATTCCGATGCGATTCCTTGCCTTTTTCCTGGCGTTGCTGTCCCTCGCCGCCAGCCATGCCCAGCCGATATCCGCCCCCACCCTGAGCGCCCGCGCCTGGATTCTGATGGATGCGACGACCGGTCAGGTGCTGGCCGCGCAGCAGGCCGACACGCGCTTCGAGCCCGCCTCCCTGACCAAGGTGATGACCACGTATCTGGTGGCCGACGCGCTGGCGCAGAAGACGCTGTCGCCGCAACAGCAGGTCACGGTTTCCGAGCGTGCCTGGCGTACCCAGGGCTCGCGCAGTTTCGTCCCGGTGAACAAGGGCGTCAGCGTCGACGACCTGCTCAAGGGCATGGTGATCCAGTCCGGCAACGACGCCTCGGTGGCGCTGGCGGAAGCCATCGGCGGCAGCGAAGACGCCTTCGCCGCGATGATGAACCGCACGGCGCAGCGCATGGGCCTCAAGGACACGAATTTCCTGAATGCCAGCGGCTACTTCGAAGGGCCGGCGCCCAACCACTATTCGACGGCGCGCGATCTGGCCCGGCTGGCGGCCGCGCTGATGCGCGACCACCCGGAAACCCACGCCCTCCACGCGACCAGGGAATACACCTACAACGGCATCCGCCAGTACAACCGCAACCGCCTGCTGTGGGCCGATCCGACGGTGGACGGGTTGAAGACGGGGCATTCGAATGCGGCCGGCTTCTGCCTCATCGCCACCGCCAAACGCGGCCCGCGGCGGCTGATTTCCGTCGTGCTGGGCACCGCCTCGGAAGAAGCCCGCGCCCGCGATTCGCTGACCCTGCTCAACTGGGGCTTCGCCGGATTCGATGCGGTCAAGCTCTACGACAAGGGGCAGGCGATATCGCAGCTCAAGGTGTTCAAGGGCGCGCAGAACGTCGTCGGCGCCGGGTTTGCCGAGGACTTCGTGGTCTCGGTGCCGCGCGGCATGGCCGACAAGCTTTCGGTGCAGCTGGTCAGCCGGCAGCCCCTGATTGCGCCCGTCGCAGCGGGGGCCGTGGTCGGCACGCTCAAGCTGGCCGTGGCCGGCCAGCCTTGGGGCGAGTATCCCGTCGTCGCGCAGAGCGCCGTTCCGGTGGCCGGCTTCCTCGGCCGGCTGTGGGACGACCTGAGGCTGTTCTTCCAATGACGGCGCGGGTTTTTCTCAATGGCCGGTGGCTGGCGCCGCAAGACGCCAATGTCTCCGTCATGGATCGCGGCTTTCTGTTCGGCGATGGCGTGTATGAGGTAATCCCCGTGTATTCGCGGCAGGTCTTTCGCCTCGAACAGCATCTGGCGCGCCTGCAGCACAGCCTGGACGGCATCCAGCTGGCCAATCCGTACCGGCTCGACGAATGGATCGGGTTCATCACGCAACTGGCACGCGAGGCAGAGTGGGAAGACCAGTCGATCTACATCCAGGTCACGCGCGGGCCGATGGCCGTGCGCAACCACGCTTTCCCGACGCAGATCACGCCCACCGTGGTGATCCTCGCCGAGCCGATGAGCACGCCGCCGGCCAGTCAGCGTGAGCAGGGCATCGCCGCCGTCTCCGCGGCTGACATCCGCTGGCTGCGCTGCGACCTGAAGACCACCTCGCTGCTGGCCAACTGCCTTCTGCGCCAACTGGCGGTATCTGCCGGCTGCGTCGAGACCGTACTGTTCCGCGACGGCTTTCTCACCGAAGGTTCCGCTTCGTCCATCTTCGTCGTGAAGAACGGCGTGCTGCTGGCGCCGATCAAGAACCACCTGATGCTGCCCGGCATCACCTACGACGTGGTGCTCGAACTCGCCGCGCAGCACGGCCTGCCGCATGAGGTGCGCGACATCACCGAAGTCGAAACCCGCGCCGCCGACGAGCTGTGGATGTGCTCATCGACCAAGGAAGTGCTGCCCATCGTCACCCTCGATGGCCGCGCGGTTGGCACAGGAGTCGGCGCCGGCGGCACGCCGGGCCCGGTGTTCGCGCGGATGTACGCCTGGTATCAGGAGTTCAAGGCCACGGTGATGCGGGCGCCGGCATGAAGCAGCGCGAAACGCTGATCGAATTCCCCTGCGATTTCGCCCTGAAGATCATGGGGGCGACGGACGCGGGGTTTGCTCAGGCGATCGTCGAGCTGGTGCTCAGGCACGCGCCCGAATTCGATCCGGCATCGGTCGAGATGCGCCCGTCCAAAGCGGGCAACTATCTGTCGCTGACCTGCACCGTGCGCGCCGTCTCGCAGGCGCAGCTCGATGCGCTCTATCGCGAACTGACTGCACATCCGATGGTGAAGGTAGTGTTGTGAGCAGCGTAGCAGGGGCCCTGCAAGGCGGGGATGCGTGCCAAGCGAGCGGCACTGCGAGCCGACAGGAAGGCCTGTCGAGCGGCAACGATAGCGCGGAGGCGAGGCTGTGATCGTCAGGAAGCTGGGTCGCGTCGACTATTCGGCGACCTTCGCCGCGATGCAGGAGTTCACCGCCGCGCGCGGCGAGGACACGCCCGACGAACTCTGGATCTGCGAACATCCACCGGTATTCACCCAAGGCCTGTCGGGCAAGCCCGAACACCTGCTCAAAGACATCGGCATTCCCGTGGTGCAGATCGATCGTGGCGGCCAGATCACTTATCACGGCCCCGGCCAGGTCGTCGCCTATCTGCTGCTCGACCTGCGCCGGCGCGAACTCACGGTGCGCGGCCTGGTCAATCGCATCGAACAGGCGGTGATCGACCTGCTGGCCGGCTACGGCGTTACGGCGGCGCGCCTTGCCGGCGCCCCCGGCGTGTATGTCGGCAAAGCGAAGATCGCGGCGCTCGGCCTGCGCATCAAGCACGGCTGCAGCTATCACGGCGTCGCGCTCAACGTCGACATGGATCTGACGCCCTACAGCGCCATCAACCCCTGCGGCTACGAGGGCATGGCGGTGACGCAACTGCGGGATCTGACCGGTGAATGCGATACTGCTCAGGTGGGCGAGGCTCTCGCCGAGCATCTGGCCCGCCAACTGGAAAAGAAGACATGACGACGAAGCAAAAAGGCGAAGCCAAGACCGCACGCATCCCGATCAAGATCGTGCCGGCGACCACCGTCCTCAAAAAGCCGGACTGGATCCGCGTCAAGGCCGGCAGCAGCGCAGGCCGCTTCGGCGAGATCAAGCAGATCCTGCGCGAGCACCACCTGCACACGGTCTGCGAGGAAGCTACCTGCCCCAACATCGGTGAATGCTTCGGCAACGGCACCGCGACGTTCATGATCCTCGGCGACCTGTGCACCCGCCGCTGTCCCTTCTGCGACGTCGGCCACGGCAAGCCGCTGCCGCCGGACGCGGCGGAACCCGAAAAGCTCGCGCGCACCATAGCCGCTATGAAGCTGAAATACGTTGTCATCACCAGCGTCGACCGCGACGACCTGCGCGACGGCGGCGCGCAGCATTTCGTCGACTGCATCACCAAGGTGCGCGAGCTGTCGCCGGGAACGAAAATCGAAATTCTGGTGCCGGACTTCCGCGGCCGCCTCGATATCGCGCTCGACATCCTCGCGGCGACGCCACCCGACGTGTTCAATCACAACATGGAAACCGTGCCGCGCCTCTACAAACAGGCCCGCCCCGGCGCCGACTACGCCAACTCGCTGCAGTTGCTCAAGGCCTTCAAGGCGCGCGTGCCCGGTGTGCCGACCAAGTCGGGCCTCATGGTGGGCCTGGGCGAAACCGACGAGGAGATCCTCGACGTCATGCGCGATCTGCGCACCCACGGCGTCGAGATGCTCACCATCGGCCAGTACCTCGCGCCCTCCGGCCATCACCTGCCGGTGCTGCGCTACGTGCATCCCGATGTGTTCGCCATGTACGCCCGCGAAGCGACGGCGATGGGATTCACCCACGCCGCCTCGGCGCCGCTGGTGCGCTCCAGCTACCACGCCGACATGCAGGCGCATGGCGCCGGGGTTACTATGAATTCCAACGATAAGAGCTACTGAACATAGATATTCGCTACTCTCCATAGGTAGGCGCTACCGAAGAGTCGATGGACGCTCTGTCGAGCTTCCCAAGTTAACGCCAGATGCTGTTATTGGCCAGTAAATGGGTTTTGCGAGTGCGCGTACCGTGTGGCGGTATTTGGTGTTACGCCCAGTCCAGTATCCGGGTCGTCCTTTCCCCGCTACGTTGCGATCCGAACGATCAAACGGTATCCACAGGAAATCAATCTGACTAGCGTATTCATCAATCTGCACAGGAAACGCATGTTAATTACATATCGATCATCTCCCAAATACGTATAGACTTGGAAAGTCATGCAACCCAAGTGCGGAGGTGTAATCGTGGCTGAAGCGGCGCAGAAGAAAAGCAAGAAATCGACTTCCGCGAGTCAGGCAGCATTGGGATTCTCGGACAAGAGACCGCAAGAAGCTTTTGAGTCGAGACGGTCTCAGGAGCTTGTCATTGGCTTTGCTGGACCGATAGGGTGCGGCATATCGTCAGTTATTGACGAGACAGTCAAGGTTCTCCAAGGCTTGAATTACGAAATCCACCATATCAAACTAAGCAAGTTCATCCAAGACGCGATAACCGCAAATACCGTCACTGTCTCTGACCTGTTCGATCCGGTGCGTAATCGAGCGCATCATTACTTCAGTTTGCAGGATGGAGGAAATGAGCTCCGGAAGAACTTTGGATTCGACATACTTGCCGAATGGGCTATTAGGGAAATAGTTCTTAGACGCGGAAAAGATATTCCACCGGAGGAAGAGAGCCGTCCAAAAGATTTTGTTCCCAAGCGAGTCGCCTACCTTATCGATCAGATCAAGCATCAGGACGAGGTTCTACTCTTAAGAAAGGTGTACCGCGGTCTTTTTCATTTAGTTGGGGTTATCAGCGTCTATGACAATCGTCAGAAGCGACTAACAACTGGTCGTAATCGTGTACCAAAGGCGCAAATCTCAGAGCTCATGGAGCGAGACCGAAAGCAAGAAGAGGACAATGGCCAGCAGTTGGATAAGGCACTACAAATGGCGGATTTCTTCATTCGTAGTGATCGCGGAACTGTCGCTGCCCTCAATCATCAGATGGAGCGATTCCTCGCACTTCTACACGGGAAGAATGGACTGACGCCGACTAGGCTGGAATACGGCATGTACATGGCCTATGCGGCCGGATTGCGTTCAGCTTGTCTTGCTCGGCAAGTCGGTGCTGCCATTGCAAATGTTAAGGGGGAGATCGTCGCGACGGGCTGCAATGACGTTCCAAAGTCTGGTGGTGGTTTGTACTCGACTGAAGATGGCACAGCTGATAAGCGGTGTGTTCATCGGGAGGAGCAGAACTGCTTTAATGACAGAGAGAAGCTCCAACTCAAGCAAGCGATGGAAGACGCGATTCGTCAGTTTCGGTGGAAGCCTGAAAAAGGCGAGGAAGTTGGTCTCCCAGAGCAGGAAGTTCCCAAACTACTCAACAAAGTGTACTCGGCAAGTAGAACTAAGGACTTGATCGAATTTTCACGCGCAGTACATGCCGAGATGGACGCAATAGTTAGCCTTGCGCGAACTGGTACATCAGCTACACGTGGAGGTGTTCTTTATACGACTACTTTTCCATGTCATAGCTGTGCGCGGCACATTGTTGCCTCCGGGATTTCAAAGGTGTACTACATTGAGCCGTACGAAAAGAGCCTTGCGCAAAACTTGCATTCAGACGCTATTGCATTTGATACTGAAGATGAAGACGCAAAGTTGCCACCCGCCGAGTCCCCAGGGCCTCTTCCGCCAGTGAAATTTATTCATTTTGAAGGGATCGCGCCAAGACAGTACCTAGATTTCTTCAAGATGACTGTACGGAAAGACGATAGAACCGGCAAGGTAGTGCAAATCATTCCGAACACGGCGGAGAAGTCGGTGACTGAGTATCTAGACGACTACAGAGACTTTGAGTCGAAGGTCGTTGATCACTTGGAAACCGTTCTTCCGGGGGCAAACTCAGAACAGAGTAAAAATTCACCCTCACTTCAACCTGTAGCTTGACGATCCTAGTGCCGTTAATCTATCCTGTGCATTCAGTAACGGACGTTTGATAGAGCAAAGCCAGACAATGGAAATTCGCAACGACCCCCAGTTGTCGCTGGACTTTGAAGCCCAAACCACGGCGCATGTCGATAATGCGGCCTCTGCTATTGATCGGCCGCGACTTCACCTCGTGCATTCGTCGAATGTACTCATCCAACCACCTTCTTCGGAAGAGGTGCGTGGGAACAAAATTATTGAGGGCATACTTTCTCACGCTAGATCGCTTAGCTGGTAGGTTTGCCGGCGTGTTGTAATAGCCACTAATTGGGGTTCAGGTGGTCGCGTGCCCGCTCTGTGGCGCGTTATGGCAACCGTCAGGTGTAATCACCGCGCAAGGCGGCGACGTCGGTCTGAAGTCTCTCCGGTAACGCCTCCGCTGCCGGCACGACGGCGCCCATGACCAGTTCGATGCGCGAGAACACGCCGCGGCGGAAGGGTTTGGTCATCGCCGGGCCGTCCTTGCGCGAGAAGAAGCTGCCCCACAGTCCGCGCAACGCTACCGGCACCACGGGCACCGGGTTGCGTTGCAGGATGCGGGTGATGCCCGGGCGGAAGGGATTGATGTTGCCGTCGGCGGTGATCTTGCCCTCGGGGAAGAGGCCGACCAGATCGCCGGCGTCGAGCGCCCTGCCGACTTCGTCGAAGGCCTTTTCCATCATCGCCGGATCTTCCTTGGCCGAGGCGATCGGGATGGCCCTGCTGGTGCGAAAGACGAAATTGAGCAGCGGCCAACGGAAGATGTGGTGGTCCATGACGAAGCGGATCGGGCGCCGGCAGGCGGCCATGATCACCAGCGCATCGACGAAGGAAACGTGGTTGCAGACGATCACCGCCGGGCCTTCCTCCGGCACATGGTCGAGCTCCTGCACGCGCAGGCGATACACGGTGTGAATCAGCATCCAGACGATGAAGCGCAGCAGGAATTCGGGCACCAGGCCGTAGATGAACAGCGCCACCGCCGCGTTGCAGATCGCCGCCACGGCGAACAGCATCGGGATGCTCAGTCCGGCGGCCAGCATGCCGGCGGCGCAGAGCGCGCCGACCACCATGAACAGCGCGTTCATGATGTTGTTGGCGGCGATGATGCGGGCGCCGTGCTCGGGATTGGAGCGCTGCTGCACCAGGGCGTAGAGCGGCACGATGAAGAAGCCGCCGAAGATGCCGAGCAGGCCGAGGTCGATCAGCACCCGCCAGGTCGAGCCGAGTTCGAGCAGCGCCAGCGCGCCCAGCGGTACCGGCGCGGGCGCGGCCGGCGAGGCCAGCGCGAGGTCGAGCGCGAACAGCGTCATGCCGATCGAGCCCAGCGGCACCAGGCCGAGTTCGACGCGCCTGGCCGAGAGCTTTTCGCAAAACAATGAACCGACGCCGATGCCGAAGGTGAAGGTCGCCAGCAGCAGGGTCACCGCTGTTTCACTGCCGCCCAGCACATTCTTGGTGTAGGCGGGAAACTGGGCGAGGAACAACGCGCCGAACAGCCAGAACCAGGATATGCCCATGATCGAGAGGAATACGGTCTGGTTCTCGCGGGCGAACTGGATGTTGCGCCAGGTCTCTGTCAGCGGATTGATGCTGATCGACAAAGTCGGCGCTGGCGGCACGGCGGCCGGAATCGAGCGCGAGGCGACATAGCCGGCGATGGCGATGGCGAGACCGACGCCGGTGATCCATGCCGTGCCGGCGCCGTTGCCGGCGAGCAGGCCGCCGAGCAGGGTGCCGACGAGTATCGCAATGAAGGTGCCGGCCTCGATCAGGGCATTGCCGCCGACTAGTTCCTCGCTTTTGAGATGCTGCGGCAGGATCGCGTATTTCACCGGGCCGAACAGCGTCGAATGCAGCCCGAGCAGAAACAGGCTGACAAACAGCACGGCGATGCTGTGCAATGCAAGGCCGATGCCGGCGACGATGACGATGCCGATCTCCAGCAGCTTGACGAATTGCGCCAGGCGCGCCTTGTCGTACTTGTCGGCGAGTTGCCCGGCCGTCGCGGAAAACAGGAAGAAGGGCAGGATGAAAATGCCCGCCGCAAGATTCGCCAGCAGCTCGGGCTTGATCGTGGTCCAGCTCGCGGCCTGGAAGGTCAGCAGCACGACCATGGCGTTCTTCAGCACGTTGTCGTTCAGCGCGCCGAGAAACTGGGTGACGAACAGCGGGGCGAAGCGGCGGGCGCACAGCAGGCCGGATTGGGTACTCATCGGGAATTCCTTGGGCGTTGGTTTGGGGGGGGTTCCACAGCGGTGCCGGATTGTCGCAGGAATGACGGACGCCGTGGACGGCAATGACGATCAGATAGCGACGGCGCCGCGGCGCTGCGGTCTGTCGACAGGCAGCGTGCGCAGCCGCAACGGCGCATCGCCGAGGCCGGAGCGCTCCATCCAGGCGAACACCGAGTCGACCGTGACGGTGTCGATCTGCCCGGCCATGCGCCGCCCGAAAGGGTGGTCGTCGAAGCTGATGTGGGCCGACGACACGCGCGCACCCAACCGCGTCAGAGACGAAACCTGCAGGGTCGTGGGCCGGTAGTCGCGGGCGCGCAGCCAATTGCGCGCTGACTCGCGGCTGATGACCGAGGGTTCGGCCAGCATCGCCAGGGTTTCGATCGCCCACTGGTTGCTTTGCTGGTAGGGCCCCGACCACGGGTAGGCCAGCATGTTGTAGCGCGGCTCGTGCAGCGTGGTCAGCAACAGATCATCCCCAAGTTGTTCCGGCAGGCGTGCCGCGATCGCGGGTTTCAATACCACCACCCCGGCTTCATGGGCGTAGAGGCCGTCGCCGAAAAATTCGGCCAGGCCCTGCCGGTAGAGCGTGCTTTGGCTGCTGCCGCACTGGTTGAGCTTGTGCACCACGCGCCACGCGTCGCGACCGCTGAGCGCCGAATCATCGCGATAGGCAATGCCGAGGTGCGAATAGCGCAAGCCGTACTGGCGGAGATCCTGCCCGGCACGGGCGATCAGCAGCACCCGGGTGCCGTCGCGCCGCGCCATCTCGTCGAGTTGCTGCGCGACGCTGGCGGCCAGCGCCAGGTCGCGCCGGATCGAATCCAGGCTGGGCCGGCGCGGCTCGCAATTTTGCCCGGCCAGGGCCGGGCCGGTGGCGCCGGCCAGGGTCGCCACGGCGATCGTCGCGAAAAGTGTGTGGCGCAAGCTACCCATCAGGCGGATCAGGAAGTTCATCACCGTATCCTTTCGTTGTAGAGCAGCGATTCGCCCAGGGCGTTGGGTACCAGGCAGAGCACTTCGCCGGCGACGGAAAGCAGCCAGCCGGCGGCGACGACAGTCACGGAGACGACGGTTCCGGCTGCGACCAGCGATGCGGCGGCGGCTTCGCCGCTGAAGCGCAGGCTTGCCGTGACGCCGTCCGAGGCGCGGCGCAGCAGCCATACCGTTCCCGTGGCGGTGGTCTCGACCGCGACTACGGTCAATACGGCGCCGGCGCTGAGGATCGCCACCGGTGCGGCGCTGAGCACGGCGACCGGTAGCGAGAGCGAAATGCTGGATGCGGCGCTGGCGTCCGCGGCGCCGCCATGCGCCCGGGCTGGAACCGCCAGCAACAAGGCGGGGGCGAGGGTCAGGCCGACCAGGGTGCGCAAGGCACGGCGGCGGGAAATGTCGTATGTCATGAGAGTCTCCTTTTGTGGATGCAAGGCTTAGTGGTTAGTGGCTGCGGTTTCAGTGGCGGGCTGGGTCGGAGCGAATTCCTGCCCGCGTTCGAGCCGGTCGGCCTCGTAGGCGTCGCGCAGGGTCTTGGCCAGCGTGAAGGCGGACGAGATCAGGTAGAGCCAGCTCACCAGCAGATAGGCCTTCCAGGTCGGGTTGATTTCCATCCGCCACAGGCCCCAGGCGGTGAGCGCCATCGACAGGGCGAAGCCGCCCCAGACCACCATGGCCCACATCGGCGTGTCGGAGGGGGCGATGGCGTTGTCGCGGACATATTTGGACAGGACGAAGGCCGACGAGAGGCAGAAGAAATAGCCCATGACCATGAAGGCGCGGTCGAGGTCGCCGCCCGGCAGCCAGGCAAGCCCGGTGCCGCAGACCAGCATGGCGATGCCGAAGGAAATCCATGCCTGCATGCGCCAGGCGTGTGTGTCGCGTTGAATGATGCGAACCGTGTTTTCCATGATGTGCTCCTTGGTTGTTGTGTCGAATGACGGGCTCATCATGGGCGTGGGGCGCTAGCGGTACAAGCAAAGGGGACGATGTGTCATGGATCTCGACTTGTAGTATCGTCTGCAGATACTTTTTCCCGGAATTGCCACCGTCATGAGCACCACCGCCGACCTGGTTGCGCACCTCAAGAACGAACTCAAGGCCGCCGGCGTCACCTATGCCGTGATCGCCGCACGCCTCGGCATGGCCGAATCCAGCGTCAAACGGATGTTCTCGAAAGGCGGCGACATGCCGGTGTCGCGCCTCGACGACATCTGTCGCATCATCAATCTCGACTTTGCCGATCTCGCTCGTCGCGTCGCCGACACCGCGCCCCTGATGCTGGAACTGACGCTGGCGCAGGAGAAGGCGGTGGTGGCCGACCGCACGCTGCTGGTGGTGGCGATCTGCGTCATGAGCCAGGTGCCGGCCGAGGAAATCCTCGCCACCTACGCGCTGACCGAGGTGAAGCTGGTCAAGGCGCTGGCGCAGCTGGACCGGATCGGCATCATCGATCTGCGCCCCGGCAACCGCTACCGGCTCAAGGTCGCCAAGGGTTTCCGCTGGCTGCCGCACGGCCCGGTGATGGAGTTCTTCCGCAAGGAGGTGCTGCACGACTACTTCGCCGGCGGCTTCGACGGCGAATCCGAAATGTTGATGGTGGTGCATGGCGAGATCGGCCGCGGTCTGGCCAACTCCTTCCGCGAGCGCCTGATGCGCGTCGGCCAGGATTTTTCCAATCAGCATCTTGCCGACCAGAAACTGCCGCCCGACCAGCGCCGCCCCTACACCATCGTCATCGGCATGCGCTCATGGCTGATGACGGCGCTGGCGGACATGCACCGGCGCAAGCCCTGAGCCGGACTGCGCCGTTCGGCCGGCTCAGGCGGGCTGCCGTGCCGTGCGCGGTACGTGAACACGGCGCACCAGCCGTGCGACGATCAATCCGGCCGCGGCGGTGGCGAGCAGGTGTTTCAGCGTGTGGCCGGTGACCGCGCCCAGTGCGGCAGCGATTTCGTGGTCGTTGAGTTCGGCGATCTTGGCGACGACATAGAGGGCCAGGGCAGCGCCAAAGGCCAGGCGGTCGGCGGCCGGAGCCTTGTAAATCCATTGCCAGAGCGGGATCAGCAGAATCGGCAGGCCCTGGAGCAGCAGATAGGGACGCAAGTCGCCCTGCCCCGACAATTCGGTGAAATACCACCAGGCGACACTGGCGATCGCAATGAGCGCGAGCCAGCCTGCGAGTTTGCCGCTCTCCGCGCGATGCACGTCGCCCCAGACACCGGCCAGCAGTCCGCCGCAGGCCACCGCGATCGGCAGGCGATCCCAGACCAGGCTGGCATTGTCGGGTGCAAGGTGGTACCCGGACGAGCCCAGCGCGGTCAGGAACAGCCCGATCAGGAACAGGCGATACCCGGCCCAGCCCGGGCGGATGTCGGCATGCCGGCTAGCCGGAGCAAGCCTGGTCCAGCCCCAGAGCGCCGCCAGGGCGAAGCCCAGGTTCGAGATCACGTCGGCGAAGTGGGGAATGCCGAACACCACATCCTGATCGGCGAAGTCGTGATAGCCGGGCGGCTGGGCGATGGGGCCATGGAACAAGGCGGCGCCGGCCAGCAGGACCGCGACCAACAGTGGAAGATGCCTTCGAAGGCTTTTCATTGCGTTCTCCTGAGTTTGCGTGAAAGCAGACTCAGCATGCGTCCAGTCCGGACCCGGGTAAACCGAAAGCGCCAAAGGCGCATTACCTGCCACGGGAGGTACCGGCTGCCGATACCATGATGTTCCCGCATTTCAACCTCCGGTGGCGGATGATCAAGCTCCGGCCCTTCCATGCGACTGCTGACGGCAGGGATGGCAAATGCAATAATGGCAGACAACAAAACGGAGGAGACCAAAGATGGACAAGCTGTGGCTCAAGAACTATCCCGCCGGCGTGCCTGCGGAAATCGACCCGACCCGATACGAGACCGTCTCGCAGGTGCTCGAAGAGTCGATGAAGAAATATGCCGCGCGTACCGCTTTCATCTGCATGGGCAAGTCGATCACCTATGCCCAGCTCGATTCCCTGTCGCGCAACCTCGGCGCCTGGCTGCAGTCGCGCGGGCTGGCGCCAGGCGCCCGCGTCGCGCTGATGATGCCGAACATCATGCAATACCCGGTCTGCGTCGCGGCGGTGCTGCGCGCCGGCTTTGTGGTGGTTAACGTCAATCCGCTTTACACGCCGCGCGAACTGGAGCACCAGCTCAAGGACAGCGGCGCCGAGGCGATCGTCATCATCGAGAATTTCGCCACGACGCTGGAGAAGGTCATCGCCAACACGCCGGTCAAGCATGTCGTGGTGGCTGCCATGGGCGATCTGCTGGGCGGCCTCAAGGGCACGCTGGTGAATTTCGTCGTGCGCCGGGTGAAGAAGATGGTGCCGGACTTTTCGCTGCCCGGCTCGCTGCGTTTCAACGATGCCGTCGCCCAGGGCGCGGGCATCACGCTGAAGGCGGTGCCGCGCACGCGCGACGACGTCGCCTTTCTGCAATACACGGGCGGCACCACGGGCGTGTCGAAGGGCGCCACGCTGCTCAACCGCAACATCGTCGCCAACATGCTGCAGGTGGAGGAATGGATGCAGCCGGCGATCGATACCAAGAGCGAGACGCAGATCAACTTCGTCTGCGCGCTGCCGCTGTATCACATCTTCGCGTTGACCGTCTGCAACATGATCGGCGTGCGCACCGGCTCCTGCAACCTGCTGATTCCGAATCCGCGCGACATACCCGGCTTCGTCAAGGAGCTGTCGACCTTCAAGTTCAACGTCTTCCCCTGCCTCAACACGCTGTTCAATGCGCTGGCGCACAACCCGGAATTCGCCAGGCTGGATTTCTCCAGCCTGAAGATCAGCCTCGGCGGCGGCATGGCGACCCAGCGCGCGGTCGCCGAGAAGTGGACGGCGATCACCGGCAGCACGATCGTCGAAGGTTACGGCCTGTCGGAAACCTCGCCGGTCGCCACCTGCAACGTGTCCAATCTCAAGGGCTTTACCGGCACCATCGGTTTGCCCGTGTCCTCGACCGAAATCGTCATCCGCGACGAGGACGGCAAGGATCTGCCGCTCGGCGAAGCGGGCGAAATCTGCATTCGCGGGCCGCAGGTGATGGCCGGCTACTGGAACCGGGCGGACGAAACGGCCAAGGTCATGACCGCCGACGGCTTCTTCAAGTCCGGCGACATCGGCATCATGGACGAGACCGGCGAGACCCGCATCGTCGATCGCAAGAAGGACATGGTGCTGGTCTCGGGCTTCAACGTCTATCCGAGCGAAATCGAGGAAGTCGTCATGAATTGCCCCGGCGTGCTGGAAGCGGCCGCGATCGGCGTCCCCGACGAACATTCGGGCGAAGTGGTCAAGCTGTTCATCGTGAAGAAGGACCCGGCGCTCACCGAGAGCGCCGTGCACGACTTCCTCAAGGAGCAACTGACCGGCTACAAGCGGCCGAAATACATCGAGTTCCGCACCGATCTGCCGAAGACGCCGGTGGGCAAGATCCTGCGTCGCGAACTGCGGCCCAAGGCCTGACGCCGACCCGCCGGCCCTGCACCCTCATCCGGGAGAACCCGAACATGCGCCGTCCATTCGCCCTGCTTGCCGGCCTGCTGCTGGCAGCCTCCGCCCACGCGCTGTCGCTGGCCGACATCTCCGGCAAGGACGCCGGCGGCGGCCTCAAGGAAGCCCTGACCCAGGGCGCCGGCAAGGCCGTTGAAATGCTCGGCAAGCAGGACGGCTTTCTGGGCAACCCGAAAGTGAAGATTCCCCTGCCCGAGAGCGTGCAGAAGGTCGAAGGCCTGATGCGCGGGCTCGGCATGGGCAAGCAGGCCGACGAGCTGGTCAATGCCATGAACCGCGCCGCTGAGGCGGCGGTGCCGCAGGCCAAGGCCCTGCTGGTGAATTCGATTAAGCAGATGTCGGTCCAGGATGCCAAAGGCATTCTGTCCGGCGGCGAGGATTCGGCCACGCAATATTTCCGCCGCACTACGTCCGGCCCGCTGGCGGAGAAGTTCAAGCCGGTAGTGAAGAAGGCCATGGCCAAGGTCAAGCTGGCCGAGAAATACGACCAGCTGGCCGGCAAGGCGGCGAAATTCGGCCTGGTGCGCGAGCAGGACGCCCAGCTCGAAAACTACGTGACGCAGAAGACGCTCGACGGCCTGTACCTGATGATCGCGGAAGAGGAAAAGGCGATTCGCAAGGACCCCGCCGGGGCCGCCGGCAAACTGGCGCAGAAGGTATTCGGCGCGCTTAGATAACGCTGGTACGGCCAGCAGGAGTCGACGCTGGCGACACGGCGTCGCGGAAGCATTCATCCATGGTCAAACTCAACGCGGCCCAGCAGGAGGCCGTGCATCATCTCGACGGCCCGCTGCTGGTGCTGGCCGGCGCCGGCTCGGGCAAGACGCGCGTCATCACGCACAAGATCGCCTGGCTGGTCGACGACTACGGCGTCAAGCCCTCGCAGATCGCCGCCATCACCTTCACCAACAAGGCGGCGAAGGAGATGAAGGAGCGCGTCGGCAAGCTGATCGGCGGCCGCGCCGAAGGCCTGACCGTCAGCACCTTCCACGCCTTGGGCGTGCACATCCTGCGCCAGGAGGCGGCAGCGGTCGGGCTCAAGCCCGGATTTTCGATTCTCGATGCGGCTGACACCACGGCACTTTTTCAGGAACTGGCGGGCAACATCGACAAGGGTCGGCTGCGCGCCCTGCAATCGCGCATTTCGCTGTGGAAGAACATGCTGACCGATCCGGCCGCGGCGCTGCAGGACGCGGCCGACGAAATCGAGGGCGCCGCGGCGAAGCTTTACGCCGAATACGAGCGCACGCTGCGCGCCTATCAGGCGGTGGACTTCGACGACCTGATCCGCCTGCCGGTGACGCTTTTCGCCGAGCATGACGCGGTTGCCCAACGCTGGCGCAGCCGCATCTGGCATTTGCTGGTGGATGAGTACCAGGATACCAACCGCTGCCAGTACCGCCTGCTGCAGCTGCTGACGCAGGGGCGCGATTCCTTCACCGCGGTCGGCGACGACGACCAGTCGATCTACGCCTGGCGCGGCGCCGACAGCGAGAACCTGCGCCTGCTCAAACACGACTATCCGAGCCTGAAGGTGGTCAAGCTGGAACAGAACTACCGCTCCACCGCGCGCATCCTGCATGCCGCCAACACCCTGATCGCCAACAATCCCAAGCTGTTCGAGAAGAAGCTGTGGTCGGAGCACGGGCAGGGCGAAGCGATCCATGTGCAAACCTGCCGCGACGGCGAGCACGAGGCGGAATGGGTCGGCTCGCGCCTGTCCGCCCATCGCTTCGAGCGGCGCACGAAATTCTCCGACTACGCCATCCTCTATCGCGGCAACCACCAGGCGCGCGCCATCGAGCAGCAGTTGCGCGCGCAACGTATCCCCTACGTGATCTCGGGCGGCCAGTCCTTCTTCGACCGCGCCGAAATCAAGGACATCACCTGCTACCTGCGCCTGCTGGCCAACCAGGACGACGATCCGGCCTTCATCCGCGCCGTGACCACGCCCAAGCGCGGCATCGGCGGCACCACGCTGGAAGCGCTGGGCCGGGCAGCCGGGCGCCGCCATCAGAGCCTCTTCGCCGGCATCTTCGCGCCGGGGCTCGACGCCGAACTCAACGCCAAGCAGCGCACCGCGCTGCGCGAATTCGGCGACTTCATCAATCGCATCGAGGCGCGCGCGGCAAAGGAGCCAGCTGGCCAGGTGCTGAACGACCTGATCCGCGCCATCGGCTACGAGAGCTGGCTGTTCGAGGGGCTGGAGGTGCGCGAAGCAGAAACCAAGTGGGCCAACGTCTGCGACTTCGTCGAATGGCTGGGACGCAAGGGCGAGGAAGAGGGCAAGACGCTGCTTGAACTGGCGCAGTCCGTGGCGCTGCTGTCGATGCTGGACAAGGACGAGGGCGAGCAGGACGCGGTGCAGCTCGCCACCCTGCACGCGGCCAAGGGCCTCGAATTCCGCCATGTCTTCCTGGTCGGCGTCGAGGAAGGCCTGCTGCCGCATCGCGACTCGCTCGACCCGGGGAAGCTGGAAGAGGAGCGCCGCCTGATGTACGTCGGCATCACGCGGGCCCAGGCCAGCCTGACCGTGACGTGGTGCGAGAAGCGCAAGCAGGGCCGGGAGTGGATGCCGCGCGAGCCCTCGCGCTTCATCGCCGAAATGGGCGAGGCGGCGCAGAAAGCCTCGGAGCGGAGAAACGCCGTGCCCGATGCCGGCGCCGCCCGCGCCAAGGCGGCTCAGTTGCGGGCCATGCTCGCCGGCAAGCGCTAGCTCTCTGGCGGATACAGTCCTTGCCTCCGGCCCGGACAAAAAAAGGGACCGCTCACGGTCCCTTTTGCTTGCCGGCCATTTGCCGGTCCGTATTGCCGGATTACTTGCCTGCGGGTTCCTTGAAGCTGGCGCCGGACTTGTTTGCGATATATACGATGGCGCGAGCCAGTTCGGTATCGTTGGCATCGGAGGCGCCCTTGGGCGGCATGGCGTTCTTGCCGGCGATCGCCGACTTCAAGAGGCCATCGAGCCCCAGCGCAAGACGCGGCGCCCAGGCCGCCTTGTCGCCCAGCTTGGGCGCGCCGGCGACGCCGGCGTCATGGCAAGCGGTGCAGGCGGCCTTGTAGATCTGTTCGCCGCTGCGATTGCCGGCGGCGGCGCCAGCGGCCGGGGCAGCAAGCTCGACCCGCGCGACCGGCGCGATGCGGCTGTTCGCGCTTTCATCGTCGCCCTTGGGGCGGGTGCCCATGGCGAATGCGCTGACCGATGCTGCAAGCACCGCGGCGGCGGCGAGAGTGCGAATATTCAAGTGGTGGAACATGGGCTGGCTTCCCGAAATTGTCATACGAAGCATTGAATTATAGCGGATTCGCTAGTCCCGCAATGGACGCCGGCCCCTGAACGCGTTATGCTTCGCCCCCTCTTGCGCTCGTAGCTCAATGGATAGAGTACTGGCCTCCGAAGCCAGGGGTTGTGGGTTCGATCCCCGCCGAGCGCGCCAGAATCCGAATCAGAACCGGGGCTTCAGGCCCCGGTTTTTGCTTCCGGTCAGGCTCCCCGTCTAATCCCGAATCGCCCCGAAGCGTGCCAGGGTGCGCGCTCGTGCTGCGGCGTGGTCCACCACCGGGGCCGGATAGTCGTGGCCGATGCGCACGCCGCACGCTGACTGTTCGGCGGCGCTCATCTTCCACGGCGCGTGGATGAACTTCTGCGGCACGCTGGCCAATTCCGGCACATAGCGGCGGATGAAGCGGCCCTCGGCGTCGAATTTCTCCGCTTGCGTGACCGGGTTGAAGATGCGGAACCAGGGTTGCGCGTCGCAGCCCGTCGAGGCGGCCCATTGCCAGCCGCCGTTGTTGGCGGCCATGTCGAAATCGATCAGCTTTTCGGCGAACCACGCCTCACCCTGCCGCCAGTCCAGCCCCAGATCCTTGGTCAGAAACGAAGCGGCCACCATGCGCAGGCGGTTGTGCATCCAGCCGCTGAAAGCCAGCTGGCGCATGGCGGCATCGACCAGCGGATAGCCGGTGCGACCGGCACACCATGCCGTGAAAAGGTCGGGTGCCGTGTCCCAGCGCAGGGCATCGCAGGCCGGCTTGAAGCACCGGGTCGCGACCCGCGGGTGGTGCCAGAGGACGACGTGGTAGAAGTCGCGCCAGATCAGTTCCGAGAGCCAGGTTGCCGCGCCGCGGCTGGACTGGGCATGCGCATAGGCGGCGAGCTGGCGGATCGAAATGGTGCCGAAGCGCAGATGCGCGGAAAGATAGGAGCAGCCCTTGACGGCCGGGAAATCGCGCGCGGCGGCATAGTCGTCGATGCGGTCGGTGAAGTCGCGGAACAGGGTCTGCGCGCCGCTCATGCCGGTGGGCAGCGCCAGTTCGCCAAGATCGGTGGGCTCGAAGCCGAGATCCTGCAGCGCGGGCAAGGGTTCGGCCTTGCGCGGCGGCGCCAGACGAGCCGCGTATTTCTCGACCGGCCACGGCTCCAGGTCGGCAGGGGCGAGCCGTTTCAGCCAGACATTCTTGTAGGGCGTGAACACCGAAAAAGGCATGCCGCCTTGCGTCATCACCTCGGTACGGTCGAAAATCACCTGGTCCTTGAAATCATGGAAGTCGACGCCGGCGAGACGGTGATGTATCTCCGCGTCGCGGGCGATGGCTGACGGTTCGTAGTCGCGATTGACGTAAACCGCTTCCACGCCGAGTTCTGCGACGAGGCGGGGAATTTCGACGACCGGATCGCCATGGCGCACGATCAGGGCGCCGCCCATTTCGCGCAGGGCGGCGGCGACTTCCTCGACGGCGCGCAGGATGAACTCCACACGGCGATCGCGACGCGGCAGGGGATCGAGAATCGTCGCGTCGAAGACGAAGGTGCAGTACACCCGCGCATGCGTTCTCAGCGCGTGATGCAGGGCGGCGTGGTCGTGCGTGCGCAAATCGCGGCGGAACCAGACGAGGGCGGCGGACATCGGACGATTGAACGGGGATACTCGGGAACGGACTGAGAGATTACAATGTCGGCACATTCATGGATACCGTCAGTCTCGCTAACCACTTTCTGATCGCCATGCCCGCCATGGCCGACCCGAATTTTTCCCGCACGCTGACCTACATCTGCGAACACAACGCAGAGGGCGCGATCGGCATCATCATCAATCGCCCGATGGAAATGAGTCTTGCCGGGCTGTTCGACCGGGTCAGCATTCCTCTCGAAGACGAACAGATAGAGGCACGCTTTGCCGGCCTGCCGGTGTATTTCGGCGGACCGGTGCAGACCGATCGGGGCTT
Organism: Sulfuritalea sp.; assembly: GCA_030247575.1. GTDB lineage: Bacteria > Pseudomonadota > Gammaproteobacteria > Burkholderiales > Rhodocyclaceae > Sulfuritalea. The sequence goes on from JAOTRV010000034.1 coordinate 25,398, forward strand.
CGTGCTGCATCGTCCCGCCGGAGAATGGCAGTCTTCGCTCAATGTCAGCGAGCGCATCGCGCTGACCAGCTCACGCGACATCCTTCAGGCCATGGGCAGCACTGGCGAGCCCGCCGAAGTGCTGGTCAGCCTCGGCTATGCCGGCTGGACTGCCGGCCAGCTGGAGTGGGAGTTGTCGCAAAACGCCTGGCTGACCGTGGAGGCCGATGTCGGCATCATTTTCGGCATGCCTCCCGAAGAGCGGCTGCCGGCGGCCATGCAATTGCTCGGCGTGGATTTTGCGAATCTTTCCGAAGTCGCCGGTCATGCCTGAGGCCAGCGGCTCGGTGCTCGCCTTCGATTTCGGCATCAAGCGTATCGGCGTCGCCATCGGCACGCTGTTGGGCGCCGGACAGTCGGGGCCGGCGCGCGCGCTGACCACCATCGCCGGCGAGGTCACCGACGCCCGCTTCGCCGCCATCGCCGCGCTGATCGCCGAGTGGCAGCCGGTGCTGCTGCTGGTCGGCCGGCCCCTGAACGACGACGGCACGCCGCATGAAATGACCGCCCGTTGCGAGCGCTTCGCCAACCAGTTGCGCGGCCGCTTCCGCCTTCCGGTCGAGGACGTCGACGAGCGCTTCAGTTCGACCGAAGCCGATGCAAACCTGCGCCAGCGCGGCTTGTCCTGGCAACAGCGCAAGACGCAGGTCGACGCCGAAGCCGCACTCATCATTCTCCAAAGCTGGTTCGACCTCCATGCCCGTAGCCACTCACCTGCCTGACGCCGAAGCCCTTTGCGCGGCCCTTGCCGACGCCATGCGGCCCCATGTCGATCCGGCCAGGGCGGCCCTGGTCGGCATTCATACCGGCGGCGTCTGGGTCGCCGCGCGCCTGCATGCCGCGCTGGGCCTGAAGATCCCGCCCGGCTCGATCGACGTGTCCTTCTATCGCGACGACTTCAGCCAGCGCGGCCTGCACGCCAATGCCAAGACGTCGCAGATTCCCTTCGATGTCGAAGGGGCGCACATCGTCATCGTCGATGACGTGCTGCACACCGGCCGCACCATCCGCGCCGCGATGAACGAGCTGTTCGATTACGGCCGGCCGGCACGCATCGACCTTGCCGTGCTGACCGATCGCGGCGGGCGTGAACTGCCCATCGCTCCGACATTTTCTCCGCATTCGCTGAGCTTGCCTGCCGCGCAGATTCTGGCGCTGGAGCGGGCCGACGACGGCAGGCTTTCCTTCCGGTTGATCGAAAAATGAGCGCATTCGGCAAGCAACCCAATCCACAGCTCAACAGTCACGGCGAGCTGCAGCATCTGTTGACCATCGAGGGATTGCCGCGCGAGATGCTGCTGCGCATCCTCGACACCGCGGCGCCGTTTTCCGAAGTCGCCGAACGCGAAGTCAAGAAAGTGCCGCTGCTGCGCGGCAAGAGCGTGTTCAACCTGTTCTTCGAGAATTCGACGCGCACCCGCACCACGTTCGAGATCGCGGCGAAGCGGCTTTCCGCCGACGTCATCAATCTCAACATCAGCACCTCCTCGGCGAACAAGGGTGAAACCCTGCTCGACACGGCGGACAATCTCGCCGCGATGCAGGCCGACATGTTCGTCGTGCGCCATGCCTCGTCCGGCGCGCCCCACCTGCTCGCGCAGCACCTGGCGGCGACCGGACGCGACCACATCCACGTGGTGAACGCCGGCGACGGCCGTCACGCGCATCCGACGCAGGGTCTGCTCGACATGTACACCATCCGCCACTACAAGACGGATTTCAGCCAGCTCACCGTCGCCATCGTCGGCGACGTGCTGCATTCGCGCGTGGCGCGCAGCCAGATCCACGCCCTGACCACGCTCGGCGTGCCCGAAGTGCGCGTCATCGCGCCCAAGACCCTGCTGCCGACCGGCATCGAACGTCTCGGCGTGCGGGTGTTCAACGACATGCGCGAAGGCCTGCGCGGGGTCGACGTGGTCATGATGCTGCGCCTGCAGAACGAGCGCATGCAGGGCGCGCTGCTGCCCTCGACGCAGGAATACTTCAAGTCCTACGGCCTCACGCCGGAAAAGCTCTCGCTGGCGAAACCCGACGCCATCGTGATGCATCCGGGACCGATGAATCGCGGCGTCGAAATCGATTCCGCGGTGGCCGACGGCGGCCAGGCCGTGATCCTGCCGCAGGTCACTTTCGGCATCGCGGTGCGCATGGCGGTGATGGCCATGCTCGCGGGAAATTGATGAGTACCTTTCCCCCATCCCCCTTCCCGTGGAAGGGGGTGACTTTGGTTCGCGGGCTATGCCCGCTCCGTAGTGTTGGCTGGCTGCCTCCTTGGGGCGGCCCGGCGGAGGCAGCATGAAAATCCATATCAAGAACGGCCGCCTGATCGACCCGGCGAGCAAGACCGACAAGGCGCTCGATCTGTTCATCGCCGCGGGGCGAATCGTCGGCGTCGGCAACGCGCCGGCCGGCTGGGGTGTGGATGGAGCCAACAGCGTGCTCGATGCGACGGGCTGCATCGTCTGTCCCGGCCTGGTCGATCTGGCGGCACGGCTGCGCGAGCCGGGCTTCGAATACCGCGCCACGCTCGAATCCGAAATGGCGGCTGCCGCCGCCGGCGGCGTAACGTCGCTGGCGTGCCCGCCCGATACCGACCCGGTGCTGGACGAGCCGGGACTGGTGGAAATGCTGACCCACCGGGCACGGCTGCCCGAGTTCGCCCATGTGCATCCGGTGGGCGCCTTGACCACGCAACTGGAAGGCAAGGCTCTGACCGAAATGGCGGAGCTCTCCGAGGCCGGTTGCGTCGCCTTTGGCCAGGCCAATCGCGCCATCGTCGACACCCAGGTGCTGCTGCGCGCCATGATGTACGCGGCGACCTTCGATTTTCCCGTGTGGTTGCAGGCGCAGGATCCGTTTCTTGCCAGGAAGGGCGTTGCCCACGACGGCGAAGTCGCTGCCCGGCTGGGGCTGGCCGGCATTCCGGTGGCAGCGGAAACCATCGCGCTGGCGACCATTCTGCATCTGGCCCGCGAGACCGGCGCACGGGTGCACGTGACGCGCATCTCGTCGGCCGCCGGCGTCGAGATGATCGTCGCCGCCCGCGCCGCCGGAATTGCGGTGACCTGCGACGTGGCGATACATCACCTGCATCTTTGCGAAATGGACCTCGGCTTCTTCGACGCGCACGCGCGCCTCGATCCGCCGCTGCGTTCGCAGCGCGACCGCGACGCCTTGCGCGCGGGCCTGGCGTCGGGCGCGATCAACGCGCTGTGTTCCGACCACACGCCGGTCGATGACGACGGCAAGCAGATGCCCTTCGATGAAGCCGAAGTCGGCGCCACCGGGCTCGAACTGCTGCTGCCGCTGACACTCAAGTGGGCGCGGGAAATGAAGCTGCCGCTGGTGACGGCGTTGGCGCGCGTGACCGCGGACCCGGCGCGCATCCTCGGCGTCAAGGCCGGCAGCCTGGGCCTGGGCGCCGCCGCCGACATCTGCGTGTTCGACCCGGTCGCCGAATACCGGGTCAGCCGCGAGAACCTCAGAAGCCAGGGCAAGAACACGCCGTTCCTCGGCTACGACTTCCCCGGCCGTGTGCGCTACACGCTGATCGACGGCCACCTGGCTTTCGACGGCACGCTGAGTTAGACGCCGAGCCGCTCCCTCACCACCGACGGCTCGACGCCGTCGATGCGCACCCGCTTGGCGCGGGACGCGTCGCCGCTGATCAGCTCGATGGCGGCTTTCGCGACGCCGAGCCGCTCGGCCAGAAACGCGATCAGGCCGGCATTGGCCTTGCCATCGACCGGCGGCGCGGCAAGGCGGATCTTCAGTGCTTCGCCGTGCAGGCCCGCCACTTCGGTTTTCTTCGCTCCGGGCTGTATGTGCAGCCGCAGCGTCACGCCTTTGCCGTCGGCGACCAGCCAGCTCATGACATGAGTATCAGCGGCATCACGCTCTGGCGCAGGCTGGCGATCACGAACAGGCCGATTTGCAGCACCAGCAGCAAGGCCAGCGGGGACAGGTCGACGCCGCCCACGGGAGGAATGAAGCGGCGAAACGGCCGTAGCAGCGGCCGCGTCAGCGTGTTGAATACATCGGCCAGCGGCGCATAGGGGTTCACCCAGGAGAACACCGCGGAAACGATCACGGCGCCGATCACCAGATACAGGCCCGTCTTCGCCACCTCGAGCAGCGCCAGCAAGGCAACCACGAGAGTAGGCGCTGGCGACACGGCGGACAGCACGCCCGAGAATCCCAGCGCCGTGCCCTGATATACCACCTGCCAGAGCCAGGCCAGCAGCAGGCTCGCCATGTCGAGACCGAACAGGCCGGGAACCAGGCGGCGCACCGGTCGCACCATCCAGTCGGTGACGGCGACGATGAATTGCCCCAGCGGGTTGCGGAACGGAGTGCGCGCCCATTGCATCGCGAAGCGCACCAGCAGGGCCAGCGTCAGGAAGCTGCAAACGGTATCGAGGATGAAGAGGAATATCTGCGCCAGCATCAGTCTTTGCCCAGGATATCGCCCAGTTCGCGGCCCCGTGACTGGGCGGCCTTGATCCCGGCTTCGATGGCGGCGGCGATGCCGCCGGCCTCGAAGGAGAGCAGGGCGGCTTCGGTGGTGCCGCCCTTGGAGGTGACTCGCTGACGCAGGGTCGACAGCGACTCGCTGCTTTGGGCGGCCAGCTTCGCCGCACCGGCAAAGGTCTCGATACTGATCCGGCGCGCCGTGTCGGCATCGAAGCCGAGATCGAGGGCGGCCTTTTCCATGGCTTCGAGAAAATAGAAGACATAGCCGGGACCGCTGCCCGAAACGGCGGTGACGGCGTCCATCTGGTCCTCGTCGTTCACCCAGAAGGTGCTGCCGACGGTGCGCAGGAGGTTCTCGGCGTTGTCCCGTCCGTCCTGGTTGACCCCCGGAGCGGCGTAGAGGCCGGTGACGCCGGCGCTGATCAGGGCCGGCGTGTTGGGCATGGTGCGGACCAGGTGGGGATAGCCGCCCAGCCAGCGCGAGATGTCGGCCAGGCGCATGCCGGCGGCGATGCTGACGATCAGTTGCGCGTTCAGCTTGCCGACCAGCGGGGCGACCGCTTCGCGCATCTGCTGCGGCTTTACCGCCAGCACCAGGACATGGCAGTCCAGCGCGGCGGCATCCACGGCCGCCGTGCAGCGCACGCCGAAACGCTCGGCGAGGGTGTCGCGGGCGTCCGCAAAAGGCTCGACGACCTGGATCGCCGATGCCGGAAAACCCTCCCGATAGAGTCCGCTGATGAGTGCGATGGCCATGTTGCCACCGCCGATGAAGGTGATTTTCATGTCGTCGTCTCCGCTGGGCCGCCCCAAGGAGACGACCAGTCAATAAATCGGAGCAAGCATAGCTTGCGAACCGTAGTCATCCCCTTCCATGGGAAGGGGGTTGGGGGGTAGGTCATATCAATCCCGTTGTCCGAAGATTGCCGTGCCGACGCGCACCATGGTCGCGCCCTCCATTATCGCCGCCTCGAGGTCATCGCTCATGCCCATCGACAGCGTGTCGAGCCGGAAATCCAGCTCCGCATTGATCCGCTCCAGTGTCCGCCGCAGCAGGGCGAATTGTCTCCGTTGGAGGGCGACGTCGGTCGTCGGTTCGGGGATCGCCATCAAGCCGCACAGGCACAGGCGCGGCAGCGTGCCGATGGCGGCAGCCAAGTCGATGCCCTGTTCCGGCGCGCAGCCGCTTTTGGAGGCCTCGCCCGAGACATTCACCTGCAGGCAGACGTTGAGCGGTGGCAGCGCCGCCGGGCGCTGCGCGGCCAGCCGTTCGGCAATTTTCAGGCGGTCCACCGAGTGCACCCAGGCAAAGCCTTCGGCCACCGGCCGCGTCTTGTTGCTCTGCAAGGGTCCGATAAAATGCCATTCAAGATCGAGGTCGGCCAGTTGCGCCGCCTTTTCGGCTGCTTCCTGCAGGTAGTTCTCCCCGAATGCGCGCTGCCCCGCCGCAGTCGCCTCGCGCAAGCTGGCAGCGGGCCAGGTCTTGGAAACGGCCAGCAATTGCACCGACTCCGTCGGTCGTCCGGCGGCGACGCAGGCAGCCGCAATGCGTGCACGCACAGCTTGCAAGTTGGCGGCGATTGATGTCATATAGCAACTTTAAAGCATAAAGCACCCCGCCTATAGGAAAGCGCTCATGGACATCACCGAACTGCTCACTTTCGTCGTCAAGAACAAGGCCTCCGATCTGCATCTTTCGTCCGGCCTGCCGCCCATGATCCGGGTCCACGGCGACATACGGCGCATCAATCTGCCGGCCATGGAGCACAAGGATGTGCATGCCATGATTTACGACATCATGAACGACGGGCAGCGCAAGGTCTACGAGGAAAATCTCGAGTGCGACTTTTCCTTTGCCGTGCCCAATCTGGCCCGTTTCCGCGTCAATGCTTTCGTGCAGAACCGCGGTGCCGCGGCAGTGATGCGGACCATTCCGTCGAAGATCCTGTCGCTGGAAGAGTTGAAGGCGCCGAAGATTTTCGAGGAACTGGCGGACTATCCGCGCGGCCTGGTGCTGGTGACCGGACCGACCGGTTCCGGCAAGTCGACCACGCTGGCGGCGATGGTCAATCACAAGAACGACGTCGAATACGGCCACATCCTGACGGTCGAGGACCCGATCGAATTCGTGCATGAATCGAAGAAGTGCCTGGTCAACCAGCGCGAGGTCGGGCCGCATACCCTGTCCTTCAACAACGCATTGCGCTCTGCGCTGCGCGAAGACCCTGACGTGATCCTGGTCGGCGAAATGCGCGACCTTGAAACCATCCGGCTGGCCATGTCCGGCGCCGAAACCGGTCACCTGGTATTCGGCACGCTGCACACCTCCTCGGCAGCGAAGACCATCGACCGTATCATCGACGTCTTCCCCGCCGCGGAAAAGGAAATGATCCGCGCCATGTTGTCCGAGTCGCTGCGGGCGGTGATCTCGCAGACCCTGTGCAAGACCATGGACGGCACCGGCCGTGTTGCCGCGCACGAGATCATGGTCGGTACGCCGGCCATCCGCAACCTGATTCGCGAGGCCAAGGTGGCGCAGATGTATTCGGCGATCCAGACCGGGCAACAATTCGGCATGCAGACGCTGGACCAGAATCTGCAGGAGCTGGTCAAGAAAAAGATCATTTCCCCCGCCGAGGCCCGCAGCAAGGCCGCGAACAAGGACAATTTCCCGGGCTGATGCCCGGAAATTTGTCCTTGTTCGCGAGTAACGTCCACCCCTCCCGACCTCCCCTCCAGGGGACGTGACCAAGTTAGATCGCCGCTTTGCGGCTCTATTGTTTTGATTGACGAGGTTTGCCATGGAACGCGATGAAGGTTTGAAATTCATGTACCAGCTTCTGACCATGATGATGCAGAAGAAGGGGTCGGACTTGTTCATTACCTCCGGTTTCCCGCCGGCCATGAAGATCGACGGCAAGATGACGCCGGCGACCACCCAGCCGCTGTCGTCGCAGCATACGCAGGAGCTGGCGCGCGCAATCATGAACGACAAGCAGGCCGCCGAGTTCGAGGCGACCAAGGAGTGCAATTTCGCGATTTCGCCGGCCAGCATCGGCCGCTTCCGGGTCAATGCCTTCGTTCAGCAAGGGCGCGTCGGCATGATTCTGCGCACCATCAACGTGCAGATTCCGGAAATCGACGACCTCAAGCTGCCGCCGGTACTCAAGGACGTGACGATGACCAAGCGCGGCCTGGTGCTGTTCGTCGGCGGCACGGGTTCCGGAAAATCGACCTCGCTGGCGGCCATGATCGGCTACCGCAACCAGAACAGTTACGGCCACATCATCACCATCGAAGACCCGGTCGAATACGTTCATGACCACCGCAACTGCGTGATCACCCAGCGCGAGGTGGGCGTCGATACCGACTCATGGGAAGTCGCGCTGAAGAACACCCTGCGCCAGGCGCCGGACGTGATCCTGATCGGCGAAATACGCGACAAGGACGTCATGGAGCACGCCATCGCCTTCGCTGAAACGGGTCACCTGGCCATGGGCACGCTGCACGCCAACAACGCCAACCAGGCAATCGACCGGATCATCAATTTCTTTCCCGAAGAGCGCCGGCCGCAGTTGCTGATGGACCTCTCGCTCAACCTCAAGGCCGTGGTCTCGCAGCGCCTGATTCCGGTCAAGGAAGGCAAGGGCCGCGCCGCTGCCGTGGAGGTCCTGCTCAACTCGCCGCTGATCGCCGACCTGATCTTCAAGGGCGAAATCCACGGCATCAAGGAAATCATGAAGAAGTCGAAGGAGCTCGGCATGAAGACCTTCGATATGGCCCTCTTCGATCTCTTCGAAGAGGGCCGCATCAGCTACGACGACGCCTTGCGCTTTGCCGACTCGATGAACGAGGTGCGGCTGATGATCAAGCTGAACAGCAAGATGTCGCAGGAAGTCGACCGCAACGCCGGCATCCAGCACCTGGATATAGTCTGAAGCTCATGGCCGCCACGGGCCTCCTTTGACGATCAAACACGGAGCGGCCATGAGCCTCAGGCTATCTTCGGACGCCCCCCCACCCCCAGTTCCACGGCCGGCCATGCAGGGCCGGCCGGCTTCGCGGGCGCGGAGCAGTGCTCCGCGAATTCCCCCGCTTCGCCCCCTTCCCGGGGCGGGGGCTAACGTCGGCTCGCTGCGCTCGAAGTCGCGGGGCGCTTCGAACCGATTGCGCCTTACTGCGTTCGCTCGCGGCGATTGCCGCCGGCGACGATTTCGATGTTGTACAGCCGGCATTCGAGCGCGCCGTTGTAGAGCGGTATCTTGCGCGAGGTCTGCAGCCGGATCAGCTTGGGCAGTTGCGTGTCGGCCGAGAGAAACCAGCAGCTCCAGCCGGCGAAGCGCTGCTTCAGCGCATTGCCCAGCGCAGGATAAAACGCGGCCAATTCTTCTTCGCTGCCGAGCCGTTCGCCATAGGGTGGATTGGCCACCAGCACGCCCGCCGGAGCCGGCGCCGGTCGCGTCAGAAGGTCGGCCCGTTCCAGCGTGACCAGATCGTCGAGCCCGGCGCCGGCGAGATTCTGCCGCGTGCGGGTGACGGCATCGGCGTCGATGTCGCTGCCGTAAACCGGCAAGACGGTTGCCTCGCGGCGGCGCCCGGCGGCCTCGCGCTGCAGCTTGCGCCAGAGCCCGGCATCGAATGACTTGAGATGCTCGAAGCCGAAATCGCCCGGCTCGCGCGACAGCCCCGGCGCGTCGTCCAGTGAAATCTGAGCCGCTTCGAGCAGGAAGGTGCCGCTGCCGCACATCGGGTCGAGCAGCGGTGTGCCGGGCTGCCAGCCGGACAGGCGCAGGATGCCGGCGGCGAGGTTTTCCTTGAGCGGCGCGCCGACCTTGGCCAGTTTGTGGCCGCGCATGTAGAGCGGCTCGCCGGAGGTGTCGAGATAGAGCGTGGCCTGTTGTTCGGTGACAAAAAGATGAACGCGCACCTCGGGGTTTTTCGTATTGACGCTGGGGCGTCGTCCGGTTTCGGCGCGAAAGCGGTCGCAGACCGCGTCCTTGACCTTCAGCGTGATGAACTCGATGCTCTTCAGCGGCGAGCGGATCGCCGTGACATAGACCCGGATCGAGCGATCCACCGAAAACAGCTTTGACCAATCCACATCGTAGGCCAGCCGGTAGATCTCGGCTTCGTCGCGATAGCCGCCGCGCGCGATGCGCCACAAGACTCGCGTCGCGATGCGCGATTCGAGGTTGATGCGGTAGCCCGTCTCGAGGCTGCCGTTGCAGCCGGCGCCACCCGGGACGACGGCGACATCCTTGCCGCCCGCATTGGCGAGGTCCTCCGCGAGCAATGTTTCGAGGCCACGCGGGCAGGTCGAAAAATAATGATTCAAAACGGTTTCACCACGACAAGAATGCAGATCGCTATCAGCACCAGCACCGGCACTTCATTGAAGAAACGAAACCAGACATGCGTTCGGGTCGGGGCGCCCTCGGCGAATCCGGCGAGCAGCCGGCCGCACCAGAGGTGATAGGCGGCGAGGACGACCACCAGCGCGGTCTTGGCATGCAGCCAGCCGCCGCTGAAGCCGAAACCGAACCACAGCCAGAGCCCCAGCGCTATCGCCAGCACGCCCAGCGGCGTGATGAAACGATAGAGCTTCCTTGCCATAAGCAGCAGGCGTTCCCGTTCGGCGCGGCTGTCGGCCGGCACCATGGCGAGGTTCACGAAAATTCGCGGCAGGTAGAAGAGCCCGGCGAACCAGCTCACGACGAAGACGATGTGAAAGGCCTTTACCCAGAGCATGTTGCTTCCTCGATGAGTGCTTTCGGAAGTCCCGCCGCCACGGTCGGATAGCGCAGACGCAGGCGCAACTCGCGTTTCATTCGCGTATTGTCGAGTCGGCGCGATTCGTTCATGAACGACCACTGCAGCGGCGGCACTGCGCGCCGCACTTCCTCGCGCGGCAGGCGCACCGCCCTCGGCAGCGCGAAGGCGTCGGCCAGCGCATCGAACCATTCGCCCATCGCCAGCGCCGAGTCGTCATTGACGTTATAGACGCGATTGGCCCGTCCCCGCGAGAGCGCCGCGATGCAGGCCCGGCCGAGGTCGTCGGCGTGGATGTGATTGGTGTGGCTGTCCTCGTCGTGCAGCATGAGCGGCAGGCCCTTGTGCAGGCGCTCCAGCGGCAGACGATCGGCGGCATAGATGCCCGGCGCGCGCAGGATGCTGACGCGGCAGAGCCCCCGCTCAGCGCGGCCGAAGCGGCGCAGGCGCCGCTCGGCATCCACCCGCCGTGCCGCCCGCGCCGACTGTGCGGCAGGAGTTCGCGTCTCGCTGACCCGGGCGCCGCCGCAATCGCCATAGACGCCGCTGGTGCTGATGTACACAAGCTGACGTGGTAGACTTTTGCCGCGCTGCAGGGCGGCGATCAGGTTCTGTGTGCGCAGGTCGGTGCTTCCTTGCGGCGGGGGCGGCGCGCTGTGGATCACCGCATCGGAGACGCCGGACAACCGTGTCAGCGTGTCGGGCCGGTCGAGATCGCCTTCGATCTGAGTGATGCCCAGCGCGGCCAGTTGCGGGTCGTGCTGGCGCACCAGTGCCAGCACGTGCCAGCGCTGCACGAGCTGCGGCAGTGCGCGGCGCATCACGTCACCGCAACCAATGATCAGCAATCTACGCATCGGACAATTATCGCATGGCCCCAGTAGCCTCCCCAGTTGCGTCATTTCGCGTCACGCTTCAGCCCAGCGGGCACAGCTTCACCACCGACGGCAGCGACTCGGTGCTGCAGGCGGCCCTCGATGCCGGCCTGACTCTGCCCTACGGCTGCCGCAACGGCGCTTGCGGTGCGTGCAAGGGCCGCGTCATCGACGGTCTGGTGGACCATGGCACGGCGCAGGAGCAGGCCTTGTCCACCGCCGATCGCGCCGGCGGCCTGGCGCTGTTCTGTTGCGCGAAGCCGCTTTCCGATCTGGTGCTCGAATGCCGTGAAGTCGGCACGGCGAAGGACATACCGGTCAAGATCATGCCCTGCCGGGTGCAGAAGATCGAACGCGTGGCCGACGACGTGATCGTGCTGAGCCTCAAGTTGCCGGCCAACGAACGCCTGCAATTCCTTGCCGGCCAGTACATCGAGTTCATGCTGAAGGACGGCAAGCGCCGGGCTTTTTCGATCGCCAATGCGCCGCATGACGATGGCTTCCTGCAATTGCATGTCCGGCTGATCGCCGGCGGCGAATTCACCGGCCATGTCTTCGGCGCGATGAAGGAAAAGGACATCCTGCGTTTTCAGGGGCCTTACGGCAGTTTCTTCCTGCGCGAGGAGTCGGCCAAGCCGATGATTCTGCTGGCCGGCGGCACGGGCTTCGCCCCGATCAAGGCGCTGGTCGAGCACGCCATTCACAGCCACATCGCGCGGCCGATGAAAATCTACTGGGGCGCGCGCAACAAGGCCGGTCTCTACCTGCCCGATCTGCCCGAAAGCTGGGCGGCGGCGCACGACCACATCCGCTATGTGCCGGTGCTGTCCGACGCGACGGCGCAGGACGCCTGGCAGGGACGCACGGGACTCGTTCATCGTGCCGTGCTGGAGGACCATGCCGATCTCTCGGGCTACCAGGTCTACGCCTGCGGTGCGCCGGCCATGATCGATGCGGCGCGTGCCGAGTTTGTTGCGCGCGGCTTGCCGGCCGAGGAGTTTTTCGCCGACGCCTTTACCTTTGCGCCGACCGCCACCGCAGCCGCTCTCGCGTAGCGGGACTTGCGGCGCCGATTCGCCGTAGCGCCAGCGTCGACTCTTGAACTATTCGCCCAGATAGGCGGCGCGCACGCGGGAATCGGCGAGCAGCGCGGCGGAGTTGTCCGCCAGGGTGATCAGGCCGCTTTCCATGACGTAGCCGCGCGAGCAGACTTCGAGCGCGAGCCTGGCGTTCTGCTCGACCAGCAATATGGTCATGCCCTCCGCGGCGACGGCGCGGATCACTTCGAAGACTTTCTCCACCATCAGCGGCGCGAGGCCCATCGAAGGCTCGTCGAGCAGAAGGAGTTTGGGGCGGCCCATCAGCGCGCGGCCGATCGCCAGCATCTGCTGTTCGCCGCCGGACAGCGTTCCCGCCACTTGCGCCTTGCGCTCCTTGAGGCGCGGCAGCAGGGCGAAGACGCGCTCGACGTCATCGGCGATGCCGGTCGCATCGCGGCGGTGGTAGGCGCCCATCGCCAGGTTTTCGGCAACCGTCAGGCGGGCGAAAATGCCGCGGCCTTCGGGCACCAGCGCCAGCCCCCTGCCGATCAAGTCGTGGCTCGGCACGGCTTCGATGCGTTCGGTACGGTAATGAATCTCGCCGCTCGACGGAATCATGCGCGCGAGGGCCTTGAGCGTCGAGGTCTTGCCCGCCCCGTTGGCGCCGATCAGGCAGACGATCTCGTTTTCCTCGACGGCGAAGGAAATGCCCTTGACGGCGGAAATTCCACCGTAGCGGACGTGAAGATTCAAGGCCTCAAGCAGCGCCAGTGCCAAGGTAGGCCTCGATGACTTTCGGATTGGCGCGTACCGCCTCGGGCACGTCCTCGGCGATCTTCTCGCCGTAGTCGAGCACGGCGACGCGGTCGCACAGGCCCATCACCAGCTTGACGTCGTGCTCGATCAGCAGCACGGTCAGGCCGTCGCGGCGCAGCCCCTCGATCAGGTCGCGCAGTGCCCCGGTCTCGGTGGCGTTCATGCCGGCGGCGGGTTCATCGAGTGCCAGCAGTTGCGGATCGGTGGCCAGGGCGCGGGCAATTTCGAGGCGTCGCTGGTCGCCGTAGGAAAGATGCCGAGCCAGGTCGTCGGCGCGATCGGCGATGCCGACGTAATGCAGCAGCTCGTCCGCGCGGCGACGGATCGCGGCTTCCTCGGTGCGCTCGGCGCGGGTGCGCAGGATGGCGCCGAACACCCCGGCGCGGGTGCGCACATGACGACCGACCATGACATTTTCCAGCGCGGTCATGTTGGCGAAGAGGCGAATGTTCTGGAAGGTGCGCGCGATGCCGGCGGCGGCCACGGCATGCGGGCTCGCCAGGTCCAGCGCCTTGCCGGCAAACTGCACCTCGCCGCTGTCGCGCGGATAGAGCCCGGTGAACACGTTGAACAGCGTGGTCTTGCCGGCGCCGTTGGGTCCGATCAGGCCGTAGATCTCGCCGCTGTTGATGGTCAGTGAAACGTCCTTCAGCGCCTGCACGCCGCCGAAGCGCTTGCCGATGTCGCGGGCTTCGAGAAGGATTCCGGTCACGCGCGGTTCTCGTTCATCTCGCGGCGGTGCCGCGTTTCGGGCCAGAGGCCGGCGGGGCGGAAGCGCATGGTCAGCACCAGCGCGGCACCGAATACCAGCATGCGCAGGACCTCGGGATCGACCAGCAGCTTGCCGAACAGGGCGCGCTGTGCCGGTTCAACCGTGTAGCGCAGCAGTTCGGGAACGAAGGAGAGCAGCATCGCGCCGGCGATCACGCCCCAGATGTTGCCCATGCCGCCCAGCACCACCATGGCCAGCACCATGATCGACTCGTTGAGGACGAAGCTTTCCGGGCTGACGAAGCCCTGGATCGCGGCGAACATGCCGCCGGCGATGCCGCCGAAAGACGCGCCCATGGCGAAGGCCAGCAGCTTGATGTTGCGCGTGTTGATGCCGCTGGCCTTGGCGGCGATCTCGTCTTCGCGGATGGCGACCCAGGCGCGCCCGATGCGCGAATCCTGCAGGCGGCGGTTGACGACGATCACCGCCAGCAGCACCAGCATCAGCAGGTAGTAGTACTTGATCGGGCCGCTGAAGACCAGCCCGGCGAAGGTGTCGCTGCCGGCGAAGTTCACCGGTCCGATCTGGAAGGAGTCGATGCGGCTGATGCCCTTGGGGCCGTTGGTCAGGTTCACCGGTGCCGAGAGATTGTTCATGAATATGCGCACGATCTCGCCGAAACCCAGCGTGACGATCGCCAGGTAGTCGCCGCGCAGGCGCAGCGTCGGCGCCCCGAGTATGACGCCGGCAAGACAGGCAACGGCGGCGCCGAGCGGCAGGATGACCCAGAACGGCAGGTGCAGGCCGAAATGCGGCGAGGCCAGCAGCGCATAGACATAGGCGCCGACCGCATAGAAGGCCACATAGCCGAGGTCGAGCAGGCCGGCGAAGCCGACCACGATGTTGAGCCCGAGCGAGAGCAGCACGAACAGCACGGCGAAGTTGGTGATGCGCACCCAGGCCGTGCCGGCCGAGGCCAGGACAAAGGGCAGGGCGACCAGCGCAACGGCGATCAGGGCCAGGCCCAGCTTTTCGCGCATGGCCATGTTCATCATGCGCGCTCCGAGACTCGTTCGCCGAGCAGGCCGGAGGGACGGAACACCAGCACCAGGATCAGCATCAGGAAGGCGAACACGTCCTGGTAGTTGCTGCCGAACAGCACGAAGTGTCCGCCGTCGGCGCATTGCGCGGCGAGCCAGCCCTGGGCGCCGGGCCAGGCGCAGAGATTGGTCAGGTCGCCGACGTAGCCGGTGCCGAGGGCTTCGACCAGACCGAGCAGGATGCCGCCGAGCATGGCCCCGGCGATGTTGCCGATGCCTCCCAGCACCGCCGCCGAAAAAGCCTTGAGGCCGAGGCTGAAGCCCATCGTGTAATGCGCGATGCCGTAGTAGCTGCCGTACATGACGCCGGCCACGGCGCCCAGTCCGGCGCCGATGACGAAGGTGGCGGCGATCACGCGGTCGGCATTGACGCCCATCAGGCCGGCGACATGGACGTTTTCGGCCGAGGCGCGAATTGCGATGCCGAAGCGCGTGCGGTAGACGAACCAGGAGAGGCCGCCCATCATGGTCAATGACAACAGGATGATGGCGATCTGCACGCTGCTGATCGCCGCGCCGCCGACGGCGAATACCCGGTTGTCGATGATCTGCGGAAATGCCAGCGGATTGCGGCCCCAGGCCAGCAGCGCGAGGTGCTGCAGGACGATCGACATGCCGATCGCGGTGATCAGCGGCGCCAGGCGCGGGGCATGGCGCAGCGGGCGATAGGCGGCGCGTTCCAGCAGGTAGCCGATGACCATGCAGGCGGGGACGGCGGCCATGACGCCGGCAAGGACGATGACCAGCGGCGGCAGGCTGCTGCCGGCCAGCGAGGTGATGATCGAAAACGCCACCATGGCGCCGATCATCACCACTTCGCCGTGGGCGAAATTGATCAACTGGATCACCCCATAGACCATCGTGTAGCCGAGGGCGACGACCGCATAGACGCTACCGGTGGTGAGGCCGTTGATGATCTGCTGGAGCAGGATGTCCATTGCGGGTCAGTGTGCGCGAGGCTGAAAAAAAGGGAAGTCGCCGGATGGCGACTTCCCCTTTCTGGCCCGGTGCGGCTTACTTCTTTGGTGCAGCCGGAGCTGCCGGCGCAGGGGCCGCGGCCGCAGGAGCGGCTGCCGCTGCAGGAGCCGCGGCGGGCGCTGCCGGTGCAGCAGGAGCCGCAGCAGCGGGAGCCGCCGGCGCCGCTGTCGCAGCCGGAGCAGCCACCGGTGCAGCGCCAGCGGCAGGGGCCGCGGCACCAGGAGCGGCAGCCGGTGCGGGAGCGGCCGGCGCAGCAGGCGCGGTAGCCTGCGCATACTCATCCAGCGTCATCGACTTGCCGCTCTTGAGGATGGCGATCGGCGTGATCTTGCCTTCCTTCAAGGTGAAGATCGTCATCTCGGCGTCCTTGCGGTCGCCCTTCTCGTCGAACTGGATGTTGCCGCTGGCACCGGTGTAGTCGCTGGCGGCAAGTGCCGGCAGGTACTTCGCCGGATCGGGCGAATCGGCCTTCTTCATGGCGGCGATCAGCAGCTTGGCGGCGTCGTAGGTGAAGGGCGAGTAGAGGATGGGTTCGACCTTGAACTTGGCCTTGTAGGCGTCGAGGAACTTCTTGCCCGCGGCCTGGACAGGAATGCCGGCCTGCGAGCAGAGCAGGCCTTCGG
>JAOTRV010000035.1 GCA_030247575.1 Sulfuritalea sp.
CCTTGCCGGTGATCAGACCCTTGACCAGGGCGCTGTCGACCATGGCCTTGTCGAGGTCGTTCCAGGCGGCGATGCGCTTGGCCTTTTCACGCGAGAGGCGCGTTGCGCCGTAACCGTCTTCGAGCATTTCGATGGCGACGAGGACGAAATCGCCCGGCTTGGCTTCGACTTCGCCACGCTCGTTCTGGAATTCCTCGACGGGGATCATGCTTTCGGACTTGAGACCCGCATTGACGACCACGAAGTTCTGGTCGATGCGGACAACTTCGGCCGTGATGACTTCACCGGCACGCATTTCCTGGCGCTGGAGGCTTTCCTCGAACAGGGCGGCAAAGCTCTCCATGGGTGAAGCTTCGGCAATAGCAGCAGTAGACATTGAGTTAGGGACCTTACGGATGTTTGTCACCGGAGTGACGGGTTGGTTGCTGTTCGCCGCAGAGACCGGGCGGCCGCTGCGACACCTTTGATGCAATGCTTCCTTGAAACCTTCCTGATGCCGGACTTACAGCCGCTGCCGCGCGACGATGGTCATCACGGCCGCCACTGCTGCTTCGATGTTCATTTCGGTGGTATCCACCAAATCTGCATCGTCGCATTGCCGGAGAGGTGCCACGCTGCGCTGGGCGTCGCGCGCATCCCGTTCCTGCAAATCCTGTAAAAGGGCGTGCATGTTAGCAGGCATCCCCTTTCCGATCAACTGTTTATAGCGTCTTTCTGCACGTGCTGCGGCGGAAGCGGTAAGAAACACCTTGGCCGTCGCGGCGGGGAAGACCACCGAGCCCATGTCGCGCCCGTCCGCCACCAGTCCGGGAAAGCGCCGATAGGCGCGCTGCCGGGCCAGCAGCGCGGCCCGTACGGCCGGCAATGCCGCCACTTTCGAGGCGCCCGCCGAGACTTCCTCGGTACGGATGGCGTCCGTCACATCGTCGCCCGCGAGCAGGATGCGGCCGCCCTCGAAGCTCGCCGGCAGGCCGGCAGCCAGTGCCGCCACCCCGGCTTCGCCGTCCAACGCCACGCCGGTCCGCAAGGCCGCGAGCGCGGTCAACCGGTACAGCGAGCCGCTGTCCAGGTAGTGGTAGCCGAGGGCCGCGGCGACGCGCTCGGCCACGGTGCCCTTGCCCGAGGCCGAGGGGCCGTCGATGGCGATTACCGGTGCGGTGATTTCGGCGAAAGCGTCGAAGTAGTCGGGAAAGGTCTTGTTCACGCAGTGCGGATCGTTGATCGTGACCGGCACGCCGCCGAGTGCCGCCAGGGAAAAACACATGGCCATGCGGTGATCGTCGTAGGTGTCGATCGCCGTGTCCGGCACGAGAGTCGACGCTGGCGAGACGGCAATGTAATCGGCCCCCTCCTCTACCGTCGCCCCGAGTTTCCTCAATTCGGTCGCCATCGCCGCGATGCGGTCGGTTTCCTTGACGCGCCACGAAGCGATGTTGCGCAGGAAGCAGCGACCGTCGGCGAACAGGGCTGCCACGGCCAGCGTCATCGCCGCGTCGGGAATGTGGTTGAGGTCGAGATCGAAAGCCTTGAGCCTGCCCGATTCGGGCGCCCGCGCCTCGATATGCTGCGCGCCCCATTCGACGCTCGCGCCCATCGCCGCAAGCGCCTCGGCGAAGCGCACGTCGCCCTGAATGCTGTCGCGGCCGACGCCTTCGACCCGCACGGGACCGCCGCCGATCGCGCCGGCAGCGAGGAAATAGGAAGCCGCCGAGGCATCGCCTTCGACATGCAGCACGCCGGGGCTGCGATAGCGCTGGCCAGCCGCAAGCGTAAAACGTTGCCAGCCTTCGCGCTCGACCGTAACGCCGAAGCGTGCCATCAGGTTCAGCGTGATCTCGATGTAGGGCCGCGAGATCAGTTCGGTCGTCATCTCGATCACTGCCGCCTGACCCGTGAGCGGCAAGGCCATCAGCAGCGCGGTGAGGAACTGCGAAGACACGTCGCCCCGCAGCCGGATCGGTCCCGCAAGTTTGACCGTCGCCGGATGAATGGCCAGTGGCGGAAAGCCGGGATTGCCCGTGTAACGTACGTCGGCGCCGATCTGCAGCAGGCCATCGACCAGATCGCCGATCGGCCGCTCGTGCATGCGCGGCACGCCGGACAGCCGGTAGTGGCCGCCCGACAGGGCCAGCGCCGCCGTCAACGGCCGGATCGCCGTGCCGGCGTTGCCCATGAAGAGATCGGCGTCCTTGACCGGGAAAGCACCACCGCAACCGTCGACACGCCATGCATTGCCGCCGAGCGCCGTGACGCCAACGCCGACCTTCCGCAGCGCCGCCAGCATCACGCGGGTGTCATCGGAATCGAGCAGATCGCGGATCTCGGTCGTGCCTTCCGCCAGCGCGGCCAGCAGCAACATGCGGTTGGAAATGCTTTTCGAGCCGGGCAGACGAACGTTGCCCGAGGCCACGCGCAGGGGCGGCAGGGTCAGGCTGGTCATCACTCCCCCGAGGGTGAAATCGAATCCAGCCACGCGTCGCGCCGCGCGCGGGCGGTCGAAAAAAGTTGTTCCAGACCCTCGGCGTCGCCTCCGGCGAGCAGCACGCGGGCGCGCATCAGTTCGACCATGTAGGCGTCGAGTTCCTGCAGCAGGGCTTGGCGATTGGCGACGCAGATGTCGCGCCACATCTCCGGATGGCTGCTGGCGATGCGCGTGAAATCGCGGAAGCCGCCGGCAGCAAATCCGAACAACTGATCCGAGTTCGGGCGCTGCGCAAAGTCATGCACCAGGGCAAAAGCCAGCAGATGCGGCAAGTGGCTGACAGCTGCAAAAACGCGGTCATGCTCCTCCGGGCCAAGTTGCGAGACCTTTGCGCCGCAAAGCTCCCACACCGTGCGCACCGCCTTGACGTCTTCCGCCGAGTTTTCAGGCAATGGCGTCAGCACCACCCGCTTTTCGAAGTAGAGATCGGACTGAGCCGCCGCCACGCCACTCTTCTCGGCGCCGGCGATCGGATGGCCCGGAACGAATTGGCCGATTTTGTCGCCGAGGGCAACACGCGCCGCTGCCACGACATCGGACTTGGTGCTGCCGCCGTCGGTGACGATGGTATGCGGCTGCAGGTGCGGCGCCAGCGCCTGCATGACGGCAGACATCTGACCCACCGGCATGCCCAGCAGCACCAGGTCGGTGCCGTCGAGCGCGGATGCCCAGTCGGTCGCGATGACATCGATCACGCCGAGCTGCAGCGCCTGCTCCAGCGGCGCGCGCGTGCGGCCCATGCCCACCACCTGCAAGTCCCGCCGTAGAGCCAGCGCCGACTTCTTGAGGGCGAGCGCAAAGGAACCGCCGATCAGTCCGACACCGCAGATGACGACCTTGCTTTGCGCCATCAGAGCGATTTTTCGAGTGCGTCGAGGAAGCGGTCGTTTTCGCGTTCGAGGCCGATGGTGACGCGCAAGTGCTCCGGCATGCCGTAATTGGCGATGGGACGCACGATCACGCCCTGCTTCAACAGGCGCTGGTTGACGCCGGCCGCATCGCCGGCCTTGAAAGTGACGAAGTTGCCGTGCGAAGGAATGTGCGACAGCCCCAGCCGCTTCAATCCAGCGAGTATCTGTTCCATGCCGCGGCGATTGGACTCGTAGCTCTCGGCAAGAAAGAGATGGTCATCGAGTGCCGCGACGGCCGCGGCGAGCGCGAGATTGTTGGCGTTGAACGGCTGGCGCACGCGATTAAGCAAGTCGGCAACTTCTGCGGAGGCGAGTCCGTAGCCGATGCGCAGGCCGGCCAGGCCATACACCTTGGAAAAGGTGCGGGTGATCAGCAGATTGGGGAAATCCTTGAGCCAGGCCACGGTATCGGCGCGATCGGCCGGCGGCAGGTATTCGTTGTAGGCCTCGTCCAGCACCACGACCACGTCCTGCGACAGGGATTGCAGGAAAGCCCTGATCTGCGGGTAGGGCAGAAAATTGCCGGTCGGATTGTTCGGGTTGGCGATCCAGACGATGCGCGTATCCGGACGGATCGCCGCCCGCATGGCATCGAGATCGTGGCCGAACTCCCTGGCTGGAACGGCGATGCATTCGGCGCCCGCCGACATCGTTGCCAGCGGATAGACGGCAAAGGCATGGCGCGAAAACACCGACGAGCGCCCCGGCGAAAGAAACACCCGCGCCGCGAGGTCGAGTATGTCGTTGGAGCCGTTGCCGATCACGACCTGGTTCATGCCCAGGCCGTAGCGCTCCGCCAGCGCCCGGGTCAGATCGAAGTTGTCCGGGTAGCGTTCGATCCCGCCAGCAGCCTTTTCCATCGCCGCGCGCGCCAGCGGACTCATGCCCAGCGGGTTTTCATTGGACGCGAGCTTGACGATGCTGTCGACCGGAATGCCCATTTCGCGGGCCAGTTCGGTGATCGGCTTGCCCGGCAGATAGGGCGAGATGGCACGGATGTAGGCGGGTGCGAGATCGGCTGTGCTCATGGCTTCCTCATGGCGTGGCGTGCGGATAGGAGCCGAGTTCCTTGACGAAACCGGCCCTGCCGCGAAGATCGTCGAGTGCAGCGGCGACGGCGGCATCCTGCCGGTGTCCCTCGACGTCGATGAAAAACACGTATTCCCAGCGACTGCCGCCGAAACCGCGTGCCGGCCTCGATTCGAACTTGCTCATCGAAACACCGTGATCGGCCAGCGGCGTCAGCAGATCGTGCACCGCGCCCGGCTTGTTCTGCGCCGAACACACGAAAGACGTCTTGTCCTGCCCCGAAGGACCGGCATCGTGTTGCGCCAGCACCAGGAATCGCGTGGTGTTGTTCGAGTCGTCTTCTATGTTCGACGCCAGCTGGTTGAGACCGTAGAGCACGCCGGCGCCTTCCCCCGCGATCGCGCAGGATTCCGGGTCTTCGGCCGCCAGTCGGGCCGCCTCGGCGTTGCTGGCCACCGGTACCCTGGGCAGATTCGCCAGGTTCCGGTTGAGCCATTCGTGGCACTGCGCGAGCGACTGGGCATGGGAGTAAAGACGCTTGATGCCGTCCATCGACTCTGCCTTGGACAACAGATTCTGGTGAATGCGCAGCATCACTTCGCCGCAAATCTTCAGCGGCGAGGCCAGCAGCAAATCGAGGCTGCGGCTCACCGCGCCTTCCGAGGAGTTTTCCACCGGCACCACGCCGTAGTCGGCGTTGCCCGATTCGACGGCGCGGAACACGTCGTCGATCGCGCCGAACGGCGAGAAGGTCGGCGCCGAGCCGAAATGCTTCTTGGCGGCGCTTTCGGTGAAGGTGCCGGCCGGGCCGAAATAGGCGATGCGCAGGGGCTGCTCGAGCGCCAGGCAAGCCGACATCACCTCGCGGAAGATCCGCTGTACAGCCGCGTCCGGCAGCGGGCCGCGATTGCCGGCCACCAGGCGGCGCAGCACCTGGGCCTCGCGCTCCGGCCGGTAGATGTTGCCCTGCTTGATTTCGCCGATGCGATGCGCGTACTGTGCCCGCTCGGAGAGCAGGCGCAGCATCTCGTTATCGGCGCGGTCGATGCCTTCGCGCAGACGGTTCAGTTCTTCTTTCTCGTCAGCCATCAGCCTTCGTGCGGCAGATAACGCACCGCGAGTACGCCCTCGATCTGCGCGATCGAGTCGATTACCTCTTTCGGCACCTTGGTCTCGACATCCACCAGGGTGTAGGCAACCTCGCCCTTCGACTTGTTCATCATGTTATGGATGTTCAAGCCGGCCTGCGCCATGGCCGTCGAGATCTGCCCCAGCATGTTGGGCACGTTCGAATTGGTGACGGCGACGCGGAAGCGCGATTCGCGCGGCATCACCACGTTGGGGAAGTTCACCGCGTTCTGCACGTTGCCGTCTTCCAGATAGTCACGCAGCTGGTCGGCAACCATGATCGCGCAGTTCTCTTCCGCCTCGCCGGTGGAGGCGCCCAAATGCGGCAGGGCGATCACGTGCGGATGGTTGTTGACGTGCGGGCTGGGGAAATCGCAAACATAGGAACCGAGCTTCCTGGCTTCGAGCGCGGCAAGCACTGCCGCCTCATCCACCACGCCATCGCGGGAAAAGTTCAGCAGCACGGCGTTGTGTTTGGTGTGCGCCAGCATTTCCGCGTTGATCATCTTGCGCGTGGCATTGACCAGGGGCACATGGATCGAGATGAAATTGGCGTTCTTCAGCACCTCGGTCACGCTGTTGGCCTTCTTCACCTGCGATGGCAGGCTCCAGGCCGCATCGACGGTGATCTCGGGATCGTAGCCGAGTACGTGCATGCCCAGCTTGATCGCCGCGTCCGCCACCAGGCAGCCGATCTTGCCCAGACCGATCACGCCCAGCGTGTGTCCCGCCAGTTCGAAGCCGGCGAAGTTCTTCTTGCCGTCCTCGACCTTCTTCTCCATGGCCGGATCTGCGGGATCGAGTGCGGCGACGAACTTCATGGCCCCGCCGATGTTGCGCGCCGACAGCAACATGCCGGCCAGCACCAGTTCCTTGACCGCATTGGCGTTGGCGCCCGGCGCATTGAAGACCGGCACGCCGCGCGCCGACATCGCCTGGACCGGGATGTTGTTGGTGCCGGCACCGGCACGGCCGATGGCCAGCACCGACGGCGGAATCTCCATCGAATGCATGTCGGCCGAACGCACCATGATGGCGTCCGGCTGCGCGACGTCCTTGCCGACCTGGTAGCGCTCCGCCGGCAGGCGCTTCAGCCCGTTCTGGGATATCTGATTGAGAATCAGAACCTTGAAGGGGTCACCCATTTTTCGCCTCGAATTCCTTCATGTACGCGACCAGGGCGGCGACGCCCTCGATGGACATGGCGTTGTAGATGGAAGCGCGCATGCCGCCGACCGACCGGTGGCCCTTGAGCTGCACCATGCCCCTGGCCTTGGCGCCCTTGAGGAACTCCTCGTCGAGCGCGGCATCCTTGAGCGTGAAGGGCACGTTCATGCGCGAGCGGTCTTCCTTGCGCACCGGATTGGCGTAGAAGCTCGATGCGTCGATGCAGTCGTAAAGCATCTTGGCCTTGGCGATATTCTGCTTTTCCATCGCCGCCAGGCCGCCCTGCTGCTTGAGCCACTGGAACACCAGGCCGGCGATGTAGATGCCATAGGTGGGCGGCGTGTTGTACATCGAGTCGTTCTCGGCGTGGGTCTTGTAGTCCATCATGGTCTGCGGCGCGGGCACGCCCTTGCCGATCAGGTCGTCGCGGATGATGACGATGGTCAGTCCGGCCGGACCGATATTCTTCTGCGCGCCGGCGTAGATCAGGCCGTACTTGCTGACATCGACCGGCTTCGACAGGATGTTCGACGACATGTCGCACACCAGCGGAACGTCGCCGGTGTCGGGCGTCCAGTGGAATTCCACGCCGCCGATGGTCTCGTTGCCCGTGTAGTGCACGTAGGCGGCATCCTTGTCGAGCTTCCAGTCCTTCTGCGCCGGTGCGTAGGCAAACTTCCCGTCTTCGCTGCTGGCGACGATATTGACCTTGCCGAAAGCCTTGGCTGCCTTGATGGCCTTTTTCGCCCATTCGCCGGTATGCACATAGTCGGCACTGGCCTTGCCGGCCAGCAGGTTCATCGGGATCATTTCGAACTGCAGCGTGGCGCCGCCTTGCAGGAACAGCACCTTGTAATTGGCGGGAATGCCCATCAGTTCGCGCAAATCGGCCTCCGCCTGGGCGTGGATGCCCATGTATTCCTTGCCGCGATGGCTCATTTCCATCACCGACTGGCCGCTGCCATGCCAGTCGAGCAATTCGTCGGCCGCCTGCTTGAGAACGACCTCGGGCAATGCCGCGGGTCCTGCGCTGAAATTGAAGATGCGTGCCATAACCAGCCTCCAGAAGTGACTAAATCAATTTTCGGAAAATACAGGATACCGTATACATTAATCGATGTTTCGCTGCCTTCGCGCTGGTCTTTACCCTCTGGCGCTAGGGATCAGTCGCGAGGGGTCAGTCCTCGCCCGGCAGGTCCGCAACCGGGTCTTCATCTTCCGTTTCGATCACTTTTTCGACTCCGGCGAGATAGGTCCCATCGTCGAGATTGATCAGTGTCACGCCCTGGGTCGAGCGGCTCATAACGCGAATGTCCGTCACCCGGGTGCGGATCAGTACGCCGCCGGTAGAGATCAGCATGATTTCCTCGCGGGTTTCACCCAGGCCGGCGAGCACCGCAGCGACGACCTTGCCGTTGCGCTCGGACGTCTGGATGGCGATCATGCCCTTGGTGCCGCGGCCGTGACGCGTGTACTCGGCGATCGGCGTGCGCTTGCCGTAGCCGTTCTCGGTCGCCGTCAGTACGGAATAGTCCTCGCTGTCCGCGACCAGCATGGAAATGACCTTCTGCCTGTCTTCCAGCATCATGCCGCGCACGCCACGCGCTTCGCGGCCCATCGGCCGCACGTCGTCCTCGGCAAAGCGCACGGCCTTGCCTGCATCGGAGAACAGCATCACGTCGCACTGGCCATTGGTGATGGCGACGCCTATCAGGCGATCTCCTTCGTCCAGTCCAACGGCGATGATGCCCGCCTTGCGCGGATTGGCGAAGCTGGTCAGCGGCGTCTTCTTCACCGTGCCCATGCCGGTGGCCATGAAGACGAAGTGCTCCTCGTCGAATTCCTTGACCGGCAGGATCGCGGTGATCTTCTCGCCTTCCTCGAGCGGGAACAGATTGACGATCGGCTTGCCGCGCGAGGCGCGCTGCCCTTCCGGCGCTTCGTAGACCTTGAGCCAATAAACGCGGCCGCGGCTGGAAAAGCAAAGAATGTAGTCGTGGGTGTTGGCGACGAACAGGCGATCGACGAAATCATCTTCCTTGACCGCCGCTGCCTGCTTGCCGCGCCCGCCGCGCCGCTGGGCCCGATAGTCGGCCAGGGGCTGGCGCTTGATGTAGCCGGTATGCGACAGCGTGACCACCATATCCTCGCGGACGATCAGGTCTTCAAAATTGATGTCGGCGGTGCTGAGTACGATTTCGGAACGCCGCGCGTCACCGAACTGCACCCTCACTGCCGTCAGTTCGTCGCCGATGATGGTGGTGATGCGCTCGGGGCGGGCCAGGATGTCGAGCAGGTCGACGATCTGTTCCATCACCTCCTTGTATTCGGCGACGATCTTGTCCTGCTCCAGCCCGGTCAGGCGCTGCAGGCGAAGTTCGAGAATCGCCTGGGCCTGGGCATCGGACAGCAAATAGCCGTCGGCAGAAAGGCCGAACTCCGCGCCGAGACCATCGGGGCGCGAAGACTCTGCCGCGACGCGGGCCAGCATGCCTTCCACCAGGGTCGAACGCCAGGTGCGCGCCATCAGCCCGCGCTTGGCTTCCGGCGGGGTCTGTGCCGCCTTGATCAGGGCGATGATTTCATCGACATTCGACAGCGCGACGGCTAGGCCTTCGAGGATGTGGCCGCGCTCGCGCGCCTTGCGCAGTTCGAACACCGTGCGCCGCGTGACGACCTCGCGCCGATGGGCGAGGAAGCATTGCAGCATTTCCTTCAGATTCAGCAGCTTGGGGCGGCCATCGACCAGCGCCACCATGTTCATGCCGAAGGTGTCCTGCAGCTGTGTCTGTTTGTAGAGGTGATTCAGCACCACCTCCGGCATCTGGCCCTTCTTCAATTCGATGACCAGGCGCATGCCCGACTTGTCGGACTCGTCCTGGATATGGGCGATGCCCTCGATCTTCTTCTCGTGCACCAGCTCGGCGATCTTTTCCTGCAGCGTCCTCTTGTTGACCTGGTAGGGCAATTCGTCGACCACGATGGCCTGCCGCCCGCTGCGCTGCAAATCCTCGATATGGGTGCGTGCCCGCATGATCACGCGACCGCGGCCCGTGAGGTAGCCGTCGCGCACGCCGGAGACGCCGTAGATCAGCCCGGCCGTGGGAAAGTCGGGCGCGGGAATGATGTTGATCAGTTCGTCGATGGTCGTTTCCGGCGTGGCCAGCAGGAGCAGACAGGCATCCACCACCTCATTGAGGTTGTGCGGCGGAATATTGGTCGCCATGCCCACGGCGATACCCGCGGAACCATTGATCAGCAGATTGGGGATGCGCGCCGGGAGAACCAGCGGTTCGTGCTCCGAACCATCGTAGTTGGGGCCGAAATCGACGGTTTCCTTGTCGATGTCGATCAACAGCTCATGGCCGATACGCGCCATGCGTATTTCCGTATAGCGCATGGCCGCGGCGTTGTCGCCGTCGACCGAACCGAAGTTGCCCTGGCCATCGACCAGCATGTAGCGCAGCGAAAAATCCTGCGCCATGCGCACAATCGTGTCGTAAACGGCCGTGTCGCCGTGCGGGTGATACTTGCCGATGACGTCGCCGACGATGCGCGCGGACTTCTTGTAGGCCTTGTTCCAGTCGTTGGAAAGCTCGTGCATCGCGAACAGCACGCGGCGATGGACGGGCTTCAGACCGTCCCGCACGTCCGGCAGCGCACGTCCGACGATCACGCTCATGGCGTAATCGAGATAGGAGTGGCGCATCTCCTCTTCGAGGCTGATCGGCAGGGTTTCTTTGGCGAACGAGGTCATGTAGGCTTGCCGCGACCGACTTGCGGCGGGGCGATGGCGTAAAAGCGAGCAATTTTAGCATGCGGAGATAGCCCCGACAGGTTGTCCCCGACCACCAAATCTGGTTGAATCAGCGCATGAATACGCCCTCTGCTCCAGCCGTCACGCCCGAAGATATAGACCTCCTGATCCGGCCGGAGTGGATCATTCCCATCGAGCCCGCGGGGGTCACTCTATCCGGGCACGCCCTGGCGATTCGCGACGGGCGGATCGTGGCCCTGTTGTCCGATGAGGAAGCCCTGCAACGCTTCCGTCCACGGCAAACCCTGGATTTGCCGGGCCAGGTATTGCTGCCCGGCCTCGTGAACCTCCACACCCACGCCGCGATGAGCCTGCTGCGCGGCTACGCCGACGACCTGCCCCTGATGCGCTGGCTTGGCGAACGCATCTGGCCGGCCGAATCGCGTCACGCCGGGCCGGATTTCGTGCGGGACGGAACCCTGCTGGCGTGTGCCGAAATGGTGCGTGGCGGCATCACCACCTTCAACGACATGTACTTCTTTCCCGATGCCGCCGCCGAGGCCGCCAGGCGGATCGGCATGCGCGCCGTGCTTGGCATCGTCGTGATCGAGTTTCCGACCCGCTACGCCGCCGATGCCGACGATTATCTGGCCAAGGGACTGGCCATCCGCGACGCGTCGAAGGACGATCCGCTGCTGAGCTTCTGCCTCGCTCCGCACGCACCCTACACCGTGGCGGACAAGACTTTCCGCACCATCGCCACGCTCGCCGGACAGTTGGAAATCCCGGTCCATGTGCATCTGCATGAAACCAACCACGAAATCGAGGAAAGCCTCAAGCAGCACGGTGTGCGCCCCATCGAGCGGCTGCGCCGCCTCGGCCTCCTCGGGCCGCAACTGATCGCCGTGCACGCCGTGCACCTCGATGCGGCGGAAATCGATCTGCTGGCGCACGAAGCCTGCCATCTGGCCCACTGCCCGACGTCCAACCTGAAACTGGGCAGCGGCATCCCGCCGATGGCGGCGATCCAGGCGCGCGGACTGAATTTCGGCCTCGGCACCGACAGCGCCGCATCGAACAACCGTCTCGACCTGTTTCATGAAATGCGCCATGCCGCACTGCTGGCCAAGGGAGCGAGCCGGAACGCCGAAGTACTCGACGCGCACCGGACACTGGAAGCCGCCACGCTGGGGGGCGCCCGGGCGCTGGGACTGGACCGGCGCATCGGCTCTCTCGTGCCCGGCAAGGCGGCCGACCTCTGCGCCGTACGTCTCGACGAATGGCTGATCCAGCCTTGCTTCGACCCGGCTTCCCATTTGGTATATGTCGCCGGACGTGAACAGGTAACCCACACCTGGGTTGAGGGCAAAATGGTAATGAGCAACGGTGTTCCGGCGCAAATCGGCATTTCGGAATTGCTTGACGTCGCAGGTTTGTGGCATACTCGCCTGACGTCCTGACGCCATGTTGCGGTCGGGGAAAAATTGAAACATCGAACTCCGTCACACTTAAACCCAACAAAGGGGGGACCATGATCAAAAGCGCCAAATATTCTCTGCTGCTCGCCACTCTGCTCGGACTTTCCGCTTCCGCCTTCGCCCAGACGCCTGGTATCGACACCAAAGGCGCCGTGGGCTATGCCGTCGATACGCGCGGCACCGTATGGAAGAACGGTACCGGCCTGTGCTGGCGCACCGGCTACTGGACCCCGGCCATGGCCGTGGAAGAATGCGATCCGGATCTGGTGAAGAAGGCTGCGCCGGCCACCCGCGCAATTACCGCTGCGCCGGCCGCCGCCGCTGCCGCCGTGAAGCCCGCCGCGCAGAAGGTGACCCTCGCCGCCGACGCCCTGTTCGACTTCGACAAGGCCGTTCTGCGTGCCGAAGGCAAGTCCAAGCTGGACAAGCTGTCGAGCGACATCAAGGGCATCAAGCTCGAAGTGATCATCGCCGTCGGCCACGCCGACCGCTTCGGCACCGACGCCTACAACCAGAAGCTCTCCGAAAAGCGGGCCGAAGCCGTCAAGGCCTATCTGGTCAGCAAGGGTGTCGAGCCGAACCGCGTCTACACCGAAGGCAAGGGCAAGAAGCAGCCGATCACGAAGGCCGACCAGTGCAAGGGCCCGAAGAGCAAGAAAGTCATCGAGTGCCTGCAACCCGACCGTCGCGTCGAAATCGAAGTCATCGGTACCAAGGCCAAGTAATACCGCCTGACTCCGGAAAAAGCCCTGCCCCGCAGGGCTTTTTTTCTTGCGTCTCCGCCCTTTCGGGCGGCGACGGTATCCAAGGCCCACCCGGGACGCCAACATGAATCCAGGCAGCAACGCCGATCCGCGCGAACTCGACAAGTTCGGGGAACTCGCCCATCGCTGGTGGGACCCGAACTCGGAATTCCGCCCCCTGCACGACATCAATCCGGCACGACTGGCATGGATCGACAGTCACGCCGGGCTCGCCGGCAAGCGCGCCATCGACGTCGGCTGCGGTGGGGGCCTGCTCAGCGAGGGCATGGCCGCCCTCGGCGCGCAGGTTACCGGCATCGACCTGTCCGAGAAAGCGCTCGGCATCGCCCGCCTGCACCTCTACGAGAGCGGCCAGGTGGTCGACTATCGCCTGATTTCGGCCGAAGCCATGGCAACGGAGGCTCCGGCCGGTTTCGACCTCGTCACCTGCCTTGAAATGCTCGAACACGTGCCCGATCCGGCAAGCACCGTGGCGGCTTGCGCCCGGCTCGTCAAGCCTGGCGGGCAGGTGTTTCTCTCCACCATCAACCGCAATCCCAAGGCCTATCTGCTTGCGGTGGTCGGCGCCGAATATGTCTTCAACCTGCTGCCGCGCGGCACCCATGAATACACACGCTTCCTCAAGCCGGCCGAACTCGCGCGCCTGTGTCGCGACGCCGGGCTGGAAGTGCTGGAAATCACCGGCTTGCGCTACAACCCGCTCAAGCGCGACGCGTCGATCGGCGCCGACACCGACGTGAACTACCTGCTCAGGGCCCGGCGCAATGCCTGAGGCGATCCTCTTCGACCTCGACGGCACGCTCGCCGATACGGCACCCGATCTCGGCGGCGCCCTCAACCGGTTGCTGCAGGAACAGGGGCGCAGCCCCCTGCCGATGGACGAGCTCAGGCCGCATGTCTCTTCCGGCGCGCGCGGCCTGATCGGCGCCAGTCTAGGCATCACCCCCGCCGACCCCGGATATCTCGAACTGCAGCAGCGATTTCTGGCCATCTACCAGGAAGCCCTGTGCGTCGGCACCCGCCTGTTCGCAGGCATGGCCGAGCATCTCGACCAGCTCGAAACCCGGGGGATTCCCTGGGGCATCGTCACCAACAAGTCGCAGCGCTTCGCCATTCCCCTGATGGAAGGCCTCGGCCTGCGCCAGCGCTCTGCCTGCATCGTCTGCGGCGACAGCGCCCGGCGCGCCAAACCCCACGGCCACCCCATGCAGCTCGCCAGCGCCGTGATCGGAATCGCCGCGGCGGACTGCATCTACGTCGGCGACGACGAACGCGACGTCATCTCCGGCCGCGTCGCCGGCATGACCACCATCGTCGCCGCCTGGGGCTACCTCGGCGCGGGCAAGCCTCCCGCAAGTTGGGGCGCCGACGCCATTGCCGCCTCGCCGCAGGATATTCTCGGTTTTGCCGCCGCAAACCGGTAAAATGGTGCTTGCAATCCGCAGATCAGGCGCCATCTGATTTGCACCATCCAAGGGGGGCGACATGGCTTCGACATGGGTGACAAAGCATGCAGGGCATACCGAGGATCCGGGTACCTCGTAAATCCATCTGGAAAGCACTAACTGCCAACGACGAGCGTTTCGCTCTAGCCGCTTAATTGCGGCTGGCTTCCGAACTGGTTTGCTTCTGGGCCAGGCAGCGCAAGCTGCATCGGAATCATATACAGGAGATAAGGCTGTGCGGAGTCGCGATGCACGGTTCGAAAATTCAGCGAATCGCCTGCAACCAGCCTGTCCGTCGGCGTGTTGCGGGTTAAATCAAACGACGCGGCTAAGTATGTAGAACTGTATGTGGCGCACTTATGGACGCGGGTTCAATTCCCGCCGCCTCCACCATCAAATCGAAGACCGGACCTGCCTCCGGTCTTTTTTTGCGCTTCGCAAACGCGCAAAAAGAAGGCGGCTCCCATCGCTGGGAGCCGCCTGGATACTGGTGCCGGCAACCGGATTCGAACTGGTGACCTACCGCTTACAAGGCGGTTGCTCTACCATCTGAGCTATGCCGGCTACGGAGCGAATTATAACGGAGCCGATCCGCTATAAACTTCCTCTTCGCCCTATCCGACGTCGCTCATGGTCGCCAGTTCAACTCCGCCCCAAGCCATGCATCTGCTGGTCATCGCCGCATCCGGCAAGGTCGCGGAACGTCTGCTTCCGGTCTTCGCAGCGGCGGACAAGGCCTGTGAGTTTCATCGCACCGACAATCCGGCCGGGCTGCTCGAGGCTTTGCGCGAGCAACCGTGGGATGCCGTGCTCTACATTCCGGGTCTTCCCTCGCTTTCGGTAAAAGCCGCGGTGCAGCAGATAGATGCCGCCGGCTTCGACCTGCCGCTGATAGTCGTGGCCGGCCCCGACGACGAACGCGCAATGCAGCCGGCGATGAAGGCCGGGGCGCGCGACGTGATCGATGCCGACCGACTGGAACGGCTGATTCCCGCCGTCGAGCGCGAAGTGCGCGAAGCGCGCCATCGCGCCGACCACCGCGCCGCGCTGGAAATGCTCAATGAAAGCCAGGCGCGTTTCGACGCGCTGGCATCCAACCTGCCCGGCATGCTGTTTCATTTGCGGCGCGACGTCGAGAGCGGGTATCGATTTCTGTTCGTCAGCGAAGGCTGCCAGAAGCTCTTCGGCTTCAAGCAGCAGCACTTGCTGGCTTCGGCCAACCGACTGTTCGACGCCTTCGACGTCGAAAAGGGGAAAAGCCTCGAGAGCGCCCTGGCCAAGTCCGCCGCCAACGGCACGCTGCTCAACTGGGAGGGCCGCACCCGCGTTCGCAGCCGGCATAAATGGATCAACCTGCGGTCGACGCCCTATCGTTTCGATTCGGGGGTCGTCGAATGGCGCGGGATCGCCACGAACATTACCGAAAGCAAGGAGAGCGAAACCGAGCTGCGCGCCTCGCGGCAGCAGTTGGCCGAGCTTTCGACCCACCTCGAGGCGGTCAAGGAAGAAGAGCGGGAACGTATCTCGCGCGACATCCACGATGAGCTCGGCTCGATTCTGGTTTTTCTGAAAATCGAGGCCGCGTACCTGGCCGCCAAGCTGCCCAAGGGCGCCGACCAGCTGCGCGAAAAGGCGCACTCGATCGAACATCTGCTCGACCAGGCGATGAGCACGGCGAGCCGTGTCGCCCGCGAATTGCGCCCCGGCATTCTCAAGGAATTCGGTCTGCCCGCCGCCATCGAATGCCAGGCGGAGGACTTCACACAGCGCTTCGGCATCCCCTGCCGCGTGCAATGCGACGAGGACGGCATCGAGCCGGAGGCCGACACTTCGCTGGCCTTGTTCCGCATCGCCCAGGAGGCGCTGACCAATGTCGCGAAACATGCGCACGCGTCGCTGGTCGTCATGCGTTTGCGCCGCGAACGCGGTAACATCGTGCTCGAAATCAGGGACAACGGACGCGGCATTTCGGAGGTGGATATGCAGAAGCCGAAGTCCTTCGGCCTGCGCGGAATCCGCGAGCGGGTATTGAGCCTTGCCGGCGAGTTTTCCGTTGAACCGGCGGAACACGGCGGCACTCACATCATCCTGCGCGTTCCGGAACGGGCAGATGTGGAACCTCCGAGCGAAGAGGAATTGCAGCGCAATTTGTTCTAACCATGGCCGACAAAATCCACGTTCTTATTGCCGACGACCATGCCATTGTGCGGCAGGGTCTGAAACAGATTCTTTCCGAAACCGAGGACCTGCTCGTCACCGGCGAGACCGACGATGGCGCCGAAGCCCTGCAGCTCGCCCGGCAGCAGCCTTGGGACGTCTTTCTGCTCGACGTCTCGATGCCCAACCGCAATGGCATCGATACCCTCAAGGCGCTGAAGAAGGAGTTTCCGCGCCTGCCGGTGCTGATCCTGAGCATGCATCCCGAGGAACAATACGCGGTGCGCGCGCTGAAGGCCGGCGCCTCGGGCTACCTGACCAAGCAGAGCGCGCCCGAACTGCTGGTCACCGCGATTCGCCAGGTCGCCTCGGGCCAGAAGTACCTGAGCCCGGCCGTCGCGCAGCAACTGGCGGAAGCGATATCCGACAATTCCGACAAGTCGCCCCACGAGCGGATCACCGACCGCGAGTACCAGGTGCTGGTGCTCATTTCCACCGGCAACACGCTGACGCAGATCGCCGAAAAGCTCAACCTCGGCGTTGCCACCGTCAGCACCTACCGGGCGCGGCTGCTCGAAAAAATGGGCCTGAAGAGCACAGCGGAGCTGATCCGCTACGGCCTCGAGCATGGACTGGCGGAATGACCGGAATGGCCCATAATCGGTCGCGCCAACCGGAAGCCGGCCATCTGCGACATACTGGCGAAAAAAGCGCGTAATACCGGCCCGCTGCGGCCGGCCCGACAACGAGAGGAGGAGTCGACATGAAAACAATGAAACAACTGCTGGAAGAGCGTCCGCGGACACCGGTTGCCGTGTCGCCCGACGACTCCGTGTTCTCTGCCCTCGAACTCATGGCCAAGCACGAGATCGGCGCCGTGCTGGTGATGAACGGCGGCCAGCTCGTCGGCATCTTCAGCGAGCGCGACTATGCCCGCAAGATCATTTTGCTGGGCAAGGCGTCGAAGGACACTCAGGTGCGGGAAATCATGACCGAGAAGGTACTCTACGTCCTCCCCCACCAAACCACCGACGAGGCCATGGCGCTGATGACCGAGAAGCACATTCGCCATCTGCCCGTGCTCGACTCCTCGCAGAAGCTCATCGGCATGGTGTCGATCGGCGATCTGGTGCGGGAAACCATCTCGGAACAGGCCTTCCTGATCAAGCAACTGGAGCAGTACATCGCCGGCTGACGCGGACGGGAACGCGACATGGAAGCCAATGATGCCAGCGATGCTCCGGAGGTTTTGCAGGCGCGCCTGATCGACTTGCGCACCGAGCATCGCGATCTCGACGACGCGATCAGCCGGCTCACGCTGGCGCCGCCGGACGACCAGTTGCTGCTGAGGCGGCTGAAGAAGCGCAAGCTGCTGATCAAGGACCGCATTTCGGCGCTGGAGCGCATGCTCGATCCCGATCCCGACCAATACGCTTGAGCGCCGCCGCGCGGCCGCCTTGGGGTTGCCCGGCGGTGGCGCAATCAAAAACATGGAGCCGCGCGAGCGGCGAACCGCAATCACCCCCCTTCCCGAGAAGGGGGACGGGGGAAAAGTAGTCCGATGACCTACAACTTCGATACGCTGGCCCTGCATGCAGGCCAGGTGCCCGACGAAACCTACGGCGCGCGGGCGACGCCGATCTACCTCACCACCTCGTTCGTTTTCAAGGATTCCGACCAGGCCGCCGCGCTGTTCAACATGGAGCGCGCCGGCCACGTCTATTCGCGCATCTCGAATCCGACCAACGCCGTGCTCGAAGAGCGCATCGCGGCGCTCGAAGGCGGCGTCGGCGCGATTGCGGTAGCCTCGGGCCAGGCGGCGATGCACCTCGCGATCGCCACGCTGATGGGCGCCGGCAGCCACATCGTCGCCAGCCGTTCGCTCTACGGCGGCTCGCACAACCTGCTCGACTACACGCTGCCGCGCTTCGGCATCACCACCACCTTCGTCGATCCGCGCGATCTCGACGCCTGGCGCGCCGCCATCCGTCCCGAAACCCGGCTGCTGTTCGGCGAGACACTGGGCAACCCGGGCCTCGACGTGCTGGACATCCCTCAGGTGGCTGCGCTGGCCCACGAACACGGCCTGCCGCTGATGGTGGACAGCACCTTCACCACGCCCTGGCTGATGCGCCCCTTCGACCACGGCGCCGACCTGATTTTTCATTCCGCGACCAAGTTCCTCGGCGGCCACGGCGTCGCCATCGGCGGCCTGCTGGTCGATGGCGGCAGCTTCGACTGGGGCAAGTCCGGCAAATTCCCGACCCTGACCGAGCCCTATGAAGGCTTCCACGGCATGGATTTCAGCGAGGAATCCACCGTCGCCGCCTTTCTGCTGCGCGCGCGCCGCGAAGGCCTGCGCGACTTCGGCGCCTGCATGAGCCCGATGACGGCCTTCCAGTTGCTGCAAGGCGTCGAAACGCTGCCGCTGCGCATGGAAAGGCACATCGCCAACACGCGCCAGGCGGTCGCCCATCTGGCCAGGCATGAAGCCGTGGCGAGCGTCGGCTACCCCGAACTGGAGAACCATCGCGACCATGCCCTGGCGCAAAAACTGCTGCCGCGCGGCGCCGGATCGGTGTTCAGTTTCACTTTGAAAGGCGGACGCGCCGCGGGTCGCAAGTTCATCGAATCCCTGCGCGTGTTTTCGCATCTGGCCAACGTCGGCGACGCCAAATCGCTGGTGATCCATCCCGCCTCCACCACCCATTTCCGCATGTCCGATGCGGCTCTGGTTGCCGCCGGCATCCACCCCGGCACCATCCGCCTGTCGATCGGCCTCGAAGATGCCGGCGATCTGCTCGAAGACCTCAACCGCGGCCTCGCTGCCGCCGCGAAGGTCTGATCATGCAGATCGAACTCAACGGCCAGACCGCCTACGCCTACACCGGCGGCAAGCCCTTCGATGCCGGCCTGCCCTGCGTCGTGTTCATCCACGGCGCGCAGAACGACCACAGCGTCTGGAGCCTGCAAAGCCGCTGGTTCGCCCACCACGGCTTTGCCGTGCTGGCCGTGGATCTGCCCGGCCACGGCCGCAGCGCCGGCGATCCGCTGCCGTCGATCGAGGCCCTGGCGGACTGGATCGAACTGCTGCTGGAGAGAGTCGACGCCGGCAACACGGCAGACGGCGCGGCGAAAACCGTTTCGCTGGTCGGCCACAGCATGGGCTCGCTCACCGCGCTGGAATGCGCCGCGCGCCATCCGGCACGCATCGCGCGCATCGCGCTGATCGGCACCGCCGTGCCGATGCCGGTATCCGATGTCCTGCTCGGCCCGGCGAAGGACAACGAAGCCAAGGCGATCGCCATGATCAACGGCTGGTCGCATTCGCCGCGCGGCACCGTCGGCGGCAATACCGTGCCGGGCATGTGGATGATGGGCGCCGCGCGCCGCCTCATGGAACGGCAGAAACCCGGCGTGCTGCACAACGACCTGGCCGCCTGCAACGCCTACGGCCACGGCATGGAAGCCGCGGCGATGCTGGCCTGTCCGGCATTGGTCGTCAGCGGCAGCCGGGACATGATGACCCACCCCAAAGCCGCGGCGAAACTCGCTGCTGCGATCAAGGATGCCAGGAGCGTGAGCCTCGACGGCGCCGGCCACGCGTTGATGGCCGAGCAGCCCGATGCGCTGCTCGACGCCCTGCGCACTTTCATCCTCTGACCGCATGGAGACGCCTGAGGCACAGCGCCGCCCGTTTCCCGTCGTCCGCGCCGGACTGCCGCTCACCTCACCGATCGACTGGCTGCGGCGCGGCGCAAGCGATCTCAAGGCCGGCGGTTTCGCCAGCCTGTTCTACGGCATCTGCTTCGCCGCCGGAGGCTTCGTGCTCTTCATGGCCTTCCGCCATGCCGTGCAGCTGGTCACGGCCGTCACCGCCGGGTTCATGCTGCTCGGACCGTTTCTCGCCCTCGGCCTCTACGAGCTCTCGCGCCGCCGCGAAACCGGCGAAACGCTGAGCCTGGCGGCCACGCTCACGGTCTGGAAGCGCAACATCAGTTGCTTCGGCATCTACTCGCTGATCCTGATCGTCATCTATCTGGTCTGGGCCCGCGCCTCGCTGGTGATCTTCGCCCTCTTCTATCAGGGTGGCATGCCGACCCTGGGCAGCTTCATGACGCAGTTGCTGAAGTTCGACAATATCGAATTCATGCTGGCCTATCTCGTCGTGGGCGGCTTCTTTGCCATGCTGGTGTTTGCCGTTTCAGTGGTTTCCATCCCGATGATGCTGGAGCGCAACGAAGATACCATCACCGCCATGCTGGCCAGCTTTCTGGCGCTGGTGCGCAACCTGCCGATGATGCTGATCTGGGGCGCGCTGATCGTGCTGCTGACCGCGCTTGGCATCGCCCTGGCCTTCGTCGGCCTCATCATCACTATGCCGCTGGTGGGACACGCCACCTGGCATGCCTACCGCGCCCTGATCCAGCACCCTGCCCCATGAACCATAAAAAGAACATCGCGCTGCTCGCTGCGGCGCAAGCCCTGCTGTTGACCAACGGCATCACGCTGGTGGCCATCAACGGCCTGCTCGGCCTGCAATTGGCGACGGACAAGCGGCTGGCCACCCTGCCCATCACCACCTATGTGATCGGCGGCGCCCTCGCGACCCTGCCGGCCGCCTTCTTCATGAAGCGTTACGGCCGTCGCGCCGGCTTCATGCTCGGCGCCGGCATCGGCATGCTCGGCGCGCTGATTTCCGCCTTCGCCGTGAGCATCGGCAGCTTCTGGCTGCTCTGTTTCGGTACCGTTTTCGCCGGCATCTACAACGCCTTCGGCCAGCAATACCGCTTCGCCGCCGCCGATGCCACGCCGCTCGACTGGAAGGGCAAGGCCATCTCCTTCACCCTCGCCGGCGGCATCCTCGGCGGCGTGATCGGGCCCGAAGTCGGCAAGCTGACGCGCACGCTGCTGGAGCCGACCTACCTCGCCAGCTACGGCGCGCTGATCGGCTTCGCCGCACTGTCCATGCTGATCGCCAGCCGGCTCGACATCCCGCCGCTGTCGGTCAGCGAACAGAAGGCCGTCGGCCGCCCCTTGCACCGGATCGCACGCCAGCCGGCTTTCGTCGTCGCCGTGCTGGCCGCCGCCTGCGGCTATGGCGTGATGAACCTGCTGATGACGGCGACCCCGCTGGCGATGGACATCTGCGGCCTGCCCTTCGCCGATACCGCCTTCATCCTGCAATGGCACGTCATCGCGATGTTCGCGCCGTCCTTCTTCACCGGCAGCCTGATCAAGCGCTTCGGCGTGCTGAACATCCTGATCGTCGGCGCCGCGCTGATGTTCGTCTGCATCGGCATCGCGCTCTCCGGCGTCACGCTGATGCATTTCTGGTGGGCGCTGGTGCTGCTGGGCGTCGGCTGGAACTTCCTGTTCATCGGCGGCACCACGCTGCTGACCGAGACCTATCGCCCCGAGGAAAAGGCCAAGGTGCAGGGCTCCAACGACTTCATCGTGCTCGGCGTGCAGGGCCTCACCTCGCTGTCGTCGGGCGTGCTGGTCACCAGCACCGGCTGGGCCAGCCTCAACACCTACGCCCTGCCCATCGTCGCCATGACAGCGCTGGCGACTGCGCTGCTGTGGCTGTACCGGCGAACGTCGCGTGGAGCGGCAGGCGCATGAATCGGGTACTGCCTGTCGTCACTGCCGTCCTCGCGGCCTGCCTCTACCTGGTCGGGCTCGCGCTCGACCTGTTCTGGCTCAAGTTGCTGACCAAGCCGTGGCTGGTGGTCGCGCTCGCCTTGGCGGTGTGGAAGCACGCCGGCAGCGGCGCCGGACGCCGCATCGCTTGGGGCCTGCTGGCCGGCGCCGTGGGCGATGTCTGCCTGGCACTGCCCAATGCCTTTCTGCCGGGCATGATCGCCTTCGCCATCGGCCACGGCCTGTACGTTGCCGCCTTCCTGCAATGGAGCCGCATCCCCGCGCCGGCGCTGCTGGCGCCGGTGGGCATCTTTGCGGCAACGGGGCTATGGCTGATGCTGCCGGGCGCCGGCGCGCTGACGCTGCCGCTGGTGGTCTATGTGCTCGTCATCGGTGCGATGATCTGGCGCGCAGCCGCCTGCGCGCTGGAAGCGCAGGACGACGCGCTGATCCGCTGGGGCCCGCTGGCGGGCGCCATCCTGTTCGGCTTTTCCGACATGCTGATCGGCATCCACCGCTTCCACCAGCCCATGCCCGGCGCGGCGTTCGCCATCATCCTCACCTACTGGGCGGGACAGACGCTGTTCGCCGCCACGGCGATCAGGCGCAAGGCCTGACCGGCGCAGCGCATCGCCGTGTCGCCGGCGTCGACTTTGGTCGGCGTCCCGGCAGCCCTGAAAGTCGGGCGGGGAATATGGTCTGCGCCAAAAGGCGACGGTCTGCATCTCGGCCACAACAGTCGTACTGTCCAATGCTGATAGTCGGCGCTGGCGATACGGCGTTTATTTGGCCATTGCTGACAATGGCTCAGCTTGGACGAGCTACCGCTCCGTGCCCTGATCTGCCGATCAGGTTTTCTCAGCCAACGTCGGCAGCGCAGCGAAACCGGCCATTGATGACAAAACATTTCAAATCGCCAGTCAGCCCTCCGCAAGCTGCTCTTTAGCCAAGCTTGTATGTAACCTTGGTATCGGTGATGGTGGCCTTTCCACGGTTCTGAAGCTCAGCGATCAGGCCAGTTACCTCGGCATCGGTATTCGTCCTCTGCTGTTGCTTAAGCAGTGCCTTGATAGTGCTGGCTAGTGTCGAAACCTTGCGTGGTCGAGATGCTCCCCTCTTCTTGAGGTCTGCCAGCACAAGGTCGATAGGGGCGGATGCGCCGTTGCCTAAGGTCGGAGCGGGTTTCGGGGCCGCTTTTTGAGTGATGGTACTCGGCGCTGTCGCAGCCGGGGCACAAACGTTGCCGGGACATTGAAAGTTGCCACGCTGGTTGAGTACGATCTGTAACTTCTCTTTGATTGATTTGGAGCCCAGCAGATGATTGAGCGCCTTACAACAAGCAACGCAGTTATCGTCGTCGCTCGTTCCACCGTTTGCACTTGCAACTATATGTTCAACGGATGCAACTGCCTTCGGCAAGGGCTTCCGGCAGAAAAAGCATTGGCCCCCTTGGGAAAATAGGAGGCGGTCAAGATGAGTGGTCATGTAGGAAGTCTCTATGTAGTGCATTTAATCATTCCGGAAGCATAGCACTGGGATAGAGCATTGGATATTCAGTCAGCTCAGGAAAATTGCATGACAGCTCCCAGTCTGAACCTGCCCGATAGGTTTTGCCGTCGAAAGGCTCTTGATGGCCGCACCGAGGCTTAGAGAGAATGGTCATCGATGACCGCTTCGGCCGAGAAGCAGCCGGCGCCACAATTCGTCGCGAACCACCCTGCTCGCCGTGTCGCCAGCGCCGACTTTTACCGCCGCTCTGCCGTAGCGCCCGCTACGGGCCAGCCGGTTTGCTCTTGGACAGCAGCCGGGGAAGATAGAATGGCTGCCTTTTCGCCACCGGCTGCGGCGATATTTCAATGCGACTGACCGAACTCAAACTTCACCTCGACCACAGCGAAAGCGAACTGCGCGCGGCAATCCTCCACCGCCTGGGCATTGCGGCGGACGAACTGCTCGGCTTTTCGATCTTTCGCCGCAGCTACGACGCCCGCAAGCCTTCTGCCATCGTCTTCATCTACACGCTGGATATCGAGGTCAAGAACGAGAAGGCCGTCCTGACCCGTCTGCGCGGCGATCGCCATGTCGGTCCGACGCCGGACACGAGTTATCACTTCGTCGCCAAGGCGCCGCCGACGCCGCCGGTGCCGCGCCCGGTGGTGATCGGCACCGGCCCCTGCGGCCTGTTCGCCGGGCTGATCCTGGCGCAGATGGGTTTTCGCCCGCTCATCCTCGAACGCGGCAAGGCCGTGCGCGAGCGCACCCAGGACACCTGGGGCCTGTGGCGCAAGGGCCAGTTGAATCCGGAGTCCAACGTCCAGTTCGGCGAAGGCGGCGCCGGCACGTTTTCCGACGGCAAGCTCTACAGCCAGATCAAGGACCCCGAATATCGCGGGCGCAAGGTGCTGACCGAATTCGTCAAGGCCGGCGCGCCGGCGGAAATCCTCTATGTCGCCAAGCCACACATCGGCACCTTCAAGCTGGTCGGCATGGTCGAGAACATGCGCGCCGAGATCGAGGCGCTGGGCGGCGAGATCCGCTTCGGCAGCCGCGTCGATGACATCGATATCGAGCAGGGCCAGATGTGCAGCCAAATTCGCGGCCTGCGCCTGGCCGACGGCGAAACCCTCGCCGCCACGCATGTCGTGCTGG
This sequence comes from Sulfuritalea sp., assembly GCA_030247575.1. GTDB lineage: Bacteria > Pseudomonadota > Gammaproteobacteria > Burkholderiales > Rhodocyclaceae > Sulfuritalea. The sequence continues at coordinate 24,611 of JAOTRV010000035.1, forward strand.
CGGTCGGCCACAGCGCGCGCGACACCTTTGCCATGCTGCACCGGCGCGGAGTGCATATCGAAGCCAAGCCGTTTTCGATCGGCGTGCGCATCGAACATCCGCAGTCGCTGATCGACCGCGCGCGCCTGGGCAGGAACGCCGGCAACCCGCTGCTCGGCGCGGCGGATTACAAGCTGGTGCACCACTGCGCCAATGGCCGCTCGGCCTACAGCTTCTGCATGTGTCCCGGCGGCACCGTGGTGGCGGCCACCTCGGAGCCGGGCCGCGTGGTGACCAACGGCATGAGCCAGTATTCGCGCAACGAGCGCAACGCCAACAGCGCGCTGGTGGTCGGCGTCACGCCGGCCGATTACCCCGGCAGCGACACTGATCCGCTGGCCGGCATTGCCTTCCAGCGCCACTGGGAAAGCCTCGCCTTCGAGGCCGGCGGCGGCAACTACAACGCGCCGGCGCAGCGCGTCGACGACTTCCTCGCCGGCCGGCCGTCGACCACGCTCGGCTCGGTGGTGCCGTCCTATACCCCCGGCGTGCAGCCGACCGATCTGGCGCGCTGCCTGCCCGATTACGTGGTCGCCGCGCTGCGCGAATCGCTGCCGGCCTTCGGCAGGGAGATCGCCGGCTTCGCGATGGACGACGCGCTGCTGACCGGGGTCGAGACGCGCACCTCGTCGCCGATCCGCATCACGCGCAACGAGGAATTCCAGAGCCTCAACACGCGCGGCCTGTTTCCCGCCGGCGAAGGCGCCGGCTATGCGGGAGGAATTCTCTCGGCGGCGGTCGACGGCATCAAGGTCGCCGAAGCCGTGGCCTTGAGCCTGACACGCAAGACCTCACCTGATTAGCCACGGCGGTATCCATTCTCCCTCCCCTTCAAGGGGAGGGCCGGAGAGGGGATGGGGGACGTGAGCGACACGAGCAACGCCCATATCCCCATCCCCCCTCCATCTCCCCCCTTGAAGGGGGGAGGGCAAACTCGGCTGACGCTTCGGTCCGACAGCTGAACTTCATGACCTCATAGCCACTCCAGTTCCCAGCGCACGCAGGGATCCAGCGCCGCGACGGCGCGCGCGGCGAAGGCCTGTACGGCCTCGCGGTCGTTGGCATCGCGCCCCGTGAGCCAGCCGGCCAGCGGGCCTTGCGGGTGGAAGTTCCACTCGGTCGGTGCGACGATGAAGTAGTCGGCAATCCGCTCGCCGTCGAGCGCGATTTCGTGCATCAGCAGGCCGCGTGCGGTTTCGACCAGCGCGCGCCCTCTTCCCGTGCCCGACTGCGCTGCACTTGCCGTACCGCCAGCGCCGACTTTCTCGGTGCCGCTTGCCCAGTCGCGCAACTCTCCGAGGCGTGCCAGCCAGCGCGCGGCAAACGCGGAGGTCGTCGCGGCGGTGGTCGCACCCGTACCCGGATGCCGCCGCGCGATGGCTCCGGTTTCGGCCGCCGCGCCCTGCCAGTGCGGCATCCGGCAGAAATCCGCATCGAGCCGCGGCCAGCAGTCCAGCGAAGCCCTTGCATCCAGCGACGGCAAGAAGCGCGGCGCACTATCGCTGGCATCTTCCATTTCCGCCAATCGACGACACAAGGCTTCGATGCGCGCATCGTTCAGCAGCGCCGCCAGTTCGTCGCGTTGCCCCTTGCCTACCCAGCCCGCCGCCGCCACAAACTCCTCGCGCATCGCGGCATCGCCGAACTGCACCGGCAGATCGAGCAGCCAGCGCCACAAATGCTCGCGCAGGGCTTCGCGCTGAATCGCGGGGTCGAGCTGCGCAGGGAAGTCGGTGCCGCGCGCGGCGGCCAGCGCCAGCGTCGCGGCCCGCCCCTGCGCCTGCCCGCACAAGGCGAACAGCAGGGGCACCAGGCGCACCGCGTCGTCGGCCGCACGGCCCCGCAGATAGGACGCCACGGCCGGACGTTCGCTGGCGACGCGGACCTCGCTGATGCGGCCCCCGGTGCTGGCCAGCCGCAGCCTGACGCAGCCGGGATCGATGCCCTCGCTCATTTCTGCGCCAGCGGCAGGCGCAGGCTGAACAAGGCGCCGCCCTTGGGATGATTGCTCACCGTGAGCTTGCCGCCGTGACGCTCGACGATGCCGTAGCTGATCGCCAGGCCGAGGCCGGTGCCGCGCCCGACGGGCTTGGTGGTGAAGAAAGGATCGAACAGCTTGTCGAGGTTTTCGGCGGGAATGCCGGGGCCGCTGTCGCGGAAATCGATGACCGCAGCGCCGTCCTCGACGCGGCCGGATATCTCCAGCCGCCGTTCGCGTGCTTTCTCGGTGGCGTCCGCCGCGTTCTGCACCAGGTTCATCACCACCTGCTGCACCTGGCCGGCGGAACCCGGCACCTCGATAGCCTCGGGAAGGCTCAGGCTCACCTCGAATTGGTTCGCGGTGGCCTTGCACACCCACTGCACGGCGCGCTGGATCACTTCGACCAGATCGAAGGGCTGCCGCTCGTCGCGGTCGGTCGCCGAGAAGCGCTTCAGCGCATCGACGATGTCGCGGGTGCGCTCGGCGCCTTCCACCGTACCGTCGATCAGCGAGGGCAAGTCGTCGAGCAGGCGGTCGATGCGCAGTTCGCGGCGCAGCGTTTCGCGCTCCTCGCGTGGGATATCGCCGTGGATCGCGGCAAGGTAGCGCGCAAGGCGGTCGGCATAGCGTTTCATCGCCACCGTGTTGCCGTAGACGAAGCTGATCGGATTGTTCAGCTCGTGCGCGACGCCGGCCACCAGGCGGCCGAGCGAGGCCATCTTCTCGGAATGGATCAGCTGCTGCTGGGTGGTCTTGAGGTCTTCGTGGGCGCGGCGCAGGGCCTGGTAGGCGCGCCTCAGCTCGCCCACCGGGCGGCCGGTGATGACCAGGCCCAGCATCTTGCCGACGCCGTTGTAACGCGGCGTGCAGTTGAGCGACACGGGGATCGCGCTGCCGTTGGCCGCCTTGAGCTGCATCTCGATGTCTTCCACGGCATGACTGCCCTGGTCGGAGAGCAGGCGCCCGGCCTGCTCGCGCGACTCGCCGTCGGCGAACAAATCGAATATCGTCCGCCCGTAGAGCGAGGCCGCATCAATGCCGAGCAGCGAGGCCAGCGCTTCATTGACGCTCTCGATGACGCCGGCCCGGCTGCAGACGATCAGCAGGTCCGACATCGAGGTCAGCACCGAAGAAATGAACTGCTGGGTGTCTTCCAGCGTGGCATTCTTCTGCTCCAGCGCGACTTCGTACTGGAGCAGGTCGTTATAGACCTCGTCCATCTTGCGGATCACGTCGAGCCAGATGCCGTCCTCGGCCGAGGCGCCCGCCGCCGCCGCGAGCATTTCCACGGTCAGCACCGAGCGCGGTTCATCGGACGCGGCGCCCGAAGGCTTCTCGGCCCGGTCGGGCGGCGCGGCGGAACGGGATTCTTCGCTCATCGGTGAAATGTACCCTACCCTGTCTGCCGAGGGCAAACCTCTCACTGCCCGCGGCGCGCGGCGTCAGGCCAGCGGCCGATAAACCTTTTGGAATCGCGCGTTTTCCACCACCCCGAAGTCGCCCGGCGCGTATTGCAGCACCCAGTCCTGAGCCAGGCCCTGCAGCACATCGCCTCCGGAGCATCGGGCCAGCGTGAAGGCCTCGGCCATCTGCTTCGCCAGCACGGGCAGCGGCCTCGCCCGGTAGCGGCCGTCCTCGCCCGCCCCGAGCGGCGCCACGGGAAGGTACTTGGCGTCGAAGCGATCGCGGGAAACGCTCCAGCGATCGCCGGTGGAACCGGCAATCAGCGCATCGCCCGCCTGATAGCGATTGGGGCCTTCGCGGCTGGCCAGTTCGCCGGCGTTTGCGGCGAAGACGACATCGACGACTTCGTCCTTGACGAAAGACGCGGCCGCGGCGTCGACGGTGAGGTCGATATTCTTGAGTTCGAGCATGGCAGGACCGGAAAATGAGGGGCGCGGAAGTGTCTCACAATCGCGCCAGGCGATGAAGCAGCCCTTCTGCGCCGCGGCAAACAGGGGAGTTCCGGCTCCGGCGCAAATCTGGGTTAGGCTCACGGCATGGATCTATTCGACCTCCTCGGCCTCATGCTGCTGGCCGCCATCGGCTGGCTCTGGCTCGACAGCCTCAAGGCGCGCGAAACGGCCGTCGCGGCGGCCAAGGCCGCTTGCAACTCGGAGCATCTGCTGCTGCTCGACGACACCGTCGCCATACGGCGGATCGGCCTGGGCCGCGACGGCGACGGCGCCATGCGCATCCGCCGCACCTACGACTTCGAGTACAGCGACACCGGCAACGACCGCAGCCCCGGCAGCCTCGCCATGCTCGGCAGCCGCGTGCTGGTGATCAAGCTCGGCCTGCCGGAGACGCCGGAAGGAAACGTGGTTCGCGGTCCCTGGCACTGAATCCGGAGCAGTGCCCCAGCCATCACCGGCTGCATTCCGGTTTTGGAACTGCAACCGGCCTGCCGTCTCAGTGCGGCCATTTCCCGACGTTCCGTCACCCCACCCATTGACGCCACCAATACGTCATTTGTACGGTTTGAATTGCGCGCCGTTTCGCAGTGAACTACAATGAACCGTATTTCTTCCGTAATGAAGGCGAGCCTGCCATGTCTACTGTTGCCCAAGCCTACGAACGCATTGATTTGCGCACATCGCCGGAAATCAAGGAACTGATTGTCCGGGCGGCCTCTTCTGCAGGGATGTCGGTAAGCGCTTTCCTGCTCGGCACCGCCCAGGAACGAGCCAGGCAGATCCTGGCGGAGAAAGAGACGATCACTCTCACCTCCCGTGACTGGAACGCCTTTGCGAAAGCGCTGGACAATGCCGAGAAACCCAGGCCGAAGTTGTCCGCTGCAATGAAACGTCACCGCAATTGGCAGCAAGACAAGCGTTGACTTCCATTCCCTTGGTCAGCATCGAAGCGCTGGCGTCGGCTCATGACCGCCGCACATTTGCATGCGGTGTTGAAGCACTGGATGAATATCTTCGGCGGTTTGCTCGCCAGCATGCCGATGTCAATGTAAGCCGCACCTACGTTGCCGTGGCGGGTTCAACCGTTCGCGGTTTCTACAGCCTGGCCATGTCGGCCATCCGAAAGGAGAACCTGCCAGCCAAGCACCTGAACCGATTCCCCAACTTCCCGCTTCCGGTTGCACGCCTTGCTCGCCTGGCCGTTGAAATGCGCCATCAGAGGCAAGGACTGGGTGAGTTGCTGCTGGCGGATGCCTTGCAGCGTTGCCTGCGGCTTTCCGTCGAGATTGGAATGATTGGCGTCATTGTGGACGCCAAGGATGATCATGCGCGGGGCTGGTATGAACGCTATGAATTCGAGCGGCTACCGGATTCGCCCTTGACATTGTGGTTACCCACAACAGCGATTGCCCGTCTATAGGTAGTATTTGATGCCGGCGAGGATGGAAGAGGACCGGTCCGCCTCGGGGAACAACTGCGAGTCGGCGGGGCGTTTGAGCCGGACCTCGAATCGTCGCAGTTCGGCCATAAAGGGACATTGGCGCCCCCAAAACCATGAACTATTGAATGACCGCTTTGACCTGAACTCCTGATTTTGGACGCTTGGGGCCAGCGTCCGGAGTTGGAAGTGAAGCTGCCGTTCGAGGTTTGCCGGAAGAAAATTTGGCGCTCCATTTTCTGAGCGGCTGCTTCCAAAATAATTCACTGACTCGTCCGTGTCTTGAGTGGCCTGATGATGTTTTCATGACGATTGGCCGGTTTCAGATCCTAAAGCCGACCTTCCGGGCAAGAAATTCACGGCCGCTGCCGGCGCGCTCAAAAAGGTGGGATTTGCGATCAGAGCTGCTCTGTCAGCGTGCGATGGTTCCGGCATCCTTGTCAGCATTTGTCTTCAGCTTCTGCGCAATACCGACAAACTGATCAGGTGAAATCCCTTGAGTGAAAAGAAAAATACTCGGCTTGATGGCCTTGTCGTAAGTCTGAAGCCCCGGCTTGCTCGCGTCCCGCATCGCTTGATAACCTTGGGCGCCAGCGAACGGCACCGCGACCACGATAGCCGCCAGCGCGCCGAGAATGCGCGGTGACAAACGCACCGTCAGGCGCAGATGACGGTAGAGCATCCCAGCAAATACAGCCGCGAGGCAGAGCGCTCGAACCAGATCGAACCCGCCAAGATCAAAAGAAAAGGCGAGATACCCTGTCAGTGTGTCGACGAGTAGAAATGCCGCACATCCCAGCAAAGCGACGATCCCATGCGCCACATAATTCCATCGTCCATGCATTGTTCTGCAAACCAGTGCCCAGATACCCGCCCAAGCCAGCAGCCAGATGACAACCGGAACCGGCGCTGAGAGGATATTTGACGGGTCTGTATCGAAGGTGGTGACAAACCCGCCCCACGCCACAAGACCAACCACAAGTGCCGCCGCTGCCGCGAAGACCCGTGGCTGCCGATCCCAGGTGCGCTGCGGCAAGGGCAATTCGGCTGGAACGAGTTGCCCCGGCAGACGGATACGCAGTTGACTCTGTCCGATGCGAAATACGTCATCGCCGTGGATTCGCGTCGTACTGATTCGTTCCGCATTACCAAGCCGGAGCGTGCCGTTGAGCGAACCGAGATCAACGGCTTCCAGCGCGCCGTCCTCGGCGATGCGAATTTCCAGGTGCTGCGCGGCGATGTGCTGGTCGTCGACGATCACATCCACGTCATAGCCGCGACCGATGCGGGCCGGCAACTTCTGGAGGGCGTGGCGGCGAAGCACATCGCCATTGCGGCCAAGCTCCTCGACGTAGACTAGGGTTTCCATGCGATGGCATCCATGAATCGGCGCACGAACGCCATGGATTCCGGATAACCGAAACCATCAAGTGTGAGCGATGACAGCAATGCCTCGCCCGGGTCCGAGAGTGTCGTCAGTTTCAGATCCACATCGTAGAGCCCCTCGAACTTGCTGTAGCGGCGCAGGCAGAGCACCGCCTTGGCACGACCACCGGACAGCGCCACGATGCGGTCCTGACACGCCCAGCGCGTCTTATGGGTGCGACTGGTTGGCGAGGTGTCATCGCCCGGTTCCAGCAGCGATTCCTGAAGGCTGGCAAAGCGCAGGGCGCCAAGATCAGGCGCCCTGATGTGCCGATGGCTGAACGACCAGCTCCCAAGATAAAGGCCGTTGGCTACGTAACTTGCATCCTTGAAACGACAGCCATACTGCGCAACACGGTAGAGCTTGTCGGCTTCCTTCTCGTTCGTGCCATAGCAGCGCGCAAATTTTCCTGGATCTGCGGGCGCCTGGACGCGTCCGAAAGGCTGGACAGGCAACGCTGCCGCCGAAAGCAATCCCAGTGTTTCAGTGGCGCTCAATTGCAGTTGGCGCGTGAGATCCAGTACCAGGTCCGCGGTCGTGGGTGCCTTCGTCTTCTGCGCCCGTTCGACGAGGGCAACGGCCTCTTTGGCGGGGACAACAAAGCTGATCAACTGGCTGCTGCGAAGGCTGGCAACGTTGACGCCAAAGACCCGACCAGCGGTGTCTACTGCAGGGCCGCCGCTCATTCCGGAATTCACCGGACCGGAAAAGTGAATCGCGCCCCGTGCCGAGTCTTCAGACAGTCCATTGACGATTCCCTCGGTGACTGTCAGCCCCTGGTTTTTTGGAAACCCGATGGAAAAGCCGCGAGCACCCTTGTCCGGCACGCGCGGATCGAAGTCGAGACCCGGCATCGGACCAGTTTCGCCGCGGACGACAGCCAGGTCATGTACCACGTCGATGGCGACCACGGCCAGTGCTCCCTTCTTGCCGTCCTGCCGCAGGAACTCGAGGCGATAGCGGTCCGGATCCATGATGAAATCCGATACCACGTGATAGTTGGTCAGAATCAGGTTGCCGGCGCCCACCGCGAATCCGCTGCCGTAACTGAAAGGTGAATCGCTGCCCAAGGGCAGGGTTCGCACCTGAATCACGCTGGTTCGGACAGACTCGACGATGCTCTGCGCCTGGGTGGATAGCGGCGCACCACCGAGAGTGCCCCCTGGTGCGGCTATCGCGCGTTGCATTGGCAGGCAAAACAAATTAGGGATGAGAATCGTCACTATCGCGCCACGCCACAAGAGCGGTGCTGAAAGCAACCAGATTCGATGCATCAATTCCTCCCGAAGCGACATCAATGAAATCTCATGAATTTTCAGACGGGTGCCCGGGGATCACGTTGGCTAGCAGGTCAGGTCAGTTGATCAATTCACCGGCAACAAATTCCGGTGGAAAGCAGACCCTCAGAACGGTTAAGTTGAGGCGACTGCGCCACTATTGGGATCCTGCACTTCATCTTGTCGGCATCCTTCCAACATTACTCGACCCCGAGCATACGAAGCGCAGCCTTGGCGCCTGCGTGATTGTAGGTGGCTGCAAGACGATACCAACGAATGGCCTCATCTTTATCCTGATCAACGCCGAGTCCTTGCGCATACAGGTGTCCGAGCTGGGCCTGCGCCTCAACGTGATCCCTTTTCGCAGCCCATTTCAACCAAAATGCGGCCGTCTTATAGTTCCGCGTGCCCTCGTCCCCGAACAGATATTGCAAGGCATGCGCGTAGGCACGACTGGCTTCATTGCGATGCTCAGCGCGTGCCGCCCAGTAGCTGGATTCCTGCGGCTCATTGTTCTCGAAGCTGCTGAGCGACCGCACCTGGTTCAGTAATTCCATAGCTTCGGGCGTCCCGCTCTCCGCTGCGGATTCAATCCATTCGATTGCCTGTCGATCGTCCCTGGCGCACCGCTTTTCCCCCTGGAAATACAGTCGCCCCAAGTTGTACTTGGCGGTGCTGTCGCCATTTCCTGCAGCCTGTTTAAACCAATACACCGCTTCCTCGGTATTCTCCTCCGCCAACAATACCGAGGCCAAGTTGTTCTGAGCGCCGGCATGGCCCTGTTCGGCCGCTCGCCTGTACCACAGCAGTGCCTTGGCTGTGTCTTGCGGCGCACCGAAACCGTGATCGAATCTAGCACCAAGTTGATGCTGCATTTCTGCCTTTCCCTGTTCAGCCGCACATTGAAACCAGTAGAGAGCCATCTCTTGATCCATAGGCACGCCGGTTCCCGACTCATATCTGGTCCCAAGACAATACTGCCCAAGGTCGTCTCCCTGTTCTGCAGCGAGACGAAACCAATGTAGTGCGCGTTCCGGGTCTGGTTCCACGCCTGCAACACCGGATTCAATGGCTGCGCCGAGCATTCCTTGGGCCCGCGCGAAGCCGTGATCCGCCATTCGACGAATAACATCAAAAGCCCGCTGTACGTCCTGGGCAACTCCCGTTCCGTTGAGCCAAAGCAGTGCAAGATTGAACTGGGCCTTGATATGTCCCTGGTCTGCCGCAAGCATGAATAGGCGAGCTGCTTCGGCGGGGTTTGCATCAAACCCTACCCCATTGAGGTAAGCCACACCGAGCTTGTTCAGCGCTTCGGCGTCTCCTTGCTCAGCGCGGGGAATCCATTCGGCAATGGACTTTGCGTCAAATTCTGGGGTACTCATGCCTTGCACTTACTGTGACTTAGCAGCCTTCTTGGGCTTTGCAATCTTTCTGCTTCCAATCTGCGACTTGGATTCTCGTTCTGCTTGCCAGGTGACATTTGGTTCCCCGTGGAGTTCGCCTTCTTTAGTGGCCGATACATTCGCAGACGCTGCAGCCTTGTCGGTGTCGACATACTGTTGATGGGCTTTCTCCTTTTCCATCTCTGCTAAGCACATTCGTTTGGCGGCATCACATAGGGGGCCTGGACACTCGTAAGGCAAGTTGTCGCAGTATTCACCAGCGGAGCTGGTAGTTGTGGTTACTAACAATAGAATTCCCGCCAACTCGCGCATCATCAGTTGGACTCGCGGTTCCAGATTGCTGGTAACCCGACTAACTCACATTCAAGGCATACGTAGTTCATTAACTTGGGCTGCAAATTGAAGGAAAGCGACTTGCCATTGGAATGGAGCTGAAAGCTACTCCCGTTTGAAGCGACTACCGAGTAATTGACGGAAGCACCATTGGCGCGGGTTAGGGAAGCTGTCTTGCAATTAACTACAAGGACATACTTTTCGTCGATCTGTGAGATTGGGATAAGACGCGCCGTAGGCGCGCACTGCGTATTACATGCACATGCCGCCAATATCAATGAGAGCGCACAAGCACCAAAAGTCTTGGTCACGGCTTCTTCTTTCTGTTACTACGCATAATGCACCTATTTCAATGAATCCCGGCAGCTATGGTCCGCCTGTCCCGTCAGGGCCAAGCGGGCTATTGATTCAAATCACTTGCACGGGTATTTCCGCAAAAGACTCATTGTGACGATCGCCCCCACCGGCATCCCTTTCATGGAGCCTTCGGTTTTCTTACTCACGGCTTCTTGCCACAAGTTCATCGCATAACTTGCAACAAAGTCTTCATTGAACGCTTTGCCCGCGGGTGGGCAAATTACAGCGGCAGGATCGTCCTTTTTTTCCGTCTTTGAGAAGGCCCATAAGGTCTCCACAATCCCGTTGTGGTAAACCATAAGCGATGCCTTGACCACAGGATCGTTGCTTTTTCTCATTTGGATATACCCTTCAAAGTTTCCAGCGGTCGCCGATGTCGCGAGCGAGGAAAGTGCAAAACCAACGAAACCTAAAACTGCCAATTGCTTATACATGCCAACTCTCCTATTCAATTTAACGATATAAATCCATTAGAAACCCAGAAGACTAAATCATTGATGAGGTTTGCCTCCTTTCCCTTGCCATTCTGATTGCATGTTGATTACGCCCGCTTGCGCCAAAAGACAACATCGGGCATCTAATCCGGTTCTACTCTCATTTGTAACTCGTCAGACTCAAGAAAATTCAAACGGCTGGATACTTTACGGCGCTACAAAATAACCGCTACGACGCAGTTTCTCGTCGAGCCGAACATCCAGCCGTTTTGTCTCGATGGCGACATCAGTATGAATACCATCCGCTGTTACACGCATGATCTGAAACCCCTGCGCTTCCAGAAAATCCAGTGCGGCATCGATTCGATCAGGAGCGGCAATACGGATACGGAAAACCTTGTAAGGGCCAACACGACTCTGGACCCCTAAGCTTTGGATTGCCCCCAATCCCTCGCTGACCGCCGAATAGAGATGTTGCCGGCGGCCTTGGGAATCCTTGGCGAAAGTTTCGGTAAGCGGCATCTCATCACGCGCCACAAGGAAATCCGACTTGAATGTCGGCGCCGGATTTCCCGCGCTGTCGAAAGGAATCTTGCGAGTTGCAACCCGCTTGCGCACTTGGGGACTGCCAGCTTCATCTTCGCGTTCCGGGACGGTGACTTTCTCCGCATCGGCAAGTTGAGTGGGGCCGAGACTTGGCTTGTCCTTCATGGGGGCCGACTGCACCGGCTGGGAAATATCCGCTTTTCGGGGAGGCGGCGGCAGCCCGGACGGCAGCGACTGTGATTCAGCAGGCGGCCGCGTGCTAGCTGGATCGGCTGGGCTGCGCGATTCAGGGGCAGGCGCCTGTGCAATCACTGCGCGGCTGCCGCTGTCGGAATCCGTCTCGCGCAACAACCCGACCACCACCACCGCAACTATCGCAGTCGCTGCCATTCCATAGGCTTGCGGCCGGTTCTGCCCGATCCAGTCGCCAACCCGCTGCCAGAACGAGGCACCCTCCGCTTGCGCTGTTGGTGCTGACCGCAATGAGCCGGCGAATTCGCGGTACAGGTGCTGGTAGGCATGACGTGGATCGTCCTGCCCGCCGAGCGGGGTTCCGGTCAGTACGGGTTGGCCGCTGTCGGTGCCGCGCAGAAAAACGAAGCCGGGATGGGCTGCGTCATCTTGCGTTGAACGTCCCCCTTCGGCAGCCACGGCGCGCAGTACGTCAAGGCGTGCCGGGGTCAGCATGGCCAGTACCCGAGGGTTCTTTGGCAGGCTGATCTGCACCGGATTCCATGTTTGCACCATCACCGCAAAGGGGTCGAACGGCTCATCGTCGGGTTCGAGCAGGACATCGGCCTCCGTTGCATATTCGGTATCGGGCGCGGCCACCCAGCCGGCCCAGCTTGTCTCAGTCTTGTTCGTCGGCCGGTTGAGGCAGATGGCGGCGGTATCAACCAGGACGATGAGCCCGGGGCGCAGTTGATCGACCCGCAGCAGCCGTGCCGCGTCGATCTGCCGGATGCGCTCGCCGACCAGTGCGGAAAGGACTTCAGGCGCCGGTGCGGGTTCATCGGTGACGTTTAAGTGAACGCTATCCGCAGCGCCCTGGGCGTCAGGGACCCCGGCCTTTGGGCTCAGACGTTCCTCGATCAGCGACAGTGGCGGCCAAAGCTCACGCATGATCGAGACCCGCTTCGAGATCGGTCCGGAGTTCAAAAGACGCGGCGCACAGCGCTTCCATGGCGCGCAGGATGTCGCTTTGCGAATCGGGGGCAAAGTCAATGCCCAGGGTCTGGGCCATCCAGCGACCGATCAGGGTTTCGCCGTAGGCTGGGGGCGCGCCGCCGTGCTTTTTGGTGATGCCCAGCTTGCCGGCATGGTGCGCTGCCGAAGCAATGTTGTAGCGGCGGGCGACGCTGAATACCGGCTCGTCGGCACAGTAACTAAGCAGCAGTACCTGGTAGCGCGTTTCAAGAGCGCGGGCAAACTGCCGGGCTTGGTCTAGCCAGCCAACGGCCGATTCCGAGTCGGACGCGTCATCGCTGCCGGCGTCGACACAGCCACATGCGGCTTCGTCATCCTCACCGGCATTCCGGCCTTCGTCGTACTCGCCCATGTCGCGGTGAAAGCGCTCGGAGCGTATGGCCGTCTTGAGAAAATTGCGGAAATAGAAGACGAGAGCGCCAACCGATTCCAGCGGGCTATCCGTGAAACGCTCGGCATCGAGCACCTTGGCCATGAGGAATTCGTTGATATAGCGATCGCGAGCGGTGCGCGGATCGTCGGATTCACGCAGTGCGGAAAGTTCCGGCGCGGCGCAGCGACGCAGGGTTCGCATGATCAGCAGGCACAGGGTTTCAAGTTCGCGACCGGCGAGCGACGAACGGCGCGCCCAGAGGGCCCGAAGTTG
>JAOTRV010000036.1 GCA_030247575.1 Sulfuritalea sp.
ATGGACGCCGAAACCTACGCGCGCATGCCGGAACGCCTGGCCATGCGCGAAACCAAGGTCGCCGGCCGCGTTCTGGTGACGACTTTCCTCGACCCCAAGGCTGTCAGTGCGATGGAGATCGACGCCTTGTACAAACGGCGCTGGCAGGTGGAGGTGGATCTGCGTTTGATCAAGGCCGAGATGGGCATGGACATTCTGCGCGCCAAATCGCCGGCCATGATCGACAAGGAAATCGCGGCCTATCTGCTGGGCTACAACCTCGTCTGCGCGCTGATGAGCCGTGCCGCAGCCGGCGCGCAGGTGCTGGTTCGGGCGCTGAGTTTCAAGGGGGCGCTGCAATTGTTCCTGGCCTTCGAGCAACAACTGCGCTTTGGCGCGGGTGCCGGGGCGAGAACCATGACCGCCCATCTACTCGGTGCGATCAGCATGCTCCAATTACCGATACGTCCCGGCCGGGTCGAACCTCATGCCATCAAGCGACGACCTAAGAACCACTCGCTGCTCACCGTGCCGCGTGACATTGCACGCGCTGCGATTCTCAACTCACGAAGTACAACGGCTTAAGGTAGTGCCATGGGATGCTGACCCCAATTGTTCACTCCTTTGTCTCCTGCGCGAGACCTACAAATCGCCGTGTCGTCAGCGCCGACTTTTTTGCGGCGAATGAATCAACTGAAAGGAAGGTGGCGTAAATGGGCGGACTGATTCTCTTCTTGGTGATTGGCCTTTGGATTGTCTTGGTTGCATGGCTGAGCAAGGTCGTCGCCACTCGAATTTCCGCGGCGCAATGGCGTCTTCCGGTCGGCCTGTTGGCGTTCGTGGTGCTGCTGCCGCTACCGGTACTCGACGAACTTGTCGGCGGGCGACAGTTCGAGCGACTCTGTCAGGAAAACTCCACCATTCAGGTGAACCGCGCCACGGCGGTTGGCCGGACGGTGTACCTGGCTAAGACGCCGCCCGTTGTGATCAATGGAACATGGATCGAGGTGGTACTCAAACCGGTGCGCTTTGTCGATGCGACTACGGGTGAGACTGTAGTGAGTTACAACGAATTGACTGCCAAAGGGGGAAGGTTTCTTAACATTACCGAAAGCCACGTGCCCCTGACTTTCAAGGGTACCTGTGTTCCAGCCAATAGGCCGGGTTCTATCGAGACGTTTAAGGAATTCGGCATCAAGTACATCGAGCCACCTGAGAAAGCAAATGGAGAGGTCAAATGACAACGATTAACGACGTATACATCAACGCGCTCTTGGCCGATGCCTCTTACGTTGACAACTTTGTAGCCGGAATGACTGGGGCGCACAACTAAAGGGGTCACCCATTAGCCGGCCGGTGTCAAGCGAGTAAATGATTTCATGGCGGCGCAAGCCGCCGGTTTTGAAGTTCTCCATAGCTCCCTCGCAGTAGCTGACCGCGCCCGTTTCTTCAAATCGTGGCTGCGAACGAATCGCGCCAGTCACCCATCAGGATCAAGCGATCAGCGATGGTCCGCTTTCGCCCTGGCGGCCAGGCCGCCCCAGAAGAACCTTGGTGCCGCTTCGTGTCCAATGGATTCACAGACTCGTGGCTGCCGGTGTCCCGGCGCCAACCCCTTGCTGGCTCACGTTGCGGGCGATCCGCTGTGCTGCTCGGGTGACGGACAGCGGCATTCCATTCAGATTCATGGCTCGTCGTCCAGACCCCTTACCGGACTTGCCGCCGCCGTCGTAACTCATGCGAAGCAGCGCCTCACGTCAAAGGGAGTGCGCTCCTTCAAGATGTGAAAGCAGGCCCGCGCCAACTTGTGCGCCAGCGCCTTGGTCGCCACCAAGTTATTCGTTCTGGCTTTCTTGCGTTCATAGAAACGCTTGGCTTCGGCATTGAAGCGCAGCGCAAAGTTCGCCGCTTCGACAAAAGCCCAGACCAGATACTTGTTGCCATTCTTGACATTGCCTTCCCCCTTCTTCTTGCCGTTGGAGAGACGCTGACTATCGACGCAGCGCGCATAGGATGCATAGTTGCCCACCGCATGGAAGCGCTCGATCGGCCCGGTCTCCAGCAGGATGATCGCGGCCAGGATGCGGCCGATGCCGGGAACGCTGGTCAGCAGTACGTATTCGGGTCGTTCCCCGAGTTTTTCTTGCAGACGCTTTTCCAGCAGTTCGATTTGTGCGCCGAGGGTGGTCACGACCGCGAGGTTGCTCTCGACAGCCAGTGCGACATCCTCCGGCAGCCCCATCTGATTCACGTCGGTGGCCGTCAGGCGTTTGATGGCATTACTGTTGATCGTCGCTCCTCGTTGCCGGGCCAGGATGTTCTCGATGGCCAGGATATGGCTGGTTCGACTGCGTACCAGTTGCATGCGCTTCCTGGCCAGATCTCGTGTCGCTCTGTGTTCCGGCGGCAGAATGGTCCCTGTCGGCAGGATGCCCAAGCGCAGCAGATGTGCCAATTGCCGGGCGTCGGATTCGTCGCCGCTATGCTTGAGGCCGTCATACTTCTTGATGGCGCCGGTGTTGGCCAACTTCACTTCAAACCCCGCGTCCTGCAAACCATCCACCAGCCAGTACCAGTTGTAGGTGGATTCAACCACCACGCCCGCCAATTCATCGCGCCATGGCAGCAAGAATCCGACGATCTTCCCGATGTCGTTCGGCAACCGTTTCTCCGCTACTACCCGATCCGTGTCGTCTGTCACCGTCACCACGCTGTTATTCGAATGCAGGTCAATTCCGCTATATTTCATGTCCGGCCTCCAGTGGTTATTGCAAGTTCGCAAACTCACTTTAACCCCGCCGCCTCACCGCGGCGGGAGGCCGGCTAGATGATCTTCAGCATCGATTTTGTTTTGACCTGGCCAAACCATGCCACGTCGCGCACGAATCGGCTATTCGAGCCAGCTCCCTTTCCGCTCCTTCGCCGTGCCGCCAGCGTCGACTTCTAATTCAGGGTGCGCGCCAGCTGGATGCGGAATTCGCGCATCAGGTCTTCGTGCTGCGGGTCGCTGCCGAGCAGGGTGAACAGGTCGAGCATGGCCTTGCGTGCGGCTTCGTCCTGCCATTTGCGGTCGCGGCGGACGATTTCGAGCAGTTGCTCCAGCGCCGGGCGGTAGTCGTGGGCCAGCGCCAGCGCATGGGCCAGTTGCAGGCGGGCATCGAGGTCGCCGGCGTTGGCGTCGATGCGGGCCTTCAGCGCGGCGGGATCGGCGCCCGTGCCGGCATTCACCAGCTTGAGACGGGCTTGCAGGGCCTGCACGCGGGAGGCGTCGCGGGCCCGGGGTTCGAGCGCGTCTAGGATGGCCCGCGCGGCCTCGATGTCGCGCATCTCGATGTGGATTTCGGCGAGATCGAGTTGCGCGGTCTCGTTGGCCGGGTCGAGTTGCAGCGCATCGGCCAGCAGCGAAACGGCGACCCCGGCTTCGCCTTTGGCGCGCGCTTCCTGTGCGGCGACGCGCAGCGGTTCGGCGGGTGAGGGCAGCAGGCGGTCGATGAAGGCGCGGACCTGCGCTTCGGGCAGGGCGCCGGTGAATTCGTCGACCAGCTGGCCATCGACGAAGGCCTTGACGTTGGGGATGCCTCGCACGCCGCAGCGGGCGGCGAGTTCCTGATGCTGGTCCGAGTTCACCTTGGCGAGGATGAAGCGCCCGCAGTATTCGGCGGCGAGCTTTTCCAGCACGGGCTTGAGTACGCGGCAGGGCGCGCACCATTCGGCCCAGAAGTCGACCAGCACCGGGGCACGGCGCGAGGCATCGACGACCTTTTCCTGGAAGTCGGCGGCGCCGACGTCGAGCGAGTAGTTGTTCATGGCAATGATTCGTCGTGGGGCATGGAGTGGCCGGCAGCGGCGTGGTTGCGGCAGGTCGCCGTTCAGGTGCTGCCGGGATGGTGGTAGGCTTCGATCGCATTGTCGGCCACCAGCGTTTCGTAGAAGCAGGCCTGGTTGCGGCCGTGGGTCTTGGCGTAATACAGCGCCTGATCGGCGCGGCCGAGCAGTTCGACGGGAAACGAGGTGTTCCGGATTTCCGTGATGCCGACGCTGACGGTGACCTTGCCGACCTGGGGAAAGGCGTGGTTCTCGATCGAGCGGCGCAGGCGCTCGAAGGTGGTTCCGGCATCCTTGCGGTCATCGACATAGACGATGACGACGAACTCCTCGCCGCCGAAACGGTAGATCAGGTCGGTCTTGCGAAAGGTGCTGCGCAGGATGCGGGAGAGGATGACCAGCACCTCGTCGCCGTGCAGGTGGCCGAAGCGGTCGTTGATGCTCTTGAAGTGGTCGATGTCGATTTCGCCCATGAAGAAGCAGCCGTTGCCGCCATCGATCTTGCGCTGGCTGCCGGCGCCGGCATCTTCCTGGTAGGCCCGGCGGATCAGGCCGAGGGCCCGGTCGAGCTGGTCGTCGAAGGTGCGGCGGTTCAGCAGCCCGGTGAGACGGTCGATCTGCGAGTCCCTGAGCACCGCGAGATAGTTGTCGTAGACGCGAAACAGGTCGGCCATCAGGGCCTGCTCGTCGGCCGAGATGTCCGGCGTGCGATGCACCAGCAGGTAGCCGAGCACCTTGCGGGCATGGCTCATGATGGGGAAGGAGGTCACGCCCGGGTTGCCGATGAGTTCGGCGAAGGACTCGGGACCGGGGGCTTGGGAAATTTCGCCGTCGCGCAGGCGGGTGGAGAATTCCGGCGCGTCGTCGTTGCCGAGGTGGAAAATCGCCGCCCAGTCCGGCCGGAACAGGTCGGCCACCGTCTTCAGCAGGCTGGCTTCGAGCAGGTTTATGTCACGGTGATCCGTGAGTGCCGCAATCATGCGGACGACAGTGGGCGACGACAGCGCGTTCATGGGGTAGGGGTGTCCCGGTTGGCTCCCCGCAGTGTCTCAGGCTTGGTCGCCGAATGCAATTCGGGTCCGGGGCCCGGGGCGGGCTGAGGGTATAATTCCGCGCCTTGCATTGCCATCCCGCCTTCCATTCGCCCCGGTCCGTCCATCATGGCTGAATTCCTTGCCCTGCGGGGCTCCGCTGCGTTTACGGCGTCGCGCCTCGCGCGTCTGCAAAAGTCCGTCGGCGACATCGTTCCCGATCTCCGGCTGACGGCCGAGCACTGGTATTTCGTCGAGCTGGCCGCGCCGCTGAACGCGGACGAATCCGCCCGGTTGAAGGACCTGCTGGGGATTCCGGCCACGCTGCCGGCGCCGCCCTCCGGCGAGCTGCTGCTGGTCACGCCGCGCCTGGGCACGATTTCGCCCTGGAGTTCGAAGGCCACCGACATCGCCAGGAACTGCGGATTCGCGGCGGTAAAGCGCATCGAACGCGGGGTTGCCTACCATGCGGCATTCCATCTTGCCGGCAAGCCGGCCCGAGAGTCGACGCTGGCGGCACGGCTCCACGACCGCATGACCGAGTCCGTGCTCGATTCCGTCGATGCGGCCCGGGCCCTGTTCCACCATGTCGCGCCGCAGCCGCTGACCACGGTGGATCTGCTCGGCGGCGGGCCCATGGCACGAGAGGCGCTGGTCAAGGCCAACACCGAACTGGGCCTTGCGCTGTCCGCCGACGAGATCGACTACCTGGTGGAGAACTTCGGCAAGCTCGGGCGCAATCCGACCGACGTCGAGCTCATGATGTTCGCCCAGGCCAATTCCGAGCACTGCCGGCACAAGATTTTCAACGCGAGCTGGACCGTCGATGGCGAGCCGCAGCCGCTGTCGCTGTTCGGCATGATCCGCGAAACGCACAAGGCGCATCCCGAGGGCACGGTGGTGGCTTATTCGGACAATGCGGCGGTGATCGAGGGCGCGAGCATCCGCCGCTTCTATCCGCGCGCCGATCGCGGCTATGCCTACGGCGAAGAGACCACGCACATCCTGGCCAAGGTCGAGACGCACAACCATCCGACGGCGATTTCGCCCTTTCCCGGCGCGGCGACCGGCTCCGGCGGCGAGATTCGCGACGAAGGGGCGACCGGGCGCGGCTCCAAGCCCAAGGCCGGGCTCTGCGGCTTTTCGGTGTCCGACCTGAAGATACCGGGCTACGCGCAGCCGTGGGAATCCGGCTACGGCAAGCCCGAGCGCATCGCCTCGGCGCTGGACATCATGATCGAAGGCCCGATCGGCGCGGCGGCCTTCAACAACGAATTCGGCCGGCCCAATCTTGCCGGCTATTTCCGCAGCTTCGAGCAGGAATTCGACGGCGAGGTGCGCGGCTATCACAAGCCGATCATGATCGCCGGCGGCCTCGGCAACATCGCGGCGGAACATTCGTTCAAGATACGCTTTCCGGCGGGCAGCCTGCTGATCCAGCTCGGCGGCCCCGGCATGCTGATCGGCCTCGGCGGCGGCGCCGCGTCGTCGATGGCGACCGGCACCAATACCGCCGACCTCGATTTCGCCTCGGTGCAGCGCGGCAACCCGGAGATCCAGCGCCGCGCGCAGGAGGTCATCGACAGATGCTGGCAGCAGGGCGATGCCAATCCGATCCTGGCCATCCACGACGTCGGCGCCGGCGGCATTTCCAATGCCATGCCGGAACTCGCCCACGATGCGGGCCGCGGCGCGGCTTTCGACCTGCGCGCGATTCCCAGCGAAGAGCCGGGCATGAGCCCGCGCGAAATCTGGAGCAACGAAGCGCAGGAACGCTACGTGCTGGCCATCGCGCCCGAGCGCCTGGATGAATTCCGCGCCCTGTGCGAACGCGAGCGCTGTCCCTTCGCCGTGCTCGGCGTCGCCACCGACGACGGCCAGCTCACGGTGAAGGACGACCACTTCGGCAACAAGCCCGTCGATATGCCGATGGAAGTGCTGCTCGGCAAGGCGCCCAAGCTGCACCGCGATGCGCGCCGCAAACAGGTCGCCATGCCGCCGCTCGATGTCGCCGGCATCGACCTGAAGGAGGCCGCGCTGCGCGTGTTGCGTCTGCCGGCGGTGGCGTCGAAGAATTTCCTGGTCACCATCGGCGATCGCAGCGTCGGCGGCTTCACGGCGCGCGACCAGATGGTGGGCCCCTGGCAGGTGCCGGTGGCCGACGTTGCGGTCACGACGATGGGATACGACACCGTGCGCGGCGAGTGTTTCGCCATGGGCGAGCGCACGCCGCTGGCCCTGCTCGACGCGGCGGCCTCGGGCCGCATGGCGGTGGGCGAGGTGCTCACCAACCTGGCCGCCGCCGACGTAGGTGAAATCGGTCGCATCAAGCTGTCGGCCAACTGGATGGCGGCAGCCGGCCACGGCTTCGAAGATGCCGCGCTGTTCGATACCGTGAAGGCCGTCGGCATCGAGTTCTGCCCGGCGCTCGGCGTCTCGATTCCGGTCGGCAAGGATTCGCTGTCGATGCGGACCAAGTGGGACGAGCAGGGCTTGGCGAAGCAAGTCTCGGCGCCGCTGTCGCTGATCGTCACGGCTTTCGCCGCGGTGGATGACGTGCGCCGCACGCTGACGCCGCAACTGCGGCCGGACGCCGAGGCGGGCGAAACCGAGTTGCTGCTGATCGACCTCGGCCAGGGTCGCAACCGCCTCGGCGGCTCGGCTCTGGCGCAGGTCCATGGCGTCAGCGGCGATATCGTGCCGGACGTCGATGCGGCTTTGCTGAAAAGTTTTTTCGGCGCGATCCAGAAGCTCAATCGCGACGGCAAAGTTCTCGCCTATCACGACCGCTCGGACGGCGGGCTGTTCGCTACCGTCTGCGAGATGAGCTTCGCCTCGCACGTGGGCGTTTCGCTGAATCTCGACGGGCTCTGCTACGACCCGCTGATGAACGACGTCGACGGCAGCGAACGCTTTCCGCAGATCGCCGGCCGCCTTCGCGACCGTGTGATCGCGGCGCTGTTCAACGAGGAACTCGGCGCCGTGCTGCAGATTCGGCTTGCGGATCGCAACGTCGTAATGCAGACCTTGCGCGACGCCGGTCTCGGCGCCTGCAGCCATGCCATCGGCACCACCAACAGCGCCGACGAGGTGCGCGTCTGGCGCAATGCCAAAACGGTGTTCGCCGCAAAGCGCAGCGAATTGCAGCGCACCTGGAGCGAAACCAGCTTCCAGATCGCGCGGCTGCGCGACGATCCGGTCTGCGCGCAGGAAGAGTTCGATGCGCTGCTGGATGCCGACAATCCGGGTCTCAGCGTTCATCTGACATTCAATACGTCCGCGACAGCGGACGCCGATATAGTAACCCCCGCCCGCGGGGCGGGGGCCGGGGGGTGGGGGGCCGATAATTCGCGCAGTATCGCGATTCTGGGCCATCGGCCCAGAATCGCGATACTGCGCGAGCAGGGCGTCAACGGTCACGTTGAAATGGCGGCCGCCTTCGAACGGGCCGGCTTCGCGACCTACGACGTGCACATGTCGGACCTGCAGTCGGGCCGCATTCATCTGGCCGACTTCAAGGGACTCGCCGCCTGCGGCGGCTTCTCCTATGGCGACGTGCTGGGCGCGGGGCAGGGCTGGGCCAAGTCGGTGTTGTTCAACGACCGTCTGCGCGACGAATTCACCGCCTTCTTCCATCGCGCCGACAGCTTCGCGCTGGGCGTCTGCAACGGCTGCCAGATGATGGCGCACCTGGCGCCGATCATCCCCGGCGCGAAGGACTGGCCGACTTTCCAGCGCAACCGCAGCGAGCAGTTCGAGGCGCGCGTGGTGATGGTCGCGATTCCGCAATCTCCCTCCATATTCCTCGCCGGCATGGCCGGCTCGAAGCTGCCCGTGGTGGTCAGCCACGGCGAGGGCCGCGCCGAGTTCGCCGCCAGTCTCGACGGCAAGGCGCTGGCGGCCATGCGCTACATCGACAATCGCGGAGCGGTGGCGACCTCCTATCCGTTCAATCCCAACGGCTCGCCCGACGGTCTGGCCGGCGTCACCACGGCCGACGGCCGCTTCACCATCATGATGCCGCACCCCGAGCGCACCTTCCGCAGCGTGCAGATGTCGTGGCAGCCCTCCGGGCTCGGCGAGGATGCGCCGTGGCTTGAGATGTTCCGCAACGCGCGTCGCTGGCTGGGCTGAAGCACCAGAAGTTTCCAAAGGGATGCACCGCGTCGCCGTAGCCGGCTGACTATGCAAAGTCGGCCGTGGAGGGACGGCGGCACAAACAAAAAACGGGAGCCGAGGCTCCCGTTTTTGTCGATGCGGTGTTCCGGCTTATTCGACCTTGGCCTTGGCGCGCAGGTCGTCGATGTGCTTTTGCACCTGACGCTGCGTCAGTTGCTGGCCGATCTGGCCCTTGGCTTCTTCGATGCCCGGCAACTTGAGTTCGCGGGTGTCTTCGAGCTGGATCACGTGCCAGCCGAAGTCGCTCTTTACCGGAGTTTCGGTGAACTTGCCTTTTTCCAGCTTGGTCATGGCCGCCGAGAAGGGCGGCACGAAGGAGGCGGGATTGGCCCAGCCGAGGTCTCCGCCGCGATCCTTGGAGCCGGGGTCCTTCGACTCCTTGGCCAGATCTTCGATCTTTTCGCCCTTCTTCAGCTTGGCGATGATCGCCTTGGCATCGTCTTCCTTCTCGACCAGGATGTGGCGTGCCTTGTATTCCTTGTTGCCCAGCTTGGCCTTGATCTCCTCGTATTCCTTCTTGATCTGGTCCTCGGTGACCGGGTGGGTTTTCACGTAGTCGTTGAGGTAGGCGCCGATCAGCACGCCTTGGCGGGCAAGATCCATCTGGCCTTGAACCTCGGGCTTCTTGTCGAAGCCTTTCTTGATCGATTCCTGGGTCAGGATTTCGCGGCGAACGAGTTCCTCGGTCACCGCCTTGCGCAGCTCCGGCGAGTCGGGCTGGCCCTGGGCGGCCTGGCCGGCGATCAGCGCATCGGCGCGGACCTTGGGGATGGCCTTGCCATTGACGGTGGCGAAGGTCGCGGATTCCTTCTTCTGGGCAAAGGCGGGAGCTGCGCTCACCGAGACGGCGAAGGCGAGCAGGATGGCATTGAGGAGAGTGCGGTTCATCGTGGTTCCTGATATGTGTGTATTACGGGTTTGTCATTTTTCGTCGGGGGTTCTGGCGTCGATGCTGAGTGCGTGAATTTCCTTCTTCATCAACGGCCCCAAGGCATCATACACCAAGCGATGTCTTTCCATTGTCCTGCAGCCGGCGAAGCGCGACGAGACAATCGCCAGCCGGAAATGGCCGCCGCCGCCGCGGGCGCCTTCGTGGCCGGCATGTCTGGCCGAGTCGTCGATGATGTCCACGGAGGCTGGTTCCAGCGCGGCCAGTTTCTCGCGCATGGCGTCGATCACGCTCATGAGCGGGGGAACACCTGCTTGAAGGGGCGCACCGTGACACGGGCATACACTCCGGCGGCGACATAGGGATCGGCGTCGGCCCAGGCCTGCGCCGCGGCGAGCGAGTCGAACTCGGCGACGATCAGGCTGCCGCAGAAGCCCGCCGGCCCCGGGTCGGGGCTGTCGATCGCGGGGCAGGGGCCGCCCAGCACCATGCGGCCGGCGGCTTCCAGTTCGACCAGGCGGGCGAGGTGGGCGGGGCGGGCGGCGAGGCGGTTATCGAGACTGTTCGGCACGTCTTCGCCGACGATTGCGTAGAGCACTAGGGTTTCTCCGATGGGCCGTTCCGATGGGAGGCCGTGTTGAATTGTCGAGCGAAGCGAGCCGTGGTCATCCCTTTCCCTGCGGGGGCTGGGGGGATGGCTGTTCCTTCTCGTCCGGAATGTATTTCGCGAGCACGATGCCCTGGATGATGATGAATGCGATCATCAGCCCCATGCCGCCGAAGAGCTTGAAGCTGACCCAGGTGTCGGTGCTGAAGTTGAACGCGACCCACAGGTTGGCCACGCCCATGACCGCGAAGAAACCGACCCAGGCCAGATTGAGCCGGCTCCAGAGCGCGTCGGGCAGTTGCACTTCCTTTTCGAGCATGGCGCGGATCAGGTTCTTGCCGAAGAATTGCGCGGAGCCGAACAGGGTGACCGCGAACAGCCAGTAGAGCACGGTCGGCTTCCATTTGATGAAGGTTTCGTCATGCAGGAGCAGGGTTGCGCCGCCGAACACCACCACCAGGGCGAGGCTGATCCAGAGCATGGTGTCCACCTTGCCGTGGCGATGCCAGACCCAGCCGATCTGCGCCGCCGTGGCGGCGATCACCACGCCGGTGGCGACGTAGATGTCGAAGGCCTTGAAGGCGGCGAAGAAGAGGATGATCGGAAACAGGTCGAAGAGGAATTTCATGGGCGGGATTGTAGCGGTTACTTCTGTTTGTCGAGGTCGATCGAGGCTGAGTTTATGCAGTAGCGTAAACCTGTCGGTGCCGGCCCGTCGGGAAACACATGGCCCAGATGGGCGCCGCAGTTGCTGCAGACGACCTCGGTGCGGCGCATGAAAAGGCTGTTGTCGGCGATCTCGGTGATGCCTTGCGCATTTACCGGCGCCGTGAAGCTGGGCCAGCCGCAGCCGGAGTCGAACTTCGTCGTCGATTCGAACAGCGGCTCGCCGCAACCGATGCAGCGATAGGTGCCCGGGTCTTTGCAGTCCCAGTATTCGCCGCTGAAGGCGCGCTCGGTGCCTTTCTCGCGGGCGACATGGTATTGCATGGGCGTAAGCTGCGCGCGCCATTCGGCTTCGGTCTTGCTGATCTTGGGTTTGGTGCTCATGGATGCCTCCGGGCGCTGACTATAATCGCGGCCATGGCGAGTGAGATCGACTTTTGCACAAATAGTTTCGGGGGCAGCCGATGCGCGTGACCGTGCTCGGCGCCGGCGTGGTCGGCGTCACCAGCGCCTGGTACCTCGCGGCGGATGGTCACGAAGTCACGGTCATCGAGCGCCAGCCGCTGCCGGCGCAGGAAACCAGCTTCGCCAATGGCGGCCAGATTTCCGTCAGCCATGCCGAACCCTGGGCCAACCCGCGGGCGCCATGGAAAGCCCTGCAATGGCTGGGTCGCGAGGACGCTCCGCTGCTGTGGCGGCTGCGTGCCGATCCGGCGCAATGGGCCTGGGGTTTGCGTTTCCTGCGCGAATGCACGACGGCGCGGGCGCGGGCCAATGTCGGCGCCATCGTGCGCCTCGGGCTGGCCAGCCGCGCCTTGCTGCAGTCGCTGCGTCGCGAACTCGCGCTCGAATACCACCATCTCGAACGCGGCATCCTGCATTTCTATACCGATCCCGCCGAATTCGAGCACGCGCTGCCGCAGGCCGCGCTGATGCGCGAATACGGCTGCGACCGGGTGCCGCAGACGGCGGCCGAGTGCGTCGCGATCGAGCCGGCGCTGGCGGGCTCGCGGGTGCCGGTGGTGGGCGGCACCTATACCGCCGGCGATGAATCGGGCGATGCGAGATGTTTCACCGAAGCACTGGCGCGACATGCCGCGGCGCGCGGCGTGCGCTTCCGTTACGGCGAAACCGCGACCGCGCTGCTGCGCGAAGGCGGCAGGCTCGCCGGCGTGCGGCTGGCTTCGGCGGAAACCCTCGACGCCGACCTCACGGTGCTCGCGCTGGGCAGCCACTCGCCGCTGCTGTTGCGGCCGCTGGGCCTGCGCCTGCCGGTGTACCCGGCCAAGGGCTATTCGGCGACGCTGACGCTGCCCGAAGGCATTGCGGCGCCGTCGGTGAGCCTCACCGACGACGGCTACAAGATCGTGATGTCGCGCCTCGGCCAGACCCTGCGTGTGGCCGGCACGGCGGAATTCAATGGCTACGACACCTCGCTCAACGCGGCACGCTGCGCGGCCTTGCTGACCCGCACGCGGGAGATATTTCCGGCGCTCGCGGCAGTGAATCGGGTCGACTACTGGGCCGGGTTGCGGCCCGCCACGCCGGGCAACGTGCCGTTGATCGGAGACATGGCCGCTGCCGGACTGGCCGGTTTGTGGCTCAACACCGGCCACGGCACGCTGGGCTGGACTCTGGCGTGCGGTTCGGCGCGGCTGCTGGCCGATCTGGCCGCCGGGCGCGATCCGGGTCTGGACGCGACGCCCTACCGGTTCTGAGTCGCCATGTCGCCGGCGTCGACTCCCGGGCCTGCTCAGTGCAGATGCCGCGGCGTCGTCTCGGCCTGTTCTTCGGGCAGTTCGGCGTGCACCGGTTCGCCTTCCGGATTCGGATAGAGCGGGGCGCCGCAGTCGTCGCAGAATTCCAGCGGGAAGCGCTGGTCGAGCATCAGCACGGTGGCGACGCCTGCCTCTCGCAGCGCGGTTTCGATCTGCGCCGGCGTATCGTGGTTTTCGTCTTCGTGTTCGAGCAGCGGCCAGACCACGCCATGCACCACGTCGCTGCTGCCGCGCAGGGTGAAGCCGATGCGGTACTCCTCGAGCTGGCGATCATGGAAGGGGGCGACCACGGCACGCAGCTCGGTGGCTGGCTGGTTCAGCACGGTCTGCAGGAAGGCCGTGGCGGCGCGCAGCGACCAGGGGCGCGAGGCGCGGTCGGCGTCGCGCACGGCAGCATGGTAGGCCAGCACCGGCAGGAACTCGATGGCGCAGGCGGGCAGCAGCGGACGCAGCGCGTCGCCGCCCTGCAGCGCCCACTGGCGGAAGGATTCGGCCGGGTCGCCGTCGTCTTCCTGCCAGCGAAACAGTGCCGCGCCGCGCGGCGCGGCGACGACACCCAGCAGGTAGCGCGTGTCGGAGAGGAAACTCATGGTCTCCTGCAGTTGCGTCGGGTCGATTTTCAGGGTGCGGCCGTGGACGGCAGCCTTGGCCAGCTTTTCGGCCAGTAGCGCGGTGTCGACGTAGTTCTGCGGCAACTGGTCGGGACTGAAGAGCATGTCGGCCAGGCCGAGCCTGGCGTCGGCGGCAAGGACATGTGCCTGCAGATGCACCCGCACGGCGTCCAGTTGCGCCTGCGGGATGGCGCCCGACGGAATCTGGAAGCGCGACCATGCCAGCAGTGGCACGGCGATCATCAGCGCATCCATGCCGCCGGCTTCGACGCGGCGCGCTTCGGCGCAGGATTCGATCATGTCGGCCAGTTCGTCATAGGCACGCGAGCCGCCGTTGTACAACTGGTCGAGCACGGAAATCAGGGTTTCCTCGGCGCCATCGGCCAACAGGCGGTTGATGTGTGCCGCGAGGCGGGTTTCCCAGAAGGCATCCTCGATCCGGTTCGATGATTGGCTCAGCCGTGTGGCCAGGCGCGTCAGGAGTTCGGAGTCCGGCGTCTGGCGGGCGCGGCGCGGAAGGCGGTTGCGTTTCATTGGAGGACGATGCCGAAGAGATATGCCGGCGGGGGCGGCGAAGCAGGATTCTACCAGTTGGCCGGAAGCGGGGCTGACTGCCAGAAGCTGCTAAAATCCGCCGGTCCTTTTTGCCAGCGGTGGTGTTTGATGTTCTCCAAATTGATGCCCAAAGAGGCCAAGTTCTTCGATTTGTTCAACGCCCACGCCGATCTGGTGGTCAAGGGCGGACGGCAACTGGTGGTCCTGGTGGATGATCTGGGCAAAGGCCCGGAAGTGCTGGCGCAGCACGTGCAGGCGATCGACGAAATCGAGACCACGGCGGACAAGATCACCCACGAAACCATCGCCCTGCTGCATACCTCCTTCAATACGCCGCTGGATCGCGACGAAATCCATCAACTGATCATGCGCATGGATGACATCCTGGACCTGATTCAGGATTTCGCCGAGGCCATGTATCTCTACGACATACGCCAGCTGACGCCGGAGGCCAGGCAGCTTTCGGATATTGTCGCCTCCAGTTGCGAGCGGGTCAGATCGGCGGTCATCCTGCTCAACAAGATGGACAATGCGCCGGCCATGCTCAAGCTGTGCCGCGAAATCGACCAGCTCGAATCCGATGCCGACCGCGCCATGCGCACCGGGATCACCAAGCTGTTCCGCGAAGAAGCCGATGTGCGCCATCTGATCAAGATGAAGGGCATCTACGAGCTGCTGGAGTCGGTGACCGATCGCGCGGAGGACGTGGCCAACATCATCGAGGGCATCATCCTCGAGAACTCCTGAGCGACCGTCATGCAAGCGGTCGAGATGAGTCTGACGGTGATCGTGGTGCTGGTGCTGCTGGCGCTTGCCTTCGATTTCATGAACGGCTTCCACGATGCGGCGAATTCCATCGCCACCATCGTTTCGACAGGCGTATTGAAACCGCAGCACGCCGTGGCCTGGGCGGCCTTCTTCAACGTCGTGGCGATTGCGGTGTTCCAGCTCAAGGTGGCCAGCACGATCGGCAAGGGCACCATCGATCCGAACATCGTCGACCACTATGTGGTGTTCGGCGCGCTGATCGGCGCCATCGCCTGGAACATCATCACCTGGTATTACGGCATTCCATCCAGTTCGTCCCATGCCCTGATCGGCGGGCTGGCCGGCGCCGCGATGGCCAAGGCCGGCACCGGCTCCCTGGTCTGGGCCGGCATCGGCAAGGTGGTGGCCTTCATCCTGGTTGCGCCGCTTCTCGGTTTCATCCTCGGCGGCGCGCTGATGGTGACAGTCGCCTGGCTATGCAACCGAAGTACGCCGCGCAAGGTGGACAAGGGTTTCCGCCGTCTGCAACTGGCATCGGCCGCTGCCTACAGCCTCGGCCACGGCGGCAACGACGCGCAGAAAACCATCGGCATCATCTGGATGCTGCTGCTCGCCGCCGGTATTTCGAAGGCCGATGAATCGGTGCCGATGTGGGTGGTGATCTCCTGCTACACGGCGATGGGCCTCGGCACCATGTTCGGCGGCTGGCGCATCGTCAAGACCATGGGCCAGCGCATCACCAAGTTGAGGCCGGTGGGCGGCTTTTGCGCCGAGACCGGCGGCGCCATCACCTTGTTCCTCGCGACCGGCCTCGGCATTCCGGTGTCCACCACGCATACGATTACCGGCGCCATCGTCGGCGTCGGCACTTCCAAGGGGCCCAGCAACGTGCGTTGGGGCGTGGCGGGCGGGATCGTCTGGGCCTGGATTCTGACCATTCCGGCCAGCGCCCTGATCGCCGCGGTCGCCTGGTGGCTGGGGCGTTTTCTGCTGTAAGTCGCCGTGAGCCCGTGTCAGGCCTGCGGCGCATGCTGCGCCAGCTACCGCGTCTCGTTCCACAGCGAAGAAGTTGACGACATGCCGGGCGGCCGGGTTCCCGCCGGGCTGGTCGAGTCGGTCGGTTCGCGACTGGTTTGCATGCGCGGCACGGCGGCCTCGCCATCGCGCTGCGTGGCGCTGCGCGGACGCATCGGCGAAGCGGTTGCCTGCGCCATTTACGAATTCCGCCCCGGCGCCTGTCGCGATTTCGCGCCGCTGGCCGCAGTAGGCCGTGGCGATGAGGCCTGCAACGAGGCGCGGCGGCGCCATCACCTGCCGCCGCTGGTTCCCGCGCCGGTTCCCTTTTCGGCATGAACGCCCGCGTCGCGCCCGGCCCGGCGGCCTTCGGCCTGATGGTGCTGTTGTGCGCCATCTGGGGCATGCAGCAGGTGGCCATGAAGGTCGCCGCTGCCGAAATCAGCCCCATCCTGCAGGCCGGTTTGCGTTCCGGATTGGGCGCCGTGCTGGTGTTCGCCTGGGCGCGCTGGCGCGGCATCCCCCTGTTCGCCGCGGACAGGTCGCTGCGTCCTGGCCTGCTGGCCGGCCTCCTGTTCGGCTTCGAATTCGTCTTCATTTTCGTCGGTGTCGATCACACCACGGTGTCGCGCATGGTGGTGTTCCTCTACACGGCGCCCTGCTTCACGGTACTCGGGCTGCATTTCTTCGTGCCCGGGGAGCGCATGGGCTGGCGCCAGGGGACCGGCGTGCTGCTGGCCTTCGCCGGGCTGGTGACGGCCTTCATCGACAAGGCGGCGGGCGGCAGCCTGCTGGGTGACGCGTTCGGCGTGCTCGCTGCGCTGTTCTGGGCGGCGACGACGGTGCTGATTCGCGCCACGTCGCTGGCAAAGGTGACGGCGACCAAGGTGCTGCTGTACCAGCTGGTGGTTTCTGCCGCCGTGATGTTCCCGCTGTCCTGGCTGGTCGGCGAACGCGGCATCGCCGTGCTGTCGGCGTCGACTCTCTGGGCCATGGCCTACCAGATCGTGATCGTCGCCTGCATCAGCTATCTGGCGTGGTTCTGGCTGCTGACGCGCTATCTTGCGGGGCGGCTGCTGGTGTTCTCCTTCCTGACGCCGCTGTTCGGCGTCGGCTTCGGCATGGCGCTGATGGGCGACCAGCCCAGCCTGCATTTCTTCATGGCCGCCGCAATGGTGGTGGGCGGCATCGTCCTGGTCAACCTGCCGTCCCGCAAATGAATCGGACGCAGGCATTTGTCCTCGGCCTGCGCTCGGTCATGCCGCTGTTGCTGGGCGTGGCGCCGTTCGGCGTGATCTACGGCGTGGTTGCGCTGCAAAGCGGCATCCCGCCGCTTGCGGCGATGGCAATGTCATCGATCGTGTTCGCCGGCTCGGCCCAGTTCCTTCTGGCCCAGCTGGTCGGCGCGGGCGCGCCGCTGCTGCTGACCGCGGGTGCGGTGGGCCTGGTGAATCTGCGTCATGCGCTCTACAGCGCTTCGGTCGCGCCGCTGCTGGCGCATCTGCCGCGGTGCTGGAAGATCCTGCTGGCCTATCTGCTGACCGACGAGGCCTATGCTGCAGCGATTCCGCATCTGCTGGGCCGGTCCGATGCGCGCTCGTCCGCTGCGCACTGGATATTGTTCGGTTCCGGTTTCGGCCTGTGGGCCGGCTGGCAGGTGTCGACGCTGGCCGGCGTGCTGGCCGGCACGCAACTGCCCGAAAATCTCGGCTTGGATTTCGCGTTGCCGCTGACCTTCATCGCCATCGTGGTGCCGATGATCGAAACCCGGGCACTTTTTGCGGCGGCGGTGGCGGCGGGCGGAGTGGCCGTCGCCCTGGCCGCGCTGCCTTACAAGGTCGGCCTGTTCATTGCCGCGCTGGCGGGCCTCGCGGTCGGGGCCGGGCTTACGGGGAGGGCGAAATGAATCTCTGGTGGCTGATGCTGGTCTGCGGCGCGATCACCTTTGCGATCCGCTATTCCTTCATCGCGGCGGAGGGACATTACCGGCCGCCGACGTGGTTCAGGCTGCTGCTGCCCTTCGTGCCGATAGCCGCGCTGACCGCGATCGTGGCGCCCGAACTCTTGCTGGTGCGCGGCGAGATCGTCCTCGGCGGCGGCAATCACCGGCTGTGGGCCGGGCTGGTCGCGATTCTCGCCGCCGCCCTCTGGCGCAACACGCTGCTTACCATCGGCTGCGGGTTTCTGGCCCTGTTCGTCCTCCAGCGCATCTGAAGAGTCAGCCGGCCGGGCAGCTGCGGAAGCCGACGAATATGTCGTCGCGCTGCGCTTCGTAGTAGTTGCGGTAACGGGGGTTGCGCATGCGTTCGCGGGTCGCGAAGGAGCCGCCGCGCACGCTGCGGTGCGTGTGGAAAAACGGCTCCGCGTATTCGGCGTAGGGGTCGGGGCTGAAGCCCGGATAGGGCTCGAACGGGCTGGCCGTCCATTCCCAGACTTGGGTTCCCCACTCGAAATTGCCGGCGTGGAGCGCGGCATATTCCCATTCCGCTTCGCTCGGCAGGCGGCGGCCAGCCCAGCGGCACCAGGCTTCGGCTTCATGTGCCGTGAGGTGAATCACCGCCTGCGTGGAAGCCAGCTCCACCCACTCGGCGAAGCGCCGCTGCTGCCATATCCCGTCCTTCCGCCGCCAATAGCGCGGCATGGTCTGGCCGCTGGCGGCAAGCCAGGCCCGGCCGCTTTCCGACCACCATTGCGGCTGCCGGTAGCCGCCGGCCTCGACGAACTTCAGGTAGTCGGAGTTCCTGACCGGCGTCGCCGAAACCGCGAAGCTTGCGATGCGCTGCGGATGCGCCCATTTTTCGTTGTCGAAGACGAAGCCTTTGCCTTCCGGCGGGCTGCCCATCAGGAATTCGCCGCCGGCCAGTTCGATGTCGGCGGCGGGCGCGAACTCGCTCAAGCCATCCGCCGCCGGCCATGCCAGCGTCTGCCGGGTGTAGTGGAAGGCCTCGCCGTGCATGTCCTCGTGGAACAGGGCGAGCCGATGAAAATACAGGGCGCGGTCCGTTTCCGGCAAAGCCTGCAAGGCATCGAGGGCCGAAGCCAGCGTGTCCTGAAGGTAGTGCCGTGTAGCGTTCCAGTCCGGCAGGTCGAGCTGCCAGCGGCTGTCATGCGGCACATGGCGCGAGTCGTACCAGCGGTCGGCGTCGGGCAGGCAGGAAGGGCGGGGTGCTGCCGTTGCGCTCCGGTAGCGCTGGCACCAGTACTCGGTGAACCAGGCGACATGGCCGAGCTCCCACAAGGGCGGGTTGACGATGGCAAGGCAGGGCGGGTGCAAGGGATGGGGCGAGCCGCCGCCTTCGACGCCGGCACCGTCCGTCCAGGCCCCAAACTCGTCCAGCAGGCTGATCGTATAATCTCGCGCATCCTGCATCGCATGGGCGAGCAGCGCTTTGTCCGCGGTTCTCAGATCCGGCGTGTCCATCACATCACCTCCCTCCGTCGTCATTATCAGCCCGGCGCTGGCCAGTGCCAACAACGGCAACTGGCACACGGCAAGACGCTGGGCGCGCTGCCTGGCGCCCCATGCGCGGGTCGGCATCGACATGAAGTGGCGTGGCGCCAGCGCCGACTTCCTGATCGCCCTCCATGCGCGTCGCTCGGCGGCGTCGATTGCTGCCTTCGCCGAGCGATACCCGGAGCGTCCGCTGATCGTCGTGCTGACCGGCACCGACCTCTATCGCGACATCGCGGTCGATGAGGACGCCAGGCGCTCGCTGGCACGGGCCAGTCGTTTGGTGGTGCTGCAGGACGAAGGCATCAAGGCTTTGCCAGCCGAGTACTCGGCCAAGACAACGGTCATTTACCAGTCGGCTCGCCTGCTGCGGCCGGGACGCCGCAGCTGTCGCCATTTCGACCTGGCGCTGGTGGGTCACCTGCGGCCGGAGAAGGACCCGCTGACTGCCTTGCGCGCATTGCGCAGCCTGCCTTCCGAACTGCCGGTGCGACTGTTTCACATTGGCGGCGACCTGGACCCGCAACTGGCGGCCGAAGTTCGCCGCCTGGGAGCCGGCGATGCGCGCTATCACCCGCTGGGCGCCTTGCCGCCGGCGGCCACGCGCCAACGGATCAAACGCTGCCACCTGTTGCTGCTGCCTTCCTTGATGGAGGGCGGCGCCAATGTATTGATCGAAGCCGTGACCAGCGGCGTGCCGGTGCTGGGCAGCGACATTCCCGGCAACCGCGGCATGCTCGGCGCCGACTATCCCGGCTGGTTTCCGGCCGGCGACGAGGCACGCCTGGCGGAACTGATCTTGAAGGCGGCCCGCGATCCGCAGTACTACGCCAACTTGTCCCGGCGCTGCGCCGAGCGGGTATCCTTGTTCACCCCGGCACACGAATGCGCCGCCGTTTGCAGTCTTCTTGAAAACGAAGTTTCAGTGGAGGCTAACGTCGGCCTTATCGACGTTAAGCGCAGTGGCCGTAACTAAACAACAAGGCAATCATAAAAATGAACTCTCCCCAGCATTCCACTCCCCCGATCCGGCTCACCAGCTTCAGTCACGGCGGCGGCTGCGGCTGCAAGGTGGCTCCCGGCCTGTTGTCCGAGATTTTGCGGGGCGCGCGCGGCTGGCCGGTGCCGAAGGAACTGATCGTCGGCATCGAGACCGCCGACGACGCCGCCGTGTACCGCCTCAACGACGAGCAGGCCCTGATCGCCACGACGGACTTCTTCATGCCCATCGTCGATGATCCCTACGACTTCGGCCGCATCGCCGCGACCAATGCCATCAGCGACGTGTATGCCATGGGCGGCACGCCGATCATGGCGCTGGCCCTGGTCGGCATGCCGATCGACAAGCTGCCGCTGGAGGTCATCGGCAAGATACTCGAGGGCGGAGAAAGCGTCTGCGCCGCGGCCGGCATTCCGATCGCCGGCGGCCACACCATCGATTCCGTGGAGCCGATCTATGGCCTGGTGGTGATGGGTCTGGTGCATCCCGACAAGGTGAAGACCAATGCCGGCGCGCGGCCCGGCGACGTGCTGATCCTCGGCAAGCCGCTCGGCGTCGGCGTACTGTCGGCAGCGCTGAAGAAGGGCGCGCTGGATGCCGCCGGCTATGACGCCATGATCGCCAGCACGACCAAGCTGAACACGCCTGGGAAGCGTCTCGCCCACCTTGCCGGCGTACATGCCCTGACCGACATCACCGGTTTCGGCTTGCTGGGCCACCTGCTGGAGGTGTGCCGCGGGGCGAAGCTGTCCGGCGCGCTCGACATGAAGGCGATTCCCACGCTGGCCGGGGTCGAAGCGCTGGCCACGGCGGGTTACATCACGGGAGCCTCGGCGCGCAACTGGATGGCCTACGGCGACGATGTGGCGCTGGACGCCGCGATCACGCCGATGCAGCGCGCCCTGCTGACCGATCCGCAAACCAGTGGCGGCCTGCTGGTCGCCTGCGAGCCCGCGGCCGTCGACGAGGTGCTGGCGGTGTTCCGCACCGAAGGCTTCGCCGCGGCTGCCGTGATCGGACGCTTGCAGGACGGGCCGGCCCGGGTGAGCGTCGCCTAGGCGCGGCGCGCGAAGAACAGCGCAAACCACTCGCTGCGGTCGGTCCACATCCGGACGTCGGCAAATCCCGCCGAGGCCAGCAGGGCCGTGAAGCCCTCGGGCGAATACTTGTGCGAGTTTTCGGTGTGGATACGCTCGCCGGCGGCGAAGCGCCTGACGCTGCGGCCGGCGGAATCCCGCCAGCCCACGGTGAGCGCGCGGCGGGCCTCCAGATGCATTTCGATGCGGGCGTCCGTGGCGTTGTAAAAGGCCACGTGCTTCCAGTCGCCGATCTCGAAGTCGGCATCGAGCCTGGCGTTGACGTGCCGCAGCAGGTTGCGGTTGAAGGCCGCGGTGACGCCCAGGGCGTCGTCGTAGGCGGCATCGAGCACGGCGCTGTCCTTGATCAGGTCGACGCCGATCAGCAGGCCGCCCGAGGCGTCGAGCCGGTCGGCCAGTCCCCGCAGAAACCTGCCGGCCTCGGGCGGGCTGAAGTTGCCGATGCTGGAACCGGGATAGAAGAACATGCGCCGTTGCAGCGGGATGTCATCGGGCAGTTCGAGTTCGTGCGTGAAGTCGAGGCCGATGCCGGTCATCTCGATCGCCGGCAGCTCGCGCTTCAGTTGCTGCAGCGAGTCCCGCATGAAGTCGACCGAAATATCGACCGCGACATAACGGGAGGGCAATACTCCCGCATGAAACAGGCGGCCGGCCTTGCCGCAACTGCCGCAGCCGAGATCGATCAGCGTGAAGTCCTGGCCCAGCACCTGCCGGATGGCCGGCAGATGTT
The DNA here is from genome assembly GCA_030247575.1 of Sulfuritalea sp. GTDB lineage: Bacteria > Pseudomonadota > Gammaproteobacteria > Burkholderiales > Rhodocyclaceae > Sulfuritalea. The sequence goes on from JAOTRV010000036.1 coordinate 22,181, forward strand.
CGACGAAAATGGCGGCCTCGGTGCGGGTCGGGTAGTACTCGGGCAACTCGGTGATCGCTTCGAACAGGCGCGAGCCGAGCTTGTCGTAGAAGAACTTCGGCGCGATCGAGGCCGGCTTTTGCAGCAGTCCGGCGGCGAGTTCCCGGCGCAGTCTGGCATTTTGCTGCGGCGAGTCCCAGTCGAAAATCTGATGCAGCCTGACCTGGGGCGGCATGTCAGTCGGCCAGCAGCAGGAACACGGTGGCGCGCTTGTCCAGATCCGGCGCAGGCGCCGCTTTCCAGTCCGCGATGCGGCGCGTGACGATCTGTTCGCTGGTCAGCGTCAGATCGGTCGCCAGGCACAGGCGTGTTTTCGGACGGCAGGACAGCAGCAGGGCGGCGAACAGGGCGCGGTTGCGGTAGGGTGTTTCGATGAATATCTGGGTTTGCCCGGCGCGGGCCGATTCGCTTTCAAGCTCCGCAATGCGGCGGCTGCGCTCCGGTTCGCGCGCCGGCAGATAGCCGTGAAAGGCGAAGCGCTGGCCGTCGAGCCCCGAGGCCATCAGCGCCAGCAGCAGCGAAGAAGGACCCACCAGCGGCCTGACGACGAGGCCCAGTTCGTGGGCGCGGCGCACCAGCAAGGCGCCGGGATCGGCCACGGCCGGACAGCCGGCTTCCGACATCAGGCCGATATCGCGGCCCTCCCGCAGCGGAACGAGCAGGCGGTCGATGTCGGCGCCGGTGGGCGACCCGGGCAACTGCTCGATCGCCAGTTCGCGCAAGGGCACGGGATGGCCGATGCGTTTGAGTTCGGCCCGCGCCGTCTTGGCGTTTTCGGCGACGAAGCGGGTCAGCCGGCAGGCGGCGTCGCGGGTGGCGGGTGGCAGGTAGCCCTGCCAAGGGATGTCGCCGAGGGCGACGGGCAGCAGCCAGAGCGTGCCGGACATGCGGCTAGGGGAATTTGCGCGTCATGGCCGGCCGGTCATGGCAGATGCAGGCCTTCGGCGCGCAGCATGCCGCACAGGGCGATCAGCGGCAGGCCCACCAGCGCATTGGGATCGTCGCCGCGCAGGTAGGAGAGCAGGGAAATGCCCAGGCCTTCCGATTTGGCGCTGCCGGCGCAGTTGAGGGCATCTTCCTTGTCCAGGTAGGCCTCGATTTCGGCATCGGCGAAGTCGCGGAAACCGACATGGGTGTCGACGCAGCTCAGTTGCACCCGGTTCATGGCGCTGTCGAGCAGGCACAGCCCGGTGTGGAAGACCACCTCTTTTCCGCGCATCAGACGCAACTGGGCGATGGCATTCTCGCGCCTCCCCGGCTTGCCGAAGCGTTCATTGCCGTGGGCGGCAACCTGATCCGAGCCGATAATGAGGGCGTCGGAATAGCGTTGGGCCACGGCGCGGGCCTTGGCCTCGGCGAGGCGCAGGGCCGTGCTTGCAGGCGCCTCACCCGGCAACGCGGATTCATCGGCTTCCGGCGCGGCGGTTTCGAAGGGGATCTGCAGGCGGCTCAGAAGTTCGCGGCGGTAGGGCGAGGTCGAGGCAAGAACGACGAGGCGAGGCATGTTTCAGGCTTGAAAAGAGGGGGTTGGGCATGATACCATTCACCGTTTGTCGCGCGAGCGCCTGTCCGTGTCCGATTCGATTGCCGCAACAGTCATAGACTGTCTTGAGTTCGCGCGCAGCGGCGGGGTGTTGGAGCGCAGCGTCGGGCTGGATGAATTGCCGCGCCTGGCGGACCTGCTGAGCACGACGGACGGTTGCCTGTCGGTCAGGCTCGAAGGATGGCGGGACGACGAAGGCAAGTCGTGGTTGCAACTGGACATAGCGGGCGAGCCGGTGCTGTGTTGCCAGCGTTGCCTGGGCGGCGTGAAGTTTCCGCTGGTGATCAGGAGCCGGCTGCAGTTGATGGCACCGGGCGAGGATTGGCCGGACGGCGATCTGGAAGATGACAGCGCCGATGCCATCGCCGCCGAAGCGGCGCTGAGCGTGCTGGCGCTGGTAGAGGATGAAGTGTTGCTGGCGCTGCCCATCGCACCGCGGCATGAGCAGTGCGAATCGCCGTCGGCGAGTGTAACTGGACATGGGTCATCGCCGTTTGCGGCGCTGGCCGATTTGAAGAAGCATTGAAACAAGGAGCAGCGAAATGGCAGTGCAACAGAACAAGAAATCCCCGTCCAAGCGCGGCATGCATCGTGCGCATGATTTTCTGACCAACCCGCCGCTGGCCGTCGAGCCGACTACGGGCGAAGTCCATCTGCGTCACCATATCTCGCCGTCCGGCGTATATCGCGGCAAGAAGGTCGTAAAGGCCAAGGGCGAATAATCCACTTTGTCGAAACCGGCCGGATGCGTGTCGCGCATCCGGCCGTTTTTGCATAAAGAGCCCCGGAAGATCACAGAGCGATGGCGATCACCCTCGCGGTGGATTGCATGGGCGGCGACCACGGTCCGTCGGTAACGCTGCCTGCCGTATTCGAATTCCTCCGTCATGACACCGATTGCGCCGCCGTTCTGGTCGGCCGCGACGAGGTCTTGCGCCCCCAGGCCGAGCGCGCGCTGGCCGAATTCGGCAGCCGCCTGTCGATCCGCCATGCCTCGGAAATGGTCGAGATGGACGAGGCCGTCGCCAGCGCCCTGCGCGGCAAGAAGGATTCCTCGATGCGCGTGGCCGTCGACCTGGTCAAGGACGGGGCCGCCAACGCTGCGGTGTCGGCCGGCAACACCGGCGCCCTGATGGCCGTATCGCGCTTCGTGCTGAAAACCCTGCCCGGCATCGACCGTCCGGCGATCTGCTCCATCCTGCCCTCGGAGCGCGGCAGCACCTATGTCCTGGACCTCGGCGCCAATGTCGATTGCACCCCCGAACACCTGCTGCAGTTCGGCATCATGGGCTCCCTGCTGGTGTCCGCGCTGGAGCACAAGGAGCGGCCGACGGTCGGCCTGCTGAATATCGGCGAGGAAGAAATCAAGGGCAACGAGGCGGTCAAGCGCGCGGCCGAACTGCTGCGCGCCACCGATCTGAATTTCATCGGCAACGTCGAAGGCAACGACATTTTCAAGGGCGCCGCCGATGTCGTGGTGTGCGACGGCTTTGTCGGCAATGTCACGCTGAAGGCCTCCGAAGGCCTCGCCCACATGATCGGCGGCGGACTCAAGCAGGAGTTCTCGCGCAACATGTTCACCAGGCTGGCGGCCTTGGTCGCGCTGCCCGTCCTGAAATCCTTTCGCCAGCGTTTCGATCCCCGTCGCTACAACGGCGCGAGCCTGCTGGGCCTGAAGGGCATCGTGGTCAAAAGCCACGGCTCGGCCGACCAGATGGCGTTCCGCTATGCGCTGGAGAAGGCGGCCGAGGAGGCCCGCCAGCGCCTGCCGGAGACCATCGCCGCGCGCATGGCCGCCGTCCCTCCAGCGTCTACTCTCTGCGATTGATGGAGACCGAAAGAATGATCCACACCCGAATCAGCGGCACCGGCAGCTTTCTGCCCGGCGATGCGGTCAGCAACGAAGCCCTGATCGCTGCCCGCGGGCTCGATTCCTCCGACGAGTGGATCGTCGAGCGCACCGGCATCCGCAGCCGGCATCTGGCGGCGCCCGGCGTCACCAGCAGCGACCTCGCGTTCGAAGCCAGCCGGCGTGCGCTGCAGGCGGCCGGACGCACGGCGGCCGACGTCGATCTGATCATCGTCGCCACCTCGACGCCCGACTATGTATTCCCCAGCGCGGCGGCCCTGCTGCAAAGCAAGCTGGGCAACACCAACGGCGCGCCGGCCTTCGACGTGCAGGCCGTATGCAGCGGCTTCGTCTATGCGCTGACGATCGCCGAGAAATTCATTCGTTCCGGCTCGCACAAGTGCGTACTGGTGGTCGGCGCGGAGGTCTTTTCGCGCATTCTCGACTGGAAGGATCGCGGCACCTGCGTGCTGTTCGGCGACGGCGCGGGCGCCGTGGTGCTGGAAGCGTCGGACCGGCCGGGCCTGCTGTCCAGCGCGTTTCACGCCGACGGCAGCCACCACGGCATCCTTTCGGTGCCGGGCCAGATCTGCGGCGGCGTCGTCACCGGCGATCCTTTCCTGCGCATGGATGGGCAGGCCGTATTCAAGTTCGCGGTCAAGGTGCTGGCCGATGTCGCCAACGAAGTGCTGGACGCGGCCGGAATGACGGCGGCGCAGGTGGACTGGCTGATCCCGCATCAGGCCAATGTGCGCATTCTGCAGGCAACCGCGAAAAAGCTTCATATTTCTCCGCAAAAATGCATGGTGACCGTGGATCGTCACGGCAATACGTCGGCGGCATCGATTCCTCTGGCACTCGACGAGGCGGTGCGTGGCGGCCGAATCCAGCGCGGCCAGCATTTGCTGCTGGAAGGCGTCGGCGGCGGCTTCACCTGGGGTGCGACCCTGCTCAAGTTCTGAACCCGAGAAATTCAACATGAAATTTGCACTCGTATTTAGCTCCGGCATAACGCCCGCTGTCGCGGGCATTAGCCTTCACTGAAAACTCGCGGAGAAACTGAATGAAGTTCGCGCTCGTTTTTCCAGGCCAAGGTTCCCAGTCGCTCGGCATGATGGCCGCCTATGGTGATGCGGCGGTAGTCCGTGCCACCTTCGACGAGGCGTCCGCCGCGCTCGGCCGCGACCTATGGCAACTGGTTGCACAAGGTCCGGCCGAGGCGCTGAACCAGACCGTCAACACCCAGCCCCTGATGCTCACCGCCGGCATTGCGGTTCATCGTCTGTGGCTGGAAAAGGGCGGCGCGCAGCCGGCTTTGGTGGCCGGGCACAGTCTCGGCGAGTATTCGGCCCTGGTGGCGGCCGGCGTACTGCAACTGAAGGATGCGGTGCCGCTGGTCGAACTGCGCGCCAAGGCGATGCAGGCTGCGGTGCCGGCCGGCGAGGGCGCCATGGCGGCGGTCATGGGGCTCGATGCCGCGGCCGTGATCGAGGCCTGTGCCGAGGCGGCGCAGGGCCAGGTGGTGCAGGCAGTGAATTTCAACGAGCCGAAGCAGACCGTGATCGCCGGCCACAAGGCGGCGGTCGAGCGTGCGGCAGAACTGGTCAAGGCCAGAGGCGCCAAGCGCGCCCTGATGCTGCCGGTATCGGCGCCTTTCCATTGCTCGCTGATGCAGCCTGCCGCCGAGGCGCTGAAGGCGCGTCTGGCAGAGGTGGATCTGGCCGCGCCTCGCATTCCGGTGATCAACAACGTCGACGTGGCGCAGCTTGCCGATCCCGCCGCGATCAGGGATGCGCTGGTGCGCCAGGCGGCGTCGCCGGTGCGCTGGGTCGAGACCATGCAGGCGATGCAGGCGGCAGGGGTGACCCACGTTTTCGAATGCGGTCCGGGCAAGGTCCTGTCCGGGCTGGTCAAGCGCTGCGTCGAAAGCCTCGACGGCGGCGCCATGAATGACCTGGCTGCCATGGAGGCAGCGCTGACAGTTGTTAAGGGAAATTGACATGGCGGATTTGAAGGGACAGATCGCCTTGGTGACGGGCGCTTCTCGCGGCCTCGGCCGCGCCATCGCGCTGGAACTGGGTGCGCAGGGCGCGATCGTGGTCGGCACCGCGACGACGGAGGCGGGCGCCGCCGAGATTCAGAAGGCGTTCGACGCCGCCGGCATCGTCGGCTGGGGTGCCAGCGCGAACGTCACCGAAGCGGCGGCCTGCGAAGGGCTGATCGGCGAGATCGAAAAGAAATTCGGCCCGGTGTCGGTGCTGGTGAACAATGCCGGCATCACGCGCGACAATCTCGCCATGCGCATGAAGGACGACGAATGGGACCTGGTCATCGAGACCAATCTCAAGGCCGTGTTCCGCCTGTCCAAGCTGGTCATGCGCGGCATGATGAAGACGCGCTTCGGCCGCATCATCAACATCACCTCGGTGGTGGGCGAGGCTGGCAATCCGGGGCAGGCCAACTACGCCGCCGCCAAGGCCGGCGTCGCCGGCATGAGCCGGGCGCTGGCGCAGGAGCTGGGCAGCCGCAACATCACCGTGAACTGCGTGGCGCCGGGCTTCATCGATACCGACATGACGCGGGCGCTGCCGGATGCGCAGCGCGACGCGCTCTTGGGGAAAATTCCGCTGGGCCGCCTGGGCCAGCCGGACGAGATCGCCGCGACGGTGGCGTTTCTGGCATCGAAGCAGGCCGGCTACATCACGGGCAGCACGCTGAATGTCAATGGCGGCATGTATATGGCGTGACCGGATGTCGAACTCGCGAGGGCGTCCGGCGTTTTTGTTAAAATAGCGAGGTTTGTACCACCCGATCAATCAGGGAAGGAGTTTCAAGATGGAGAACATCGAACAACGCGTCAAGAAGATCGTCGCCGAGCAGCTGGGCGTCAATGAAGCCGATATCAAGAACGAATCCAACTTCGTGGACGATCTCGGCGCCGATTCGCTCGACACCGTGGAACTGGTGATGGCGCTGGAAGAAGAGTTCGAGTGCGAGATTCCTGACGAAGACGCCGAGAAGATCACCACCGTGCAGCAGGCGATTGACTACGTCAACGCCAACCTCAAGAAGTAATCCTCGCCCCGTTTCAATCCTTTCGTTCGGAGTTCATAGTGTCGCGACGCCGTGTGGTCGTCACCGGTCTGGGCCTTGTCTCGCCGGTTGGGAATAGCGTTCCCGAAGCCTGGGACAACCTGCTTGCCGGAAAGAGCGGGATCGGCCGCATCACGAAGTTCGATCCCGCCGCGTTCAAGGCGCAGATTGCCGGCGAGGTGAAGAACTTCGACGTCACCGCCTACCTGTCGGCCAAGGAAGCGCGCCGGATGGATACCTTCATCCATTTCGGCATGGCGGCCGGTATCCAGGCGCTGCGCGACGCCGGGCTCGACACGGAGCAGGCCGACGCCGAGCGCATCGGCGTCAATATCGGCTCCGGCATCGGCGGCCTGCCGATGATCGAGGATACGCACAACGACTATCTGGCCGGCGGCCCGCGCAAGATTTCGCCCTTCTTCATTCCGGGCACCATCAGCAACATGATCTCGGGCAACCTGTCGATCATGTTCGGCCTCAAGGGTCCGAATATTGCGGTGGTCACGGCCTGCACCACGGGCCTGCACGCGATCGGCCTGTCGGCGCGGATGATCGAGTACGGCGACGCGGATGCGATGGTGTGCGGCGGCGCCGAGGCCACCGTGTCGGCGCTGGCTGTGGGCGGTTTCGCGTCGGCGCAGGCGCTGTCCACCCGCAACGACGACCCCGCCACCGCCTCCCGTCCCTGGGACAAGGATCGCGACGGCTTCGTCATGGGCGAGGGCGCCGGCGTCATGGTGCTGGAAGAGTACGAGCACGCCAAGGCGCGCGGCGCGAAGATCTACGCCGAGCTGTCCGGCTTCGGCATGAGCGGCGACGCCTACCACATGACGGCGCCGGATACCGACGGTCCGCGCCGCAGCATGGTTAACGCGCTGAAGAACGCCGGCGTCAATCCCGATCAGGTGCAGTACGTCAATGCCCACGGCACTTCGACGCCGCTGGGCGACAAGAACGAAACCGAGGCCATCAAGCTGGCTTTCGGCGTCGATGCGGCCAAGAAACTGGTGGTGAATTCGACCAAGTCGATGACCGGCCACCTGCTGGGCGGTGCCGGCGGTCTCGAATCGGTGTTCACGGTGCTCGCCGTGCATCATCAGGTTTCGCCGCCGACCATCAACATCTTCAACCAGGACCCGGAGTGCGATCTGGACTACTGCGCCAACACGGCCCGGCAGATGAAGATCGACGTCGCCGTGAAGAACAACTTCGGTTTCGGCGGCACCAACGGCTCACTGGTTTTCCGCCGCATATAGGCGCCCGGGGCGATGAAGCCGGTCGCCCCTGTTTCGATTTCTCTCAGGCCTTCACGCCGGCTGCTGGCTGTCCAGTCGGCCGCCCACCTCGTGGCCGCAGGGGCAGTCCTGGCAGCCACCCTTCCGGCATGGCTGGCGGCGATTCTGCTGATCCTGATCGGCGCCTCGCTGGCGCGGCTGCCCACGCCGCCGCCGGTCTCGATGCTGGTCCTGCGCGGCGACGGCCGGTTCGAGACAGTAGACGCCGGCGGCACGGCGACCGAAGCCGTCGTGCATCCGCATACCCTGGTGCTGTCCTTCCTGGTCGTGCTGCTGTATCTGCAGGAGGGGCGTTCGCGTTCCCTGACCCTGCTCGGCGACAGTCTTGCCGCGGAAGAGTTTCGCCAGTTGCGGCTCTGGCTGCGCTGGCGCTCGACCGCCGCGAATCCCGCCTGAGGCGCCCGGATCGGGTTGATTCGCCCGGCTCAGATCTCGGGCGGGTGCAGCACCGTTTCCAGCGCGCGCGGCAGGGTTTCCGGATAGTCCCGGCTGAAGTGCAGTCCGCGGCTTTCGTGGCGGCGCTGCGCGCTTTTCACGATCAGGTGGGCGGTCAGCACCAGGTTGCGCAGTTCGATGAGGTCGTTGCCGACGCGATAGTTCGCGTAGTACTCGTCGATTTCCTTCTGCAGCAGGTGGATGCGGTGCAGGGCACGTTCCAGCCGCTTGTTGGTGCGCACGATGCCGACGTAGTCCCACATGAAGCGGCGCAGTTCGGCCCAGTTGTGGGAGATGACGATTTCCTCGTCGGCGTCGCGCACCCGGCTCTCGTCCCATTGCGGCAGATGGGGCAGGGGCTCCACCGGCGCCGCCAGAATGTCCTGTGCCGCCGAAGCCGAAAACACCACGCATTCGAGCAGCGAATTCGAGGCCAGGCGGTTGGCGCCGTGCAGTCCGGTGAACGTGGTTTCGCCGATCGCATAGAGCCCGGCGAGGTCGGTGCGTGCCGCCATGTCGGTGACCACGCCGCCGCAGGCGTAATGCGCGGCCGGCACCACCGGAATCGGCTCCCTGGTGATGTCGATGCCCAGTTCCAGGCAGCGGGCGAGGATGGTCGGAAAGTGTTCCTGGAGAAATTCCGGCGACTTGTGCGTCATGTCGAGGAACACGCAGTCGATGCCATGACGCTTCATTTCGAAGTCGATCGCGCGGGCGACGATGTCGCGCGGCGCGAGTTCGGCGCGGCTGTCGTGAGCCGGCATGAAACGCGTGCCGTCGGGCAGGCGCAGCAGGCCGCCTTCGCCGCGCAGGGCCTCGGAAATCAGGAAGGACTTGGCGTGCGGGTGGTACAGGCAGGTCGGATGGAACTGGATGAACTCCATGTTCGCCACCCGGCAGCCGGCGCGCCAGGCCATGGCCACGCCGTCGCCCGTCGCAGTGTCCGGATTCGTGGTGTAGACATAGACCTTGCCGGCGCCGCCCGTGGCCAGCGCGGTATGGCTGGCGCCCAGGGTCAGCACGCGATCATGGGCGATGTCCAGCACATAGGCGCCGAGGCAGCGGTTGCGGGGCAAGCCGAGCTTGGCCGCCGTGATCAGATCGACCGCGATGTGACGCTCGAAGATCGTGATGTTGGGATGGCTCCTGACCTGCTCGGTCAGGGTTTGCTGCACGGCCGAGCCCGTCGCGTCGGCGGCATGGATGATGCGGCGCTGACCGTGGCCGCCCTCGCGCGTCAGATGGAAACCCAGCGGGGTGTTGTCCGCGGTGAACGGAACTCCGCGCGAGATCAGCCACTCTATGGCTTCGCGGCCGTGCTCGACCACGAAGCGGGTGGCGGTCGGGTCGCACAGGCCGGCGCCCGCCGTGAAGGTGTCATTGATGTGGGCCTCGACGCTGTCGGCAGGGTCGAGCACGGCGGCGATGCCGCCCTGCGCCCAAGCGGAGGCCGAGTCCGCCAGCGTCTTCTTGGTCACCAGGGCCACGCGACGGCTGTCGGCGAGTCTCAATGCCAGGGACTGACCCGCCAGGCCGCTGCCGATGATGAGGACGTCGAAATGCTGGATGGCCGCTGGATTCATGGGGCGGGACTATATCACCGCTCCGGGCGTGGAACTATTTGGAAAGCCCCCGGTCTTTGTGGGCAGCGGTCGGCGTCAGGGCGGCCGGGACGGTGAGAAGAGTGGGCGGAGAGGCTTGTTATACTCGCTTGCGGTGTAATCGAATGAAGCCGCGAATTTTTTCATCTGGCGAGAACAAACAGCAAAGCCCATGGGAGATCGCGAAGCAGACCGGATACTGGTCGAGCGGGTGCAGGCGGGCGACAAGCAGGCTTTCGGCCTCCTGGTCGCCAAGTATCAGCGCAAGCTCGCACGTCTGATTTCGCGCATGGTGCGTGATTCAGCCGAGGTGGAGGATATTGTTCAGGACAGCTTCATTCGGGCTTATCGGGCGTTGCCGGGATTCCGCAACGACAGCGCCTTCTATACATGGCTGTACCGGATCGGGGTCAATACCGCCAAGAACTGGCTGATGACCCACGGCCGGCGCGCATCGGCGACGACCGGGGTCGATAGCGAGGAGGCGGAAGGCCATGACGATGCCGATCTGCTGCGCGACCACGATACGCCCGAGCGGCTGATGATGACGAAGCAGATCGGCGAGGTGGTGAATGCCGCGATGGAAGCCTTGCCAGAGGAATTGCGCACGGCGATAACGCTGCGCGAAATCGAGGGCCTGTCGTATGAGGAAATAGCACAGGTGATGGATTGTCCGATTGGCACCGTGCGTTCGCGGATTTTCCGCGCCCGCGATGCGATTTCGGTGAAATTGAGGCCCTTTCTCGATGCGGCCCCGGATAAGAGATGGTGACGACATGAAGACACGGATTTCGGCACTGATGGACGGCGAACTCGAAGGCCACGAGATTGCGGAGACGCTGCGGGCACTGCGCCGCGACGGCGAGTTGCGCAGCCAGTGGTGCGATTGCCAGGTGATCGGCGCCGCCTTGCGCGGCGAAGACCACCTCGATATCGATGTCGCGGCGCGAGTGGTGTCGGCGATCGAAGCGGAGCCGACCGTGCTGGTTCCCGCGGCACGACGCACACTCGACTGGCAGCGGCCGTTGCTGGCCCTTGCCGCATCGGCGGCGGGCGTCGCCGTGGTGGCATGGCTGGTTCTGGCGCCGGCCGGCGAGGGCGGCCAGGTGGTGGCGAAGGCAGCGCCGCCCAAGCAGGCAACGGTGCTGGCGCAATCGCCGTCGACGCCTCGCCTGCAGGAATATTTGCTGGCGCACCAGGCCTACTCGCCGGGCGGCGCCATCGTCGGCGGCGCGCGCAACATTCGCACGGTTGCCGCATCGGGCGAGGGTCGCTGATGGGTATTGCCCGCAGTTCCCGGCTGGTCGTGCTGGCGGCGCTGATGTCGCCCGTGCTGGCAGCCGCGCCGGCCCTGGCCGAGGACGGCCTGGCCTTGCTGCAGCGCATCGCGCAAGGCTCGCGGCAACTCACCTACACCGGCACCTTCGTCTATCGCAGCGGCGACAAGGTCGATACCTCGCGCATTGCACATTCACTGAGCAACGGCATCGAAGTGGAGCGAATCGAGGCCCTCGACGGCAGCCCGCGCGAGGTCTTGCGCGCCGGCAGCGAGGTGAAATGTTTTTTCCCGGAAGAGAAGCTGGTCATCATTGAAAACCGCTCGCGCCAGCGCGGATTTCCGGCTTTGCTGCCCGCGGGTTTGGGCAGCCTGCCCGAACACTACGCAATTCGTCGCGGTGCGCAGGCGCGGGTCGCGGGCCTGACGAGTCGGGCCGTGCTGCTGGAGCCGCGCGACGCGCTGCGTTTCGGCCATGAGTTCTGGATGGATGCGGCCAGCGGCCTGCTGCTGAAGGCCAACCTGATCGGCGAACGCGGGGAAACCCTGGAGTCCTTCGCCTTCACCCAGGTGGCGATTGGCGGCCCCCTGGAAAAGGAAGCGCTCAAGCCGCGCTTCGACGCCGAGCGCGTGCGGGTGCAGCAGGTGCGGGCGACCGAGGTGAAGCCGGACGACATGGACTGGAGCTTCCGCACCACACTGCCGGGATTTCGCAGGGTGGCGACGATGAAGCGGCAGTCCGCGCCCGGTAATCCCGAAAGCCTGCATGTAGTGTTTTCCGACGGGCTGGCATCGATCTCGGTGTTCATCGAGCCCGGCGGCTTGAGCGGAGAAGCGCAGGCCGTGTCCACGGCCGGTCCGGTGAATGTGTATCGGCGGCAAGTCGGCGAGCACCGCCTGGTGGTCATGGGCGAAGTGCCGGCGCTGGCCGTCAAGCGCCTCGGCGACGGCATCGAGCGGAGGCGCAAATGAGCCAGTGCGATGCCGTGGTGGTGGAGGTCTCGGGCAAGGAAGTCCTGGTTGAAGTCGCCGGACGCGCCCCCACCTGCGGCAGTTGTCAGACCCAGGACGCTTGCCAGACCGGGCTGCTCGGCTTGAGCACGGGGCCGCGCCGCTACCGGCTGGACAACCTGATCGGCGCCCGGGTCGGCGATCGCGTCAGCCTGGCCGTGGCCGACGGCACGCTCTGGCGCGCTGCGCTGGCCTCCTACGGGCTGCCGCTGTTGCTGGCGATCGCCGGGGCCGCCGTCGGACAATCGCTGGCGGCAGACCCCGGGGCGGTGGCCGGAACGATGGCGGGTCTCGGCTGCGGCCTGGTCCTGTTGCGCCACAAGGAGCTGCGGGCGCGGCATGGCGGCAGTGTGTTTTCGTTGCATGTTCAAACCAGGGAAGTACGTTTCAAGGAAAAATCATGAAGAAATTGTTCCTGTCTCTCGTAGTGGTCTTTTCCTCGCTGCTTTCGCTTCAGGCGCAGGCTGCCGATCTGCCCGATTTCACCGAACTGGTCGAAAAGCAGGGCGCGACCGTAGTCAACATCAGCACCACCCAGATCATCAAGGGACGTCGTGGCATCAATCCGTTCCAGTTCGACGGCGACGAAGCGATGCAGGATTTCCTGCGCCGCTTCTTTCCGGGACAGATACCGGGCCATCCGGGCGTACCGCAGGAATTCAAGAACCGCTCCCTGGGATCGGGCTTCATCATCAGCGCCGACGGCCATATCCTGACCAATGCCCATGTGGTGGATGGCGCCGACGAAGTCATGGTCAAGCTCACCGACAAACGCGAGTTCAAGGCCAAGGTGCTGGGCGCCGACAAGCGCACCGACGTGGCGCTGATCAAGATCGACGCCAGCAATCTGCCGGTGGCGAAGCTCGGCGATTCGGCCAGGCTCAAGGTCGGCGAATGGGTCGTGGCGATCGGCTCGCCGTTCGGCTTCGAGAATACCGTGACGGCCGGCATCGTCAGCGCCAAGGGGCGTTCGCTGGCGCACGAGAATTTCGTGCCCTTCATCCAGACCGACGTGGCGATCAACCCGGGCAACTCCGGCGGACCGCTGTTCAACATGAAGGGCGAGGTGGTCGGCATCAACTCGCAGATCTATTCGCGCTCCGGCGGGTCCATGGGCGTGTCATTTTCGATTCCCATCGATCTGGCCATGGATGTCCAGACTCAGTTGCGGGCCAAGGGCAAGGTCAGTCGCGGCCGCCTCGGCATCGGCATCCAGGAAGTCAGCAAGGATCTGGCGGAGTCCTTCGGCCTGGGCAAGCCGCAGGGCGCGCTGGTGGCCTCGGTGGAGAAGGGAACGGCGGCCGACAAGGCCGGCATCGAAGTGGGCGACATCATCCTCAAGTTCGACGGCAAGAACGTCGGCGAATCCGCCGACCTGCCGCGCATGGTCGCCGCAACCCGCCCGGGCAGCAAGGTGGTCGTGCAGATCTGGCGCAAGGGCGCGGGCCGCGACCTGAGCGTGACTGTCGGCGAGATACCGGACGACGAAGCCGGCACGCGCATGGCCGGCCGCGGCGGCAAGTCCGCCGAGCCGGCGGCGGCCAACCGGCTCGGGCTGGTGCTGGCGGTGCCGACGGCAGAGCAGAAGCGCACGCTGGGCATCCAGCACGGACTGATCGTCGAGGAAGTCAGGAATGGCGGCACGCGCACCGAATTGCGCACCGGCGACATCATCCTGGCGATGATCGTCAAGGGTAGCCAGACCGACATCAAGTCGCTGCCGCAGTTCAACGACCTGCTGAAAGGGATCGACAAGACGGTCACGATCACGCTGCTGGTGCGGCGCGGCGATTCTCAGACCTTCGTCACCATCAAGGGCCTGTCTGAAAAATAGCCCGCACGCGGGACGGCGGGCGCCGCTGCTGACCTTGTTCAGCCGCGACTACTGCCACCTTTGCCACGACATGCTCGCCGCGCTGCAAGCCCTGCGCGGCGAGCCCGGCGTGCCGCATTTCGACATCGTGGTGGTGGATGTCGATGCCGACCCGGTTCTGGAAGCGAGATACAACGAACTGGTGCCGGTGCTGGTCGATCGCGAGGGCCGCGAACTCTGCCGCTACTTCCTCGATGCCGCGAAAGTACGTGAGTATTTGGGTGCTTTGGGCTAAAATCTGCCCCTTGCTTTAATGCCTCCAAGGTGCTCAAGGGCTTGAATGAGCGCCTTTTTTTATTGTCCCCATGGATCACATCCGCAACTTCTCCATCATTGCCCACATCGACCACGGCAAATCGACCCTGGCCGATCGCATCATCCATCGTTGCGGCGGTTTGTCCGACCGCGAGATGGAGGCGCAAGTGCTCGATTCGATGGACATCGAACGCGAGCGCGGCATCACCATCAAGGCGCAGACCGCGGCGCTCTCCTACACGGCGCGCGATGGCAAAACCTACAACCTGAACCTGATCGACACGCCGGGACACGTGGACTTCTCCTACGAAGTCAGCCGTTCGCTGTCCGCCTGCGAAGGCGCGCTGCTGGTGGTCGATGCCTCGCAGGGCGTCGAAGCGCAGACCGTGGCCAACTGCTATACGGCCATCGAACTCGGCGTCGAGGTGGTTCCCGTTCTGAACAAGATCGACCTGCCGGCCGCCGATCCCGACAACGCACGCCAGGAAATCGAGGACGTGATCGGCATCGACGCCACCGAGGCGATCCTCTGTTCGGCCAAGACCGGCCTCGGCGTGGATGACGTGCTGGAAGCCGTCATCGCCCGCATCCCGCCGCCCAAGGGCGACCCGGCGGCGCCGCTGAAGGCGCTGATCATCGACTCGTGGTTCGACAACTATGTCGGCGTCGTGATGCTGGTGCGCGTGGTGGATGGCACGCTGCGCGCCAAGGACAAGATCCTGCTGATGGCGGAAGGTTCGCAGCACTTGTGCGAACAGGTCGGCGTATTCACGCCGAAGTCGGTAACCCGCCCCGAATTGCGCGCCGGCGAGGTCGGCTTCATCATTTCCGGCATCAAGGAACTCGATGCCGCCAAGGTTGGCGACACGGTGACCATCGCCGATCGCCGCGCCACCGAGCCGCTGGCCGGCTTCAAGGAAATCAAGTCGCAGGTGTTCGCCGGCCTCTACCCGGTGGAATCGAACCAGTACGACAGCCTGCGCGACTCGCTGGAGAAATTGAAGCTCAACGATGCCTCGCTGCACTACGA
>JAOTRV010000037.1 GCA_030247575.1 Sulfuritalea sp.
CTCGGACGAATTCGGCGTGATCCGCCACGTGGTCAATCTGGAAGTGGTCAATACCTACGAAGGCACGCACGACATCCATGCCCTGATCCTCGGCCGGGCGCAGACGGGGATACAGGCGTTCAGCTGATGAAGGCCGGAATTGGAGAAATGCAAATGAATCGCACCATGCTCAAGGGAAAAATTCACCGCGTCACCACGACCCATTCGGAGCTGCACTACGAAGGGTCCTGCGCCATCGACGAAAGCCTTCTGCTCGCGGCCGACATCCGCGAGTACGAGCAGATCGACATCTACAACGTCGACAACGGCGAACGCTTCACCACCTACGCCATACGCGCCGCGCGCGGCTCGGGCATCATCTCGGTCAATGGCGCCGCGGCACGCAAGGCGGCGCCCGGCGATCTGCTGATCATCGCCAGTTACGGCAGCATGAGCGAGGACGCGCTGAATAACTTCGAGCCGCGTCTCGTCTATGTCGATGCGCGCAACCGGATTCTTCGGGAACGCGCCGCCATTCCGTGCCAGATGGCCGCCTGAGCCGGCATCCCGATTGCCCGCGGGGCGCGCCCCCCGCTTTCGATTCTCTCCTCCGCTCTCGATCATCGAGCGATTTCCGCCCCGGCTTGCCGGGGCATATTTTTTGGTGCTGCGAAGGCAGTTTGATATCCGCCAAGGACCTCTGTCGTCCGGTCAGAGACGGTCGGCCTCGGCGCGCGCAAGAGCACCTCAGGCGAGCGGACTGTCCAGTTGATGAATTCCCCTGCTGGCTCTTGTTCAGCTCACCGTCGGTTCGCGGCCGTGGTGCACTTCGGTGACCAGGAAGTGCTGCAGGTTTGCCTTCAGGGAATCCGGGATCGGGATGCTGCGCAGGCCGTCGAGGCTGGCCACGACGCGGACCTGAACGGCCCGCAGGCGCACGGTTTCGCCGACGCTGGCTTCGACCATCAGGGTGAAGGACTTGGTGCCGATGCGGGTGACGAAGAGGCGCAGGCAGAGCACGTCGCCGATACTGCTCGGCGTGAGGAAATCCACCTCGATGCGCGCCGCCGGGACGCCGATGCGCTCCCTGGCGTGCAGGTCGGCAAAGCTGGTGTGCATGCCTTCGGTGAACCAGTCTTCCATCAGCTCGTCGATGATGACCAGATATTCCGGATAGAAGACGATGCCGGCGGGGTCGCAATGATGAAAGCGGATCAGCTGGTGCTTCTCGAAATAGCGGGTGGCGGACATGGCGTTCTTCTTGTCGGGTAATGGGTGAGGCGTACTGCGGCAGTATGCGCGCGGGTTGCGACCGCGGTCAATTGCCGGGCAGGCCTCAGCAGGACTCCCTGGCGAAGGCGGCCGCCGTCTCGCCGGCGTCTACTATTGCCGCCGACAGGGCCGGCGCCTGCACCGCGAGGGCGTGGGCATGGAAGCGCGCCAGTTCGATGAGGCCGCGCCGGTAGTCGTCGGCATAGGCCTCCTTGCCTGAAGGCTTCGCCGCGGCGAGCGCAACGCCCGCCATCTGCCAGCTGCCGCAGACGCTGCCCAGCAAGTGCAAAAAGGGTACCGCGCCGGCCAGCACGGCGGCCAGGCGGTCGCGGCCGTTGGCGAGGATCCAGTCCAGCGCGCGTTCGAGCGCGGCGATGTCTTCTTCGAATCGCGTGGCCAGCGACTGCATGCCGTCGCCGGCCGCCAGAATGACGGCGACGCCGCGCATCTCGGCGATCAGCTCACGCAGTGTCGCGCCGTTCTCGCGCAGCACTTTGCGCCCGACCAGGTCGTTGGCCTGGATGCCGGTGGTGCCTTCGTAGATGGTGATGATGCGCGCATCGCGATAGTGCTGGGCGATGCCGGTTTCCTCGACGAAGCCCATGCCGCCGTGCACCTGGATCGCGTCGTAGCAGACCTGCTGGCACAGCTCGGTGCTCCAGCCCTTGACCACCGGCATCAGCAGGTCGACGTAGCGCTTCGCCTTGTCGGCGGCCGCCTTGTCGGGTGAGTGGCGCGCGACGTCGAACCAGCCGGCGGCCGTGTAGGCCAGCGCGCGCGCCGCCATGATTCGGGCACGCATGGTCAGCAGCATGCGCTTGACGTCGGGGTGGTTGATGATCGGCTGGCCGACGGCGCCGGTCACCGCGTCGCGGCCCTGCACGCGCTCGCGGGCGAAGGCCAGCGTCTGCTGGTAGGCGCGCTCGCCGATGCCGATGCCCTGCACGCCGACGCCGAAGCGCGCCTCGTTCATCATGATGAACATGTACTCGAGGCCGCGGTTCGGCTCGCCGACGATCCAGCCGGTCGCTCCGCCCTGGTCGCCGAAGCTCATGGCGCAGGTCGGGCTGCCGTGGATGCCCAGCTTGTGTTCGAGGCCGACGCAGCCCACGTCGTTCTTCGCGCCGAGGCTGCCGTCGGCATTGACCAGGAACTTGGGCACGAGGAACATCGAAATGCCCTTCACGCCCGGCGGCGCATCGGGCAGGCGCGCCAGTACCAGGTGCACGATGTTGGGCGTGATTTCGTGGTCGCCGTAGGAAATGAAAATCTTCTGTCCGCTGATGCGATAGCTGCCGTCGGCCTGCGGCTCGGCGCGGGTGCGGATCGCGGCGAGGTCGGAACCGGCCTGCGGCTCGGTGAGGTTCATGGTGCCACCCCATTCGCCCGTGACCAGCTTTTGCAGATAGGTCGCCTTGAGCTCGTCGCTGGCGGCGAGCAGGATCGCCTCGGATTCGCCGGTGTTGAGCTGCGGCAGCATGGTGAAGGCGGTATTGGCCGAGAACCACATTTCCCAGACGGGCGTCGCCACGCACTTGGGGAGGCCCTGGCCGCCGTAGTCCGGCGAAAGCCCGAGACCGACCCAGCCGCCCGCCGCAAATTGTTCATACGCTTCGCTCCAGCCCGACGGCGTGACGACCTTGCCGTCTTCCAGGCGGCAGCTCTCACGGTCGCCGATGCCGTTGAGCGGCGCCAGCACGCCGGCGGCGAACTTGCCGGCTTCCGCCAGCACGGCATGGACGAGGTCCGGCGTCGCCTCCTCGCAGCCCGGAAGCTGCGCGATGGCGGGCAAATCCGCGACTTCGTCGAGCAGGAAGCGGATGTCGGTGAGCGGCGCGTTGTAGTCGGTCATGGCAGGAGTCGGCGCTGGGTGTAGTGGGGGTTTCGCGGAGCAGTGCTCCGCGCCCAGGGAACCGGCCGGCTTTGCAAAGCCGGCCGTGGGGAGACGGCCTTCCTTACTTCGGCGCCATGCGCAGGGCGCCATCGAGGCGGATGGTCTCGCCGTTGAGCATCTCGTTTTCTACGATGTGGACGGCGAGTCCGGCATATTCGTCGGGACGGCCGAGGCGCGGCGGAAAGGGCACGGATTTGGCCAGCGACTCCTGCACTTCGGCCGGCAAGGACTCCATCATCGGCGTGTAGAACAAACCCGGCGCGATGGTGCACACGCGAATGCCGAAGCGCGCCAACTCGCGGGCGACGGGCAGGGTCATGCCGACCACGCCGGCCTTCGAGGCGGCGTAGGCGGGCTGGCCGATCTGGCCGTCGAAGGCCGCGACCGAGGCAGTGTTGACGATCACGCCACGCTCGCCGGCGGCGTTGGGTTGACCCTTGCTCATCGCGTCGGCGGCCAGGCGCAGCATGTTGAACGTACCGATCAGGTTGATGCCGACAGTCTTGGCGAAGTTGGCCAGCGGCTGCGGCCCGTTTTTGCCCAGCACTTTCTCCGGGGTGCCGACGCCGGCGCAATTGATCAGGCCATGGAGACCGGAGAAGCGCGCCAGGGCGGCGGCCACGCAAGCCTGGCCGTCGGCATCCGAGGTGACGTCGGTGCGGGCAAAGGCGGCACGGGCGCCGAGCTCCGCGGCCAGCGCGGTGCCGCGCTCGACGTTGAGGTCGGCGATCACGACATTGGCGCCGGCGCCATGGAAGCGCCGCACGGTGGCCTCACCGAGGCCCGAAGCGCCGCCTGTAACGATGAAGGTGGAATTTTCGAATTTCATGATGTTTGGTCCAGTTTGAGCAATCGGATGGCGTTTTGCTTGAGGATCAGCGGCTTCACCGCATCCTTGAAGCCGGCCTGCTCGAAATCCTCGAGCCAGCGGTCGGGCGCGATCAGCGGGAAGTCGGTGCCGAACAGCATGCGATCCTTGAGCAAGGTGTTGGCATACTGCACCAGCTGCGGCGGGAAATACTTCGGCGACCAGCCGGAGAGGTCGATCCACACATTGGGCTTGTGCAGACAGACCGACAGCGCCTCGTCCTGCCACGGCCACGACGGGTGGGCGATGACGATCTGCATGTCGGGGAAATCCACGGCGACGCCGTCGAGCAGCATCGGGTTCGAGGTTTCCAGGCGCAGTCCGCCGCCGCCGCGCATGCCGCTGCCCATGCCGGAATGGCCGCTGTGGAAAATCGCCGGCATTTGGTACTCGGCGATCACCTCATAAAGCGGCCAGGCCATGCGGTCCTGCGGGTGGAAGCCCTGCACCGTGGGATGGAACTTGAAGCCCTTGACGCCGTAGTCCTCGATCAGCTTGCGCGCCTCGCGTGCGCCCATGCGTCCCTTGTGCGGGTCGATGCTGGCGAAGGCGATCATCATGTCGCTGTTCTTCTGCGCGGCCTCGGCGACCTCTTCGTTCGGAATGCGCCGGTTGCCGATGTGCGATTCGGAATCGACGCTGAACATCACCAGGCCGATCTTGCGCTCGCGGTAATAGGCGATCGTCTCGTCTATCGTCGGCCGGTGCGCGTTCTTGAAATACTTGTCGGCGGCGCGCTCGTAGGGCTCGAAGTGCGGGTCCTTCGGCTGGCAGCAGGAAACTTCGGCGTGGGTGTGGGTGTCGATCGCGACTAGCTGGTCCAGATTCATGCTGCCTCCGCCGGGCCGTCCCAAGGAGGCAGCGAGCGTACACGCGGAAGCCGCGAAAGCGGCTGAACCGTGGTCACCCTTTCCCTTGGGAAAAGGGCTGGGGATAGGGTCGTCACTGTTGCGGTCCCTTGCCCTTCCGGTTCAGGAAGTGGCCGATGCGCGCGACTACCTCGGGGCTGGTCTGGGTGACGGCTGCCATCAGCGATTCGACGTAGAGGCCGTCGTCCGACGACATGTTGCTGATGCGCTGGATCGTGGTGACCATGGCGTAGTTGGCCAGCGGCGCGTTCTCGGCGATGCGCTTGGCCAGTTCCTGCGCCTTGGCCAGGCCCTCGCCCTTGCCGACGAGGTAGTGCGACAGGCCCAGCGCCTGGCCTTCCTCGGCGGTCAGGATGCGCCCGGTCAGCATCATCTCGGCCATGCGTCCCGGACCGATGATGCGCGCGACGCGCACCGAGGCACCGCCGCCGACGTAGATGCCGTGGCGGCCTTCGGGCAACTGGTACATCGCCGACGGCTCGGCGACGCGGACGTGGGTCGAGGTGGCGAGCTCCAGCCCGCCGCCGATCACGGCGCCGTGCAGCACGGCGACCACCGGGATGCCCGTCTGCTGGATCTTGCCGAAAACGCGGTGCCAGCCCTGCGAGTGCAGCATGACGCCGGAGGGCTCGCGATGCTGGTGTTCGCTGAGGTCGAGGCCGGCGCAGAAGTGCTCGCCGGCGCCGGCGAGAATCACCACCCGGGCTTCCTCCGGCCTGGCTTCCCAGGCCTTGTCCAGGGCTTCCAGCAGGCGGTCGCTGATCGCGTTGCGTTTGGCGGGGCGATTCAGCGTGATGGTATAGACGAGGCCGTCCAGCGAGTGGGTTACGAGTTTGTCGGTCACTGCGTGTTCCTTTGAAGCATTAACGGAAATATCTGGTCCGGAGTCCCCGGAAATGGACGCGCGTAGCGCTCGGTGCAAATGCGCGTCAAATGAAGATCACGTCCGCGCTCGGCACGTCGGAATACAGTTCGAGCACGCGATCGGCGCGGCGCGTCAGCACCGCGCGCTGGTTGATGTAGCCCTTGTCGGTCAGTTCGCCGGCTTCGGGCGAGGGCGGCTCTGCCATCAGCAGCACGCGCGCCGGATAGGTGGAGGAGCCGCCGCCGTCGCGCTTCATGCGCACCAGGCCTTCGCGCACGCGCTCCTTGATCATCGGGTGGCCGATCACCACGTCGACCGGCGCATCCTCGCCGAGACCGGCGATGCGCCGGCATTCGGCGATGTTGGGGAAGACCAGGAAGCCGATGTCGTCGCGATCGTGGCCGGCGACGACGATGTCCTGCGCCACCGGCGAGAGCGCGCTGATGCCGGCCACGCGCAAGGACCCGACATGCACCCAGGTGCCCGACAGCAGCTTGAAGTCCTCGGCGACGCGGCCGTCGAACAGCAGGCCCAGTTCGGGTTTTGCGGCATCGACGAATTCGACGGCGTCGCCGATCATGTAGAAGCCTTCGTCGTCGAAGGCGGCCTTGGTCAGCGCGGGCTGCTTCCAGTAGCCGGGGAACAGGTTGGGCCCCTTGACCCGCACTTCGAGCTTGTCCGCCACCGGCACCAGTTTCAGCGTGGTGCCGGGAATCGGCACGCCGATCACGCCCGAGCGCACGGCCTGGAAATGGCAGTCGGTGCAGGCCGGCGCCGTCTCGGTCGAGCCCCAGGAGGAGAGCATGACGACCGGGTGGCCGAGCTCCATCACGGCGAGCCGTTCAAGTTCGTCCCAGGTCGATTGCGGCAGCGCCGCACCGGCGTAGAAAATGATCTGCAGGCGCGAGAAGAAACTCTTGCGCAGCGCGGCGTTGTCGCGCAATTGCGCCACCAGCATGCCGTAGGCCAGCGGCACGCTGAAATACACGGTCGGCGCAACGTCGGTGAGATTCTTCACCGTCTTCGGCAGCAGGGCCGGCACCGGCTTGCCGTCGTCGATGTAGAGGCTGCCGCCGAAGCGCACCACCTTGTTGAAGTTGTGGCTGCCGCCGAAGACGTGGCTCCACGGCAGCCAGTCGACGATCACCGGCTTCTGCTTGTTGAGGAAGGGCCAGATCACCGATTTCATTTCGACGTTGGAGCACATCATGCGCTGCGTCGTGATGACGGCCTTCGGTGCGCCGACGGAACCCGAGGTGAACAGGAACTTGGCGATGGTGTCCGGCGTGATCGCCTTGAATGCGGCTTTCACCGCTGCAAAATCCGCCGTGTCGTCGGCGTCTACTCCTGCGATCGCGGCGAAGGGAATGGTACCGGGTTGGGGTTGACTGCGGCTGCCGGCGACCACGACCGCGTCATGCAGGTCCGCCACGGCGTTGAGCGCCGGCATGAAGCGCTCGATGGTGTCGGCGAAGATCATGCCCGGGCGCAGCAGTTCGACATTGGCCCTGAGCTTGATGAAGTCTTTGGAAAGCAGCGAATTGCCCGGCGACACCGGGCTGATCGGCACGCCGACATGCAGACAGGCCAGCATCAGCAGCGCATGTTCGATGCCGTTGTCGGAGAGCACCAGCACCGGCCGCTCGGGCGAGAGCTTCTGCCCGAGCAGCCAGGTGGCGATGCGATAGACGCGCGCAAGAGCTTCCCCGTAGCTGACCTTGACCCATTCGCCATCCGCGCCCCGTTCGGCGATCAGGATGGCGTCCGGTGTTTCGGCCGCCCAGCGCTCCAGCCACTCGCCGGAACAGCGCGAGTAGTCCGGCAGGGCCAGGGCCGAACGGAACAGGCGGCTGCCGTCCGCCCGGTCTTCGAGGATGACGGCCGGTTCGACAAACAGTTCGGCCGGCGTGCGGGCGATGGCGTTCATGCGACGTCCTTTTGCAGCGTGATACGGCTTACTTGGAAATGACCTTGAAGGCGCCGTTCTGCACCTGCAGCAGCACGCGGGCGCGGGCATCGAAGCCGGAGTGGTCGGTCGGGCTGAAGTTGAAGACGCCATGGACGCCGGCAATTTCCTTCTCGCTCTCGATCGCGTCGCGCAGGGCGGCGCGGAACTCCGCGGTACCCGGCTTGGCCTTCTTCAGCGCGACCGGAATCACCCGCGCGGTGATGGCCCAGGCATCCCACATGTGGCCGCCGAAGGACGACAGCGAACCCTTGCCGAACTTCGCCTCGTAGGCCTTGGCGTACTCGGCGCTGACCTTCTTCGACGGATGGGAATCAGGCAGCTGTTCCCATTCCAGCACAGGGCCGGCGACGAGGATGCCGCCTTCGACCGACTTGCCGCCGTTCTTGAGGAATACCGGCGACGGAGCGCCATGGGTCTGATAGATCTGGCCCTTGTAGCCGCGCTCGGCCAGCGAGGCATGCGCCATCGCCGCCGGGGAACCCGAGGCAACGACGATGACGGCGTCCGTCTTGGCGGCAAGCAGTTTCAGGGTCTGGCCTGCCACCGAGGTGTCGTTGCGGGCAAAGCCCTCGATCGGGCCGAAGGTGATGCCGTACTTGCCGGACAGCGATTCAAGGGCCTTGATCCAGACCTCGCCGTAGGCATCGGGATGGTAGCCGAGGAAGCCGAGGGTCTTGTAGCCCTTCGACTTAGCGTGTTCGAGCAGCGGCTCGGCCATGAGCCCGATGGGTTGCGGCATGGTGAAGGTCCACTTGAACTTCTCGCCGTCGAGGCGGTTGGGCGCCAGGGCGATCAGCGGAGTCTTGCTGTCGGCGGCAGGTCCGACCGCTGCCATGACTCCTGGCGTCGTGGTGCCGCTCATCAGCAGGTCCACCTTGCTCTCGGTGAGGAATTTCGCCACGTTCTTGGCGGTGTTGGTCGGGTCGGAGGCATCGTCGAGCACGATCCAGTTGATCTTCTCGCCGGCGATGCTGGTCGGGAACAACTGCGTCGTGTTCTTCTGCGGCCCTCCCAGCACGGCTCCGGGGCCGGTGGCGGAAAGGCTGACGCCGATGTTGATGTCGGCCAGGGCGGCGCCGGAACCCAGGAGCGACAGGGCGATCACCAGCGGCTTGATGGACAGATTGACTTTCATGCTTTCTCCTCGTGTTGTTGGTTTGATGTGAAGCCGGGTCTTGTTGACATGCAGTTGAAGCGGCGCTGCTTTGCAGAATCAGGCGGCGGCCAGATGCAACCGCCAAAACGAAAACAGATTCGATCGCGCATGGGTCGGTGACCGGAATCCGTGCGGCGCTTTCCACCGCAGCTTGGCCATTCTCCAATACATGGCCAGGATCGGCCACCTGCGGTGCAGCATGCGCGTCCTGTCCGGCCGGCGGCAAGATGACGAAAGTTCTCGTCTTGCTGCTCCGCGGCTGGCTTCTTCTCTCCGACTCCGCGCCAGCCCCGGGAAAACGCCCGGATTTGCGCTGAAATTCTGATCGTCGAGTGTGTTGAAGTCAACAGGTTTTAAGTAAAACTATTCCGACTGTTCCTAAGTTAGTATTATCTAATATATTGTTTTTCAGAATGTTTTTATGTTGGCTCCAACGGGGAGCTTGGTCGAGCCGGCTTGTCCGAAGTGAAATTTGATGGCAAACTGCGGCGCTCGTCCACCCGCGATCCGCCATGCCTTCCAGCCGCAAGAGCCCTGCCCTCGGTTGTCTTGCCAATCACGTCGGCTTCCATTTGCGCCTGGCGCAGCTTGCCGTGTTCGCGCAGTTCGAGAGCCGGCTCGGCGAGATCGACGTCAGTCCGGCCATTTTTTCGGTGCTGGAAGTGCTACACCAGAACGACGGCATCACCCAGTCGAAACTCGCCGCCGCGGTGAGGCTGGATCATTCCTCGGTGGTCCCCATGCTGGACAAGCTGGCCAGGCGCGGCCTGGTCGAACGCCGTGCTTCGACTACCGACCGCCGCCACAAGCACCTGCACCTCACCGACGCGGGCCGCGAACTGCTGGCCGAGGCGATCCGGCGCGCCGAGCTGCACGAGAAAGAAGTCTGCAAGCCGCTGACGGCCGCCGAGAAGAAATTGCTACTGGAACTGCTCGGCCGCTTTCGCGCGCCGAAGGCATGAGGCGGGCCTGAGGCGTCGCTCAGGGCGTCTCCGACAGCAGCTCGGAAACCACGCCGCGCAGCCAGCGGTTGCCCTCGTCCTGGTGATAGCGTTCGTGCCAGTGCTGCTTCACTTCGTATTCCGGCAATTCGAAGGGCACCGGAAAGATGCGGAACGCGCCGCGCCCCTGCAGCACGTCGCCCAGGCGCTTCGGAATCGTGACGAGCAGGTCGGTATGCTCGATGACGAAGGCCGCACCGAGGAAATTCGGAATCTTCAGGGCGACGCGACGCTTGATGCCCTGGCGGGCGATTTCGCGTTCGACGATTGCCGGCGCGGATCCCGAAGAACTGATCACGGCGTGATCCTCGGCTTCGAACTGGGCGAGGCTCGGAGCATCGGTGATGCGCGGATGATCCACCGCCACCATGCAGACGAAGTTCTGGCGGAACAGCAGCTGCTGGTAGAAGCCGGCCTCCAGCTGCGGGATGAATCCGAGCGCGAGGTCCGCCTCGCCGCTTTCCAGCATGCGCGGCGTGTCGCCCGACAGCGGGCTGATCTCGATGCGCACGCCCGGCGCCGTGGCGCGCAGGCGTTTCCACAACTTCGGCAGCAGCACCAACTGGCTGATGTCGGTCATGCAGATGCGAAACGTGCGATCCGAGGTCGCCGGATCGAATTCGCTGCGATGGTCCAGCACCAGCGCGAGCGCGTCGAGCACCGCGCGCACCGGCCGCACCAGGCCTTCGCTGAAGGGCGTCGGCTCCATGCCGCTCGAGGTGCGCACGAACAGTGGATCGCCGAAATGATGGCGCAGCTTGGACAGCGCGACGCTGACCGCGGGCTGACCGAGGTCGAGCGCTTCCGCCGCCGCCGTGACGCTGCGCGTCTTGTAGATTTCGTCAAACACCGCCAGCAGGCGAATATCGATCGAGTTCATCTTCGCGGGACCACTATTCGAATCTGGAATACTTTATATTGAAACTACCGGATTTACAGCGATGGGGCGAAACCCTAGGATTCGCCCCATCGCAGGACACGGCACCGGCAACGAATCGACATCTTCGCTTCGGCAGGCGACAGGTGCCACACGCTGGAGGAACAAACCCCATGCAGGAACTCGGCCGTCTCGAAGACCTACCCGAAGACTACCGCGCGGCGCTGACCGAGCAGAATCTGGTGCCGCTGTGGCCCAGCCTGCGCTCGGTGCTGCCGCCCGGCAAGCCGGCGCTGCGCACCAAACCGACCTTCTGGTCCTATCAGGGGCTGCGGCCGCTGCTGCTGCGGGCCGGTGAACTGACCCCGATCGAAAAGGCCGAGCGCCGCGTGCTGGTTCTGGCCAATCCGGGCCACGGCCTGGAAAAGATGCAGGCCAGCTCGACCATCTATCTCGGCATGCAATTGCTGCAGCCGGGCGAATGGGCGCCGTCGCACCGCCACACGCCCAATGCCGTGCGCATGATCGTCGAAGGCGAAGGAGCCTACACCACGGTCGAGGGCGAGAAATGCCCGATGCGGCGCGGCGACCTGATCCTGACGCCGACCGGCATGTGGCACGAGCACGGCCACGACGGCGACCAGCCGGTGGTCTGGCTCGACGTGCTGGACCTGCCCATCGTGTATTACTGCGAAGCCTCGTATGTCACCGAAGGCAAGGCGCAGACCGTAATCTCCGAGGGCACCGAGCAGGCTTACCAGCGCGGCGGCGTGGTGCCGGCGCCGATGTTCGTCCGCAGCCGGCAGACCTTCCCGATGCTGCGCTATCCCTGGGTCGATGTGCGCAGGACGCTTGAAGCGCTGGCTGCGAGCCAACCCGAAATCGAAGCCGTGCAGGTTGCCTACGTTAATCCTGAAAACGGCCACGACTGCCAGCGCATCCTCGGCTTTTCGGCGCTGATGCTGCGTCCCGGCGAGAAACTGGAAATGCCGGCGCGTTCGACCGCCATGGTCTTCCACCAGATCGAGGGCGCCGCCAGCGTCAGCGCCGAAGGCCATCGGTTCGACCTCGCCGAGGCCGACACCTGCTGCATTCCCGGCTACACGCCGATCACGCTGAGCAACCGTTCCGCCGCCCAGCCCGCCTTCATTTTCATTGCCGACGACGCTCCGCTGCAGAAGAAGCTCGGCGTATACGAAGTCCGAAACTATTGAGCCGGCATGAGTTAACTTGAAACCACCGTTCGGGCTGAGCCTGTCGAAGCCCCGCGTGCCCTTCGACAAGCTCAGGGCGAACGTTCAAGTAGATTGTTGCCGGCTCAATAACCACCCAGCCCAGCATCAGGAGAGAGATAATGTCCGAAGCCAACTATCTGTGGAACCCGCCGCCGGTTCATTCCCTGCCGGTGCGCGGCAGCACCGCACGCTACCCGATCAACCGCATCTTCTGCGTCGGCCGCAACTACCAGGCCCACGCCGTCGAGATGGGCAACCCGATCGACAAGGCGAGCATGAAGCCCTTCTATTTCACCAAGTCGCCTTCAACCATCGTCGAATCGGGTGCGACCGTGCCCTACCCGGCCGGCACCGCCAACTACCACTACGAAATGGAGCTGGTGGTCGCCATCGGCGCCGCGGGTTTTCGCGTCGGCGAAGCCGATGCCCGGCGCCTGATCTACGGCTACGCCGCCGGTCTCGACATGACGCGCCGCGACCTGCAGCTGGTGGCGCGCGAGCAGGGCCGGCCCTGGGATCTGGGCAAGGACTTCGAGAAATCCGCGGTCTGCAGCGAGATCGTGCCGATCGGCAATCTCGGCGTGCTCTCCGCCGGCGCGATCAATCTGCAAGTCAATGGCGAGACCAAACAGAGCGCCGACATCGGCCAATTGATCTGGAATATTCCCGAGCTGCTGGCCGACCTGTCGAAGTTCTACCACCTGGAGCCGGGCGACCTGATCTACACCGGCACGCCGGAAGGCGTCGGTCCGGTCAAGCCGGGCGACAGGATCACGGGCCATGTCGACGGTGTCGGCGACATCGCGCTGACCATCGGCCAGCCCGAGTGAAAAGGAGCCGGGGATGACTCAGCAACTTCCCGTGATCGTCGCCGGCGGCGGCATCGGCGGCCTGGCCGCGGCGCTGGCGCTGGTGCGCCAGGGCTTCTCGGTCAAGGTGCTGGAGCAGTCGCCGCAGATCGGCGAAATCGGTGCCGGGATCCAGCTCGGCCCCAATGCCTTTCACGCCTTCGATGCCCTCGGCGTCGGCGAGAAGGCGCGCAGCCGGGCCGTATACACCGACGAGATGGTCATGCATGACGCGCTGGACGAAAGCCTGGTCGGCCGCATCCCGACCGGCGAAGCGTTCCGCAAGCGTTTCGGCAATCCCTATGCGGTGATCCACCGCGTCGACGTGCACACCTCGTTGCTGGAAGGCGCGCAGGAAACCGGGCGCGTCGCCTTCCAGACCTCGACCCGGGTCGAGCGCATCGAGCAGGACGCCGACGGCGTGACCGTCCATGACCAGAACGGTCAGGCCCACCGCGGCATCGCGCTGATCGGCGCCGACGGCGTCAAGTCGGTGGTGCGGGCGCAGTATGTCAATGATCCGCATCGCGTGACGGGCCACGTGGTCTATCGCGCCGTGGTGGACAAGAAGGACTTTCCCGCCGACCTGCAGTGGAATGCCGCCAGCATCTGGGTCGGCCCCAATTGCCACCTGGTGCACTACCCGCTGCGCGGCGGCGAACAGTACAACGTGGTGGTGACCTTCCACAGCCGCAAGCAGGAAGTCTGGGGCGTCACCGAGGGCAGCAAGGACGAAGTGCAGAGCTACTTTCAGGGCATCTGTCCGCGTGCGCGCCAGCTGATCGACCTGCCGAAGAGCTGGAAGCGCTGGGCCACCGCCGACCGCGAACCCATCGGCCAGTGGTCCTTCGGCCGCGTCACCCTGCTCGGCGATGCGGCGCATCCGACCACGCAATACATGGCGCAAGGCGCTTGCATGGCGCTGGAAGACGCGGTGACGCTGGGCGAAGCGCTACGGGTCAACGACAACGACTTCATCGAGGCTTTCGATCTCTATCAGCGTTCCCGCGTCGCGCGCACGGCGCGCATCGTGCTGTCCTCGCGCGAGATGGGCCGCATCTACCACGCCAGGGACGTCGAGCGCCTGGTGCGCAACGACCTCTGGAAAGGCCGCACGCCGGAGCGCTTCTACGACGCGATGGAATGGCTCTATGGCTGGAACGTGGCAAACTGTCTCGCCGACCGGCCTTCCGCATCATGATGCAGCTTTACAATTTCTTCCGCAGCGGAACCTCGCACCGCTTGCGCATCGCGCTGAACCTGAAGGGGCTCGACTACGATTACGTGGCGGTCGATCTGCGCACCGAGGAACATCTCGGCGCGGCCTTCAAGGCGCTCAACCCGCAAGGCCTGGTGCCCGCGCTGGTCGATGGCGACCTGATCCTGATCCAGTCGCCGGCGATCATCGAATGGCTGGAAGAGCGCCATCCGACGCCGCCGCTGCTTCCTGCGAACATCGACGACCGGGCCAGGGTGCGGGCGCTGGCCGCCATCATCGGCTGCGACATCCACCCGATCAACAACCGGCGCATTCTCGAATACCTGCGCAAGACGCTGGGCTGCGACGAGGCGGCAGTCCTCGCCTGGTGCGCGACCTGGATAGCGGCCGGCTTCGAGGCGCTGGAAGCGCTGCTGGCCGCCGACACGCGACGCGGCAGCTTCTGCTTCGGCGACAGCCCGACGCTGGCCGATGCCTACCTCGTGCCGCAAGTGGAAAGCGCCCGGCGCTTCAAGGTCGATCTGGCGCCGTTCCCGAACATCCTTGCCGTCGATCGGGCCTGCTCCGAACTCGACGCCTTCCGCCGTGCCGCTCCGGGCGCGCAGCCCGACGCCGCATAGGGCGACAAGACCCGGTTCGCGTTGCCGCCAAACGCCAGCGCGGGCCGATTGGCCCTTTTGCCGTCAGGCCCTCTGGTCAGGGCGCTTCGGCTACCATTTCGCAGCATGAACCGCATCTCCTCGTCGGCTCTCTGCATGGTCCTGGCTTTCGTCACCGGCGGCGCATGGGCGGCCGCAGTCGTGCCGCTTGCCGAACTCGCCAAGCCGGGCCGGGTGCTGATGCTGCGCCACGCCAATGCGCCTGGCACGGGCGACCCGCAGAACTTCCGGCTCGACGACTGCGCCACGCAGCGCAATCTGGATCAGGACGGACGGGCCCAGGCCGCGGCGCTGGGCGAGCGGCTGGCGCAGGCCGGTGTCGCCCGCGCCAGGGTCTATTCCAGCCAGTGGTGCCGCTGCATCGAGACCGCGCGATTGCTCAAGCTCGGCGCCGTCGAGACGCTGCCTGCGCTGAATTCCTTCTACCCGCGTCCGCAGCAACGCGAGCCGACGATCGCGGCGCTGCGCGCGTTTCTCGCCGGGCTGCCAAAGGATGGGCTGCCCGTGGTCCTCGTCACCCACCAGTTCACCATCAACGAGTTCACCGGCGAGGGCACGGGGTCGGGCGGCGGCAGCCTGTTCGAGCTTAACGGCTCGGGCACGCCGCGCCTGCTCGGCGCAATCGAAGCGAACTAGGTTTTCCGGGAGGTCGCCATGCGTTCCATCGTCTTCGCCGCATTGCTCGCGCTGGCACAACTCGCGGCTGCACAGCCGGCACTCAAGGTCACGCAGCTGGCCGAATTCGCCGACGGGCTGACGCAACCCCACGACGGTGCCTTCTCTCCCGACGGCAAGCTGATCTACCTCACCGACATGCGCAACAGCCGCATCCGCGTCCTCGAAGCGATGACGCTGAAGCCGGTCGGCAGCTTCGGCGCGGGCGAATTGTCCTATCCGCACGATGCGGTATTCGACCAGGCCGGGCGCCTGCTGGTGGCCGACACCGGCAACGACCGGATCGCGATCTACGAGATCAAGAATACGCAGGCGACGCTGGTCGGCGAATTGAAAGGCCTCGCCGCGCCCGAGGGTGTGGCGGTCGCGCCGGACGGGCGGGTGCTGGTCAGCAACACGCGCGCGGCAACGCTCAGCGTGTTTCGCGACGGCACGCTGGAACGCACGGTCGGCAGCTACGGCGCGAAGGACGGCGAGTTCGCGAACCAGCACGACATCGAGGCGGCGAGCGACGGCAGCGTCTATGTCGTCGATTCAGGCAACAACCGGGTGCAGGTGTTCGACGCCGCGCTGAAGCACCGCAGCAGCATTGGCGCCGCGCTCGGCCTCAACGGGCCGAAATACATCGCCTTCGACGGCGACCGGATCTGGCTCGCCGACGAGAACAACCACCGCATCCTGCTGCTCGACAAGCAGCACCAGGTCCTCGGCATGCTCGGCAGCGGCAAGCGCGGCCGCGGCCCCAACGCCTTCTACAAACCCGAGGCCGTGCTAGCCCGCGCGCCGCATGTCTGGGTCATCGATACCTACAACGACCGCATCGTGCTGCTGCGCGTCGACCAGGCGTTTTACTAACCGAGAATCGCGACGGCGACGGTGAGCAGGCCGAGCACCAGGTTCACCAGCACCAGCCGGCGGATGGAATTCATCGCCGCTCCCGCCGCCGGCCAGTCCTGAACGGCGACGGCCGCCACCATGCGGCCGTGAAAGCGCAGCACGATCAGGCCGAAGATCGCGGTCATCACGACCGCGATTCCTGCCATGACATACCAGTTGCCCGGAATCGCGGCGCCGGCCTGCGAGAAGCGGGCGAGGCCGCTGGCCCACAGCAGCAGCAGGGACCAGCCGACCAGGCTGAAGAAGCGCCCGAGCACGGCGGCCAGCAGCGGCAAACGTTGCGGCGGCGGCAGCTGGGCGGCGGCTACGGGCCGCAGGCAGAAATGGGCGAAGACCATGCCGCCGATCCAGACGATCACCGCCGCGAGATGGATCAGGACGAAAATGCGGTTCATGGGCAGGTCTCCGGAAAATGCGCACCAAGCGCGAGTATAGGGTCGCCGCCCGAACTGTCGCGGGCCGCGCCGCCGATAGTCGGCGCCGGCGATACGGCGATCTGCCGGGACGTCCGCGGCAACGCGACTATAATCGCGTATGACTCACTCCCCACCCTCCATCGCCGCCGCCGCATCAGCGCCCGCGGACACCGACCCCGCGCCGAATTTGTCGTTCGACAGCTTGCCGCTGGCGCCCGCCACGCTGGCCAACCTGAAGCAGCTGGGCTACCTGCAGATGACGCCGATCCAGGCCGCCAGCCTGCCGCCGGCGCTGGCCGGCCGTGACCTGATCGCGCAGGCCAGGACCGGCAGCGGCAAGACCGCGGCCTTCGCGCTGTGCCTGCTGGCCAAGCTGAATCCGCGCCGCTTCGCGGTGCAGGCGCTGGTGCTGTGCCCGACGCGGGAGCTGGCCGACCAGGTGACGCAGGAAATCCGCCGCCTCGCGCGCGGCGCCGACAACATCAAGGTGCTCACCTTGTGCGGCGGCAGCACCATGCGGCCGCAGATCTCCAGCCTCGAACACGGCGCCCATGTCGTGGTCGGCACGCCGGGGCGCATCATGGATCACCTGCAGCGCGGCAGCCTCGACCTCGCGGCGCTCGACACACTGGTGCTGGACGAGGCCGACCGCATGCTGGACATGGGCTTCTTCGACGACATCGTCACCGTGGCCAAGGCCTGCCCGAAGCAGCGGCAGACGCTGCTGTTCTCCGCCACCTATCCCGAAGGCATCGCCAGCCTGAGCCGGCAGTTCCTGCGCCAGCCGCAGCAGATCGCGCTGCTGGAGCAGCACGAGCCGGGCCAGATCCGCCAGCTGTTTTTCGAGGTGGCGCCCGAGCAGCGCCTGGCGGCCGTCGCGCTGCTGCTGCGCCACTACCGGCCGGTCAGCACGCTGGCCTTCTGCAATACGCGCCAGCAGTGCCGCGACCTGCTGCAGGTCTTGCGCGCCGAGGGTTTCGTCGCCCTGGCCCTGCACGGCGAGCTGGAGCAGCGCGAGCGCGACCAGGTGCTGGTGCAGTTCGCCAACCGCAGCTGCTCGGTGCTGGTCGCCACCGACGTCGCCGCGCGCGGCCTCGACATCGAGCAGCTCGAAGCGGTGATCAACGTCGACGTGACGCCGGACACCGAGGTGCACGTCCATCGCATCGGCCGCACCGGGCGCGTCGATCAGGCGGGCTGGGCCTTCAGCCTGGTCAGCGGCAACCAGATGGCGCGCGTGGACAACATCGAAAAGGCGCTGGGCCACGAAATCCGCTGGCACTCGCTGAGTGAACTGCAGGCCGCGCCCGGCAAGCCGCTGCTGCCGCCGATGGTCACGCTGCTGATCCTCGGCGGTCGCAAGGAGAAGATTCGTCCCGGCGACGTGCTCGGCGCGCTGACCGGGGAAGCCGGCTTCCGCAAGGAGCAGATCGGCAAGATCAACGTCACCGACACCAGCACCTACGTCGCCGTCGAGCGCAGCATCGCGAAGGACGCGCTGCGCAAGCTGTCGGCCGGCACGATCAAGGGCAAAAAGGTGAAAGTGCATCTGCTGCGCGACGAGGGCGGCTGAGCGCCGTCCCGTCAGCGTCTACTCCTCAACGCCCGCCGCTGCGCACCATGCCCGCCGCCGAACCCGCATTCCTGCTGCGCGAGGACGAGGTCGAGATCACCGCGATCCGCGCCCAGGGCGCGGGCGGGCAGAACGTCAACAAGGTGTCGAACGCGGTCCACCTGCGTTTCGACATCCGCGCCTCGTCGCTGCCCGAGGAGATCAAGGCGCGCCTGCTGCAGTTGCGCGACCAGCGCATCAGCGCCGACGGCATCGTGGTGATCAAGGCGCAGCAATACCGCAGCCTCGAACGCAACACGTTCGCCGCGCTGGAGCGCCTGCGCGAGTTGATCGCGGCGGCCGCTTTCATTCCCCGCCAGCGCCGCGCCACCAAGCCGACGCGCAACTCGCAGAAGCGCCGCGTCGACAGCAAGGTCCTGCGCGGAAAAGTGAAGGCCCAGCGCGGCCGCGTCAGCGAGTCGTGATCCGGCAGTGGCGCTCGATCTCGCGCAGCGAGATCGAATAAGCGTGCCGCATCTGCTCGTCGCCATAGCGATGGGCGCTGCCGACCGGGCAACTGACGCGCGCGACGCAGGTCGCCTTGCAGCGTGACGAGGCTTCCCGGCGGTAGGCGATGCACTTGTCCAGCGCGAAGCTGCCGCCATCCATCGCCCCGGCCGGGCAGGCAGCGATGCAAGGTCTGTCCGCGCAGCGGGCGCAGGGCGATTCGCTTTGCAGCGGCCGGCTCGGTTCGAGGTCGGTATCCGCCAGCAGCACCACGCGATAGGCGAACCACGTTCCCCAGTCCTGGTTGATGCCGAGCATGAAGGGCGACGCATGGTGCCAGCCCGCGATCCGGCCCAGCGCCTGCAAGTCCGCCGGAATGTCGCCGGGGTAGATGATCTCGCCGGCCGTGTCGGGGAATTGCTGCGCAAACCACTGCTCGACCGTCCGGACGCTGAAGTCGTCGATCGGGTTTTCCGAGCGCATGCCGGAGGCCTTGACCGCGTCCCACAAACTTCTGCCGCCGTGACCGATCAGGATCAGCTGGCGATAGCGATGTGCCGGATCGTAGCGGCCGCGCAGCGCAGCGACCGCGTCCGCGGGCAGTTGGTCCAGATCGAAGACGGCCTGCAGGTTGAGGCCCGCGCCATTCAGCACGCTGAAGTCGCCAACGCTCACTGGGCTACCCTCCCTCCAACCCCTCCCGCCGGGAGGGGGCGACCGAGGTTCGCCGCGGTGCGGCTCCAGGTGATGGCTGGCGCCCCTTCGGGCGGCCGCGCGGGGCGCTCATGCGCCGTCGATCTGCGCCAGTGCCTGTTCGATCACGCCTGCGTCGGCGGGCCGCACCAGGCGCGCCACTTCCTGGCCCTGGCGCAGGAAGACCAGCGTCGGCCAGAGCTTGACGCGGAAGGTCCGTCCGAGGCGGCGGCCCGCACCGTCTTCGATCCTGATGTGGCGCACACCGGGATGCCGGGCCAATGCTTCCGCGATCAGGGGCTGGGCGGCGCGGCAGTGGCCGCAATGGGCGGCGCCGAATTCGACGAGCGTGGGCTCTTCGAGTGCGTCGATTTCCTCGCGCGTGGGTTCAACAATGGAATTCATGGCGGGCTTCTCGTGGTTTCTTCGGCGTGATTTGGCGTGATTTAGCGTCACTCGGCCGCAGCATTTACATCTTGATGCGGAAGGCTTTTGCGATCACTTCCAGGGCCTCGGGGCTGTCCCATTCCTTGGCGCCGTAGTACTTCGCGAGGACGCGACCCTGCGCATCGACCAGCAGGGTCAGCGGCAGCCGGTCGGCGCCGAGCATGTTTTCGAGCAACAGCCGGGTGTCGATGAAATGGCTGAAGCTGGTCTTGTATTGGTGCAGGAAGGCCATCGCCTTGTCGCGGTAGTCGTCCGTGGAAATGCCGATCACGGTGAACTTCTTTCCGCCGCGGCGCGCAAGCCTTTCCAGCGAGCCCATTTCCACTCGGCAGGGCCCGCACCAGCTGGCCCAGACATTGATGATCAGCGGTGTGCCGCGGAATTCCGACAATTCGCGGGACGGTCCCGACAGCCCCTGCATGGGCGCCGGGCGCAGCGTGCCGCCGATCGGCACTTCGCCGGGAGTTGCCGCCGACGCGAGGGTGGTCGTGGCGAGCAGGCAGAGCAGCAGACAGGAGAACAATAGTTTCATGGCCCGAGTCTACCAGCCGCCGCCGCGCCGGCAGAGGCGTAGACTTTGCCGGTGTGCGGGGATTGATCCGCTGCAACGCGACGAACGGAGGTGAAAAATGGCCAAGCGCTCCTACCCCCTGTCCAAGGTCTACGGCCTGCTCGAACCGGGCCCGGTGGTGCTGCTCAGCACGGCACACAAGGGCAAGTTCAACGTCATGGCGATGTCCTGGCACATGATGATGGAGTTCGAGCCGCCGCTGGTGGGCTGCCTCGTCGGCGGCCGCCACCTGATCTTCGAGGCGCTTATGGCGACGCGGCAATGCGTGATCAACATTCCGACCGCGGACATCGCGGACAAGGTGATCGGCTGCGGCAACACCTCCGGCCGCCGCGTGGACAAGTTCAAGGCCTTCGGCCTGACGCCGCTGCCGGCCAAGACCGTCGACGCGCCGCTGATCGCCGAGTGCTACGCCAACCTCGAATGCCGCGTGGCCGATACGCGACTGGTGAACCGCTACAACTTCTTCGTGCTCGAAGTGCAGAAGGCCTGGATCGACCCCGCCTGCAAGGACCCGCGCACGCTGCACCATCGCGGTGGGGGCCGCTTCATGATCGCCGGCGAAACGGTCAAGCTGGCCTCGAAAGCCAAGTAGCCGCCGTAGCGCCGGCGTCGACTATCGACGTTCCGTTGTCGCGTAGCACGTTGCAGCAGTTCCAGTGATTCTGGACGAGTGTGGAAGCATTCATGTCGGGTTCAGGCTGGCAATGGCGGTCACGCGGCGGCGGACAGCTTCGATGCGACTGTCGTAGAGTTCGTCGTAAACCACGAGGCCGGGCAAGGTGTTTTCGAAATCCGGATGAAGCAGCACTGCGCGGAAACGCGCCGCAAGGTGAGCGGCAAGTTCGCCACCCGCTTCGGCGATCTCGGTCTCGACACCGGGACGACCGCCGAGCACATTGATGATGTCCTCGAAATCGTGGCTGACCATCAAGTCGTTGCCGCCGCGCGTGGCGAAGGCTTCGAACTTCGTGGCAAGGAAGGCCGGTGCCGAAATCAGTCGTATCGACGCACCACTTGGCAGGAGCATCGGCATTGCGGTTGCCGTGGCAATGGGATACCAGCGATTCGAGAAGCCGAGAACGCGCTCATCCGTCGGCATCAGGTCCACTTCCACGTTGCCAACTCGCCAGCGGCAGATCGGCGCATCCGGTGTCATGTCACGGACAAATCCCCGTTCGGCAAAGCGGGCCTCCAGTGCGTGATATCCGGCAAGGGCAGCGACTTCCGCCACGAGGTCCACATCGAAGGTTGCACGTGGCGGCGGCGCTTGCACCGATGTGTACAGCATCCCGGCGGCACACCCGCCGACAAAAATCAGTTCATCGCATAAGTCGCCCAGGGCACGGGCGACCAACTCCACCCGTTGCAAGTTGGGGTCGGCAGGATTCACAGCCGCTCCTCGAAAATTTCCGTCGCCAGATTGCGTTCCCGTGCATTACCCATGCGCAGCGCGTCGAACAGCGCCAGATTTTCGTAGAGGGCCGGATTGCGCAAAGCGGCGGCCGGTGCGCTCGGGTAGAGCGGCATCAGGGCGATACCGCGTGCGCTGCCTTCCGCATGGGGCCAGACCGGCGGCGGATCGCCTGAGGGAGCGATCTTTTTGTCGAGAGGCGCGGCGGCATAGGCGGTGGGAACGCCCCCGACCATTCCTCCCCGCACCGCCGGAAATACGTAGCGTGCTCCATGTAGCAGGAATTCCTTGAATGCCGGCGTGAGAACGCGCGGCTGGCGATCAAGAAAAGCCAGCAAGCGTGCCTGTTCGGCCCGTCTCAGTGCGCCGTGTACCTCCGACATCGAAAGACCCGTAAGGGCCGCAAGATCGGGATAGGTCTGGTTTTCGCCCTTTACGGTGACCAGTGCCAGCAGCAGATAGAAATCCTGCGGCTTGAGTACAACTTGGCGATTGACGGGACGGCGCATAGTGGATTCCAGCGTGTATTCTTGTTTCGCGAAAAGCGAAAGTACTTTATAAGCAGTGTATTGTCAATATATTTCTGCTGTCATTCGCTATTCGCGAATAGCGAATAGTCGGCGCTGGCGGTACGGCGGCATGAGGCCCCGGCAGCATAGTGCAGCAGTTTCAGAGCTTCTGGACCAGGGTGGAAGCGCTAATGGATAGCTCTACAAATATTCCGGGTGTTGTTCCGCAAGCCAGCGGCGCGTTGTCGCCAGCAAGGCTGTCGCTTGCGCAATGCACTCGTCCACCGCTTCGGGCTCGATCGGATCACCCTGGTAATCGCTGGCGTTGCGCTTGCGGCGCAGGGCATCCAGCACCACCCACGTCGTGTTGGGCAAACCCAGTGTCAACGGCAAGGACTGGATCATTGTCTGGTGATGCCCCGGCTCATTGGTCGATGGCCGATAACCGCTTGCCATCACCGCGATCAGTGCCAGCTGCATGATGGCCTTGTAGGCGGCATCGAAGCGCGTTTCGTCGCTGATGATTTCGGCTCGCGCATCCACCAGATTGCGCTCCGCTGCCGCCAGCAGGCGCCGGATTTCCTGCGCCGTCGGCGTGTGCGGCTTAAGCCGGCCGATCTTGAGCAAGTTCTGCAAGGTCATGTTCGCTACCCATCAGCCAGATTTTCGATTCCCGAATTACGCCGACCACAAAGCCGTCACCTGCCGACCGCTTGCGCGCAAAGTCTGCGGGCTTCATCACGGTGGCATTGACGTCGCGGCGCAGAATCTCCTGGGCCGGCGCCAGCGCCTTCACCACGGCCGCGAATCCGGCGCGGCCCAGGACCATCACATCCACATCGCTGCGCGGCCCCTCGCGCCCGGCCGCCACCGACCCATAAACGAAGGCCAGGAATATCTGATCGGCCAGCGGCGCCAAGGCATCGCGCAGCACGTCGGCAATGCCTATCGTCTTGCGCAGGAGTCCGGCCAGTTCCTCGAACACGGGGCAGGCGGTATTCGCCCGGTAATGAACCTGACGTCCGGTTTCCTGCCGCAGCAGCAAGCCGATCTCGGTCAGCGCCCGCAACTCGCGATGCAGCGATCCCGGCGAAGCGCCGGTGACGCGCGCCAGTTCGCGCACATGGAGTGCGGACTCGGGGTGCATCAGCAAGGCTGCCAGCACCGCGGATCGGGTGCCTCCCAGCAGGTGAGTGGCGAGTGACAGGGATGACATATCAGACCGTTCTCAAAGTTGCTTCAAATGTAGCAATAATGAGAACACATGGCAAGGGGGTTCAAGCTCTGAAAGTCGGCGCTGGCAACACGGCGATTTGCGGGTCCCTGTCGGTTCACGAGCGCACAAACGCCAGCAGCGGGCCATAGTCCCGGGCATCGGCAGCGCGCAGCGCCGTCAGATAGCGTTGACGCGCGTCGCCATCGGCGCCTAGATTGCCTGCGCCCCAGCTAAAACGCGATGCGCCCTGCTGCACCAGCAGCAGATCCGCGGCGGTGCGCGACAGCCGGCCATTGCCATTGGCGTAAGGATGGATCGCCACCAATCGATGGCTGAAACGCGCGGCGATTTCGTCGAGCGGATAACTCTCGAATTCGAGCTGCGCCTTTACGTCCTCGCACAGATCGCGCAGGTCAGGCTGGATGCGCGCGGGTTCCACACCGATGTTCTTTTCGGTGGTGCGGAAGCTTCCCGCCCAGCGCCAAGTGTCGCCGAACATGCGCTTGTGCAGGCGGCAGATGAACTCGTTGCCGAGCAAGTCGGGATGGCGACGGCCGAACGCCCACTGCTCACCCGCCAGGATGTTCACCATCTCCCACTCGTTCAACTGCCCGTGGTTGGCGATATGCGCGGGGATCAGCCCGGCCGCCTCGTCGGGGTCGAGCGGCGTGGCGCCTAGCGGATAGTCGAGATTCACTGCCAAAGTTTGCGCGGGCTTCCGTTCAGCAGCGTATCGGCCAGCAGGCGGCGTTGACGCTCGCGCTCCGGCGCGGTAACGCCTTGGGCTTCGAGCTTCATCGAATGATCGGCCGGCTGCAGCAGCGCCTCGGCGAGCGCCAATGCGCGGCGTTCGCGCAAGGCGTCGACCGACCCGTTCTCGGGTACCAGCGCATACACCATGCGGCAACCCATGGCCCGCGCCAGCCGGTCCAGGCTTTCCAGCGTAATGCGTCGGTCCGCCTCGGCGCGCTCGAAATCCTGCACCGATTGCCGGCTGATGGAAGCGCGGGCACCCAACTGGCCCTGAGTCATCCCCAGCGCCTCGCGGATTGCGCGCAGCCAGCCGCCGCGCGGCACGCCCGCGACCTCGGGTGCCGGGTAGGCGCGCAGCGCATCGGCAAGCTGCAAGCGCTTCAAGCGGGTTTTCGTGGCGGTCATGGATGGGCTCCTTGGCAGGCCATGGCCTGCTTTCAGGAACAAGTATGCCGGCTATAACCGGCTATTGTCAATAATAATGCCGGTTATAGCCGGCATATATCCATCCAATGGCACATTCCAAATTCACGAATTGAGAAATTCGGCTATTGGAAGCCTTGGCCGCCGTATCGCCGGCGTCGACTCTTGGGGCGAGGCCGCGCGTCTGATACGCTCGCGATCTCTGCCCGGTCGCCCCGGCCTGGCATGCCGACTACAACGATATTCCGGACCCTCCCCATGCGCACCGAAACACCGCACGCCATCTATCTCAAGGACTACACGCCGCCGGCCTGGCTGGTGGACACGGTCGATCTCCATGTCGCGATCCACGACGGCTACGCCGAAGTCCGCGCCACGCTCGCCTGCCGGCGCAATCCGCGCGGCCCCGGCGGCGCGCTGGTGCTGCATGGCGAGGAGCTTTCACTGCGCGCGGTCGGCCTCGACGGCACGGCGCTCGCGCCCTCGCGCTACACGCTGGCCGACGACATGCTGAGCATTTTCGGCGTCGAGTCCGCACCCCTGCCCGATGCCTTCGTGCTCGAAACCGTGGTGCGCATCGAACCGGACAACAACACGCAGCTCTCCGGCCTCTACCGTTCGCAGGACGGCTACTTCACCCAGTGTGAAGCCGAGGGCTTCCGCCGCATCACTTTCTTTCCCGACCGGCCCGACGTGATGTCGCGCTATACCTGCACCGTCGAGGCCGACCGCGAGCGCTTCCCGCAACTCCTGAGCAACGGC
Source organism: Sulfuritalea sp. (assembly GCA_030247575.1). GTDB lineage: Bacteria > Pseudomonadota > Gammaproteobacteria > Burkholderiales > Rhodocyclaceae > Sulfuritalea. The sequence goes on from JAOTRV010000037.1 coordinate 25,547, forward strand.
AACCTCGTCGCCTCGGGCATCAGCGAGGGCGACGCCGCGCGCCACTGGGCGCGCTGGGAAGATCCCTACGCCAAGCCGGCCTACCTGTTCGCGCTCGTCGCGGCGAAGCTCGACGTGCTCGAAGACAGCTTCGTCACGGCCTCCGGGCGCAAGGTCCGCCTTGCGGTCTATGTCGAACCCGGCAAGCTGGACCAGTGCGGCCACGCCCTGGCGGCGCTGAAGAAGGCCATGGCCTGGGACGAGCAGCGCTTCGGCCTGGAGATGGACCTCGACCACTACATGATCGTCGCGGTCGGCGACTTCAACATGGGGGCCATGGAGAACAAGGGCCTCAACATCTTCAACACCAAGTACGTGCTGGCGCGCCCCGACACCGCGACCGACATGGACTACCAGAACATCGACCGCGTCGTCGCCCACGAGTATTTCCATAACTGGACCGGCAACCGCGTCACCTGCCGCGACTGGTTCCAGCTCTCGCTCAAGGAAGGCCTCACGGTGTTTCGCGACCAGGAATTCGGCGCCGACGTGCATTCGCGCGCCGTCACGCGCATCCAGGAAGTGCGCGGCCTGCGCATGGGCCAGTTCCCCGAGGATGCCGGGCCGATGGCGCATCCGATCCGCCCCGCGTCCTACGCCGAGATCAACAATTTCTACACCGCGACGGTGTACGAGAAGGGCGCCGAAGTCGTGCGCATGATCCACACGCTGCTCGGCCGCGAGGGTTTCCGCAAGGGCATGGACCTCTACTTCGAGCGCCATGACGGACAGGCCGTGACCTGCGACGCTTTCGTCGCCGCGATGCAGGACGCCTCGACTATCGACCTCGGCCAGTTCCGCCGCTGGTATTCCCGCGCCGGCACGCCGCACCTGAAGGCCGCGGGCAGTTACGACGCGGCGGCCAAACGCTACACGCTGACCCTGACGCAGTCGCTGGCGCCCACCGCCTACGAGCAGCGCCTCGCCGAGGCGGGCATGGCGATCGACGAAGGCCCGCTGCATATCCCGGTGGCGGTCGGCCTGGTGCTGCCCGACGGCAGCGACGCGCTGCCGGAAGGTACCAGGGTGCTGTCGCTGACCGGGGCCACGCAGAGCTTCGTCTTCGACAACATCCCGGCGGCGCCGGTCGCCTCGCTGCTGCGCAACTTCTCGGCCCCGGTGCATCTCGATTTCGATCAGTCCGATGCCGAACTCGCCCACCTGATGGCGCACGACTCCGACCCCTTCAACCGCTGGGAAGCGGGACAGCGCCTGGCCACGCGCGTGCTGCTGGCCGGCATCGATGCCGGTGGCGAAGGCGACGCATGGATTCCGGCGGCGCTGGCCGCCGCGGTCCGCCGCGTGCTCGCGGACGGTTTGGGCATGGGTAACGGCGGAGACGCCGCGCTCGGCGCCGAGGCCCTGATGCTGCCGGCCGAGCAGGTGCTGGCCGAGGAGGTGGCGGGACGCGGCCAGGTGATCGACCCGGAAGCGATCCACCGCGCCCGCCTCAATTTGCGCCGCCACCTCGCCACGGCTTTGCGCTCCGACTTCGAGGCAGTGTGGTCCGCACTTGAGCCGTGCGAGCCCTATGCCCCGGACGGCATCCAGGTCGGCCGCCGCGCCCTGCGCAACCTGTGCCTCGGCTATCTGGCCGACGGCGAGGAGGCCTATGTCCGCGCCTCGGTGCTGCCGCGGCTGCTGACGCAAGTGGAGCAGGGCGGCAACATGACCGACGTGATCGCCGCCCTGTCCCTGCTGGCGAATCTCGACCTGCCCGAGCGCGCGAGCAGCCTCGCGGCGTTCTACACGCGCTGGCAGGGCGAGGCGCTGGTGATCGACAAATGGCTGCAGGTGCAGGCGACGTCGCGCCTGCCCGGCACCGCGGCGCGGGTGCGCGAGCTGATGCAGCATGCGGCCTTCGACCTGAAGAATCCGAACAAGGTCTATGCCCTGCTGCGCAGCTTCTGCGCCGCCAATCCGAGGCACTTCCACGCCGCGGACGGCAGCGGCTACCGGCTGGCCGCCGAGGTGATCATCGAATTGCAGGCGATGAATCCGCAGGTCGCGGCGCGGCTGGCACGCAGCTTCGATCGCTGGCGCCAGTTCGACCTGGTGCGCCAGGGGCACGCGCAGGTCGCGCTGGAGCGGATTGCGGCCTGCGACGGCCTGGCCAGGGGGGTTGCCGAAGTCGTCGGCAACGCCCTGAAGTGAAGCGGGAGGAGGAATCACGATGAAGATTGCGGTGATGGGCGCCGGCGCGGTCGGCTGCTACTACGGCGGCATGCTGGCGCGCGGCGGGCATGAAGTGGTGCTGATCGGGCGGCCGCAGCATGTGGCGGCAATCCGGCGCGACGGCCTGCTGCTCGACACGCAGTCGTTCCGCGAGCACGTCCGGCTGCAGGCCGTCACCGACGCCGGCGGCATCGAAGGCGCGCAGGTCGTGCTGTGCTGCGTCAAGTCGACCGACACCGAAATTGCCGGGGCGCAGATGAAGCCGCATCTCGCGCCCGGCGCCGTGGTGCTGAGCCTGCAGAACGGCTACGACAATGCCGCGCGGCTGCAGGCGGTGCTGGGCCACGACGTCCTGCCCGCGGTCGTCTACGTCGCCACCGAAATGGCCGGGCCGGGCCACGTCAGGCACCACGGCCGCGGCGAACTGGTGATCGGGCCGTCGGCCGCGAGCGGAGAGCTGGTGAAGTCGTTCGGCGCAGCCGGCGTGCCGCTGGAAATTTCCGACAACGTGGCCGGCGCGCTGTGGGCCAAGCTGATCATCAACTGCGCCTACAACGCGCTGTCCGCCATTACGCAAATGCCCTATGGGCGCATGGTGCAGGGCCAGGGCATGGAGGCCGTGATGCGCGACGTGGTCGACGAATGCCTCGCCGTGGCGCGCGCCGACGGCGTGACCGTGCCGGACAACATCCGGGACGCGGTGCAGCGCATCGCGACCACCATGGCCGGCCAGATCTCCTCGACCGCCCACGACGTGGCGCGCGGCAAGCCGAGCGAGATCGACCACCTCAACGGCTATGTAATGCGGCGCGGCGCGGCGCACGGCGTCGCCACGCCGGTCAATCGCGTGCTGCACACGCTGGTCAGGCTGCTCGAAAGCCGGCCGCCGCAGACCGCGGCAAGCTAGGTTCGCACTGATTAAGTCCGTTCGCGTTGAGCCTGTCGAAACGCAAGCCAGTCAAACCAAGGGCTTCGACAAGCTCAGCCCGAACGGCAGGTACTTGTTCAGCGTTTCCCTAGGTTCGCATCGAGCGGCCCGCCCGGTCATTGCAGCCGGACAGAAGCGCACACAATGCCGTAGCATGTGCACCCCGGCCCTGGTAGCCTGTTCCTGATCGCACGACGGTTTCATCATGAGTTTCCATTTCCTGCAAAGCCTGTTCAATCCGCAAAGCATTGCGGTGATCGGCGCCAGTGCGCGTCCGCAGCGGATCGGCAACGTGCTGATGCGCAACCTGCTTGCCGGCGGCTTCGGCGGCGTCATCATGCCGGTGAATCCGAAGCGCGAGGCCGTGGCCGGCGTGCTGACCTACCCGAATGTCGCCGCGCTGCCGCAGACGCCGGACCTGGCGATCATCTGCACGCCGGCGGCGACCGTTCCCGCGCTGCTCGAAGACCTCGGCCGCCGCGGCACCCGCGCCGCGATCATCATGGCGGGCTATCTGGCGACCACCTTCGACGCCGACGGACGGCTGCTCGAGGCGGTGGTGCTCGAAACGGCGCGGCGCCATGGCATACGCCTGCTCGGCGGCAGCACGCTGGGCATCCTGGTGCCGAAGGCCGGCATCAACGCGACCTTTTCCCAGATGCGGGTGGAACCGGGCAAGCTCGGCTTCGTCTCGCAGTCCGATGCCGTCGGCACCATGGTGCTCGACTGGGCGCTGCCGAAGAAGGTCGGCTTCTCGCACTTCGTTTCGCTGGGCGACGCACTGGACATCGGCTTCGGCGAAGTCCTCGATTTCCTCGCCAGCGATCCGGACACGCAGGCCATCCTGCTCTATATCGAATCGATCCGCGACCGCCGCAGCTTCATGGCCGCGGCGCGCGCCGCGGCGCGCAACAAGCCGGTGGTCGCGATCAAGGCCGGCCGCGCGCCGCACCCCCGCCTGCCGGGCGGCGCGGAGCCGGCGACTCTCGGCATGTCCGGCCTGATCAGCAACGACGATGTCTTCGACGCCGTGCTGCGCCGCGCCGGTATCCTGCGGGTCGAGCATCTCGACGAACTGTTCGGCGCCGTGGAAACCGTGGTGCGCTCGCGGCCGATCGGCGGCAGCCGCCTGGTGGCCATCAGCAACGGCGGCGGCGGCGGCATCATGGCCGAGGACAGCCTGTACCTCGGCGGCTACACGATGCCCGCGCTGGAGGAACAGACCGTGGCAAAGCTGCGCAAGGTCCTCCCGGCGAGCTGGGACGGCCGCAATCCGATCGACATCCGCGTCGATGCCAGCGCCGCGCGCTACGAGGCGGTGCTCAAGGTGCTCTGCGAGGAGCGTGCGGCGAACGCGATACTCGTGATGCACACGCCGAATGCGCTCAGCAGCAGCAGCGAGATCGCGGAGACCGTGATCAAGGCGGCGAAATCCATTACCTGCAACCTGCTGACCTGCTGGGTCGGCGACGAAAGCGTCGCCGCCGAACGCATGCGCTTCGTCGATGCCGGCATCCCCACCTTCTCCACGCCGGGACACGGCGCCCGGGCCTTCCTGCACATCGACAACCATCGCCTGGCGCGCGAACTGCTGATGCAGGTGCCGCCGTCGATCTCCAGCGGCTTCACACCCGACGTCGATGGCGCGCGGCGGGTCGTGCGCGAAGCGCTGGACGCGGGCAGGACGCAGCTCACCGAAGCGGAATCGAAGGCGATTCTCTCCGCCTACGGCATTCCGGTCGTCGCCGCCCACGCCGCGGCGGACCCGCAGGAGGCGGCGCAAGTCGCGCAGCGCATCGGCTTGCCGGTGGCGCTGGCCGTCATGTCGCGCGACCTGCGGCGCAAGTGGGACATCGGCGGCGTCGCCATCAATCTGGAAACCGCGGAAGCCGTGGAAGCCGCCGCCCGCGGCATGATCGAGCGGGCGCGGATCACCTGTCCCGAGGTGACCATCAGCGGCTTCAACCTGCAGTCCATGCTGCCGCGCGGCCATGCGCGGCAGCTGCTGGTCGGCGTCGCCACCGATCCGCTGTTCGGCCCGCTGATCATTTTCGGCGAGGGCGGCCGCGCGGCGGGAGTCTACCGCGACATGTCGGTGGGATTGCCGCCGCTGAACCTGCCGCTGGCGCAGGACCTGATCGGCCGCAGCCGCGCCGCGGCGCTGCTCGAAACCCACCGCGGCGATCCCGCGGCGGATCGCGAGGCCATCGCCCTGGTGCTGATGAAGGTCTCGCAGCTCCTGATCGACCTGCCGGAGATCGTCGAACTCGACATCAATCCGCTGTTCGCCGACGACAAGGGCGCGACGGCGGTCGATGCGCACATCCAATTGTCGGCCGTGCCGGCCGATGCGAATCGCTTCGCGATCCAGCCCTACCCGAAGGCCCTTGAGCAGGCGGCGACGCTGCGCAACGGCCGCCCGGTGCTGTTCCGCCCGATCCGCCCGGAAGACGAAGCCGCGCACTATGTCTTTCTCTCGCACATGAGCGAACAGGACCTGGTCTATCGCTTCTTCCACTACGTCAAACATATCCCGCGCCGCGACATGGCGCGCCTGACGCAGATCGACTACGACCGCGAAATGGCCTTCATCGCCAGCGCCGCCGGCGAAGACGGCGAAGCGGAAACCCTGGGCGTCGTGCGCATCGTCGCCGCGCCGGACAACGCCACCGCCGAATTCGCCATCGTCATCCGCTCCGACATGAAGGGCCAGGGGCTGGGCTCCCGGCTCATGCGCAAGATGATCGAGTACTCCCGCGAGCGCGGCATCCGCATTTTCTCCGGCGACGTGATGTACGACAACCAGCCGATGCTGGACCTGCTCAAGGGCCTCGGCTTCACCTTCGGCCGCAGCGAAGAGGCGGGCATCGTGCGCTGCACGCTCGACCTGCAGCCGGCGCCGGCGCAGCCGTAACGGCAACGGGCCGAATGGATGGCGATGTCCGATCCGTGACGGGTGCGGACACTTCGACCGGGCCGCGCTGATAGAATGCGCCGCCATGATCATCGCCTGCGTCATCCCGTATCGGGACCGGCATCAAAGCGTTCCGGGAATGCTCGGCAGGCAGCGGCGCTTTCGCCTCGTTGCCACGCCCAAGCACGCTCCACCGCCTTTCTTCTCCTAGCAGTCAGCACGTGTGGCCGTCCGGTGCCACCCGGTTTCATGCCCTGTTATGCAGAAAGAATTCATGCTCAACCAATCGATTGAATCGGCCGCGCCGCGGCAAGCGCCATCCCTTTCCGACCCGGATCCCATCGTCGGCGGCCGCGTCGAGCTGCAACTGCTGACCACCCTCAAGTGCAATCTCAAATGCACCTATTGCTCGCTCGGCGTCGGCGACGTCCTCGGCTCGCAAACCGAGCTCGAATACGACATAGACCAGCTCGCGGCATTCGTCAGCCGCCATCTGCGCAACAAGGAGGTCTATGTCACCTTCTATGGCGGCGAACCGACACTGAATCTGGACATGATGCAAGCGGTGATGCGGCGCTTCCCCGAATTCCGCTATCAGCTGCAGACCAACGGCACGCTGCTGGACAATCTGCCCGACTGGATGCTGTCCCGCTTCTCGAACGTTCTGGTTTCGATCGACGGCGGCGAGACGACGACCGATGGCTATCGCGGGCGCGGCATCTGGCGTCAGGTGGTCAAGAATGTCGGCAATGTCCGCAGCCGTGTCGCCGGCACCGTCACCGCTCGCGTCACCTGGGGCAATCCCGAAACCACGTTCGAGGAACTCGACGGACTCGCCTCCGCGACCAAAGCCTTCGACTACATCTACTGGCAGTTCGTCGCCGACGAGAAATACGGCGGCGACTCGATCGAGCAACGCAAGCAGGTGCTGGTGCGCCTGATCGACCGCTTCTTCGCCGCGACCGATACGCTCTACCCCTTCGTGCCGATAATGGGCATTGTGCGCAACAAGGTATTGCCGACCCGGGCGCAGGAGCTCTATGCGGGGCTGACCCAATGCCGCGTTTCCACGCACCTGATCAACGTCATGCCGGACGGCAAGATCTTCCCCTGTCCCGACATGATGTACGCACCGCAGATGCAGATGGGCGAAATCCAGGGCAACTGGCTGACGAAGAGCCCGTTGCAACCTACCGGTGCCATGCCCTGTCAGCGGTGCGAAGCTTTTTCGTGGTGCCGGGGCAATTGCATGAAGAACCTCTACCTGGCCTACGTCAAGAACGACGAGCGCTACCGCCGCAACGTTGTCGAGCCCATCTGCGAGCTGGTCAAATTCATGGGCCGAGAAATCGATCGCCACGATCCGCATGCATGGTTCGCCAACGCCACCTTGCCCGTGCGGCGGCAGATCACCGACGCCGAGATTTACGAGTACGTCGAAATCATGCCGTGAGCGGTGGCCGTGCCTTGACCCGAAACGACCATGAACCGTCATTCCGGGGCCGCGAAGCGGAACCCGGAATCCAGTGCCCTGGCTTAAAAACTGCTGGATTCCCGCGTTCGCGGGAATGCCGTCAAGGGGCAAGGAGCGGCCCCGGCCTTGATCGACCTATGTGACATTCGCGAGGCTCGGATCGCCACGCCTCCGACGGACTTCATTCCTCGCGATCACCGATCTACCAAAGCGGCTCCCGCTCCGCGCTCGCCGAAATCTTGTGGATGGTGAGGTCGGTGCCGTTGAATTCGTCTTCCGCATCGAGGCGGATGCCGACGAAGGCTTTCAGCGCGCCATAGACCAGCAGGCCGCCGCCGAAGGCCATGACGGTCCTGGTGGGGGTGCCGTGCGGGGTTGATTGTAGTCGCAGGGGTTGGATTCTTCGGCGGTTCGCCGGGGCGGGGCGGGAGGCGCAGTTTCGGGATGCGGGGTTGGCGTGGAAGGAGAAGCTGTGAAAAGTCGGCGCTGGCGGTACGGCGATTCAGTCACTCGAAGCGATAGGGTCGATACTATGATGTCAAGACATGACAGCGCGTTGGAGTTGGCCATGACCACACAATCCGTCCGTTCCACCTTCTACCTTGAACCCGGCCTGCATCAGGCGCTGCGCCGCAAGGCGGCGACCGCACACCGCTCGATGTCGGAAATCGTGAACGATGCCGTTCGCGCGTTGCTTCGGGAAGACGAGGAAGACCTCGCCGCGTTTTCCGGTCGAGCGAAAGAAAAGTCCGTGAGTTACGAGCAGTTCCTGGCAAACTGGAATGCTCAGTGAATCGAGCGAGTCTGGAGCGTCATGAGCGATGTTTCTAAAGTAAGCACAAATGCGATTCGCCGATGGATGTATGGCGAAGACCTGGATCGCTTCGATGAGCAGGACGAGACCTCCATACTCGGAGAGCTTCTCCAGAACTCTGCTGGCAACGTTGAGCTCACACAACGGTTGGCTTGGCGGGAAGAGATTCGCCTCCTACAATCCATCCAATTGCACAAGCAGGTTCGTAAGCGTGCCCGCATCTACTTTGAACTGGCCGTGCCTCGGCTAGGTCGCCGCGCCGACGTTGTACTGCTTGTTGCGAATGTATTGGTTATCGTGGAGTTCAAGGTTGGCGAGGCAAGTTTTAGCCAGTCCGCGCTTGATCAAGTATGGGACTACGCACTGGATTTCAAATACTTCCATGATGCGAGTCGCGATATCTGTGTGCTGCCTGTGCTTGTAGCCACGAACGCTAGCCCTCACGTCGTGAATATTGGTATCGAGGCCAGCGCGGATCGCATTGCGAAACCTGTATGCGCGGCACCCAGTCAGCTTGCAACAATCATTGATGCCGCATTGGCCTACTTCAGTGGCGCGCCAATTGAAGTAGAAGCCTGGGAACGGGGTCGCTATCTACCGACGCCAACCATAGTCGAAGCTGCGCGCGAGCTATACGCGAGGCATACGGTGGAAAACATCTCGCGCTGTGATGCCGGTGCGCGCAATCTCGCTGGGACTAGGGAGCTCATTGACAGAATTGTCGAGAAGTCACGGGATACGCGGCGCAAGTCGATCTGCTTTGTGACCGGAGTTCCGGGCGCCGGCAAGACACTAGTAGGTTTGGACGTGGCTACAAGGCACCTTGACCGAAAGAGCGAAACCTACAGTGTCTTTCTTTCGGGCAATGGCCCACTGGTGGCAGTGCTGCGTGAAGCGCTCGCGCGCGACAGCGTAGCGCGGGCAGGGCAAGACGGAAAAGTTATACGCAAAGGCGAAGCACGGAAGGAAGTGGAGACCTTTATTCAGAACGTTCACCACTTCCGTGACGAGTATCTGCGCGACACCGACGCGCCACCTGAGCACGTCGTGTTGTTCGACGAGGCCCAGCGTGCATGGGACATCGAGCAGACTTGCGCATTCATGCAACGGAAGAAGGGCCGGGCAGACTTCAATCAGTCTGAACCAGAGTTTTTGATCTCTTGCTTGGATCGCCACGAAGATTGGGCCGTTGTTGTGTGCCTTGTCGGTAGCGGGCAGGAAATCAATACAGGCGAGGCTGGCATCAGTGAATGGTTCGATGCGATTCTCAAGCGGTTCCATTCGTGGGACGTTTATCTTTCGCCGAAACTGACCGAGGCTGAGTTTCAGGGCGGAAGCGCCTTCGAGCAGGTTCTTGCTCGGCAGAACACTCGCGAAGACGCCGATCTGCATCTCGCAACATCAATGCGATCGTTTCGTGCAGATTCGGTAAGCCGTTTCGTTAAGGAGGTTCTTGATCTCGAAATTGAATCTGCCAAAGAAACCCTGGCCGGTCTGGCAGATCGTTATCCCATCGTGCTCACCCGGAATCTGTCGCGCGCGAAGAACTGGCTGCGCTCAAGAGCGCGAGGGTCAGAGCGCTACGGTATTGTTGTGTCGTCGCAGGCCGAAAGACTGAAACCACACGCCATTGATGTGCGCGTGAAGACGGATCCCGTGAAGTGGTTTCTCGATGGAAAGGAAGATACGCGTTCCTCCTACTACCTCGAAGACGTAGCTACAGAGTTTCAGGTGCAGGGCTTGGAACTGGATTGGACATGTGTTGTGTGGGATGGTGATCTGCGGGTGGATAGCGGACACTGGGCACATCATCAATTTCGAGGATCGCGCTGGAATCGCATCAATAAGGCGGCGCGCAAACGCTACCTTGAGAACGCCTACAGAGTGCTAATGACGCGAGCACGTCAAGGTATGGTGCTGGTAGTTCCAGAAGGTGACGATGGCGATCCGACGCGCTCGCGCGACTTTTACGATCCAACTTACCTTTACCTGAGATCGCTTGGGATTCAAGAGATATGAAAGTTGCCAATGATGTTCTTGGAATGGCATTCCACGATCGCGGTACCGTCACGCAGCCGGTTTGAGTTTGGAGTTACCCTAGTCCCTTTAATCCTGTTCAGATTAGTTGTTTGGCGCGTCAATCATTGAGCATGGCGATAGAATCAATGTATTCCCAGTGCTCAAGGCCACCACGTGATCTACAAAGAGCTTGATCCATTTCAGTCAGACGACAAGTTTGCGAAGGCTGGCCGTGCAGCTGAAGAACAGATGGCCTTTTACTTCAAGAGATTCTTTGGTGACGACCCAGACATTCTGGTTCTGAACGGGATTCGCCTTGAAGCCAATGGTGATGCGGCCCAAGTAGATCATCTGATCATTCATTCTCATGGTCTGGCTGTTGTGGAGAGCAAAAGCGTCCATGGAAAAATCCAGATCAAAGAGGATGGGCAATGGATCCGTTGGTACGCAAATCAGTCACGTGGCATGGCCTCTCCGATCACTCAGGCTAGATTACAGGAGAAGTTCTTCCGATCGGTGCTGGGAAGAGCGGCGAAGAATGAAGACCTGTTTGCTCGACTCCCGATAGATCTGTTCGTTGCCATTTCCGATCAGGGCGTAATTCTTTGGCCTCCATCTGGACTTGTTCCAGGAGTCTGTAAAGCCGATCAGATTCCCGACAAGATCATAGAAAGTCATCAGCGCAAGGTTAAGGCCGGGGGTAGCTTGGTCTTGTCGCCAGCGAATCGGGAAAAGATTGCGGCGTTTCTAGTGGCGAATAACGAGCCGCTTGTGAAGATGGCTACCGAAGTCGCGGAGCCAATCGCTGAATATAGTGTTCCCGTCGCGACGCCGGCTCCCTTAGCCATGGTACCCAAAGAAATATTTCCTCCGCCTGCCGGAAATACCTCAAAGGACTCAACTGATGTATCGGCCGTATGCAGGGCCTGCAAGAGTAGTAACTTATCTGTTCAGTACGGGAAGTTCGGCTACTACTTCAAGTGCGGCGACTGTGAGGGCAACACGCCAATCAAGCTGACGTGTTCGGTTGGACACAAGGAGCGGATACGCAAGGAAGGGGCTAAGTTCTACAGGGAGTGTGCCGACTGCAAGACAAGTAGTCTCTACTATGAGAATGCGGCAGCTTGCTCATAAAGTGTCGACCAACCACTACCAAAGCGTCTCCCGCTCCGCACTCGCCGAGATCTTGTGGATGGTCAAATCGGTGCCGTTGAATTCGTCTTCCGCATCGAGGCGGATGCCGACGAAGGCTTTCAGCGCGCCATAGACGATCAGGCCGCCGCCGAAGGCGATGGCGATGCCGAGCGCGGTGCCGGCGAGCTGGCTCATGAAGGCGACGCCGCCGAGACCCCCCAAGCTCTTCGCACCGAAGATGCCGGCGGCGATGCCGCCCCAGGCGCCGCACAGGCCGTGCAGCGGCCAGACGCCGAGCACGTCGTCGATCTTCCAGCGGTTCTGCGTCAGCGTGAACATATAGACGAAGAGGCCGCCGG
>JAOTRV010000038.1 GCA_030247575.1 Sulfuritalea sp.
TCTTTCATGGTAATCATCGCCCCATCTACCCTGCTCAAATGTTGAGCAGTGGAGGTTAATTACCCTGGTCAATTTTCAACGCGCACAACGGCGTCTAAATGGTCAATTTTCAGTGAGCGTCAACATGCCTAAACCCATATCCCCCATCTTCATGATGCAAGCGTCGACGATGTGATGGGCGCGCTCGGAAAGCCCAATCACGGCAACCGAGACGGCCTCGTAGTCCGTGCCATCGCCTGCACCGACGGCCAGGTCGCGCATCGACCTTAGCGTCATCGCAACGAAGTTGAGCCTTGCCACGATTTGGTCTACCGTGTGGGCGGGAATAGAATTGCTGATAGCCATGGTGCATCTCCTATACAGGTGCTTCGTGGTCAGGCGGGTTTGGTGCTAGACACACCTTGCCCGCCGCTTTGCCTGAGGCCGTCAGGCGGCGGTCTAAATCGCTTCCAAACTCATCTTCATCCGTTCCGCGTTGGCAGACATCACGCCGTCCAGCGTTGCGACAGACTTCGCGCCTACCTCTCTCGCCACGGCCAGGTGCAGCGCATCGCCGGCCCGCAGCCGGTGCGCGTGTTGCTTCGCTAGATCGGCGGCATCTCTGAATGCCGCACGGCTGACAGGAACGATACGAAGACCGTTCATCGTCAGCTTCTCGAATTCTTTCCGCACGGCCTTGGCATCTGTTTCCGCCAACTCCCCCGCCCTGACCTTGATCGAAACCGCGCTATCGAACTCGGTCAGCAGCCAATCGCCACTCACCGGGATTTCGTTCAAGCCGGCGAACCAGGTCTTCACGTCCGCCGTCCTCGGCTCGGGAACCAACAGCGACACGGCAACACTGGTATCCAGGTAGATCATCAGTAGCGATCCTCTTGGCGCATCATTTCCACGGTCGTGGTCGTCATCGGCATTTTGGCGTGCAGCTTGCGCAACCGCTCCAGGAAAGCCGTCTTGTCGAACGCCTGTGCCGGCGTAAGCCTGATCTCACCCATTGGCGTCACTTCTGCATCAACGGTGTCGCCCTCCTGCAATCCAGCCGCGCGCGTGCATTCGACCGGCAGCCGAACCGCCAAACTGTTGCCCCATTTCGATAGTTGTAGCCTCATGATTCCGCCTCTATTGTTGATACGCGTAGATACATATTAGCATGAATTTAGGTGGTGACAAGCACATCATGCCGCCACGTTTCGCTTGAGCGGAACAACCTTGCCGTTGCCCGCCTTCAACTGATCCAGCAGGTCAGCCCATTGCTGCATCATCACCGCGCGCTCTTCCTGATACGTCGCCCGGTTGTAGGCTCGCCGCACGGCGTTGCGCTCCTGGTGCGCAAGCTGGTGCTCGATCACATCGGGCCGATAGCCCATCTCGTTGAGCAAGGTACTGGCCGTGGTGCGCGCGGCATGCGGGGTATGGGGGAACGTGAGGCCCAGCCGCTGAATGCCCTTGTTCAAGGCGTCGTAGGTCATCGACTCCCGGCGCCGGTCACGGTGCGGAAAGACCGGATCACCATGGCCGGACAGGGCTTGAAGTCGCTTCAGCAGTTCCACGGCCTGCGTGGGCAATGGAATTACGTGTTCCTCGCGCATCTTCATGCGGCCCGCCGAAATCGCCCAGGTCGCCGCATCGAGGTCGAATTCCTTCCACAGAGCCCCCGCCATCTCGCTGGGCCTGGCCAGCGTCAGCCAGAGCAGGCGCAAGGCAGCGCCGGTCTGGAACTGGCCCGAGTAGCCTTCGAGGGCGCGCATCAGCTCGCCGATCTGCGCCGGGGTCAGCGGCGCCTTGTGGGTTGTCTTGGGGGTCTTGAAGGCGCCGCGGATGGGTGCCGCCGGATTGGTATCCGCACGCAGGGTCGCCACGGCGTGATCGAAGACGCCAGAGATGATCTGACGCAAGCGGAGAACGACGGTACCGCCGCCGACGATGCGGGTATCGGCACCTTGTTTGCGGGTACGGACGTCGGTTTCCTTCTTCTCGGCCCGCTGCAGCACATCGAGCACATGGGAAGGCGTGATCTGGCGCACCGGGAGAGAGCCAAGCGCCGGCAGCAGGTGCATGTCGATCTGCGACATGCGGTTGGCCTTGGTGCTCTCTGCCCAATGCCGGGTAGCAACCCAGTCCTTCAACACGGCCTCGAACGTATTGCGGCTCTCGTGGGTCTGGCGAACCCGGTCAAGCTTGCGCTCATGGGCAGGATGGATACCCCGCTTCACCAGAGCGCGCCATTCCTCCCGCTTGGCCCTGGCCTCGGCAAGGGTCAGCCGGCCGCCATTCCGTCGAGCCTCGGCCTGCTCAGCAATCTCGCCATCGGGCGCGGCGACATACTCGCCGGCCGCGAACACGTTCTCCTTACCATCGATCCTGTAGCGATACCGCCAGAGCTTCGATCCGGTCGGTTTGATCTCCAGATAGAGCCCCTTGGCGTCCGTCAGCTTGTACGGTTTGCCCTCTGCCTTCTTGGCATTGCGGATGCGCGTATCGGTCAACATCAGCGTTTCCAGCCCCTACCAGATTCGGACTCCCGGAACGCCTTGCCACGACTGCCTTTGATGCGATACCCGCTTTACTCTGCGGGTATCAGGCTCCGGATACCCGCAACGATACCCGCTTTATTCCCGAATGTAAATGAACTGAATCGAACTATCGAGAATCGAAAACGCCCTATTTCTCTTGATCTACGTGGATACTGAGAACGTCAGCGAACCCGAATAGACGAAAGTCTTTGACTCGCATCGGGTAGAGAATGGCTCTGAAGGCCCGCTCTGGCACTGCGTTTGCCTGTGGATAGAATCGGTTTACACACATCGTTACCCGCTATCACTTTGCATAATTTTCGCGACGGCATCCACGATTGATGATCGTACTCGTGGGTAAAGTTGGCGTCATGAGGATGGCAACCTACGCAGCAAAGCCATGAGCTCGGCTGCCCGGTCAGTTGCCAGCAGGACGGGGAAAGGTCCCGACTTGCTCCCGGTAGTCGCCCATGGGGATGCAGAGCCCGCTGGATTGGGTGCTGGCGGGTTATGGGCGACTGCTCTCACCCGCCGTTCTCTGCGTCGCAAAGTCGTATCTAGCTGCTCGCCGCCTTTGGCACCACCGCCGCTGTTGCGCGGCGGGGACCAATATCGGGGCTCTGACCATTCGGGTCGTAGCCGAGAATGACTGAGGGATCCGCTTCGGCGCGCCGTGGAATGAGCAATCCAATCTCCTCGGCTTGGCAAATCATCACTTCCTCGCGGACCTCCAGAGCGCGCAGCGCGCAGCGCAGCTTCTTCAGCGCCTCGGGGCGTTCCCTGCTCGGAGGGCCAGGAACATAGTCAAGCTCGTCGATCTTCTTGTGCAGCTTCTTGACAACCTCATCACCAAGCAGCGCCATCAGGACGCCGCCAAGAGGCACGCTCACCGAAATATGACGGCCTTCGCCAAATACTTGGGTAGCCCCCTGAACAGTCAGCATCTCAATGAGGTCACGCATGCCCGCGTCGGGGTTCGCCAGCCGGGCCAGCGGGAGGTCATGAGTTTGGCCCAATGCCTTGCAGGATGCCGTCACGCCGGCCTTGATTTCATCGGGCGGCAGCATCGAGTCCTGTACCCATTCGATCTCGGCTGCAACGCTGTCGATTTCAGCCCGAATGGCGCTTACGCCATCGATCAGTGTCTTGCTCATCACCACACCTCCACTTCAGGATCGGCAAAGCCTTGTTCCTTCACAAAGGCGACCAGATTGGCAACGATGCCGTAGCGCGTCGAAAAGTCTTCGGACAGGATTTCCAGTTCGTCGTCAAGGCGTTTTGCCCTGTCGCGCAGTTCGATGAAACGCCGATAGGTTTGGGCGTTGATATCGGTGTCTCGGATGACACGTACATTGCCGACCTGAACGTCGTATCCCTGAATGTCATCGGTACTCAGGGCCGCCGCTTCGACAGTCGGCAAATTCAGCAATCGCTCGACTTCTCCCGAGCGATTGGCGCGATGATTGGCATGCTGCAGGATCAAACTGCGCAGGCGGGATGCTTCGCCGCGAACCTCGCGCCGACGCTCCGATATGTCGCGAATTGCGACACTGGCGCGACTGCGTTGCTCAAGCATGCGAACAAGCTTTTGTTTGTCATAGCTGGCCATGGCGACCTCCCCGGCTTTCGATCAGCTTGGCGTTCGAGGCTGCCCAGATGGTGGCAGCGGCGTTTGCATTGCTGTGCGACCCTGCCACGGCGCCCGCCGTGCCGGGAGGCATGCGGTCGCGCACATCGATCATGCTCATGAGCTTGGCGCGGTCGAAGTTGCGATATTTAAACCACTCGGGTGTCAGCTTTTCCGCCGACTCACGCGATATCATGCGAGTCGGAACAGGAAGCTTCATTTCATTGCACAGCCGGTCGAATTCCTGCTGCGCCGTCTCGGTAGTCATTATTGATCTCCGTAGTTGTGATAACGAGAGATATGATCCTGCGCTCAGAAGCAACGCGGTAGTGGGATACTCAGTTGCGCGCCAGAAGCTTCCGAATCCCCTCGCCGGAGGAGGGCAGTGACTTCCCTCGCAAGCGCCGCGCGGCATCGATACAGCGCGTCTCGGACGGCCAATCTGCCGGGGGTTGTTTGCTGCCATAGATGGGCCACAACCGCGCTTCGTAACGCTCTATCTTTCTGGCCAGCTCTGCCATGTTGCCGTCGCACTCCCAGAGGGCATCCCGCAGCAGCGCGGCGCACTGGCGATCGATGATCCGCCAACGCGGGCTCCGTGTTTTTTCCCCGGTCGTGAATCCAAGACTTTCCTCCAGAGGGGTTTCTTTATACACGTACGCATCCAGCGCGTTTTGCAGCCATGCGGCATCTTCACGCTCGCCGAGTATGAGGCGCAGCGATTCGATGTTCAGGCTGAAGCGATCAATGGGGTTCACGTCGCTTCCCGACGATGCGCTTGATCCTTGACTCGCTAAGGTGGAACTCACGCGCAAGGTCCGCCACGGTGCGCCCCGCGCAGCGCGCTGCATTGATTTTTTCATCGCGCTCGATTCTCCGCAGCCGGGTATTCTTCGGAATGTACTGGCCAGCCAATTGCGCATAGAAGTCGGCAAGGAGGCTGCGATGGAGGTCCGCGAACGATGCCGCAACATGGTCCAACATATGCCGCGCCGTGATGTCCACGGCAAGCTCGATGACGCGCCTGAACGGATCATCGACATCGCACGGTCTCCTGCCCATGGTTTAGTAAAAACCACTACCGGATTCGCCCTGCCCCGTGCTGCGCTGCTTTTCACGTCGGCGGTCGCGAACGATCACGGGCAGCTCGTCGGCGATGCCGGCGGCCGGGTTTGGCGTCTCCTCCGGCGCGAACATGGTCTGCTGCCGCAACTGCGCCTCCTTGTAGTCGAACCAGTGGGATTTCTGGATATGCAGGCGCATGGCATGCACCAGCCATAGCGCATACACGGTGCAATCCAGGCTTTCATTGCGCCGATCCGTTCGCTTCTTCCACATGCGCCGCTTCGGGTTATTACGCATGGGTATCTTTATTTCGGAGAGCAACTGTTCGTAGAAGTCTGGCCGCACGGTTTCGTACCAGTGCATGCGATAGGGGCCGTTGCCGGTCAGGCGAACCCGACCGCCTTCCTGCGCCCAGCCCAGAATGCTGTCCTTGGCCTTGGCCGTGCCAACGATCTGCACGTGCACGCCATACTTGGCGGATTTGCGCCCTGAAAGATTGGGATCAACCGATTGGGGCTGTTCCGGCCGCCAGAGTTCGATTTTGCCTTCGCTGTCGCTTGCACCCTTGACGGCGAACACGCGGTAGCTGCGATGGCGACGGGACCGGACATATTCATAGACGGCGCTGCTCGTTTGTCCGTCTGACGAATCGATGGCGACGGCGGCAATCTTCAACGGCGCGCCGCTGGCATGGCGCACGGTGCGCTCCAGAAGCTGATCAAGCTCCTGCCATGCTCCCTCCATGGGGACGAGCGTCGGCCCGTAGAGTTCGCCCCAGAAGGCCAGCCACATTTCCTCGCGTCGGCCGACCACCCACACGGCAACGGCCAGGCGATCATGCTGCACGTCGACGCCGACCACGGGCACCAGGGCGCCCTCTGGTACCGTCCATTCGGCATAGGATTCTGCGCGGTCGCGAAGCTCATCTTCTTCGGGGAGTTCACCTCTGTATTCATATGGAATTCCTAGCGCTGAATTCGTGAATGCGATCAGCTCGCTGCAGTCGCCCTCGCTTTCCTTGTGCTTCGCCTCCAAAAACTTGCGCGCAAGGATCGGAATGCGCGAACCATCGAAGGTGGAGAGCAATTCACTGACGAGGAAGCCAACGGCAGCAGTCGCCGGCGCCGTGGCCTCAAAATGCCCCTGGCGGATCGCTTCGTGCCGCTCGTCTTCCGTCCAGGCGGCGCCGCAAGCCGGGCACGCATAGAAAGCATCTTCCCACCGCGCAAGCCCGTAGATTTCTCGCGGTGGCTGATCGGGCGCCTCCGGGATGATGACGCTTTCCCAAGTGGGAATATGCTCATCGCCACAATGAGGACAGGGAACGTGATACTTGCGCTGATCGCTGGCTAGGATCTCGGCTTCGATGCTTGAAGCATTTTTCGCCGTCGGCGTGCCGCCGATCAAGATCAGATGATCAGGGTAGCTCTTGCAGCGTTCTTCAGCGAGTTTTATGGCATCGCCCTGCCCGCGCACATTGATGCTAGCGTCATCGGGTTCTTCAACGCACAAAAATCGAGCGCTGGTAGATTTGACGTCACCGGGGCTGTTGGAGCCCACGAACTTGGCCAGACCGCCGGGAAAGTGTTTGCGGGTCTGGCTGTTGCCGGCGGCGCGGCTCTTCAGATTGATGCGATCAGTCAACGGCTTTGTCGCCCGTACCATGGGGTCGAACTTCTCAGCAGCGAAATCCTTGGCGCTCTTCTCGCGCGGAAAGACGGCGAGTATCACGCTGGGTCTGTGATGAATGAAATATCCCATGACGTTGCACACAACGCCAGCGGTGTAGCCAATCTGCGCCGATTTCTGTACCACCACCTTGCGCACGGTCGGATCGGAGCAAGCGCGCAGAATCGCGCGCAGGACGGGTGTATGCGCCATCGAGTACGGCCCCGGCATGGCGCTTTCCTCGCTCGAAAGCTCGCGGTAGCGTTCCGCCCACTGATCGATGGAAAGGCGCGGCGGCGGCGCGAACTCAGCCCAGACCCGCGCCATGAGGCCTGCTGTCGAGACATCGGCCCAGCCACCGGCCGGCAGTTCTATCGTGTCAGGACTGTTCATCGTCAAGGTCGGCAGCCTGTTGCCACCGGGAAAGTTTTGTCATCGTTTCATCGAAGAGCTCGCGCAGCAGGCTTTCGCGTTCGCTGCGGCTCTTTCCCTCCAGCAGCGCAGCAATTCGCGCCGGCTCGCTGCGGATGCGCTCACGCGCCGTGACGATGGCCGCACGCATTGCAGGCTCCACAGCGGCTGCCGGAATCAGTTGCCCGCGTTCGCGCGCCAACTTCATTTCCAGGTCATCACCCTGCAGGCGTGAGAGCCGGTCTTTGGGCGACTCGGGACCTTGTACCTTGCGAACCTCGCGATCAACCAGCCAGCGGACGCATGCGACGCTGTCATACTCCCCGGGCACGCCAGGTCCGCCATGCACCGCGACCGGCATACCGCCGGCCTGCCACTCGGTGATGGTCCGTGCCGACACCCCGAAGATTTCAGCCAGTTCCGTTTGCCCGACGATGCGCATGATGCTGTTAATCCCTCGATAATGCTGCTATGACTGTTGCTTAATGAAGCCTAAGACACTGATAGAACTGAAAAACAATCGCGGTGCCAATTACCCGCACGGGAATTCGCATCGGGAAGGACCCGCCGATTTACAAACGGATTACCATTTTTTTTGCCCTCAACTGAACGGATGGTGAGATAGGCTTCACGTCCCGCTTTGCAGCTTCGAATGCTCGACGAAACTCTTCATCAAAAATGCGCCTCACCTGGCGTTCAGCTACTCCATGAAAGTCGAAACGCTTTTTGTAATGGGGTTGCTCAATTCGCACCAGCAGGGGCGTTAGGCCGCGCGATGCATTCCGCCCCCGGCCGCGCGTAACCCTTGCCCAGATTCCAAACGGCGCATTGGGCATGTTTTGCGGAACACCAACAAAGACACCGCTAAACTTGTCAGACCGGCTCAGCTTTACGGCAATGTCCTGAATTTGTTCCAAGGTCAGATTTCCGGCTCCAGTCAGCTTGACACCCCCGCCGGGAGCCCAGTAGGCATTGACTCCCGCATCTGATCCCAACCGCCTCTCGAAGGCTTTCTGTCCGCGTCTCCCGCCTTCAATGTTTGGAAGCAAGTATTTCGCTTGCCTGTCTTTGATGAAGAGCGTTGCTGTCAGGTTGGCCTTTGTCGCTGGCGTTGTTCCAAAGGCTTTGATGGTGTATGGGATGGGCCTGTCGAATACCCGGCGGACCTCGGCCTGCTCGAAGGGAATCAGGCGCTTGGCTGTGCGCGTCAGCGCGACCGCCGTCGCGAACGGCACCTGCTTACCGATGTCCCCAATCCACCGAGAAGTGTCTTCCAGATTGTCATGGATATTGAGCACAATCACGCGCGGCTGGTCGCCACCAGGTCCGCGAAGTCCGGCTCGCAACAAGGAGCGTCCGAGCGCTCTGCCAAAGTTCGGGCCTACACTGCGCGCCACGGTTGTTGTGACGAAGCGGCCGATTGTGCCCACAAGTGGGCCGAAGAACCACATGTCAATGCACCCTCTGTGGGCGTTGCGATGTCATGGCATCGAGCAAAGCCATGACCGCTGCATGCCGCTGAATTTCCAACTCGCAGGCGGCGGCGAACAAGGCCATCCATGAATCAAAGGCGGCATGTGTTGATTCATCCTCATAGCGCACCCGGTCAAACACCGGAATAGCATCCCGACAAATGGCGCGGAACACGTCGGAGAAGACTGCATCTTCCGAGAGCCCGAGAATCCAGCTCAGCAATGCCGGTGAGTCTTCAGCGCGAAGAACAGTCCGGCCGTTTTCATCGATCTTCATTTCACTCTCCTGGTTGAAAGTCCCCGTGTATGGCATCCGTCCAGGTTGCGGGGGATGCGGGGCATTGCGGGGCATGTCTCATACGCTCTACGTAAACTGTCATTGTGTAAATTTGTCATATCTGCCATTTTTCGCACGTTGGCAGAGGGATTACCCGCAAGTCCCCGCATCCCCCGCAGTTGAAACAACACGCCACCGGGCAACCTTTGCATGACCGTCGTCGCTGGAACGCTCGATAAACATGCCATCGACAATTCGATCGCGGTGAGCACGAAGCCAGTAGCCAAGCTGGCTTGAGCCCGGTTTGTCGCGGCAAACAGCGCGCACCGCATCACGCAACGACGGGCGAATAGGGACGCCAGTGCTCTTGCCGCCCGCGTCGCGGATGGTTTCCAGCGCGTCGGCGAGCACATCGGCCGCAGTGAAGCTTTCGCGCTTGTAAATCGCTGCGCACTCGAACAGAAATTGCCGCAGGTTTTCAAGGTCGGGATCGGAATCGCGCAGCCCCTCGCTTGTCGCGAGGGGATCAGGGAGTCCAAGCCAAACCAACGGACGGCGGACCATCCGGTCCCACAGTTCAAAGCCACCCATCGGATGGATATCGACCTCTGGCGCACCGGCAGCGAGGTAAGCGAGCGGTATCGTCAGGGCGGCATGTATCAAACGGCCGCGATTGGCGGATACATACTCAATGTGATTGCGTGCGAACTTACGGTGCTCCGGCCGTTCACTCCGGGCATCAAGGCGAATCAAGCAAACGCGCCGCTTCAGGTCGCCCTTGATTTGCAAATTGTTGCCGGTGGCTATCAGAAGCGCGTTTGTCGGCACTGACAGCATTCCGGACGTTCCCAGAGGGCGCAGGCGCAGGGATGGCTGTGTCGTCATCTGACACAGCAGATCACCCCCCAGGGGGCGCTCCACGTTATCGATGTTGACCACCTGGTCCCCGGCCAACAACACGCCACCCAGGCGCTTTTCCGCCTCGGCATCATCATGTCCCAGAGACAGCACGCTCGCCTGGCGCTCTATGGCGACAATGGCCATGGTATCGGCAAGCAAACTCTTGCCGGTCCCTGGCGTCGGCGCAGTAATGGGAAACATCGGCCGCGCCGGAAGAACGCGGCAAATAAGGCCAGTGATGATCCCCGCCAGCGCGGCGGTACGATCATGCTCGCTCACGAATGGAAATGTTTCAACAGCGGCATGCAAAGCGGCCACGGCCCGCTCAGCATCGCCCAGCGCTGGTTTCGATGGCGGTCGCGAATAGCCACTGATCCGACAGCCCGCCATAAATATCTGACTGCCGGCATCGTAGCCGGGCTGATCGATCACGCGCGTATCTGGAAGAATGAACGGCCCCTCAGCGATACCCTCCAGCTTGGGGATGCCAGGCCAATATCCTCGCGAAAGAATGGACTCGGCGGCGCGGCGCGGACAGTCGATTCGCTTGTCATCGCCGCTTCGGCTGTCAAATTTCAGGTGCATCGCGGCCGCAGTAGCGAGCTCGGCGGCAAGCGACGCATCAACCTGGTGCAGGATCAGAGCGCCTTTCGGACGACGAACGATTCCGACGTTGGTATCACCCGCCAAATAGACGCGTGCAAGGCGACCAGAATGGACAAATAGCTGATTGCTCCTGTCCTCTTGCAAGGCCGTCTCGATCGCATCCAGCACCTCTGGCAGGCGTCCCGCATCGTGGCGAATGAAGCGCCTATCCGTTGCATCGAAGCCGGTAACCGCACGACCGGTGCCAGGCGGCGCCTTGGGGCCGCCACCACCAGCCGGCGGCGCTTTTGCGGGAGCGGTCCGGGCCGGTTTCCATCCGGAGTGTTTGGCCAGATGAAACAACGTACCGATCTGCACGCCACCGGGCTTGAAGCTCTTCCAGTGCGAGCTAAGAACATTCTGTCCAGGGTACTTGTCTGAGCGCGCCGACCATTCATCCCATAAGCGAAAGCCTTCTGTGCCAAGTGCCGAGTGCAAGGCCATGCCGATCTGCAACCAATCGTCGTACCCTATTCCAGGATCGATTGAGACGAGCGCCGAATGAATACGATCACGATCACTCGCTTGCGATGCGGTGGCAGGCTGGGCAGCCTTCGGCGCCAGCGTCGGCTTATCTGAAAATCCACCTTTGGCCGCTTCGATTGTCTTCTGCAGCCGCCGTAACACCTTGGGATCAATCGCGGCGACCTCGGTGGGAGTGCCTGCCAGGTGCCGACCGGTGACAGTAAAGAACTGCCGCCCGCAAAACATCTCTACGCCAATGCCGTTGTCTTTGCTCGTCTCGGTCTCACCGATCACGTAGATGTGAAATCCGCTTCCCGATGGCGACCACTCGGTGTAAGACCCGCACGCCTCGATGATGCGCTGGGCACGCGGCGCCAGCTCGCCAGTTTCGACGTCCACCATCTTGTCCAGGTCGATGCCGATCAGCCCATCCCCAGGGAGAAACGCAAACCCGATGCCGGTCGCATTGATCGAAGCCATGGCCGCCACGGCTGCATCGAAGGTCACCAGGGCCGCGCGATCTGCAGTTGATCCCTGCTGCCCGGTGCGGCGCTTGCCCGAAGCGTAATACGGCATCTTTGCCGGCTTCTTCGCACCGGGTTTTCCCTCCAGGCGCCAGCACAGCCACTGCTTGCGATCGCGCAATGCGGGCGGTACGGATGAATACTCGACGCTCGCCGAAACAGAAGCGGCATCAACCTGCCTGATAGTTCGATCCGCCATCAATCGCCGTTTGGCCAGCGCCGACTATCGGCGGGGCGCGGTTCCTGTTTCGGCTGTTGGCGAAGTTTCTTTTTTGCCCAGCGACGTTGGGCACGGTTGCCGGTAGCAGCGATGTCTTCCAAGGCAACGGGGGCACTGGTTCGCGTGACATTCTCGGACAGGCTTCCCATGCCGCCGGGATGGTTTCGGTAGAAGCCCATCACTTGGCGCCATCCGCCAGCATGCGGCGCAGTTCGCCAAGATTCCACGTCGTGCACCCGGGCGATATTTTCCGGGGCGCTGGCAGTCGCTTGTCTGCGCACATTCGCCAAACTGTCGCGGCTGAACAGCCAAGCAGGCCTTTGACCACTGGCAGGCGAACTCTCGCGCTATCCGGAAGTAAGTCGATTTGACGCAGAGCGTCGGGGATTGCATTGCGGTTAGTTTGCATGGTCGCTCCTGATCTCGAATGAGACGGGCGGACTATGCAAGCTAGGGTGTCCGGTTCTTAAGGAAGGAACCGGACACCCTGTGAATTGGTGGAATGCTTGATCTGGCGCGGCTTTTCAGCCGTTTCGGGCATTGGCGGCGAAGCGAAGAGGATTCGAACGCGAAACGAGAAGATGGCCGTCTGAAATCACTATCACATTGAACCAATAAGAGTTTTTACAATTCAGACGGTGTCCAATATTTTCTTGAAAGTCCGGACATCGAAACCGGCATGGCCTATTTGTAAAACCTCACTACGCGCGAGCCGGCACGACAAACAACAAATAGCGAAGGATTGAAAGTGATGCGCAAGCCATTGTCGCGTGCCCAGCCCTGCAGCTGCTCGATAGCATCGTCGCCACGGAAGTAAGCCGGTATGAGAGTGAGCTCGAGTACCTCGCTGTGCCCACGCTTGGCGACCTCTCCAAGAATCGCTTCAAGAGAACTCATGTCACATTACGCCCAACAATTGGTGCACGCTGATCTGGCCGCGCTCATACATCGCCGAAAGGCGGAGAGCCTTTGGATTTTTGTTGGCCAGTCGAAAGGCATAACGCTGAAATTTGTCTTTCTCCCAAGCCGTCATTTTATGCCAACTGTGAGTAACCTTAATCTCCCATTCCGGCATACCGGCAATCAGCGCCCACCGATCCGGCGTGCCTGGGCCTTCAAGCCGGAATTCACCAGTCGCAAGCCACCGAAAGCTGACATCAAGCCCTCGACAAAGCCGAACAAATGTCGCTGGTCGCGGTTTGCTGCACCCCTGTAGCCAGCGCTTTGTAGCGGTCGATGTCACGCCTGCGACCTTGGCCAAATGCTTCACCTGCTCTGCCGGTGACGTCACGCCGTCGAAACGCAACGCTGTTTGTAGCCTCTCGACGAATCCCGGATAAGCCTCATGCGGGCTTTTCGAGCATTCCATGCTTTGGTTGTCTGCTACAGTTTCGCTTGCCATGGCGCATCTCCTATAAAGGTGCTTCGCGGTCAGGGCCGGCTTGGTGTTCCATCACTTTGCCGGCCCGCTTTGCCTGAGGCCGTCAGGCGGCGGCATTGCCCCTATGCAGCCCGACAGGGATAACCTTCCCGCCGGCTTTCCATTCATCCAGCAGATCGGCCCACTGCTGCATCATCCGGCGCCGCTCTTCCAGGTAGTCGGCGCGGTTGTATGCTCGGCGAATCGCGTCCCGATCTTCGTGATCAAGCTGTTTCTCGATGGCGTCGTAACGGTGTCCCATCTGGTTCAGATGCGTCGATGCCGTGGTCCGCGTAGCGTGCGGCGAGTAGGGGAAATCGAGATTGAGCCGGCCGTGAACCTTGCCGAGTGTTGCGGCGATCATGGACTGCCCGGACTTGTCGCGATGCGCGAACAGAAGCCCGATGCCACCCGTATATGCCTTCCACGTCCGCAGCCTCTCCACCGTCTGATGCGGCAAGGGAACTATGTGTGCCGGCAACTGCGGATTCTTGTTTTTCATCCGGGCGCGCGGAACGGTCCAGGTCGCAGCATCGAGGTCGAACTCATCCCAATGAGCAGCGACCGTTTCCCCCGGGCGCAGCATGGACCACCACAGCAGCCGAAACGCCAGGACTGTCTTCGGGTCGCCGCGATAGGTATCGAGCCCTCGCAGGAAATCGCCGACCTGCTTGGGGCGCAGCGGCGTCTTGTGGGCAACCCTGACCGCCGGGGTCAGCACTTCACGCAGCGAGCCTGCCGGGTTGCTGTCGGCGCGGCCGGTGGCGATGGCATAGTTAAAAGCGCTGGCGATGTAATGCCGCAGGCGGCGGGCAACATTCGGGCTGCCGACGTCGCGAACACGCGCACCCCTGCCCTTCCCTTTCGCGCTTTTCGCAGGCTTCTCGGCACGGCGCAACACGTCCAGGACGTGCATGGGAGTGATCTCCCGCATCGGCAGCGGCCCGAGATACGGCAGGACGTGGAACTCAATCTGCGCCAGCCGGTTGCGCTTGGTCGATTCGGCCCAGGTGCGCGAAGCCACCCATTCAGCGAAGATGGCGCGGAAGGTCTGCGCGTTTTCATGGGCGGCACGGATGCGCCCCAGCTTCTTCTCCTGACTTGGGTCTTTTCCCTGCGCCAGCATCTTGCGCACGGCCATCAGCGCCTCGCGTGCTTCGTCGCGGCTCATCTCCGGATAACGGCCGAAGGTATGGACGTTTTCCTTGCCGGCAAAGCGGTAGCGGTAGCGCCAGGATTTCGACTTGGCGCGGACGTCGAGATACAGCCCATCCCGATCAGCCAGGCGGTAGGGCTTGTCCTTTGGCTTGGCGGCTTCGATATCGGTCTTGTTCAGTGACATGGCGGGCTCCAAAAAACGTTACCCACATGCCGAATCGGGTAACAGTCAGGTTTACCCGCAACGTTATACACTTTTTTCGGAAAGTGCAATGCTTGCGTCAGGCAGTCTCAACCTGTCGCAATTCGTATCATTTTCTTTATTTATCAGTCGGCTATAGACGCTATGGCGTCAGACGGTAAGACATCCTGAAACCCGAAGCGACGCATATCGCGCACGCGCATCGGATAAAGAATGCCATCGAGATGGTCGCACTCATGCTGCACGACCCGTGCATGGAAGCCCTCCACGCTGCGCTCGAAGCGCCGGCCGCTTTCGTCGCAGCCGGCATAGCGCAGTCGTTTCCAGCGCGGCACCCAGCCGCGCAGGCCGGGCACCGAGAGACAGCCCTCCCAGCCGTCTTCCTCGTCAGCGGCCAGCGGCACGAGTTCCGGGTTGATCAGCACGGTGTCGGGCACCGCCGGCGAATCCGGGTAGCGGGGATTCGACATGCCGCCGAAAATCACCACGCGCAGATCGATGCCGATCTGCGGCGCGGCAAGGCCGGCGCCGTCGAGATGCGCCATGGTGTCGCGCATGTCCTGCAGCAGCGCGGCCAGCTCCTTCGTGCCGAACTCCATGACCGGCTGTGCAACGCGCAGCAGGCGCGGATCGCCCATACGCAGGACTTCGCGAATCATTTCGCCGCCGGGCCGACCCAGGGCGAAATCCGCCCCCCCGCGGGGGGCAGCGAGCCGGGTCTGTGAGCGTTGCCTGCCCGCATCCCACCCGGGGCTACCGTCCCTTCGGAACATAAAGCGGAATCCCAGGTGCGCAAAGCGAGGGCCGTCATTGCTCGCAATAGCCCTCGATGATCTTCCGCACGCGGGCCAGGGTGACATGCAACACGGATTCGACGCTGGCGAACTTGATGGCGTGCACCGAATCGCCACGCCCGGCCGCCCAGTTGGAAACCACGCAGAGCGCCGCATAGGGCAACTGCAGTTCGCGCGCCAGGGCCGCCTCCGGCATGCCGGTCATGCCGACGACGTCGGCCCCGTCGCCGCGCATGCGCTCGATCTCGGCCGCGGTCTCCAGCCGCGGCCCCTGCGTGGTGGCGTAGACAGCGCCATCGACCACGTCTTCGCCGATCCGGGCGGCGACGTCGAGCAGCCGCTTGCGCACTTCTCCGTCATAGGGCTCGGTAAAATCCACGTGCACCACGGGGCCCTCGGTGCCCGACTGAAAGGTCATCTCGCGCCCCCATGTGTAGTCGATGATCTGGTGCGGCACCACCAGGGTGCCGGGTCCGAGATTGCCGCGAATCCCGCCGACCGATGCGATCGAGATGGTCTGCGTCACGCCCGAAGTCTGCAGCGCATGCATGTTGGCGCGGTAGTTCACCAGATGCGGCGGAATGGTATGTCCGTAGCCGTGACGGGCGACAAAAACCACGTCCTGGCAGCCGATGCGGCCGAAAGTCAGGGGGCCGGAGGGCTCGCCGTAGGGCGTGCGCACCACCTCGCGATGCGAGACATCGAGATTCGCCAACTGGGTCAGGCCGCTGCCGCCGATGATACCGAGCATGAAAAATTCCCTGAAAATTCAATATGAATAGGAGCATTAGGGTGCTATAATATTGGGTTATCCTGCACCGCAACAACCAAACCCCACCCCACTATGTCCCGCGCCCTCAGAAACATCGCCATTATCGCCCACGTTGACCACGGCAAGACCACCCTCGTCGACCAGTTGCTCCGTCAATCCGGCACCTTCGCCGCCCATCAGGCCGTCGCCGAGCGGGTCATGGATTCCAACGACCTCGAGAAGGAACGCGGGATCACCATCCTGTCGAAGAACTGCGCCATCGACTATGAAGGCACCCACATCAACATCGTCGACACCCCGGGCCACGCCGACTTCGGCGGCGAGGTCGAACGCGTGCTGTCGATGGTCGACGGCGTGCTGCTGCTGGTCGATGCCGTCGAAGGCCCGATGCCGCAAACCCGCTTCGTCACGCGCAAGGCGCTGGCCCTCGGCCTCAAGCCGATCGTCGTGGTGAACAAGATCGACCGTCCGGGCGCCCGCCCCGACTGGGTCATCAGCCACACTTTCGACCTGTTCGACAAGCTCGGCGCCACCGAGGAACAGCTCGATTTCCCGGTGGTTTTCGCTTCCGCCTTGAACGGCTTTGCCATGCTCGACGCGACCAAGCCCGGCACCGACATGCGCCCGCTCTACGAAGCCATCATCCAGCATACGCCGCAACCCGCCGTCGACGTCGACCAGCCGCTGCAACTGCAGATCTGTTCCCTCGACTACAACAGCTATGTCGGCCGCATCGGCATCGGCCGTATCCAGCAGGGCCGCATGAAGGCGGGCCAGGAAGTCGCCGTGATGTACGGCGACGAAAGCCGGGGCAAGGCAAAGATCGGCCAGATCATGATGTTCACCGGCCTCGAACGCGAACAGGCCACCGAAGCCGAAGCGGGCGACATCGTGCTGGTCACCGGCATCGAACAGGTCGGCATCGGCGTCACGGTCTGCGATCCGGCCGCGCCGGTCGGCATGGCTCCGCTGGTGGTCGACGAGCCGACGCTGACCATGAACTTCCAGGTCAACACTTCGCCGCTGGCCGGCAAGGAAGGCAAGTACGTCACCAGCCGCCAGATTCGCGAGCGTCTGCAGAAGGAACTGCTGGCCAACGTCGCCCTGCGTGTCGAAGACACCGAGGATGCGGACGTGTTCCTGGTTTCCGGCCGCGGCGAACTGCACCTGACCATCCTGCTCGAAACCATGCGCCGCGAAGGCTATGAACTGGCGGTGTCGCGTCCCCGCGTGCTGTTCAAGGAAATCAACGGCGAGAAGTGCGAGCCGTACGAACTGCTCACCGTCGATATCGAAAACGACCATCAGGGCGGCGTCATGGAAGAGCTCGGCCGCAGGCGCGGCGAACTGCTCAACATGGAATCCGACGGCAAGGGCCGCGTCCGCCTCGAATACCGCATTCCGGCGCGCGGCCTGATCGGATTCCAGGGCGAATTCCTCACCCTGACCCGCGGCACCGGCATGGCCAGCCACATTTTCGACGACTACGGCCCGATGGCCGGCATCATGGCCGAGCGCCGCAACGGTGTGCTGATCTCCCAGGATGACGGCGCCGCCGTCGCCTACGCCCTGTGGAAGCTGCAGGATCGCGGCCGCATGTTCGTCAGCCCCGGCGACCCGCTCTACGAAGGCATCATCATCGGCATCCACAGCCGGGACAACGACCTGGTGGTCAACCCGATCAAGGGCAAGCAACTGACCAACGTGCGCGCATCCGGCACCGACGAAGCCGTGCGCCTGGTGCCGCCGGTCCAGATGACGCTCGAATCCGCCGTCGAATTCATCGCCGACGACGAACTGGTCGAGATCACGCCGAAGTCGATCCGCCTGCGCAAGCGCTTCCTCAAGGAACACGAACGCAAGCGCGCCAACCGCGTGGAAACCGCATAAATGGAAACGGGAGCCGCGGCTCCCGTTTCCATTTCAAGAGTCGGCGCTGACGACACGCCGATTTTTGCTCCTTAGCCCAGCGCCTTGAGCGCGGCCGCATAGTTCGGCTCCTGCGCGATCTCCGGCACCATTTCGCTGTGGATCACCTTGTCGTTCTCGTCCAGCACCACCACGGCGCGGGCGGTGAGGCCGACCATCGGGCCCTCGGCGAGGGCCACGCCCCAGTCCTTGAGGAATTCCGGATGACGGAAGGTGGACAGGTGAGCAACGTTCTTCAGGCCTTCCAGTTCGCAGAAACGCTTGGCGGCAAACGGAAGATCCGCAGAGACACAAAGCACGACGGTGTTCGCGATTTCGCTGGCGGCCTCGTTGAACTTGCGGGTCGAGGTGGCGCAGGTCGGCGTATCGATGCTCGGGTAGATGTTCAGGACCTTGCGCTTGCCGGCGAAGTCCTTCAGCGAAACGTCGGCTAGCGAGCCGCTGGTGAGCTTGAAGTCCGGCGCCTTGGCTCCGGTGGCGGGCAGGTCACCATCGACGCGAACGGGCGTGCCGCGCAGGGTTATGGTTGTACTCATGGCTAGCTCCTGATTGAGGTTGGTTGGGGGGGGGGGGAAAGCGGGAATCGATTCTAGTGAATCCGGATCAGTTCGGGAAGCACCGCAGCGGCATTGGCCGTGGTGGCGTCGGCCACCTCCTCCACGGCGATGCCGCGCAATTCGGCCAGGGTATGCGCGATGCGCGGCAACTGGTCCGGCGTGTTGCGGGCGCCGCCCTTCCATTCCGGCGGGATGTCCGGTGCATCGGTTTCCAGCACGATGGCATCGAGCGGCAGCATCGCGGCGAGCTCGCGAATGCGCTTGGCGCGCGGAAAGGTCATCGCCCCGCCGAAGCCCAGCTTGAAGCCGAGCTTGATGAATTCGTCGGCCTGCTGCCGGCTGCCGTTGAACGCGTGGGCAATTCCGCCGGGCACGCGACAGAGCCGCAGTTGCTTCAGGACCGGGTCGATGGCGCGACGGATGTGCAGCAGTACCGGCAGGCAGGCCTCGCGGGCGATCTGCAGCTGGGCGGTGAAATAGAACTCCTGCTGCGCATCGTCGCGCGGTTCCACAAAACGATCGAGGCCGATCTCGCCCACGGCCAGGGGACGCTCGCGCATCACGGTTTCGCGCAGGGCGTCGAGGTCGGCTTCGCGGGCCCGATCCACATACATCGGATGAATGCCATAGGCCGCAACGCAACCGGAATAATCACGGCAGACCGAAGCCACGGCGCCGAAATTGGCGCGCTCCACCGCCGGCACCACGATCCGCCCGACTCCGGCCCGATGCGCCGCTTCGGCCACTGCTTCACGGTCGCCATCGAACTCGGCGGCGTCGAGATGGCAGTGGGTGTCGACCAGCATGGGCCTTTATTCGACTTCGTCGATCCAGGCCTGCTGAATAGCTTCGAGCTGCTTCTCGCCGCAGTGGCTCTCGTTTTCCTCGAAGCCCGGCAGCGCCATGACCCAGCGCATGAGGTCGACGAAGTTGATCCGGGTCGGATCGACCTCCGGGTGGGCTTCGATCAGCTCGATGGCGACGTCAAGACTGTCAGTCCATTTCATTTCTTCGAGTGCCCTTCCTTGACCATGTTGATGGTGTATTTCGGAATTTCGATGACCAGCGGCACCTGGCCGACCAGTGCCTGGCATGACAGGCGCGAGTTGGGTTCCAGGCCCCAGGCCTTGTCGAGCAGATCCTCCTCGATATCCTCCGCCGCTTCGAGCGAATTGAAGCCTTCGCGCACGACGACATGGCAGGTCGTGCAGGCGCAGGACTTCTCGCAGGCGTGTTCGATGTCGATGTGGTTGCCGAGCAGCCCGTCGCAGATGGAAGTGCCGGGCGCGACATCGATCACGGCCCCATCCGGACACAGTTCGACGTGGGGCAGAACAATAATCTGGGTCATAGTGAGAGCTGGTCAACTTTCCGGCCGGCGAGCGCGCGCTTCACGCTCTGGTTCATGCGGCGCGCCGCAAATTCGTTGGTCGCGCCGCCGAGGGCCTGCATGCATTCGTCGATGGGGCGGCGATCTTCGCCCGCCATCGCGGCTTGCAGCCTGGCGATCGCCTCGTCGATATGGGCGCGCTCCAGCGTGGACAGCAGATCCCCGTCATCCTGCAACGCCGACTGGGTAGCCTCGATCAGGCGATTGGCCTCGACCTGGGCTTCGCGCAGGGCGCGACGGAAAGCGTCCTCGCTGGCGTGGCTGAAGCTGTCCTTTAGCATCGTGGCGATCTCGTCATCGGAGAGGCCGTAGGACGGCTTGACCTCGATGCGCGCCTCGCGTCCGGTGGTCTGTTCGCGCGCCGTCACCGAAAGCAATCCGTCGGCATCGACCTGGAAGGTGACGCGGATGCGCGCCGCGCCGGCCACCATCGGCGGTATGCCGCGCAGCTCGAAACGCGCCAGGCTGCGGCAGTCGGCGACCAGTTCGCGCTCGCCCTGCACGACATGGATCGCCATCGCCGTCTGGCCATCCTTGAAGGTGGTGAACTCCTGCGCCCGCGCAATCGGAATCGTGGAGTTGCGCGGCACGACTTTTTCCACCAGGCCGCCCATGGTTTCCAGTCCCAGCGACAGCGGAATGACATCCAGCAGCAGCCAGTCGTCGCCGGCGGCACGGTTGCCGGCCAGCAGATTGGCCTGGATCGCCGCGCCGAGCGCCACGACCTTCTCGGGATCGAGGTTGTTGAGCGGCTCCTGCTTGAACAGTTCGGCTACCGCGTGCTGGATCTGCGGCATGCGCGTCGAGCCGCCGACCATCACCACGCCGCGCACGTCGGCCACCGTGAGGCCGGCGTCGCGCAGAGCCTTCCTGGTCGGCGCCAGCGTCTTTTGCACCAGGGTACGCGTGATTTCGGTAAACACTTCGGTGGTCAGCACCACGTCGACATATTCGCCGCTGCCGAGCTTGACCGTGATCGATGCCTTGGCGTGCTGGGACAGTTGTTCCTTGGCTTCGCGGGCACGCGTCTGCAGCAGCCGGGCATCCTGCGGCGAAAGCGGCGCCAGCTTCGCCTGTTCGATGATCCAGCAGAATATGCGGTGGTCGAAATCGTCGCCGCCGAGGGCGGAATCGCCGCCGGTGGCCATGACTTCGAAGACGCCTTTCGACAGACGCAGGATCGAAATGTCGAAGGTGCCGCCGCCGAGGTCGAATACCGCATAGATGCCTTCGGCCGAATTGTCGAGGCCATAGGCGATGGCGGCAGCCGTCGGTTCGTTCAGCAGACGCAGCACGTTGAGGCCGGCAAGCCGGGCCGCATCCTTGGTGGCCTGACGCTGGGCGTCGTCGAAGTAGGCCGGCACGGTGATCACGGCACCGGTCAGTTCGCCGCCGAGGGAAGCCTCCGCGCGGTTGCGCAAGGTCTTGAGGATTTCCGCCGAGACCTCGACCGGACTCTTGATGCCGGCGATGGTCTTCAGCTTGACCATGCCTTCGGCATCGACGAAATCGTAAGGCAGGGTTTCGATGTGGGCGATGTCGCGTCGCCCGCGGCCCATGAACCGCTTGACCGAAATGATGGTGTTCTTGGGGTCGATGGACTGTTTCGCTTCCGCGCCGTAGCCCACTTCGAGAACGCCGTCGGCGGCGTAGCTGACCACCGAGGGCAGCATCGGCCGTCCCTGCACGTCGTTGAGCACCACGCTCATGCCGCTTCTGACGGTGGCGACCAGCGAATTGGTGGTGCCCAGGTCGATGCCGACGGCGAGGCGATGCTCGTGGGGCGCCGCGGATTCTCCCGGCTCCGCAATTTGAAGAAGTGCCATATCGTTCTTTTTAAGCGGTGACGGCTTCGAGCGCGTCGTCGATTTCGTTCAGCAATTTTTCCTGAAACATGAGTTGCCGCACCAGATCGGCGGCAGCGGCGTAATCCCTTGCCACGTCGATCAGCTCGGCCAGACGCGCGTAGTCGGCCCTGATTTCATTCAGCAGGCCGGAACGCACGTCATCCAGTGCGGTTTCGTCTGCAGCGGCCCGGGCATCCATCACGGCTTCGCGCAACTCCATCTGCTTCATCAGGAATTCCGCAGGCATAGCCGTGTTGCTTTCGATCTGCGGGTCATGCCCGAGCAGATGCAGCAGATAGCGCGCACGCTTGCCCGGCGATTTGAGCGTCTGGAAGGCCTCGTTGACCCGCGTCGCCCATTGCATCGCCAGGCGCCGGTCGGAATCCGCCGCATGTGCATGCTTGTCCGGATGCACCTGCGCCTGAATCGCGCGAAAGGACTTTTCGAGGTTGCCCAGGTCAAGCGCCTGTGCGCGCGGCAGGCCGAACAGCGTGAAGTGGTCGGCAGCGAAATCCAGGTCGAACGTGGTCATCGAACGCTCAGGTGTTGAACGACTCGCCGCAGCCGCACTGGTCCTTGACGTTCGGGTTGTTGAACTTGAAGCCTTCGTTCAAGCCTTCCCTGGTGTAGTCGAGCTCGGTGCCTTCCAGATAGGGGAGGCTCTTGGGATCGACCAGCACCTTGACGCCATGGCTTTCGAAAACGTGGTCTTCCGGTTCCGGCGCATCGGCGAATTCGAGCTTGTAGGCCATGCCCGAACACCCGGAAGTCTTGACCCCGAGGCGGATGCCGACGCCCTTGCCGCGCTTGGCAATGTAGGCGGCGACGTGCTGGGCCGCGGGTTCGGAAAGTGTCACCGGCATGATCAGGCTCCCTGTTTTTTTCTGTAGTCGGCCACGGCGGCCTTGATCGCATCCTCGGCAAGAATCGAGCAGTGGATCTTCACCGGCGGCAGGGCCAGTTCTTCCGCGATCTGGGTGTTCTTGATTTCCAGCGCCTGGTCCAGCGTCTTGCCCTTGACCCATTCCGTCACCAGCGACGACGAGGCGATCGCCGAGCCGCAGCCATAGGTCTTGAACTTGGCGTCTTCGATGACGCCGTCCTTGCCGACCTTGATCTGCAGCTTCATGACGTCGCCGCAGGCCGGTGCGCCGACCATGCCGGTGGCGACGCCTTCGTCGCCCTTGGCGAAGGAGCCGACGTTGCGCGGATTTTCGTAGTGATCCAGTACTTTTTCACTGTATGCCATGATGGTTTCCTCAGTGTGCAGCCCATTGAACGGAGTTCAAATCGACGCCGTCCTTGTACATTTCCCACAACGGGGACAGTTCGCGCAGCTTGCCAAGCTTGTCGTGCAGCAGCTTGATGGTGAAATCGATTTCCTCTGCCGTGGTGAAGCGGCCGAGCGTAAAGCGGATCGAGCTGTGCGCCAGTTCGTCCGAACGTCCGAGCGAACGCAGTACATAGGAAGGCTCCAGGCTGGCCGAGGTGCAGGCCGAGCCACTCGACACGGCGATGTCCTTGACCGCCATGATCAGCGATTCGCCTTCGACGAAGTTGAAGCTGACGTTGAGGTTGTGCGGCACGCGCTGGTCGATGTCGCCGTTGACATAGGTTTCCTCGATGTCCATCAGGCCCTTGAGCAGCCTGTCGCGCAGCATCCGGATGCGTTCGTTTTCGGTCGCCATTTCCTCGCGAGCGAGACGGAAGCATTCGCCCATGCCGATGATCTGGTGCGTCGCCAGGGTGCCGGAGCGCATGCCGCGCTCGTGGCCGCCGCCGTGCATCTGCGCTTCGAGGCGGATGCGCGGCTTGCGCCTGACGTAGAGCGCGCCGATGCCCTTGGGGCCGTAGGTCTTGTGCGCGCAGAAGGACATCAGGTCGACCTTCAGCTTGGAGAGATCGATCGGCATCTTGCCTGTGGCCTGCGCCGCATCGACGTGGAAGATCACGCCCTTCTCGCGGCAGATCTCGCCGATTTCGGCGATCGGCTGGATCACGCCGATCTCGTTGTTCACGGCCATCACCGACGCCACGACCGTGTCGGGCCGCAGCGCCGCCTTGAACTGGTCGACGGTGATCAGGCCGTTTTCCTGGGGCACCAGATAGGTCGCCTCGAAGCCCTGGCGTTCGAGTTCCTTGACGGTATCCAGCACCGCCTTGTGCTCGGTGGAGACCGTGATGATGTGCTTGCCCTTGGTGGCGGCGTAGAAATGCGCGGCGCCCTTGATGGCGAGGTTGTTCGATTCCGTCGCGCCCGAGGTCCAGATGATTTCCTTGGCGTCGGCGCCGACCAACGCGGCGACTTCTTCGCGCGCTTCTTCGACGGCCTTCTCGGCCTCCCAGCCATAGACGTGGGAACGGGAAGCCGGATTGCCGAAATGCTCGGTCAGCCAGGGGATCATCTTCGCCGCCACGCGCGGATCGACCGGCGTGGTTGCGGAGTAGTCGAGGTACACCGGTAGCTTCATTGCAAATTTCTCCAGTTCAGCTTGTCAGGGCCTGCAGGCCCTTGAGTTGCAGGATTGTAGTATTCAATGCGCCGAGAAAATCGCGCACTTGCGACGCGCTATTGTCGGCGCCGAGGCTCACCCGCACGGCGCCGCGCGCGAGCCCGGATTCAACGCCCATCGCCAGCAGTACATGCGAAGGCTCCGGATTGGCGCTGGAGCAAGCCGCTCCGGCCGCGACGGCGAATCCCGCACGATCGAGCTTGCCCACCAGCGTCTCGCCGTCGATGCCGGCGAAAGCGAAGTAGCTCGTGTTGGGCAGACGCCCGGCGGCGCCGGCGAATATCGTCGCCCCCTGCGCCACGAGCCCTGTTTCGAGTTCCGTGCGCAGCACCGCGAGTTGCTGCGCGCGCTCGTCGAGACGCGCCACTGCCAGTTCCGCAGCGAGGCCGAAGCCGACGATCGCGGCGACGTTTTCCGTGCCGGAACGCAGGCCGCGCTCATGGCCGCCGCCGGCGACCAGCGGCTGCAGCTCGACACGCTTGTCGACCACCAGCGCACCGGCGCCCTTCGGTCCGCCCAGCTTGTGCGCGGAAAGCGTCAAGGCATGAACGCCAGCACCGTTGAGGGCGCGAAAATCCAGCGCAAGCTTGCCAAAAGCCTGAACCGCATCGGTGTGAAACCAGGCCCGCACCGACCCGGCCTGCGTCGCGAGGTCCGCGACATCCTGCACCGCGCCCGTTTCGTTGTTCGCCAGCATGACGGACAGGATCGCCGGCTTTTCTGCGAGCACGGTTTGAAAGTCGACGCCGGCGACACGGCAATTGTCATCGACGGCAATCTCGCGCAGTCGCCAGCCGGCACGCGCAAGCTGCTTCGCCGGCTCGCGCACGCAAGGATGCTCGATCGCCGAGATCGCCGCGAGGCCCGGTGAGAGACAAGCGGCCGCACCCTTGATGAAAAGATTGTTGGCTTCCGAACCGCCGCTGGTGAACACCACTTCGGTCGGATGCGCGCCGACGGCATACGCCACCCGCTGCCGCGCCTCGTCGATCGCGCGCCGCGCCGCGCGACCGTATTCGTGACGGCTGGACGCATTGCCGTACTGCTCGCGCAGGTAGGGCATCATGCCTTCCAGCACGCGCGGATCGAGCGGCGTGGTGGCGTTGTGATCGAAATAGACGGGAGCGAACATGGTGTGCTCAGGCGTTAGGGTACATACGTCCAAAGCACCCCGTCATTATCGAGCGCAGCGAGCTTGCAGTCTCCCCCGCCCGGGCGGGGGTTGGGGGGTGGGGGCGTCCAGTTTGCTTTTTCATGACATATCAGGCCGCGACGAGTTCCTCGGCCGGACGGCGCACGCGGCGCAGCGGACGTTCGTCGTGCAGCACGGCAGCGGCGCCGATCTTCTCGCGTTGCTGGGCGACCAGCTCTGCCAGGCTGACCGAGCTGAGATAGTCGAACATCTTTTCGTTGAGGCTGGTCCACAGGTCGTGGGTCATGCAGGGACGCTGGTCTTCCGCACAGTTGCCCTTGCCGCCGCAATTCGTGGCGTCGAGCGACTCGTCGACCGCATGAATGATGTCGGAAACCGACACCGCCTCCAGCGGCTTGGCCAGGCAATAGCCGCCGCCCGGTCCGCGCACGCTGGATACCAGTTGGCGGCGGCGCAGCTTGCCGAACAACTGCTCGAGGTAGGACAGGGAAATCTTCTGCCGCTCGCTGATGCCTGCCAGGGTTACCGGGCCGGCGTGCTGGCGCAGGGCAAGATCGATCATCGCGGTTACGGCAAAACGTCCTTTGGTCGTCAGTCTCATTTGAACTCTCCGTCAGAGGGGGCAATACAGTTGAGAAACGCTTCAGGAGCAATACCCGAGCATTTCCATCAACTATATGGTATCCCGATCGTTTTAGTCAACTATTTTCGACAGATAGTTCGGATCGAACTTGTCGGCGGTCGCCACATCGTCCTCCAGCGATACCCCGGAACGTTCCATGGTCTTCAGCAAGGCCTCGATGCGGCGGTCGGTTTCCACGGCATGATCGAGCAGGCCGTGGATCGCCTGCGCCAGGGGGTCGTCCTCGGCGCGCGTCACGGCATAAGCCGAGAAGCCCATCTGGCCGGCCTTGACTTCACGGTCGATCTCGCTGCGATCCTCGACGATGCGCGCCGGAATGCCGACGGCCGTCGCCCCCGGCGGCACGTCGCGCACCACCACGGCGTTCGAGCCGACCTTGGCGCCCGTGCCGAGCGTAATCGGCCCCAGCACCTTGGCCCCGGCACCGATCACCACGCCGCGCTGCAGGGTGGGATGCCGCTTGCCCTTGTTCCACGACGTGCCGCCCAGCGTGACGCCGTGATAGAGCGTGCATTCGTCCTCGATCACTGCTGTCTCGCCGATGACCACACCCATGCCATGGTCGATGAACACCCGCCGGCCGATGGTCGCGCCGGGATGGATTTCGATGCCGGTGATCCAGCGTGCGAAATGCGAAAGGAAGCGCGCCATCCAGCGCAACCGCGCGCTCCACAACCAGTGCGAGGCGCGGTGCAGCGTCAGGGCATGAAAGCCCGGATAGCAGGTCAGCACCTCCCAAGTGGAACGGGCGGCCGGATCGCGTTCGAAAACGCAGGAGATATCTTCACGCAGACGGGAGAACATGGATCACTCTATTAGCACTTTCTGAAATGGTAGAAATCCCGAGCGCCGGGGTCAAGTTTTATTTGCATTTCGGGTCGGTAGCCGCCTTTTCCAGTGCCGCAAACAGTCCGCGCAAAATATCGACTTCTTTCTTTTCCGGCGCGGCACGCGAAAACATGCGCCGCAGCCGCGGAATCAGGCGTTTCGGACTCGCCGGATCGAGGAACTCGCTGGACAGCGCCGCGCGTTCGATATGGACGATCAGGCCTTCCACCTCATCGTGGGTCGCGAGCTCGCCAGCACCCGAAATCGCCGGCGGCCGGCCGGGATCGAGCGCCGCCAGGCGCAACTCGTAGCACATCACCTGCACCGCCGCCGCCAGGTTGAGCGAGCTGAACCCGGGATTCACCGGAATCATCGCCCAGCGCCGGCACATCGCCAGTTCCTCGTTGGACAGGCCCGAGGTCTCGTTGCCGAACACCAGCGCAACCTCCCCGCCGGCTGCGAGCGCCGCCAGTTCCGCCGCTCCGTCGCGCGCCCAAAGGGCCGGCACGGCGAGTTCGCGGCGGCGCGCCGTCATGGCCATGGCCAGCACGGTGCCGCTCAGGGCCTCGGACAGCGAGCCGACCACCTCGGCCTGCACCAGCACATCAGTGGCGCCCGCCGCCATGGCATCGGCCTGCGCATCGGGAAACGCTTTCGGATTCACCAGCACCAGGCGCGACAGACCCATGGTCTTCATCGCCCGCGCGGCCGCGCCAATGTTGCCCGGATGGCTGGGGTGCGAGAGGACGATGCGGATGCGATCGAGGGCGGCAGTGTCGGGCAATGGCGTGGTGTTCATATTAGAATTGCGCACTTCGCGCGCTGATTGCGCCCATCTTTGGCTGCCCCGCCGTAAAAATCCATGCATCCCACGCTGAACATAGCCGTCAAAGCCGCGCGTCGCGCCGGCCAGATCATCAACCGCGCCAGCCTGGACGTCGACAAATTGAGAATCGACGTCAAGCAGCAAAGCGATTACGTGACGGAGGTCGACCGCGCCGCAGAAGCCGCGATCCTCGATGTGTTGCGTGATGCGTATCCGGCCTACGGAATTCTAGCAGAGGAGTCGGGGCTGGCCGGCACCAGCGCGGACAGCGAATACCAGTGGATCATCGATCCGCTCGACGGCACCACCAACTTCATCCACGGCGTGCCGCAATATGCCATTTCCATCGCGCTGGCCCACCGCGGGGTGATGACGCAAGCCGTGGTCTATGATCCGAACCGCAACGAAATCTTCACCGCCAGCAAGGGCGGCGGCGCCTATCTGAACGAAAAGCGGATTCGCGTCGCCAAGCGCAGCAAGCTCGATGAAGCGCTGATCGGTACCGGCTTCCCGTACCGCATGTTCGACCACATCGACGCCTACCTCGCGATCTTCCGCGACGTCGCGCAAAGAACCGCCGGCATGCGCC
Source organism: Sulfuritalea sp. (assembly GCA_030247575.1). Taxonomy (GTDB): domain Bacteria; phylum Pseudomonadota; class Gammaproteobacteria; order Burkholderiales; family Rhodocyclaceae; genus Sulfuritalea. Next base: position 28,409 of record JAOTRV010000038.1, read on the forward strand.
GGCCCGGGGCCGCGGCGCTGGATCTGGCCTGGGTCGCCTGCGGCCGCATGGACGGCTTCTGGGAACTCGGCCTGTCGCCCTGGGACATGGCGGCCGGCACGCTGCTGATCACCGAAGCCGGCGGCCTGGTAGGCGACCTGGCGGGCGAGTCGAACTACATGAAGACCGGCAACATCATCGGCGGCAACCCGAAGATCTTCGCGCAGTTGCTGCAACTCATCGCGCCGCACCGTACGGCCGCCCTGGCCGCCTGATCCGGGCCCGATGCCGGCCGCCTTGACGGCCGCCGAACTGGCGGCGCACACCCCGGTAATGCAGCAATGGCTGCGCGCCAAGGCGGAACATGCGGACAAGCTGCTGTTCTTCCGCATGGGGGATTTCTACGAGCTGTTCTACGAAGACGCCGAACAGGCGGCACGCCTGCTCGACATCACGCTGACCGCGCGCGGCCAGTCGGCCGGCAAGCCGATTGCGATGGCCGGCATTCCCTATCATGCCGTCGACGGCTACCTCGCCAAGTTGGTCAAGCTCGGCGTCTCGGTGGCGATCTGCGAACAGATCGGCGATCCGGCGCTGGCGAAAGGCCCGGTCGAACGCGCCGTGACGCGCATCGTCACGCCGGGCACGCTGACCGACGCCAACCTGCTCGACGACAAGCATGACAACCTGCTGCTGGCGCTGGCGATCGACCGCCAGCGCGCGGGGCTGGCCTGGCTCAATCTCGCCAACGGCGACCTGCGTCTGCTGGAAACCTCGCTCGACGCCTTGCCCGCCCACTTCGAGCGCCTGCGCCCGGCCGAGTTGCTGCTGCCCGACGCTCTGCGCGCCGGCATGCCGGAGAGCCGCGCCGTCAGCCAGCATCTGCCCGACTGGCACTTCGACGCACGTGCCGCGGCGAACGCGCTGGCCGAGCACTTCGGCACCCGCGACCTGGCCGGCTTCGGCGTGCACGATGAAGAACTCGCGCTGGCTGCGGCGGGCGCGCTCTACCGCTACGCACAGGCCACGCAGTTGCAGGCGCTGGCCCATGTCACCCAACTCACGGTGGAGCGCGAGGGCAGCTTTCTGCGCCTCGATGCCGCGACCCGGCGCAATCTGGAGATTTCCGAGACCCTGCGCGGCGAAGCGTCCCCGACACTGCTCTCGCTGCTCGACACCTGCGCCACCAGCATGGGTTCGCGCTGGCTGCGCCACTGCCTGCATCACCCGCTGACCGAGCGCAGCATTCCACGCGCACGCCACGAGGCCGTCGCCGCGCTGATCGGCGACGCCGGCAACGGTCCGTTCGTGGCGCTGGCCAAGGCGCTCTCGGGCTTCGCCGACATCGACCGCATCACCGCCCGCATCGCCCTCAAAAGCGCCCGACCGCGCGATCTTTCCTCGCTGCGCGACAGCCTCGCGCGCCTCGACGGCATCCGGTCGAGAGTAGACGCCGGCGGTACGGCGGCGCGGCTGGTGGAACTCGCCGCCGCGCTGGCTACGCCGCAGGCCTGCGTCAGCCTGCTGACCGAGGCCGTCGCCCCGGAACCGGGCGCGCTGATTCGCGACGGCGGCGTCATCGCGCCCGGCTACAACGCCGATCTCGACGAGCTGCGGGCGATCCAGCACAACTGCGGCGCCTTCCTGATCGAACTCGAAGCCCGCGAGCGCGAGCGTAGCGGCATCGCCAACCTGAAGGTCGAATTCAACAAGGTGCATGGCTTCTACATCGAAGTCACCCACGCCAACGTCGAAAAGATTCCCGACGACTACCGGCGCCGGCAGACACTGAAGAACGCCGAGCGCTACATCACGCCCGAACTCAAGAGCTTCGAGGACAAGGCGCTGTCGGCCAACGAACGCGCGCTGGCGATGGAAAAACAGCTGTGGGAGGAACTACTGGGAGCGCTGGCGATCCACATCCCGGTCCTGCAGCGCATCGCCCGCGCGATCGCCGAACTCGACGGCCTCGTTGCCTTTGCGAATGCCGCCGTGCGGCACGACTACCGCCAGCCGGAGTTCTGCGACGAGGCCGCGATCGACATCGACGGCGGCCGTCATCCGGTGGTGGAAAAGCAGATCGACACGCAGTCGGGTACATTCATCGCCAACGACACGCGCCTCTCGCCGGCGCGCCGCATGCTGCTGATCACCGGCCCCAACATGGGCGGCAAATCGACCTACATGCGCCAGGCCGCGCTGATCGTCCTGCTCGCCCACTGCGGCAGCTTCGTGCCCGCAACGCGCTGTCGGCTGGGGCCGATCGACGCGATCTACACGCGCATCGGCGCCTCGGACGACCTTGCCTCGGGGCGATCCACCTTCATGGTCGAAATGACCGAAGCGGCCGCTATCCTCAACGGTGCGACGGACAAATCGCTGGTGCTGATGGACGAAATCGGCCGCGGCACCTCGACCTTCGACGGCGTCGCGCTGGCCTTCGCCATCGCCCGCCACCTGATCGAGAAGAACCGCGCCTGGACGCTGTTCTCGACGCATTATTTCGAACTCACACGGCTGGCGCAGGACTACCCGGTGTGCGCCAACGTTCATCTCGACGCCGTCGAGCACGGCCACAAGATCGTGTTCCTGCATGCGGTCGAGGAAGGGCCGGCCTCGCAGAGCTACGGCGTGCAGGTCGCGGCGATGGCCGGCATGCCGCCCGCCGTGGTGCGCGAAGCGCGGCGCCGTCTGGCGCTGCTGGAGAACCGCGAGGTCGGCTCACTGACCCAGCCCGATCTGTTCGCCAGCGCGCCGCCCCTGCCGGAACCACCGCATCCGGCGCTCGACGCCCTGCGCGACGTCAATCCCGATGAGCTCAGCCCGCGCGAGGCACTTGATAAACTCTACCAACTGAGCAAACAGGCCAAGTCATGAAACGGTTTCCTGCGGTGCTGGCGGTTGCGCTGCTGGCGCTGCCGGCGCATGCGGAACCCGTGGCATTCGGCCTCTTCGGCGACACGCCCTACAACCACTGGGAGCGCGAACACCTGCCGGATCTGATCGCGGAAATGGATGGCGAGAATCTGGCCTTCGTGGTGCACGACGGCGACATCAAGAGCGGGTCCGGCGTTTGCAGCGACGAGGCGCTGCAGAGCGTTCTGGCAGTCTTCAAGAAATCCGCGACGCCGCTGGTCTATGTACCGGGCGACAACGAGTGGACCGATTGCCATCGCAAGAGCAACGGCGGTTACGACCCGCTGGAACGCCTCGGCAAACTGCGCGAATGGTTCTTTCCCGACGACCTCGCGCTGGGCCAGCGGCCGCTGAAACTGCAACGTCAGAGCAAGGACCCGGCCTTTGCCAAGTATCGCGAGAATGTGCGCTGGGAAGCGGGCGGCGCGCTGTTCGTCGGCCTCAATGCGCCGGGCAGCGACAACAACTTCGAAGGCACACAACGCAGCGGTGGCCCGGTGGCCGAATTCATCGAGCGCGGAGCCGCCAACAAGGCCTGGCTGGCGCAGGCATTTGCGCTTGCGCGCAGCAGGAAGCTGGCCGGCATCATGATCGTGATCCAGGGCAACCCGGGCTTTCACGCCGCCAATGTCGGCAACGCCGGCTCCGGCTATCGCGATTTCCTGACCCAGCTGCGCGAGGAAACCCTCGGCTTCGCCGGGCACGTCGTGCTGGTGCATGGCGACACGCACCATCATCGGATCGATCAGCCACTGGAAGATCCGGTAACAAAGGAAACGGTGAAGAACTTCACTCGCGTCGAAACCATCGGCTCACCCTTTTTCGGCTGGGTCAGGGGCACGGCGGATGCCACCGACCCGCAGGTCTTCAGGTTCTCGCCGCGCTTCTGGAAAACGCGGCAGCAGGCGAACTGAAACTCAGTGGATTTCGTCGTCCGGCGGGATCGGCGCCGGCAGGACGAGGATCCCCTCTTCGAGTAGATCGCGGGTCTCGTCGGCTGTCGCAATACCGCGGATGGTGCGCGCCGGCACCTCGTCGTAGTGGATGCGGCGCGCCTCTTCCGGAAACCGCTCGCCGACGTTCTCCGCCTGCCGAGCCATGCTCGCCAGCGCCTGGTGCAAAGCGGCCATGGCGGGCGCAGCAGCCGGTGCCGCAGGCTTTTCCGGCAGCGCGACGTCGGTGGCGCCGCGCTTGACGTGCGGCGCCGACGGCAACTGGCTGACGCCGGACGTCTGGCATTGGGGGCAATGCACCAGATGGCGCTCGCTTTGCTCGCGAAACGCGTCGCCCGAAGCAAACCAGCCCTCGAAGCGGTGACCGTGGTCACAGAGAAGATTGAGAACTATCACGCGTTTATGTGACTGGTGCCCGGAACCGGACTTGAACCGGTATGGCTTGCGCCGAGGGATTTTAAGTCCCTTGTGTCTACCAATTTCACCATCCGGGCCCGAGAGCTTGTGAATAAATCTACTGCGCGTGCCGGATCGGGGCTTGGGCGCTGCTCGCTATCCTCACATATAACTACATATGTTCCGGTAGCTGCGCTCCGGCCGCACCCCGCTGCGGCCCGCTCGCTACGATTTCTTCGCAAGCTCTGAAAAAGAAAGAGGGGAACACTGGAGGCGCGACCCGGAATCGAACCGAGGTACACGGCTTTGCAGGCCGCTGCATAACCACTCTGCCATCGCGCCGCGAAGGACTTGTTGAAGCTAAAAGGGGGAAAGCGATGGCTTTCCCCCAGAATTCTGGAGCGGGAGAAGAGTCTCTAACTCTCGACCTCAACCTTGGCAATTCTAAGGCCCTGCATATCGCCACCATTCATTGCTGTTGCTTTATGTTTATTTTCATTGCGTTATGTGCTATTTTCCATTTACCGGAATGCACCGCTATTCACTATCTAGGTAGCACCAGGGTAGCCCCGGACCTCTTTTCCCGGAGACGCGATGGCCTACGAGAAGATCAATTTCAGCCGAACCACCTTGGCGGGGCTACCTGATGCCCCCGCTGGAAAACGCCTCTACTACGCCGACACCAAGGAACCGGGGCTACTGCTCTGTGTTTCTGCCACTGGCTCCAAGAGCTTCCAAGTCTATCTGAAAGTCGCCGGCCGCCCCGTCCGCGTCACGCTCGGCCGCTTCAGCCCGTCACTTGCCGACAGCCTCGAGCTACCCCGCGACTGCTCGCACCGCGAATTCCTTGCCAACGCCCCGGAGTTGAATGTTCGCATGTCTCGCGCCCTGGCGGCGCTGGTCAAGATCGACCTCAAGTCCGGCACCAATCCGGCCGACGCCAAGCGCACCAAGCGGGCAGAGCTCACCCTCGGCGAAATGTTCGAAGAGTACGTTACCCGGCATCTGATCCCCTACGGCAAGAAGTCCATCAAGGAAATCCGGGAAGACTTCGAGCGCTACCTCGGAGAACTTCCCGATGCGCCAAAAAAGAGGCAGGGAAAATCACGGACGAAAGCGACCGGCTCGGTCAATTGGCAGCGTCGCCAACTCTCCAGTATTGGCAAGGCGGAGATTCAGCGCCTGCATTCGGATCTCGGCCGCGAGGTTGGCAAGCACGCCGGGAACAAGGCGCTTATCTTGATCAGGTCGCTCTTCAACCGGGCCATTGACTGGAGTCTGTTCAACAAGCCCAACCCTGCCGCCGGCATCCACCTTTTCAAGGTGAACGCCCGCGAGCGCTTCCTGCAATCCGACGAACTGCCGCGATTCTTCGAATCTCTGGCGCTTGAGCCCAGCCTCGACGTGCGCGACTACGTTCTGCTGAGCCTTTGCACCGGCGCGCGCAAGGCCAACGTGCTGGCTATGCGATGGGCTGACGTGAATCTTGATCGCGCCATCTGGCGCGTCGAAGGCCAAGAGATGAAGAACAGCGAGCCGCTGTCTGTCCCGCTAATTCCGGAAGCCGTCGACGTGCTGCGCCATAGGAAGCCCAAGCGCCTTGCTGAATTCGTTTTCCCCGGTCGAGGGAAATCCGGACATCTGCAAGATGCGAAGCGCGGATGGCGGCGTGTCCTCGACCGCGACGAGCTGATCCAGCTTGCGGCCCGCATCCAGTCCGCCGGCGCCGAGTTCGAATGGCCAGCGCCGCGGGAAAAGCAGCCGCGAGACAAAGGAAGAACACTCGAGTCCTTGGAGGAATCGCTCGACCGCGCCCGACAGATTGCCGGGAAGCTGCGGATCGACACGACCGGCGCAAGAATCGTCGACCTTCGCATCCATGACATGCGGCGAACGCTCGGCAGCTACCAGGCCGCAAGCGGCGCCAGCCTCGTCATCATCGGCAAGTCTCTCGGACAGAAGAGCGTCGCCGCGACTCAGATCTATTCGCGCCTCAACCTCGATCCGGTGAGAGATTCTGTTCAGACGGCCGCTCGCGCCATCTTTGCCGCTGGCGGAATTCTGCCCAAGGCTGAGGTAACCCCGATCGCCGCGGCGAAAGCAAAGCGCAGGAAGGCATCCGCATGAATCCATCAGCCCGCTTTGCCGGCGAGAGGTTGCCAACTCTGAACCGAGCGCAACGTCTTTGGCTTGCAGCAGTGCTCCCGGTGCTGGTCCTGATTCCATTCTGGTGGGATACGCACCATATCGAATCGGACGTGTCGGCAACGCCATACCTCGCGTTGGTGGCCGTGATTGCCACGATATGGGCCGTTCTGTCGCTGCTTGATGTCAGGCCGTGGAATCGCCTACCGAATCGGTTATGGATCATCGCTGCGCCGCCGATTGTGGCCGCGCTTACCTTGGCCGTGATTCTTGTGTCCCACGGCAGCTCGATCTACAACTGGCGGGGCATCACATGGGGTATTGGCTTCGCCATCCTCGCCTGGGGAGTGTTCAGGGAAATACGGACATTCGGGAAACGCGGTCCGACCGAAAGGACGCAGTTCGTTACCTACGGGTTGATCGGCTTGTTCAGTGTCCTGCAGTTCTTCGACGAGAACTACCTGTGGCGCGCCTTCGGTCCCCGCAATCTCCCTTTTTGGTTTGCCAGCCTGGTGCTACTCACAGGGCTGATGCTCTGGTTGCTGCGAACTTCAGCAAGAGGCCCGCGAGAGCGCACCGTCATTGATATCACACCAGAGCCTTCATCTCCCGATCAACATGATCGCCTCACTTGACTATGTATAGTTATTCATTACAATGCACGTTAGTTGATTACACGCCAACATGATCCGATCATTCAAACACCGAGGGCTTGAGCGGTTCTTCAAGAAAGGCGATCACCGCGGCATCATCGCCAAGACTGAGGTCCGAACCGAGCGCATGCTTGACCGCCTGGATACGGTGCCAAAGGCGGAAGACATGAATATTCCCGGGTACAAGTTTCATCAGCTCACCGGGAACCGCAAGGGCACCTATGCCGTGGCGGTGACCGGCAATTGGCGCATCACATTCCGATTCGACGGCGAAGACGCCGTCGACGTTGACCTGGAGGACTATCACTGATGAAGAGCCTACGAGACCCGAAGCGCCGGCCGACTCACCCCGGCGCGATCCTGCGTGAGGACGTGCTGCCCGCGCTCGAGATGACTCAGACCGAGTTCGCGCAGCGCCTGGGCGTATCCCGGCTGTCGGTATCCGATCTGCTGCATGAAAAGCGGAGCATGACGCCGGAGATGGCGGCCCGCGTCGCCAAGCTGCTGAACACCACGCCGGATAGCTGGCTGCGCATGCAGCAGGCCGTCGACCTGTGGGATGTCGCGCAGAAGCCCGAGAAGCTGGCCAGCATCAAGCCGATCAAGGCGGAACTGCTGGCCGCATAGATTTCACCCGCCCCGGACGGGATCGCCGGGGAAACGGCGGGCAAGGTGCTGTAACACCAAACCCGCCTGACCACGAAGCACCTTGATAGGAGATGCATACATGGCTACCGACAATACTACCAGCGCACCTTGGCAACTATCGCCGAAGGTCGATATCCCGAGTGAGGCCAAGTGGACGGCTTGGGATGGATGGAGTTTCGCCTTCCGATCCGGGCAGGAAGAAATCAAGGTCACGGTCGACGGCATGGTTTCCTGCCATGGAAGCCTTGATGCATTGGTATCGGCCGGGATCATGTTGCGCGATTGGATTCCGGCGAACGGCAGGCAATCACATTGCGTGCTGTTTGGCAGCGACGGGCCCACGATCAGGACCGGGAACCGCGGGCGCCCCAAAGGCGACTACATGCTAGTCACCAATCGCGGACCGAACGATGTTTATGTGCGGTTCCCGGCAACGCCAGAACAACGAACGGCGTTCCAAGAGAGGCGGAAACAAGAGAGCGCGGCCAAGCAGCGGGAAGACGTCCGCAGCCAGGTAACCGTAGCCGGCATAACGCACGAGCAGTCACGTGACGGCACATGGAAGCGCTGGACCGGTGAGCGGGTCAAGCTCGTGGAAATGGAAGTCTGCCGCGAGGATCAGTTCCCCGAGGGGCGCAAGCGCCACAAATATGGCGACGTATGGGTAGTTCGCCGGCTGCCTGGAGGAATGTTTGAGTACTGCGTCAGAACACCTCGTGACGAAGCCAAACCGATGCGCGGCCCCGAATTCGATTCGGCCGATGCATGGCGAAAGAAACTCGCTGGGTATTCCGGAGTTCATCTGGACTGTTGACGCTCACTGAAAATTGACCATTTAGGCGCCGTTGTGCGCGTTGAAAATTGACCAGGGTAATTAACCTCCACTGCTCAACATTTGAGCAGGGTAGATGGGGCGATGATTACCATGAAAGAACTGGGAAGGATTCGACGCTGGTACTACCGTGAT
>JAOTRV010000039.1 GCA_030247575.1 Sulfuritalea sp.
TTGCCCACAGGAGCGTTACATACACCCGACCAGATAGCCAACCATCGATCTGGCTGCTGCCCATGCCATTGACTGCCTTCGCACCTTCCTTTGCAACTTGGCTCAGCATCTCCCCGGCCTGGCTTTCGATCCAACGCCGAGTCCCCTCCCCGGCCCAGGCCGCCATGGTTTCCTGTTCGGTCCGCCAGGATGACTCGATGACCTTGACCGGTATCAACGCCCATGTGGCGAGAATGCCCATCATCAGGACGATGCTGAAAAACGCGCCCCACTCACCAGGTTTCTTTTCCGGTCGAGCCATGGCCAGCGATTACCTCAGGATTGGAATCCGTCCCTTGATCGTTCGCCCACCGGACATGCGAGCAAAGAAGTGAAGGGGAGGCAATTCACTCAAGATGGCCGGTGGAATCAGGTCCGCTTCCTCCTCAGTCGCCTGTTCCTGATACGACGCGGTGTATTCGTCGTGAATCCTTGAATCCACGTTGTGGCCGTAGCGAATCATCATCGTCTTCGCCTTGATCTTCGGTATTCCGTCGGCGATGTACTTCTGTGTTTCGGCATCGAGGACACGTAGGGCAATCTTGTTGTTGGTGTTGGCAAGCACCTGCCGGGCCTTGTTCTCGTCGCCCAGGCGGCTGGCAAAGTCAGCAAATGTCTGGGTCGCGATCGTCACGCGAAACAAGGCACCGCCACCCTTGTTCATCAACTGGATGGTCGGCTGGTTGATGACCTCGGCCGCCTCGTCAATAAACAGGTTAACGGGCTTGAGGGTGTTGATTCCGTAGTTGTAGCGGTCGCCGGCCACGGCGGCGAGATCCGCCAATAGGACGGAGCCTATGGCACTCCCGACTGTCGCATCGGCCAGCGAATCCAGACCGACGTAGAGCACCTTTTCCGTTCGGATGGCGCGCGCCATGTCCGTAACGTGCCTTTCGTGCCCTGGATCAAGATTGGGTGACAGAAGCTCCGTGAGCGGGTCGCTGGTCAGCATGGAGAGGATCGGGATCAGCGAGGCCACCATCTTCTGAAAGTGCTCGCGGTTGTGCTCGTAGGTCGAAATCAGTCCATCCAGATCGACCGACTGCGCGTCATGGATGACGATTTGCTTGTAGAAGCTGATGTAGGCGAGCAACTGGTTCCCTCTGTATTGCTTGATGAAACTGCTGATCCGGGACTCCCAGTCCGGGACGTGATGCTTGAAATGGAGACGCAGCGCCTTGAGTAGAAGATCGTCCGGGCCACCCTCGATATACCGACGCAACTGGACGAGGTTCGGTCGGATCCCGGTGGCGATCAGCCCATTCACGATATCGTTGAGAACCTTCCAGCCGAATGCCGTGAAGGGGTCTGCCCCGGTTTCGGAGGGGATCAGGGCGGCGATACGGCTGGCCAGTTCGGTCTTCCGGTTCCAGTTGCGAAGAGGATCGATGCAGACAGACTTCTCTGGATGCGCCGGATGGAAATAAATGAAGCGATCCGCCTGACCGAGAGCCTCACACACCCTGCGGGCATTCTCGGCAAGGCCGTGGTCGCCTTTGGGGTCAATGATGATGACCGGCTCACCGCGAGCAATGGCTTGAGCAATCAACAGATCGAGCAAGCGGGTTTTGCCGACACGGGTGGTACCCACGATCAAGGTATGCCCGACCAGGCTATCCAGATCGACATGGATATCCCCTTCCCTGGCCAGACCATGGAGCCAGTACGCGCCATCCTTGTGGAGCAATTCCTTCCCCATCTGTGCCGCGATGCCGCGACCAATCAGGGAATGCATTCGACTCGCTTCAATGTCCGTCCAGTGGAACCCGCGTCCCAGCCAGATCGACTCCCGCCGGGCAGCGACGTTCGCAAGGCCGATCACTTCATGGATCCCGATGAACTGCTTGTCGGTGAGGCGGATTCGCGCGCCGTCCTGACTTCGCCGCCACGCCTGAAGCGCTCGGAATCCACCGATTCCGACGCAGAAGAGTGACGCAGCGACCCCTATGCGAGAGGGAACCGGCAGAGTTCTCGTCACCACGAGCATCAGACTGGCCGCTCCAAGCCAGACGCCCGTCATGCGCCATTCGTAGATCGGTCGCCAGGGATAGTCAAAATCGTAGGTGTTGCGCATGAACTGGCTGAATGAAGCGTCTATTTCAGGGAGCGTCTTCGGGCCTGATTACTGACCTGCCAGCGCCTCAATGACCGCAGCCGCTTTTTCTGCCATGGCCTCCACAGGGACGCGATAGGCATCCAGGTCCTCATCCCGATGATCGGCCAATGCCTTTGCGATGCCACGCTTGATGGCCTCGTAACGCAGATGCGGTTGCGAGATGATCATCCTGGCGATCTCCGGCAGGCCGTAGCGCTTGACGAATTGGTGCCAGGAGGTGGCATATTTGGCCGGATGCCGTGTGGCAGCAAGCCGGGTCAGACCGTTGGAAAGCTCGATCACGATGACATAGCCGCCCTCGCCCAGTGTGGTGGCCGCCACCGTCAAATCGGCCTGGTCCGGGCTGCCGTCATAGATCCAGAGTGGCTTGAGACCTTTTTTTCTCTTCATGCTTTTACGGGTGTGGCTCATCGGTTTCGGGATGCACCGAAATTAGCATTCGAGATCTATGGAACGCGCGTGAAAAGCGCACGAAAGTGTTCCATTTCGAAATCGTCAAGGCGCCCTGCCTCGGCGGAACGGTGAATTTGAGCAACCGTCATGAAATGATTTCCGACCGCTTCATTGGCTCACGACAGCGGCTTCCATCTGCGCCTGCCAGCGCTGGGCCAGCGCAATTGTTCCGGGTTGAATTCGAATCCTGTCCAACCGCTCGCTTGCCAGTGCCATGAGTTCGCTCACCGGCTTGCCGTCCCTCACTGCCCTCCAGGCGGCGTTCATCGGTATCTCCGCGAGGGCCTGCTCGACCCAGTAGTTGAGGCTCCACTCCAGGTTGTCGAAATCTGACGCCAGATTTTGGCGAAGATGGGTCTCCATGAGGTTGGCAACACACAGCGCCACCTTGTCCGAGATGCTGACGACCTGCCAGCCTGCCATCAGTTGCCTCGCTTCCTGGGTCGCCCTGGCAATTGCCTTTTCTCTGGCTTCCTCAGTACGCCTGGTCTGCGCTACCTGAGTTGCAACCTGTCGACCACTGGCTGAAAGCACCGAAGCAGCTTTCAGTAACGATGCTTTGTCGGCCTCATTGAGGTCGAGTTGGGCGGCAAGATGCCGAAGCGCGGTATCGGTGCGCCGCACTTGGGTAACAAGCTTTTTCAGTTCGCTGGCAGTCATGAGTTCTCCGATCCAGGCACGACGGTTTACTGATTAAGAAAGGATTAAAAGAAGATTAGGGGCAATTGTGGATAACCCTTGAATGCTTCTATTGGCAAGGCTTGCAGAGCTTTTTCCGTCATCGTTTTCATAGGCGCTATCCCCCGATGCCCCTAGGCGCTATCCCCCCAGTCACATAGGCGCTATCCCGTTACCCGCTAGGCGCTATCCCCTCACCGCGACCGCAAAACATAGGCGCTGTCCCCCTACCCCATAGGAGCTATCCCCTCACGTTTTCCGAGTTATCCACAACCGGCTTCTGGCCTGTTTGCTTGGCGACATGCACCAGGTCGGCCTCGGCAATCCGCCATGCCCAGCCGGTGACTTCAGCCATCTTCGACATCGCAGCCCGCAGTTCCTGCCGAAAACTGAAGAGATGCTCGTTCTCGCTGCCGGCCAGGCGGCGCAGGGTTTCAACCTTGTACGGATAGGGCTCGGCATGCGTTGAATAGAAGCCATGAAGCCACTGCGCAAGGGGTTGCCGTCGCAAGGCCCAGCGCTGCGCCCACTCGATCTGAGTCCAGCCATCAGCGCCGTAAAGAATCGCTACACGAGGATTGACCTCGATCACAAACTCCATGGTGACTTCATCACGAACCCCATGGTGGATCAGGGGGCCGAAGTAAGCTCGCTTGCCATCGCTGATTTCGACGACCGAGGACGCAAGATCGAGCAGTACCCCTTTAAGCCATTCTCGATCACTCTTGCCCGTATTTCGGCCTATGGCCTTCAGAAAGGAATACCCGGTGAAGCGGATCTGGCAGCCGGTTCCGTTGATCCGCGCAAGATGCAGGCAATGCTCCCAGACATCGAGGTCGGACTGACTCAGGCGAGGACCATTGAAGACAATGGTCAGTCCATTGACCGACTGGAGCTGCGCCCGTTTAAGGAACTTGCGCGGGCCTTTGCGAATCGCCCCGAACAGAGATGACCGCAGGGCACCGTTCGGGATGCCACGGGCCTTTTCCGGCCATTCCGGAAGGCCTGCCGCGATGGTCTCCTGCTCCCGACGCTGCCTTGCTCGATCTGCCGCCTTGGCAATCCATCCGGGCGCGGGCGACTCGCTCTTTTCGCCGAACTGAAAGGGCACCTGGCCATCGTGGATTTCCATTCCACGGTTGTATCAGGGCGGGCCACAAAATCGCTGGCGAAAAGCGCACCGGTTGGGCGCTTTTCGGTTCGCGCCAGGAATCATCATGAAACAAGACTCAGGTTCAGCCTACTCCGCGCTGATAACGTCCATACGAGCGGCCCAATGTTCGCCCCGATGCACAGCAACGTACCCGCGCGAACCCATGATCCGCTTTGCCCGGGCTGGAGCTGCGAATTATTCCGTCCGAAAACAATGGACGGAAAAGCGGAGTCAGGCGCATCTGGTGAGCCTGTCATTTGAGATCATGGTGGCCTGATGAAACGAAACGGATAGGAGCGCATGATGGCCAGACAGACCAAACGTGAAATTGTCGAAGAAACCGCGATTGTTGTTCCGAAAAAGTCCCTGTTTGAGCGCGTTGCCGGGTATCTCGATGCCAACGACTGGCACTACACCGCCGACACCGAGAAGGCCTACTTTTCCATGGGCTGTCGGATCAAGGAAGCGTCGGTGCGCGTGGTCATCGATGTCTTCGAGGCCGAAGACTGGAGTCGCCTGCTGACCTTTTCGATTTACCCGGTCATGGTTCCTGAACACCGCCGGAGTGCCGTGATCGAGGCGCTGACCCGAATCAATTACCAGTTGATCTACGGAAATTTCGAGATGGATCTTGCAGACGGCGAAATCCGCTTCAGAACCGTCGTGGAGGCGGAAAAGGAACTGGATGACACGATGATCGACCGTGTTCTCAACGCCAACCTGAATGCAGCGGATCGCTATTTCGCTGCCTTGATGACCATCACCTACGGCAATGCCTCGCCGGCTACCATGATTGACCTGGCCAGCGTCCCGGCCAAGGAGAACCTGCAATGATTGTCGTAAGGACGTTCCCATGACCCAAGCCGGTTTCAGCCCCACACTGAGCAGCCGTTATCTCCACGCCCTGCAGTTTGCCGGCCACATTCATGCCGGACAGCGCCGCAAAGGCATCGGCACGCCATACCTTTCGCACCTGATGGCCGTTTCCGCCCTGGTTCTGGACTTCGGCGGGACGGAAGACGAAGCCATCGGAGGACTGCTCCACGATGCGGCCGAAGACTGCGGAGGGCGCCCCATGCTGGAGCGTGTCAGAGCAACGTTCGGTAGCGGCGTGGCGGCCATTGTCGAAGGCTGTACCGATACCTTCGAGGACCCGAAGCCGGACTGGAGACCACGCAAGGAAGCCTATGTCGCCCATCTCCGGGAAGCGCCCGACTCCACCCGGACCGTTGCCTGCGCCGACAAGCTGCACAACCTGTTATGCACGGTTCGCGATCTTCGAGCCAAACCCGGGGTGGACTATTGGAAGCGATTCTCGGCCGGGCGGGAGCGTCAGGATTGGTACTACCAGGCATGCCTCGACGCGTTCGATCTTGGCAAGCCCCCGGCCATGTTGTCCGAATACCGGATCGTATTCGACGAATTCTGCACACTATCCCGATAACGGCTGTACCCCCGCTACGCCGACCCTCAATACACTGGAGAACACCGTGCAACGAGAAACCTGGAAGTTCGATTACACCCCCGGCAAGCTGGCTGAAGCCGCACAATCAAAGATCGCCTACCATCAAGGTCACCTGAACTTGTGGAAGGCCAAGCGCGAGGAGCTCCTCGTCACGATTCGTTCCGAAGGCATCGAGGTCGATGAAAAGATCGTCCTCGCCTACAGCAACCCCAAGGCGCGGGATTGGGATCGTGGCGCGGAAATCATGATCCGCAACGATCTGCGCAAGGACCTGGCAATTAGAATGGTTGCATGTGCTCCTGAAATCATTGAAGGTGGCACTGTCGGTCGCCAAAACCCCTAATTTACGGAGTGCACCAATGTCTCGTCAAAATCGTGTCGACCCCTGGGGGCAGCTAAACGCAGTCGCCGCCAAAGGCGCTTTGCTCGGAAATCGCGGCATTCTCCACAATGATCAAGAACAGATCATTACTCAATGGCGAAGCAAAGCGTGGCTCACGTGCCAAATTCAATTCATGGAAAGAAAGAGTACCGTCTTTGAACCAAACTCTTACTCTCAACTGTTCTTCGTCGATGAAGCAACAGCATTCGCGGCAGGGCACCGGCCATGCGCTGAGTGTCGCCGAGAAAGATTCAACGAGTTCAAGGCCGCATGGATCGAAGCAAATCGCGAATTGATCCAAGGTGAGAACCCGACTATCGCGGACATCGACAAGGTCATACACGCTGAGCGAGTTACCGAAGAAAAACGCAAGCGCACCTTCGTTGCACAGCTGGGCAGCTTGCCGGCGGGAGCGATGATTGATGTAGATGGAACTCCTCTGCTTGTCTGGCGAGGAAAGCTGCTACCTTGGTCTTTCGATGGCTACGGTAAAAGCCAGGCATCCTTGCCGTCATCGACGTCTGTTCAAGTGCTCACGCCTGCATCCGTGGTTCGGGTATTTGCGTCGGGTTTCACGCCGCAAGTCCATTTGTCCGCATTCAACTAGGCCGCTGAGCATCGCAGGTTGTCGGAATGGCGCGACAGGCGCATCTGGTGAGCCTCTTGGGTCTTATCATCCCTTCACAGCTCCTTGAGGTCTCCCCATAAGCCCGCCTGCCCATGCTCAAACTCACCTTCGCCAACCACTACGAAACCCTGCGTGACGAACTGCTCTCGGCGATCGCGAGTGGCTCGGCGTCGCCCTTTGCTGCCGAGCAGATCATCATCCCCAGCGTCGCCCTGCGTCGCGACCTGACCCTGTCCATTGCGACTCGTCATGGCGTCTGTGCCAATGTCGAGTTCGCCTACCTCGCGCAATGGCTCTGGCGCCAGATCGGCAAGGTGGTGCCCGGCATCGACTCCGAATCGCCCTTCGCGGCGCCGGTATTGACCTGGCGGATTTTTCAGATCCTGTCCGATCCACGATTCGCCAGCGGATTTCCCCGACTGACCAGTTACCTGAAAGCAGTGGATGCGGTGGCGCGGCTCGACTTTGCCACCCGGGTCGCCTCCTTGTTCGAGCAATACATGACTTACCGCCCTGAATGGCTCGCCGACTGGGCTACAGGAAAGTCGGTTTCGATCAAGAATGAAACGGCCAACGTTGCCGAAGACCAGGCGTGGCAAGCCGCGCTGTGGCGAACGATCACGTCGCAACTGGGCACCGAGCGAGAGCATCCCGCCTCGCGCTTTCTCAAGACGGTGGAAATGACCGCGGGCGCCACTGACCGCTTCGGCTTGCCCGAAGCCGCCCACGTCTTTTGTCTGCCGGCAATGCCGCCGCTCTACATCGACATTCTTCAGCAGCTGGGCCGCTGGATCGATCTGCGAGTATATGTACTCAACCCGTGTCGCGAGTTCTGGTTCGATATCGTCGACCGGCGGCGCCTGGGCTACATGAATGTGCGCGGCGAGGCCGATTACCACGAGACCGGCAATCCGCTGCTGGCAGACTGGGGCCAGCAAACCAAGGCGCACATCGAGCTGGTGCTGGAGCGATCTGGCGATGCGCCGGTCGATGACGGCGGCTTCGCGGAGCAGACGTCAGATACCCTGCTCGCCCGACTGCAAAACACGATCCTGAACCTCGTTGATATCGCCCCGGGCAGCCTCGTCACGGAACCCGGTGACCGCAGCATCGAGATCCATGTCTGCCACTCCCTCACCCGCGAACTTGAAGTGCTGCAGGACCAGATTCTTGCGCTGCTGGCCGAAAGCAATCCGCACAATCCGCTGACGCCGGCGGACATCCTGGTTGTGACCCCCGATCTTGAAGCCGCCGGCCCCCTGATCGAGGCGGTATTCGGCAACGCGCCACCCGGACGCTACATCCCATTCACGTTGACCGGACGGGCGCGCAGCACCATCAACGAACCTGCCCGGGCCTTCCTCCAGTTGCTGACAGTCGCGACATCCCGCTTCACTGCGAGCGACGTGTTCGATCTACTGCAGCAACCGATCCTGGCCCGACGCTTCGGCATTGGGGCGGATGACCTCGACCTCGTCCGTGACTGGATCACGAGTTCCGGCATCCGCTGGGCCCTCGATGGAAGTCATCGCGAACAGTACGACGTGCCCGGCATCGATCGTTACAGTTTTGACGACGGGCTGCAACGGCTGTTTCTGGGTTATGCCTTGCCCAAAGAAGCCTCGGCCGCCTGGCAGGATCGCGTCCCCGCCGGCGCGGTGGAGGGAGGGGACGCCTTGCTCCTCGGCCGCTTCGCGCATTGCGTCGACGAACTGGCACGCCTGCGACGCGACACGCGGCAGCCAAAGGCCGCAGAGGCGTGGAGAACATTGCTGTTCGACACGCTCGACGACTTCCTGGCGGCCGACAAGAACGACATCGACGATCTCGCCGAAGTACGGGATGCCATTCGCGAGCTCTACGGCAACATGGCACGTGGCGGCGTCACGGAAAACCTGACGCTCGACGTGGTTCGCACCGCGCTCGAGTCACTGCTCGACGATCCCGCGCGTGGCGGCGTGCCCACCGGGAAGCTGACCTTCTCCTCGATCAGCAGTCTGCGCAGTCTGCCCTTCCGCGTCATCTGCGTCGTCGGGCTGAACGATGGCGCCTTCCCTTCGGCGATGCGCCCGGCCGAGTTCGACCTGATGGCACTTAGCCCCCGCCCCGGAGACCGCCAGCGCCGCACCGATGAGCGCAACCTGTTTCTTGATCTACTGCTGGCAGCTCGCGACAAGTTTTACCTGAGCTACACCGGTCGCAGCATCCGGGACAACGCGCCCCTGCCGGCCTCCATCCTGGTCGCCGAACTGATCGAACTGCTGGTGCCGGCCACCTGCACCGACCCGACCGCGGCAGAGCAGCGCGATGCAGCCCGGCGCCGCCTCGTCCTCGAACACCCGCTGCAGCCGTTTTCAGCACGCTACTTCGCTGCCGACACCGATCCGCGAGTACGCAGCTTCAATGCCGAACTGTGCGAAGCCCAGCGGCAAGGACTAAGTTCGGCGCGTGCGGCGGTAGTGGCGTTGCCCGTCGATACCGGCGAAAACGTCAGTGATAGCGATGACGATGGGGATGACGAAGCATCGAGCGAGCCGACAACCCGGTTCTTCAGCACCCTTCTTGCAGCACCGGGCGACGAATGGCGCGACGTATCGCTTGATCAGTTGCTGCGCTTTTTCAGGAACCCCTGTCGCTATCTGCTGCGCGAACGCCTCGGGATTGTCCTGTCCCGTGACGAGGACGAGCTGGCCGATGACGAGCCCTTCCTGGCGGATTTCTCCGCGCGCACGGCGCTGGCCGATCGGCTCCTGCCGCACTATCGCAGCGGCATGAGCGACGACGACCTGCGCGTTCTTGCGCTGGCCGGCATCGAGTACCCGCCCGGCACCCTGGGCGCTTCGCTCATCGATCTCGAACTGGCGACGCTCAAGGGGTTCGCGATGGAGGTCACTACGGCGGAAGCGTTACCCTGTCTGTCGCCCTGCCACCGCACCGTGAGCTTCGAGCTGGACGGCGAATCATGGCGACTCACGGCGGCGTTTGCCGACCTGCGTCCCGGTGGCCTGGTCCGTCACCGCTACGATGACACGCGCGCCACCGATTACCTGACGGGCTGGCTCACTCACCTGTTCCTCTGTGCGCTCCGCCCCGATGAGGCCGCGCTTGAAACCCGCTGGATATCACGCAATGGCGAGTATCGCTTGAAGCCCTGCGAAGATGCCGAAGGAATTCTGCAAGAACTGCTGACACTGTATCGGCGCGGCCTGCGGGAGCCGATACATTTTTTCCCGAAATCGGCCTGGAAGTACATCATCGGCGGAGAGAGTCTTTACAAGGCGACTGCCGCCTGGCAATCCACCCGGGATCGTCCCTGGGGCGAGGAGGAAGACCCGGCCTACCGGCTTGCCCTGCGCGGCGTCGACGATCCGCTCGACGAGGATTTCGAGCAATGCGCCACCACGGTGTTCTCACCGATGATGAACTGCATCGAGGATGACAGGCTATGAGCGGCATCCCTGACCTCGACGTCTTCCAGTGCGACCTCGACGGCATCAACCTGATCGAGGCGTCGGCCGGTACCGGCAAGACCTGGAATATCTGCGGTCTGTATCTGCGCCTGCTGCTCGAACGCGGCCTCGACGTGCAGCAGATCCTGGTGGTGACCTTCACCAATGCGGCGACGGCCGAACTGCGCGAGCGGATTCGCACCCGGATCGTCGAGACGCGCAATTACCTGGTGAGCGGAATTGCTCCCGGCGGCGATCCGTTCGTGCCGACACTGGTGACCGGGCTTGTGGCGCGGCAGGCCATCGCCGAAGACGACATGATCCGGCGCCTGGATCTTGCGCTGCGAACCTTCGACGAAGCGTCCATCTTTACGATTCATGGCTTCTGCCAGCGCGCGCTGGGCGACAATCCCTTCGCCGCCGGTCTGCCCATGGCGATGGAGCTCATTCAGGACGACAGCGATCTGCTGATGGAGTCGGTGCATGATTTCTGGCGCCGCCACATCGCGGGCGACGCCCTGCCGGCGGAACTGATCTCCTTCATCATCGGGCAGGGAGACACGCCCGAATCGTTCGCGCGTCTGCTCAAGCGGCACCTCGCCAAACCCCTGGCCATTTCCCTGTGGCCGGACGATCTGGACGCGGAGCCCGCCATTGACTCCGACGCGCTGAACTCCGCCTACGCCGACGTCCGCGGCATCTGGACCGATCACCGTGTCGCCATCGCCGACTTTTTGATCAGCTCGCTGGGTTCGCTCAACGGTACGACCTACAAGGAGACGTCGGTACGCGAGGGCGCAACACAGTGGGACGAACTGTTCCGAACCGCCGACCCGCTCGCACCGCTCGGCAAGCACCTTCGCCTCTATCGCGACTCCACTCTCAACGAGCGCAAGAAGAAGGCGGCAACGCCACCGAGCCACCCGTTCTTTACGGCAGCAGAATCCTTCCTTGCCCTGCGCGAGACCATCGACGGCGCACTCATCCTGCGTCGCTTGCGCCTGATCCGGTCGCTGCTCGACGAGGCCGGCGTCCGGCTACGCGCGTCCAAGCAGGCCCGTCGCGTCGTTTCCTTCGACGACATGCTGTTCAACGTTCATGATCGCCTTACCAACGGCAGCTACCCATGGCTTGCTGCGTCACTCAAGGCGCGTTTCCCGGCGGCGCTGATCGACGAGTTTCAGGATACCGACCCGCTGCAGTTCGAGATCTTCCACAAGATCTATGGCGCCAAGGACACCCCCCTGTTTCTTGTCGGCGACCCGAAGCAGGCCATCTACAGTTTCCGCCATGCCGATCTGCACACCTATCTGCGTGCCCGGCAGCATTCAACACAAGAGTCCTCTCTGGTCGCCAACCAGCGCTCAAGCCGCGAACTTCTCGCCGCCTTGAACGGGCTGTTTGCGGCCAATCCCCGCGTCTTCATGCTGCCTGGACTCGACTACCATCCGGTCGAGTTCGGCATGAAGCCGCGCAGCGAGTTCGTCGATGACTCAGAAGCCCGCGCAGCGCTCCAAGTCTGGACACTGCCCGAGAACGACGAAGGTCCGCTGCCGAAAAAGAGCACCCGTTACGCGGTCACGCAAGCTGTCGCCGCCGAGATCGCCCGACTCCTGCGTGAGGCCGGGGACAATCGGATCAAGGTGGCCGGCAGTCCCTTGCGCGCCGGCGACATCGCAGTGCTGGTGCGCAGCCACGCCCAGGGCGGCGAGACGAAGCGCGCCCTCGAAGCACTGGGCGTCGGCAGCGTCGAGATCTCGCAGGCCAGCGTATTCCAAAGCACCGATGCCGAGGAGGTCGAGCGGGTGCTCACCAGCGTTCTGGAACCCACTCGCGATCGCCTGCTGCGCGCTGCGCTGGCAACCGAACTGATCGGCTATGACGCCGCCGCCGTCGAAGCCATCGCCGGCGATGAAGCCGCTCTCATGGAGCGCATGCTCCAGTTCAGCGACTATCGCGAAAAGTGGCTGCGCCGCGGCTTCGGACCCATGTACCGCAAGCTGCTTGCCACCGAAAACGTCGCCGGACGGATGCTGGTTCGTGCCGATGGCGAGCGACGCCTGACCAATCTCCTGCATCTGGGCGAGTGCCTGCATCAGGCGTCAGAGTCGCACGCATCGCCGGAGGCGCTACTGCGCTACCTTCGCACACAGCGCAGCGAGGGCAGCGCGGATGAGGCCGCCCAGCTGCGCCTGGAATCCGACCAGAACCTGGTCAAGATCATCACCATCCACAAGGCGAAGGGACTCGAATACCCGATCGTGTTCTGTCCCTATCTGTGGGATGGCCGGACGAGCTTTGGCGGCGCAGGCATCGATGGATCGGAATATCACGACGATGAGGGGATTCCGGTCATCGATTACCGCGGCGACGCGATCGACGAGGACGAAACGAAAGAGATCAAGGCAAAAATCAAGCTCGAAAACACCGCCGAGTTTCTGCGCCTCATCTACGTTGCCCTGACCCGTGCCGTGCATCGCTGTTATCTGGTGGCAGGTTGCTACGCGACCTCGTCCTTCGGCAGGCCCTCGGTCACCGAGAGCACACGCAGCATGCTGAACTGGCTGGTTGCCGGCAATGGGCACACGCCCGAGGGATGGTTTGCGGCCAAAACCACGCCGGCCGACATAGCTGCCGCGTGGGGGGCGCTCGCCGCCACCGAACCAGCCTCGATCGATGTGTCGGGTCTGCCGCCAGATGCCGGCCTCCCGCTGAATCCGACCCGGCCCGACCCCACCTCGCTCTCCGCCCTGGCTGCTCCTGCCATCATTCCAGGCGGCTGGCGCCTGAGCAGTTACAGCGGACTGAGCTACGGCGCAATCAGCGAGCACGCCGCCAGCGACCACGACGCGCGTATCGGCACGGCGACGACTGCGGGCGCCGCACCCCCCGACATTGCCCCGGAGGATATCCTGCGCTTCCCGCGTGGCGGCCCCGCCGGCGAGTGTGTGCACGTTGTGTTCGAGGAAGCCGACTTCACCGACAGCAGCACCTGGGAGCGGGCCATCACGCTGGCACTGGACAACCATCCGCAAACATTGCCCGGGGTTCCCCGGAAAGAGGGCCGCGAGCGTCTGCGTGCCATGCTGTGGCAGATGCTGGTCGATGTAACGGGGGCCGAAATCAGTGAAGGCTTGCGCCTCGACAGCGTAACCCGCCAGCGCCGGCTGAACGAACTCGAATTCAATTTTCCGGTGCCGCATCTTTCCGCGACGGGTTTGAATGAGCTGCTGTCGCAACTCGGCTACGGCGGACCGCGCCTCACCTTCAGCCGCCTCGAAGGTTATCTGAAGGGCTTCATCGATCTGATCTTCGAACATCAGGGCCGCTTCTACATCCTGGACTGGAAGTCGAATCACCTTGGCTTCGCAACAGCGGACTACGACGGCGGCCCGGTTGCGACCGCGATGGCCGAGCACGGCTATCACCTGCAATACCTTCTGTATGCGGTTGCGCTCGACCGCTATCTGCAACGGCGCATCCCGGGCTACCGCTACGAAACACACTTCGGCGGCGTGCTCTACCTCTTCGTCCGTGGCGTCCGACCCGCATGGCGCAACAGCGACGGTACCGCCGCCGGTGTTTATGCCCACGTCCCGCCGCATGAGGCGATCCTGCAACTGAACGAGATCTTTGGTCACTTGTCTGCGGAGGTTGTGCCATGACCATTGATACCACTGCGCTCTCGGGTCGCGTCCTAGCAGATGGCTTTGCCGACCGGATACGACGCTGGTCTCGCGATACCGGCGCACCGGAAAGTGTCGCGCGGGTCGCACAGCGCGCTGCCTTCGTGGTCAGCATGGCAACCCTCGACGGCAATGTCTGTACCGATCTGTCCGATATCGCCGCAGCCCTGAACGACGGGTCGGACACGGAGACGGTGCGGCAGCGGCTGCTGGAGTCCGGCGTCACGGGCCAATCCGAATCGCGCGGTGCCATGCCCTTGATCCTCGACCAGGATGGCCGGCTCTACCTTCACAGGTATTTTGACTACGAGTGCCGGCTCGCCCGCAGCCTCGCGGGGCGACATGCCACGCAGGTCGCCCCCGAGATTCCTGCATCACTGAGTGCCCGGCTGACGTCGCTGTTTGCCACCAATCGCGCAAGCCTCGGCGACGCCGCTGACTGGCAGCAGATCGCCGTCGCCATGGCGCTTCTGGGCAAGGTGGCCATCATCAGCGGCGGCCCGGGAACCGGCAAAACGACCACGGTGGTCAGCCTTTTGGCCTGCCTGCTCGAACAAGACCCGGATTGCCGCATCGCAATGGCAGCCCCCACCGGCAAGGCCGCCGCCCGCATGACCGAGGCCGTGCGCCTGCGAGCGAGCCACCTGCCGGCGGACATTCAAGCCCGGCTGCCCACCGAGTCCTACACAATCCACCGGCTTCTCGGCGTGATGCCGTCCGGCGACGGCTTCCGTCATCATGCCGGCAACCGGCTGGCGATCGATGCACTGGTCGTCGATGAAGCATCGATGCTTGACCTTGCGCTGGCAACCCGCTTGATCGAAGCGGTACCTGACGACGCACGGATCATCCTGTTGGGAGACAAGGACCAACTCGCCGCTGTCGAGTCCGGCGCGGTGTTCGCCGAACTCAGCGCCGATCCCTCGCTCTCCGCAGCGCGGATCGACCAGATCGCGTCCCTGTGCGCCATGCCCGGTGCTGCCGTTCATGCGCCCAAGCCAGTGGCACAGAGCGGGCTGCAAGACCAGGTCGTCTGGCTCACACGCAACTTCCGGTTTGCCAGCGACTCGGGCATCGGGCAACTGGCTGCGGACATCAATTCCGGCGACAGCGCCGGTGCCATCGCCCGGCTGAGGTCAGATACGAGCGGCACCCTGCAGTGGCTTGACGATGGTGGGTCCGTACCGCGCGACGAATCGGTGCAGGCGATACTCGCTGGCTACGCGGGCTATCTCGATGCGCTGCGCGCCGACGGGATGAGTATTGGGGCAGCAACCAACACCTTCGCACGCTTCCGCACACTGTGCGCTGTGCGCGACGGCGCGCGCGGCGTCGATGCGATCAATCGCCTGGTCAGCGAGCATTTCCGCTCCGCCCTCAAACACCCCCTCGATCCCGGTAAGAACTCCGAGTGGTATCCCGGCCGGCCCGTGATGGTCCTGCGTAATGACTATGTGCTGAAGCTCTTCAACGGCGACATCGGCATCGTCATGCCGGATGACTCTGGCGCCTTGATGGTATTTTTCCCGGAGGGCGATGAAGGATTCCGCGCCGTGGCGCCGGTTCGCTTGCCCGCGCACGAAACCGCTTTTGCGATGACGGTGCACAAGTCGCAGGGGTCCGAGTTCGACCAGGTGCTTGTCCTCCTCCCCGAAGACCACAATCCTGTGCTGACTCGCGAACTGGTCTATACCGCCGTGACCCGCGCGCGCTTGCGTGTGACGCTGGTCAGCGGGGCTGCCGTGCTGGAAAAGACCATTGAGACACCGACACGGCGACGTTCCGGGCTGCCTGCGCGGTTCAGAGAGCTACCCAGTCGACATTAGTGGTCAATCCCCGCGCGGCCGCTTATCGAATGTCTCCGCACTATATATTTCGGCAGCTCTTCGAAGCTCATCGGCGATTGATTCAAATCCCTTGGCTTTAGCGACGGACACCAACGGTGATCCGTCTGGAGCCAGGACCATCACATCGGCGCCTTTTGAAATCAGCGCCTGCACGCTCTTGATGTCTCCTCGACGAACCGCGTTGTAGAGATTACGTGTCGCAGCCTCGGCAATTCGCTTCCTATCCTGGACTTGGCGCAGCCGGTCCTTAGCAACTCGCTCGGCAGTTCGGGCTGCACGGCTCGTATTCTCTCTGTCGAATTCCTCGACGGAACGCGCACTATGTGCGTAGTACCAATAGCTGTTGGTGTTACGGAGAATCCAATCGAGAAGATGCCGCTCACGATCTGGTACCAGCGGCAGAAGGCGTCTTAGGTTGGTAACACTACCTAAACCGCCAACACTATGTTCAAGCATCGCAACGGCCTTGACGAACGCACTAAGGTCGTCCGCAGCAAGGGCCCTTGCAAAAGCAACGACGTGGTTTCGGTGTTCGTCCGCCAGACTGCATACCGAACGATGATCCTGAAACTTCGGTAGATCAGCTAGCGCTAAGAAATTGCCGCTTTGGCCAATCTCGACCAACTTATCCAATGCCTGGCCGACATCTACCGCAGTCGTTCTTTCTAGGTTCATACGGCGCTACTTCTTATCGTATTTGGCATAGACCCACTTGCCGAATTCCTGATCAAGCTTTCCAAACTTCCAATCGTAATATGCCTGCGCCGTCTTGTCCCCGAACTTCTGGCCTGCCCATGTTCCACCGCCACCGCCAAGTCCCGCACCCCAGACAGGATTCTTCAGAATCGCGGCCGAGGCTATTCCTCCAATCCAGCCACCTGCGTAGGTGCCTGCTGCAGCAGAGCCCATAACCCATTGGGTAGTCCAGAATTCTCTCGACGTCACGTCACCATTTGCATATCTGGCAACCAGGAAGGCTTCGGACGCTCCGAGCGCGGCAATCGAAGCAATACCTCCGACGCGACCAATTGAATACAACCTGGCTTGCGTGCCTTCTGCCACGAATTGTCCAGCAGTTAAGGATCCTCCTGCCAACACCATCGTGCCTCCGGCCAAGACACTTGATCCATGCTCGCCCAGCCTAAGCCATGTTCCTTTCGATCTCGCGCTTGGGTCCCACACCTCGTTGAAATCCTTCCAGGCAATTGGAATCCCCTCCACCAGTTTCCATGCGCCATACGCAGCTTGGCCACCGCCCAGAATCGTTCTATTTTGGCCGCCCTTGAAGAAATGGCGATCGACCTCATCCATTGCTTCCAGAGACGACATTGTTACGCCAGGGTTTGGTCGCCCAGTCGAAACGTTGCCCAAAGGAACAACGCCCTTCCTAAGCGCGTACTGTTGAATGTCAGGAATTATCTCTCTGCGGTTCACCCAGAACTGAAGTTGTCCTGTCTTCCGTCCTTCGCGTGACATTTTGTCAATCTGATCCTTGAGATATTGCTGGTTCGTGACTTGGGAGCCAACCGAGTAGTCCTTTATTTCGACACGACCGAATAGCCCGGTCGCATTGTGTCGCAAGACGAGATCCGCATCGGTATTTCCCCAGCTGCGCTTGAGCGGTCGGTTCATCGCTACGACTGAATAGCGAGGGTCGTTGTGAAATGCGACGGCATAGAGCACCTCGCGACGGTACCCCTTTGCCTGCGACTGACTCCCGGATAGCTGCAATAGAACAGACTTTTCTACGCCGGGAATTCTCGGATCAATTGCGTATTTGCCTTCGAAGTTCTTATAGATGTGGCGCAGCCCACGTTCTCCAACCGGACTTGCTCGAATCAGCGAGCGCATCGCATCCGTGCGCTGTGCCTTGGTTGGTTCTCCCTGCATGAACTGCTCGTGCCAAGTCCTGGCGTCCCGATATTGCATTCGGCCAATGACGCCCTGAGAATCAGCGGCGCTAGCTTGCAGAACGAGGCCACCAATTGCGATCGCAGAGAGAGTGCCGCGGAGCGTATTCATAGCGACTAGTTCGGAAGCTTCTTTTCAGTTTCAGCGAAGCCCTTAACAACTTCCAGCTTTTCCGCGTCGTTCAATTTGTCGAATCGGTCCTGGAACACTTTTCTATACCATTGGGCAACGGCTTCGTCGAGGAGCGCAGGGCTTATCGGTGCCATACGAGAGGTCAGCAATTCGCCCAATTTTTTTGCTGCGCTTCTTGCTGCAGCCTTCCTGGCTCCAGACAAGGGATTGTTCTTCTCGAACCTTCCTGGAATTCTGCTGTTTTCTACTTCTTCCAGGGCGTCGTACTGGGGCACTAATTTGATCTGGTTCAGGGCCCATATTTGATAGTCTCTGTGTTTCTGCTTGCTCTCCGCCAATCGTTGCTGAAGGCGGGCCTCCAGGTTTGTGGCAACTGTCTTTTCCAGATTCACCAACATCTCGACCAACTGCTTTGGCGTCTCGTACTTCGTAGTAACAGTTCGCAGTCGAAGGTCCATGGCAAGCTGGTTCAGTCGAGTCAAGGCATACTCCCTGAGAGCGAGATCTTTTAGCGGCTCGTACTTTCGCAGATCCTCAAAGGCGGTAGCGAGGTCCCTGGCTAGAACCAGCTGATAAACCAATTTGCGGGCCTCTTCATCGTCATACCCACTGATCCGGCGAAGGGCCCTTTCGAAATCCGATTTACCGTTGACGGCCTCGCGCGCTACCTTTAATGCAGCGCTCAGTTCAATCTTTGCCGCCCGATCTTGAACGTCCTTCTGCCGCTGCCTCAAATTGTCTACGAGCTTCGTAGCCGAATCCACGGGTTTGTTGGACGCGAGTGAATTGATTTCGTCCGCGTAAGCAGATAGCCCTTCCACATCCTCCGTAGTTTTTGGCTCATTGGCGAGCAACCAGAGGGCCTGTATCTCCCACCTCCGCGGAACCAAGCGCGGCAGTAACTCCTCCTGAATACGTGGTGCCAAGCCATTTACCACCTGCGCCAATTGATCATGAAGCTGCTGAATCTCATCTGACGACTTGGGCCAGCTGGCCTCATTTGCGAGTTTCGCTTCTATCGCATCAAGCTTCTTCTTCGTTTCACCCGGTATCAGCAAGGTCCCGGTTTCTGACTGACCGTCTGATCCATTTCGGTTGTTGGCTGAGTCGGTAGTAAGGGGCCATATTCGAATCAGCAGTACCGTCATCAGTATGAGAAGTAGCACCTGAAGGACTAATGGCAGCCTGCTCATCACGTCTATTGTGGAATTCGACAGTCTGTTGCCTTCCATGACCTACTCCGCTTCAGAAATTGGCTGGTGCCGAATCGAATCTCGGCGACGAGCATTCAAACTGGCAATTCCGTGCTTGTCGATATACACGGACACTTTCATCAGGCGAGCCCCTCGTAGCGAACATGAACGCCATACCCCCGCCATAAAGGTACTGGCTCCTCGTTTTCAGACTGGAACGGCTGGGCGGTGCTGACAAATGCCACGGAAGCAAAATGGCCGATTTTGCTCAGCCTTGCGCACCCATCGGCAATGTTGCTCCAGTTCATTGGTCGCTGCCCGTCACGATCGGGGAATCGGGCCGCCCGCACCACAACCCACTCTGGTCGTTTTGTTTCACCGACAAACCAGATAGCGGGATCGACCTCTGGGTTGCCCTGCCAAGACATCAATTCATAGCCATCCTTTTCCAACTGACCTTTGACAACCTGCACTGCGAAGTCATGCAACTCCCAAGCCGTCATTTCAATCTTCTCGTCAGTCACGAAATTCGTTGGATCGACTGGCGCATGGGTTCTCGCATCAATTAGCCCCCACCCCGACCGATCCGGTACCCAGGTACCCCCAAAGAGTTTCTTCTTCATCGGCATGAGACAGGCATGGCCCTGGCAGCCATCGGCAATCGACAGCAGCCCATGCTCGCTTCCGGGCAAATCGAGGCGGCCATCCACATCCTCTAATCGGATGAAGAAAAGCTGATTTCCCAAGCGGAACGACAAGTGCTCAAGAAATGGCGGAGACAAGTCCGCGCGAAGCCAGGAATGGATTCCGTCCTGCACTTGGTTCTGAATATGGCGGCCGGCCGCCTGCCAACACGTTGCAAACTCGCCCGTTACCTCGTGCATTTCAATTGGGTGCATGGCGAGGTCCGTTAAAGTGATTCGCTATTCGCGCTCGAACCCGTGGTCAGAGAACTTCAGGGTACGGCAGTTCTCTGTGACGGTACGCACGGTGGTATCGGAAACACCGGTTGGAATCTGGGCATGGATTTCCAGCGTAATCGTGACCTCCGATCCGACAAGACCCGATAGGTGCGCAATGACTTCTTCGGCAATCTTGCCGGCGTCCCGCCCGACCCTGGTGGTATCGAGGGTTACGGACCCGTGGAAGCGTTTAGGTTTGACTGGTCCTGCAGGGGGCTCGACCGGTGCGCCGCCAGGCGGACCTGATACCGGTCCAGGCCCAGGTCCAGCGCCGGGCTGACCGTTGGGAGGCAGATTGACGCGTTCGGCATCAAGCTGTTTGCTTGCGACATCCGGCTTCACGACGAGCTCCGCCGCATAGGGATCGTCCAAAGTCACCATCGTTCCGCCCCGTAGTCCTTTGTATCGGCCGGCGGCTTCGTCGTAGCTGTCGGCATAGCCAAAGCTATCCTGTGCCCAAATCAGCAAATTGACCCCACCACGAATTGCATCCAGCAGGACTACGGAATCCTTGAGTCGGGGCAAATAGAGATAGCGTGCAAAATCCTCGACCAGCTGCTTCACCGATACATGGTCACCGCGCCACAACGGAATACGATCCAGTTCCATGCGCAAGCGCGTAGGTGCAAAGCTGGTCAGGTAAAGCTCGTCGGTGCGCAATTTCTTGCTGGCGCGCACCGCCAACGCATCGGCCCCGGTCAGGCGCAGCGCCTCCCATGTAATCGCGGCCTGCGGTGTTGCCTGCACGGGGACCAGCAACCATTGATACGTTTCAGGCAACCTGGCTGTCACGGTGCCGTCGGCAGCGACTTTCTGGGTTTCGGCTTGGCTTACCTGGTAGGGCGAGAGGTTGAGATGGTTCTGTTCGACCAGGATTGAATCCCAGGCAAGATACTTGCGCACCGCCTCATCCAGATCCTGCAAGCGGGTCTTGTCTGCTGCCAGGAATACCAAGCTATTGCGGAAGAGTCGGGGCGTATTGCCACGCGTTTCCAGAATCGTCTTGGCGGCGATCTCGGCGGCGCTATCGCTTTCCTTGCTGTAGGGATGATTCACGCCCAGCACGACCAGACGAGCGTCCAGATCATCCGGTACGTCGGCGCCGCTTTGCGGCAAGGGGTGAATGCGGTTGAAGTCCCCCATGCGCAACAAATCGCGGCGCAGGCGCTGCTCAAGCTCATGTACCACTTTGTCCGGATTGCGTTTCAGCTGCTCGGCACGGTCTTCCGCCAGCTTTGTAACCGTCGGCTGGGTCGAATACCAGTAGTGCGGGCCGTCCTGATACAGATAGGTTGCCGCACCCGCCATGCGGCGCAAGGCATCGCCAAACACGGCGGGAGATTCGCCAGGCATAACGCAGCCCAGTTTTACTCGCCGATCTTCAATACCTTTGTGAGCTGCCGCCGTGGTGGGTGCTGAGCCCATATAAATCGCTCGCGCCACACGCCGACACGCTGAGAACTTGCCCAGATTGGGAACTTCGCTGTCCAATTTCAATGGCAATGAATTCGGCCCGTCGACATCCTTCTCAATCACTGGCACCCAGTTGTCCGAGAGATATCGCGTCAATTCGGACTGGACGCGTGCGTCATCGATCGCCACATTGCCCGGCAATATGAGTGGGTTGCGGTCGCCCTTTTCCCACAGGCTGTGAATCACCGCCGCCATCAATCGCAATACACCGCGTGTTCGCTGAAACTTCACCAACGTGGACCAGTCCGTATAGAGTCGGTCGAAAATCTCAGGATGAATCGGATACGCCGCCTTGATGCGCTGCTCGTATTCTGATTCCCTGCACTCCGGCGGAAACTCCGCCTGCTGTGTGCGATAGAAATCGGCAAAGGCCCGAGCCACCACATCCCGATCCTTGAACTGCGCAGGATCCGCCAGTGGCTGAAAAAGGCGGCGGCGCACGATCTCGAAACCTTCCTCGGCACTGGCCGGGCGCCACGAGGATTCGACACGCCCTACCACGTTGCGCAATCTGTCCAGCGCTTCGCGGCCTCGTGTACCGCCCACTTCAACATCATCGGCCTGGGTATGCGGCGAGCCGGAGGTGTCCGATGCAGGCAAGCTGATCACCAGCAAGCAGTTCTTGGCCAGTTTGGCGGACTCGGTGAGCACTTGGGCGAACGTGAATTGTGTCTCGAAGCCGCCAGCGGGTAAATCGCTCTGATCATGCAGCTGGCGCGCATAAGCCACCCATTCGTCGATCAGAATCAAGCATGGGCCATAGTCGTTGAACAGTTCGCGCAACACGTCACCAGGGCTGGTGGCTTTTTCGTCGTCGGCCTTGATGCGTGCATAGGCTTTCTTTCCGCCCAGTTGCCATGCCAGTTCGCCCCACAGCGTACTTACCACCGTGCCATCGGCTTTGACGGAAGGGTTCCCAGGCGAGATCTTGTTGCCCACCAGCACCACGCGCTTTGCAGTCGGAATCGAGCTGGCTCCGGCGGCGGCCATCACCGCGTCGATGCCCGCCAGCTCAGTCGGCGCGATGCCCGAGAACAGGTGATAAAGGGCCAGCATCGAGTGCGTCTTGCCGCCACCAAAGTTGGTCTGCAACTGCACCACCGGGTCGCCACCGCCGACTGTCAGGCGCTGCACTGCGCCAACCAACATTCCCTTCAGGCTTTCCGTAAGGTAGGTACGACGGAAGAACTCCACAGGGTTTCGATATTCGTCCGTGCCCTGGCCAAGATGCACCTGCCACAGGTCGGCGGCAAACTCAGCCTGCTGGTAGCGGCCACTGGCCACGTCTTCGTGCGGCATCACGACGTCACGCCACGGCTTTAGGGTCCCCGTTACGCCGCTTTCGATGGCTATGCTCGACGTTTTACGTTTTTCGCCGCGCGCCTGCTCGTCAAAGCGCAGGCGAAGCAGCTCCATCTTCATTTTCTCAATGTCGTCTGCCTGAGTTGCCGAGACCGAAGAAAGTAGGCGACCCGCGGAATCGAGCGCACGATAGGCATCGTCGCTAGAGAATGGGGCCTGATGTGCCCACTTGTTGCGCCAGTCACGGATTTCGGAAACCAGGCTGCGGTCGGCAAACCCCAACGTCTTGCGAAAGACCTCGTTCCAGGTTTCCCACATCAGCTTAAGCAGTGCCGCCGCATCCCAGTCCAGGATATTCTTGCTGGCCAGATTCGGGTCGTCGACGAAGCCCTTCACTTTCTGCATGGAAAGCGCATTGGCTTCAATGGCGCTCTTGATTTCGCGTTCGACGAATGGCCCCAGGCCGCTCTTCAGCAGCTCCAGTGCCTTGCCTACTCGTTCGTGATTCGTGATGGCCATGAATAGTTTCTCTAGAAAAGATCAAACAAGAAGATCTGCGCGTGACGCAATTTCAATCGCAGCGTCACCCAAAGTAACTCCGTGGACTCCATCCAGGTACATTCGCCCACACACCAGATCCGTGGCCACCCTTGTGCCATAGCTGCTACCAAGATCATATAGCCATACTTCATTGGGGAAATTTACCAAGACAGCATGGCGCCGACTTACGCTGCTTTCCTTCACTATGATGTCATTCGTGGGGAGCGATCCGATCGAAACAATGGGCGCGGATGTCTCGCGAAGAGTTCCATCCGGCAAGCGAATCGAAATCTGGTTCTCCTTCCCCGCAGCACGGGCAAGACCAAATCGATATTCCTGGAAAACCAGCTTTTCGACGAGCGATGGCTTTCCGCCCTTGACCCAGCTGCGGGGTCTTTCCCTCGCAACCGCCAAATTGTGTCTTATGAATGGATTCACAATCTCGCGATCGTCGTCCTTGTGCAAATCCTCTTCCGTATAGCCATCATTCAACAAGCGGCAGAGGAATCTGTTGTTTCGAAAGCAATCGTTCGGCACCTTCTCGTTCATCATCAGCCTAGCCAGATCTTCTCCTGCCTCGTACCGTTCGGAAAGATAGAAGCACTTCAACAACAGGTTGTAGGCTTCGAAGTCCGAGGCGTTGCGATCAAGATGATCGCTCAACAGAGAGATCGCGATCGGCAGATGCCCTTCTTCCAGATTCAGCCAACCGAGTTCCTTCTGCACATGGATTCGTGGATTGACGCCCAGTGCACGACTGAAATACTCCTTTGCCCGATCAATGCGACGAATGAGTAATTGGCTTCGGCCTGCGGCAAGCAAGGCGGTCACGCAATCGGGGCTCAAATGCAAAGCTTGGTCCGCCAGTTTCTCGGCAGATTTCCACTTCTTCCTGGCAATGTGAGCCTCGGCTTTCTCGGCAAGCGCATCCGCCTTGATTCGATTGCTGTCGAAAACGTAAGGAACGTGCTTCCCTCGGATAGCCTCGCCAAAATCCCCCATATTCTGGAAGCGAAGCTCGGGCGCGGGATGCGTGGCGCGCAGGAGTATTTCCTGGGCCCATCGCGGCAAGGACTCCGGCACAAAGCCATGCGCGATGCGCGCCTTCAGTGCCTCCTCCGCTGAAAACGTGTCGAAGGGATGTTCTCCTTCCAGCATTTCCAGCAAGGTCAGACCCAGGGCATATACATCTACCCGAGGGTCGGTTTTTGAAACTGATTCCCCCAGCAGCATTTCCGGAGGCATATACAAGCGCGTGCCCGCATTTCGATTGGCGACACCAAAGTCTCCAAGCTTGATCGACCCATCTGTGGAAAAAAGAATATTTGCCGGTTTGATGTCGTGGTGAACAATGCCCTTCCCGTGAACAAATCGGAGCGTGTCGCAAAGGACGGCACCCCATCGGAAGGTTTCGTTAAGCTCAATTGCGCATCCCGAGTTCAAGCGATAGCTTAGGCTTCCGCCCGCGCAATACTCCATCACCAGAATGAGCTGGCCTTGGTGCGTGACGTGATGATGAAACACAACGATTCCGGAGTGATTGAACTGCGACAGAGTCCGCATCTCCCAGATCAAATCGCTGTGATCAGCCAGCTGGTTTGACAACACCTTCAACGCCAGCTGCCTTCCGGGAATCGCCTCGTCTTCGGCGAGGAAGACTTCGCCAAAACCACCGGCGCCAAGCCTGCCGACAACGATGTACTTGTCGTCAATCCTTTCGCCAATCGAGATCACGTCCAAGCCTTACAGCAGATCCGCTTGCGCAAGAGTCGTAGTCACCGGAATGCTGTCTCGCGCGAGTCGGGTGATCTCCGGCCAGCTCTGCACCAGACCGTTGTAGGCCATAGCCTCGTTGGCGCGCTTCTTCCGCTCGCATAGGGTGTAGAGGCGGTAGCAGAGCTCACGGGCGGTTTCGGCCTGGCTGCCAAGCTTGGCGACCAGTGCCGCCGCCGCACCTTCGCCGCCGGCTTCGAGCACGCGGATCAGCTGGTGCACCATCTCCCATACGGTGAGGCGCTTGTCGGTCGCGGGGTCCCAGTCGGCGGGCAGTTCAGCGGGTTTCAGCAGGCGCACCTTGCCCGCTTTTGAGACGATGATGCCGGCCTCGACCAGGCCATTGACCGCCGTGTTCTTGGATTTGGAAAGTTGTTCTGCAACGCCGAAATCACCCTCGGCAAAGCCGGTCTGCTCGAACCAGGTCAGCGCCCAGCGGGTATCGGCGTCAAAGTCGCCTTCCTGCTCGGCCAGCGCCTCGTCGAGGGTCTGGTTGATTAGCGCCAGCGCGGCACGCACCGGGATCGGCTGGCCGTCGGCATCGAGCACCTTGGCGTAACGGGTATAGACCGCCATGCCGGGGCCAATGGCCGCCTGCGCCAAGTCCACCGGCGCGATATTGCCGGCTTGCAGATGCGCCAGCGCTTGCGGTAGTTCAGCCTTGAGCGCAGCGACGAACTCTCGGCGGGTGGCTGTGAGTGCACTGGTGGAACGCTGGCGGCAGACGAGGACGATGCTGGAGGCGAGGGCGTTGTTGCCGGAACCGATCATTCGGTTGCTCAACTCTGTGCGCATCGGCCAGGTGCCGCTAATGGCGAAGCCGGCTTCGATGACGGCGGCGAGGAAGGTATCCCAGCCGGTATTGGTCGTGCCATCGGCGCCATCGCTTTCGGCCTGTTTGAAGGCGTAGTAGATGGTGACCGGAAAGCCCGGATGCGCCTGCTCGGCGAGGCGGTGCATCGCCTGCGTCATTCCGTCGAGGAAGAAGATCTCGGCTTTCTCCTTGCTGCCATGGCGATAGGGCGTTGCCACTAATTCTTCGGCCTTTGGCACGGCCAGCGTGGCGAATAGATCCGGGAAAACTGACTTCAGCGAACGGCGCAGCCAGACGTAGAAGAAATCCGAAAGGTCGGCGTAGCCGATGTTGTCATAATACGGAGGGTCTGTAGAGACAACTTTACTATCGCCAATCGACTGACTTTGGGCATCAGCTTGCTGAACAAACCCGCTCGCAACGCCGGGTAGGCAATTGATGACTCGTACTATCCAGTCAAGGGATACAAGGTAATTTCCGGAAGATGCCGAAAAGGGATTCCCTTCTGCATAGTCCCATGCCATGGGGACAGCTTGGCGCGAGAACACGTGCCCAACTCCCAAATTCTTTGGGTCAGATCGCCAAGTGCAAATACTCGACCAATAGTCGGCTGACTTACTGACTCCAAAACCCAGATACGCCGCCACCGCATCGGCATACGCCGTCGCGCCAGCGCCGACTTTCGCGAGGGCTAGTCCATCGTCGGGCAGGCCGGCGGCGATGGCATCCGCCTTCACCCGCTCGCGCGCTTCTGCCACCAAATCGGAAAAGGTCGTCAGCGCGACGAGTTGGCGGGGGGTGAAGAGGTCGGCGAAGGTGATCAGCCCGTAGTTCGGCGTCTTGAAATCGCGCGGATTCACAGGCAAAGTAGTTTCCGGCCGCCACGTCGGTTGCGCGGTTAGCGCAATCGCTTCCATCTCCGGCGTCGGCGCGAGAAAGACCCGTCCGCGATCGCCTTCGGCGACGATCGCCATCAGCTTCGCACCCATACGTCCAGCCTTGCCTTCTTCGCGGATGTGGTCGTAGGTCACTGGTACGCAGGACATCAGGCACTTGAAAGCCGCCCGCTTACCCGCCGTGGTGCCGAGCTTCGCTCCTTCAGCATCCTGCGGCTTGCCCACCTTCACCGAGAATCGGTAGCTGCCGCCTTCGATGACTGGTTCGACATAGGCTTCCTTGCCCGCTTTGGTGCTCAGCATGAAAGTCGACGCCAGTGGGATGGCGACATTGGCAAAGGCCGGGTTGGGGCTTTTCACTGTGCGCGCCCACAGCCATGCGATCACGGTGAGTTTCTGGCCGACATATTTCTTCAGGTCGGGCCGCTCTTTGGCCATCTCCGCCGTGACTTCGACCTTGGGGTACAGGTGGCCGATTCTCTTCTCGGCTTCGTCGCGCATCCACTGCCCGTAGTAGCGCACATCCTCGGCCAGGCCCTGCGCGCCTTTCCAGATTGTCATGGCTTTTTCGTCGTCCCGCTTCTTCTGCCATGCGGGATTCACTGGCGGCTTGCCTGCAAAGCGCGGCGGTATCTCGATCATCGCCTTGTTGATCAGCACAGCCACCGGGTTCAAGTCGCTGGCGTAGCTCTCCAGCCCCAGTCGCTGCGCTTCCAGCGGCAGCGCACCGCCGCCGGCGAACGGGTCGTGAAAGCCGGGCAGTTTGTAGCGGTCAAACAGTTCCTTGGCACGCGGGTGGCCGGCATTCTCGGCACAGGTGTAGCGCCAGCTCTGCCAGATTTCCTCACGCGCCTGCTGCAACACCGCCTCGTTGGTGGTGTTCTCCCACTTCACCAGTTCCTCGATGATGCGGAACAGCCGCTGCCGCTCCTTCTCCTGCTTCTTCTCGGTCGGGAAGATGTCGGGGTGCGCCGATGGGTCATCCACCATCTGCGCAAAAATCACCGCCCGTGCCGCCGCCAATGGCCGCCGCGCCCACCACAGGTGCAGGGTCGAGGGGTGGCCGTGCCGAATGGATTTCTCGCGCGCGCTGGCGATGTTGATCGCCTCCAGCGGCAAGGCAACTTCGATGAGTTTCTTCTTGTAGGTCATTCTGCTTCTTGCTCGCTTTCAATTAGCTCCATCGCACGATCCCAAGCCTTTTCCTTGAGTGTGGCACCCGTGCCGAACCAGGCGCTGTCTATGCGCTCGACGGCCCTGGTCGACCGAACGTGATCAACGTAGTTGGTCACGGCATTTACCGCGCCCCAGAGCGTGTCTTTTGCCGTGGCGATCTCCTGGCCGCGCGCCGAATGAAACAGCGACATGATCTGGTTGATCTCCTTGAACTTGGCATTGCTTGGCGGCTTGCCTTCCTCGATTTCCTTGTCAGAAAGAAAAAGGCTTTCAACAAATTTCTGAACCGCTGGGCCTTTCAGTGGGCGCTTTGCCATCGGGTTGATCCGGTCCATGAACTGAGACCATGCCGCATCGATCAGGCCGAGTTGCTCCTTGATGGGCCCCGGGCTGAATTTCGTCATGTGATCAATCTTGATATGCCGACGCTCGTTCATCTTCACGTCCTTGAACGCGAAGCCCAGGGTGTTCTGGCAAACGACACGGATGCTGGTAAAGGTCGCCGTTGTGGCGAGCGACTTGTCACATGACGTGGCCAGCAATACATAAGCGCCCAGTTTGTCGGCAGAATTCCCCGCAACATCTTGAACCAGGCCGGTCTTGGCTAGTGCCCAGACTTTTCGTCCCCCGGCGAGAGCACCTGCAGTTTCAAGCGTGTAATGCCGGTCTGCTACCAGATCACGATAGAACTCAAGAACTTCCTTGGGTTGAACCACCTGATAATCGGCGGAAACGATCGACAGCGCAGCGCCTGTATCGTCACGCGCGAGAACAAATCGGTCGGGCATGATCCGAACACGATCCTGAAACTGGTAATGCACCGGCAAGGTCTGAATGCGCCAGTCCAGTCGAGCGGCTTCAACCCATGTTTCGATGGGTTGCCCAGGAGGCAGTTTCTCACCGAGCCCATGCCACGGCTCCTCGCCAACATATGCCATGGCGGGCTTGCCGGTTGAATGATCAAGATCGTGGCTCATAGAGTGTCCCTGTTATTGTTATTGAAGTTCAAGAGTCATGTCGATTGGCTGTCTTCTTCCAAGTCGTCTGCGACAGAGAGTCCTGTCACGCGCATGATTTCCTGCCAAAGCCGATCCTGTCGCCACGCCAGAAAAGCGTGATAGTCGTTGGTCCAGTACGGTGACGCTTTGCCGACAGGCAGGCAGTGCGACGTCAGGACGGCATCGAATGGAAACCCCGGCGTGTTCCGTATTTCCTTCAGGTAGTCGGAAGGGGCACGGTCGCTGATCATCTGGTTGGTGGTGCGGTCGATGAGGGTTCGGTTCAGGATGCAATCGCGATGGCGCGACAGGGCTATGCCGGCCTTCACTTCCAGGTAGTTAGCCGGGAAGACGTGATGATCGTCGATACCTTCTTCGTTCATTAGCTTGCCGGTGATGACTGCCTGCGTATGAAAATCGCGGGCGCCGGTCCCCGAACCCAGGATCAGGCAGATGACGCCGCGGTAGATGGCGCGTTGCCGGGGAGTAACGTCACGCAGGGATTTGGGGTCGAAACTCAAGCCCTTGACGACTTCCGGCTCGCTACCATTGTTGAACCATGCCAGTACCTCGGTCACATCCTTGGCAGACTGGCTGTTTGGCGAACTCTCGTAGGACTGGCCAAATACAGCGCACCAGAACCAGCGCTTGATCTTCTCTCGTTGCGCTCCGGCTTCGGCGCTCTTAGGGCTCCCACCCTTCGCCATAACGGCGGCCAAGGTCGGCAGCATGGTTTGATAGGGAAGCCACTTCGGAAGCACAACCTTGCAGTCGTCGCGCAGAATGCTGAGTGCCAGGCTAAGCCCATCGACGACCCGTTGCCACCAGTTGTTGATGTCAGCGGGACTGAGATTCAGCACATCGCTGCGTTTACAGGAAGGCGCCTTGCGACTGGCCAGTGCGATGGCCTGGAGGATGTAATAGGGATCAACTTCGAATTCTTCAATGATCGGATGGTCTTGTCGCGCCTTGTCCCACAAGTCGCGCAATTTGATGTTCTGGGGCCAGAAGCGGGCCGTCAGCAACTCGAATACGCTGAGTTTGACGCCAGTGCGGTTTAGGGTTTCGAAGATGGTGCAGAGTGCGTCGGGCTCAGTTTTGTCTGACAGCGTGACAACCGGAAAATGGTAGTCGTCAATGACCTGTATCCACTTCTGCTCAATGACGTCCAGTGCATCCTCTAGTGCGATGCGTTCCTGATTAGGCAACTGGCGAGCTACCTTTCTGCTCCACTGACCGAAGCCTCCGGCACCCCCCCTAAGAACAGAGAGCGGCAACACCCCATCCTCGGCTTGGAGCGAAAATTCCTCATGAGCCTTTGCCCACTTTGTTGTTGCTCGAACATGAAAGATTGCTTCTTCGAAATCTACCCCAGCGATTAGCTTCTTCATGTTCAGAAAATAGCGGTGCTCCCCAACGCCGTAAAACGCCTGATAGAGAGACGTCATGCGCTGCTGGCCATCGAGCACAAGAAACGTGTGCTTGGCTCCGGCAAGAGGCGGCGCTCCTTCAAATTCACGCGCCGCAAATACCCGCTTGGCGTCCCTGACCCGCAGAATGCTGCCCGCTGGATAGTTGTTGGCGATCGAAACGATGAGTTCCTGCGTTGCACCAGGCTCCCAGACAAAGTCGCGCTGAAAGTCCGGCAATACGGCAGACCGATTGTGGATTTCAGCGAGTAGGTCCTTGAGCGCACGAGGGTTGGTATCTTCAAATAGGTTCATGTAGGAATTCCCGTCTTAGCAATCGATAGAGTGGCCGCAATTCGTACCGGCGACGTATGGGCAGGAATTGCGCATAGGTCGCCCGTTGTCTAATGTGGAGCCTGTGCGCGATCCAGGAGTTCTGCGAAATCGTAATTCACGCTGGTTACGCCAAAATCGGGCTCGCGCTTGAACGGCTCACGCAGGTAGTAGGTTTTATGCGTATCGTCGCCAGTAAATTCGACGATCGCCAGGATGAAATCTTCCGGTTTGTTCAGAGAATAGAGAATCTCGTTGCGAGTGACCGTGATGGTCGGGGCGCCCGTAACGCGGCCCTTGACTTCAATAAAGCGTAGCTTGCCAGTGCCAGGGATCCGGCTCTCGATGTCATAGCCCAGCTTTTCGAATTCGCGATCAGTCGGGTCGAAACCCAGGCTGCGTTCGATGTCCATCACAATGGCGCGGGCTCGTGCGGCGCTGATCTGAGTGTCAACCGGGGCCGTAGGTGCGGCACCAC
This sequence comes from Sulfuritalea sp., assembly GCA_030247575.1. Lineage (GTDB taxonomy): Bacteria > Pseudomonadota > Gammaproteobacteria > Burkholderiales > Rhodocyclaceae > Sulfuritalea. Next base: position 31,287 of record JAOTRV010000039.1, read on the forward strand.
CCTGCTCGGCCATCGCGCTGATCAAACCCAAGGGGACAACCAGCAAACCACCCAGCACCACCGGCGGCAAGGGTGAAATCCGGGCTTCAAGCTTCAACTCCTCCAATCGCTTTTGCAGCCTCCCTTGCAGCAGGTCAGCCCGCTTCCTGGCCTCTCCGGAGTTGAGCTTGGCATTTGGCTTGCCAGCCTGCTCCTGTAGCTTCAGTTCTTCTGCACGATGATCCCAGTAAGTGATTTCCTTTGTGAGCCGATCCTTAACCGCGGCTTCGGTCCTGGCAATGAGATCAAGCTTGTGGCCGCGCACCTCGGCCAAGTGTTCCGGCACCACACTGGCAACGGCGTAGCCTTGCACCGTTTGCTCCAATTCGCGGTCGATCCACTGGCATTCGGGACGGTCCAGTATGGCTTCGATACCGGGCTCACCCTCAGCCAAGGGGCGGTAGTCGAGGTATGGCGCGTAATGGACGTGGCGAGTCGTGCCGCTTGCGTCCAGTTCGACGTACAGCATGCGTTTGGAAACAATCCGGCGCTCTCCGGCGCGGGTGAGTCCAGCATCCTGGATGGAGTGTTCGAGATAGAACATCACGCGTGGCTGTGTGCCCATATCGCGTTCATCGACCAAAACGGTGCCGCGCTTCAGAAGATCCCGATTGCGCTCCAGCGTGAGGTCGATTACTGAGTCGAGCAGGGGATGCCCGGGGCACACGAATGCGGCTAGCGGCTGACCTTGCGGTGCCACGAGGAATTTCTCGAAGGCGATGCGCTCATAGCGAGGCATGACCGGTTCGCCAATACCAATGAGCCGGTCGCGATTGCACACCTGTGCCGGTACATGGGTAATCTGGTAACGACGTGGTTCGCGCTGCTTCGACGTTCCGCCAAGCCGCTTAAAGGCTTCGTGGAAGAAGGATTCGATGTAGTGCGGCTGCAGCCGCCTGGCGTCGGCGCGCTCCATGTCTTCACGGATGCGTTGTACTTGGCTCACGTCCATGGCATCGTGAGCCAACGCCCTTTCTTCGAGCAAACCCTGAAGATGACCGCGGTCGAGTACGGTATCAAGCACGGTGGTGAGGTAAGCCTTTACCTCTGGCTTCTCACCGTGACGGATCGCCTCGATCAGCAAGTCGCGCAGGGATTTGCCTTCGAACTGGAGTTTGCCAAGAACGTCGAATACCTGGCCGCCCAGCGCTTGGCGTGCCAGTTCGAGCTTATCCAATAGCTTGCGGTAGACATCGCCTTCGCGGGTGTCGTCGGCCACCAGGTTCCAGAGATGGCAGACCTCGGTCTGGCCGATTCGGTGGATGCGGCCAAAACGCTGCTCCAGCCGGTTCGGGTTCCAGGGCAGATCGTAATTCACCATCAGGTGAGCGCGCTGGAGGTTAATGCCTTCACCAGCCGCATCTGTGGCCAGTAGTACTTGTACCTCGGGGTCGTGCTTGAACCTTTCCTGCACGGCCAGACGTTCTTCGCGACCAATGCCGCCGTGGATGATGACTACGGCCGTCTTGCGCCCTAGCAGCGTAGTGATTCGCTGTTCCAGATAGTTGAGCGTGTCGCGATGCTCGGTGAAGATGACGATCTTTTGGTGCGGCGATGACTTGGGTGGCGGAATTGCACCGGCGCCATAGGGAGCGTCCGGCTCTGCCACGCGATCGACAATGGCTTCAGGTGTGAAGATTTCACTGAGCAGGCTGCCCAGCTCACGCCACTTGGTATCGGTACCACTGCGGCGCACCGCATGTGCGTGAGCTTCAAGACCTTTCAGCGTTTCTATCTCGGCGCGCAATTCGGAAATGGATCGGGCGGCGGTGGCCTGATCAAGGATTTCTTCCTCTGCGATTTCAACTTCGTTGTCAGGTGCTTCGTCCAGATCCTCGACATCTTCGCTATCCAAGACAGGCGCTCCCGCCGCCACGATGGGCGCGACTTGCCCGCCTCGATGGAGCACTTCCAGTTCGCGCAGGCGACTTTCCAGGCGCTCCCGCCTGCGGCGCAGGGATTGGTAGATGGCTTCAGGTGACGATGCGAGTCTTCGCTGCAAGATGGTCAGCGCAAAACCGACCGTACCTGCACGCTTGTCGTTTTCCAGTGCATCGGCGCGATTGAATTCTTCCCGCACATAGTCGGTGACGATCTTGTACAGGTGAGTTTCCGCATCCGACAGTTTGTAGGGCACGGTGTAGGCGATACGCTGGGGGAACAGCGGAGTGCCATCGAATTTGAGCAGGCTTTCCTTGACCATCCGGCGCATCAGGTCCGAGACGTCCGCTGTATGCACGCCATCACGGTAGCGGCCCTCAAATCGGTCGCCGTCCAGTAACGCCATGAAAAGCTGGAAGTCAGCCTCCTTGCCGTTGTGTGGAGTCGCCGACATCAACAGGAAGTGACGGGTGAGGGTCGATAGCAATTGCCCCAACCGGTAGCGCTTCGTGTATTTGGTTTCGCCACCGAATACCGTCGCCGACATCTTGTGGGCTTCGTCGCAAACCACGAGATCCCAGCGGCAATCTGGCGCCTGAAGTTTCAACTGCACATCTTCGTTGCGCGAGAGCTTGTCCAGACGCGCGATGACCAGGTTGGCCTCAAGAAACCAGTTACCCGTGCGCGAAGCCTCCAGCTTGTCGTTAGTAAGGATCTCGAAGGGTAGATGAAACCGCCGATAGAGTTCGTCCTGCCATTGTTCGGCGAGGCTTCCTGGGCAGACGATCAGGCACCGCTGCAAGTCACCGCGGGCTATCAGCTCCTTAATGAGCAACCCGGCCATGATCGTCTTTCCGGCGCCAGGGTCATCCGCCAGCAGGAAACGTAGCGGTTGGCGTGGCAGCATCGCCTCGTAGACAGCGGTGATCTGGTGCGGCAGTGGATCGACGACTGAGGTATGTACCGCCAGCACCGGATCAAAGAGATGAGCCAGCCGAATGCGTTGCGCTTCAGAAACTAGACGGAATAGCGCGCCATCGCCATCGAAACTCCATGGTCTACCCTGCTCCACAAGCTCCAACCGAGTTTCATCGTCGCGATAAAGCAGCTCGTTGGCAACCCTGCCCGAGGCCGTCTTATAGGTGAGCTCTAGTGCGTCCGAGCCATGCCACTTGACATTGACGACCGTCACCAGTGCATTGGGGACGACACCGCGTATGGCGGCATTGGTCTGTAGTTGCTCGAGTTTCATGGAGTAAAGGTCACGGTTGAATTCATTCCTATGTTCTTATTGTGGTCAACTTGCTAAGGATATGCCAATTCAGCAAACTGCGAGGATTTGAAGACAGAAACCTATTCAGAAATTGAACCATACCGGTAGCTCGCCGGATGAGCCCGTCTATTTCATTTAATCGCGCTACTGTGGCGCAGTAGCAGTGGCCAACAGGTCGGGCAACTCATAGCTAACACTGCTTTTTCCAAAGTCAGGTTCGCGTTTAAACGGGCGGCGAACATACCGCACCTCGCATCCGCTTGACGCGTCCAAATCGTTCTCCATCGTCGAGATCTCATTTCCATTGCCGTGTTCGCCTCGGGGTGGGACTGCGACCAAGGCGAGAATGTAGTCGTCAGGCTTATTGAGAGCGGTAATGATTTCATTCATGGCAATTGGAACTGTCTTAGCCCCAGACATCCAACCTTTGACATCGATGAACCTGAGGCGTCCAGAAACAGGATCTCTGGACTCTATGCCGTATCCCAACCTTTGCGACGAGACATCCCTTGGCTCAAAGCCAAGAGATTTTTCCGCGACTTGGACGGAGTTCAAGGCGAGTGATGCAATTCGACGGGCTTCTCGTGAAAATGCGGCTGGATCATCCACCCTCTCTCCCCGCATACGAGCCATCAGCCCAGAGGAAACGACAAGAACACCTCCGACGACAATTGGGGGCTGAGCAACAATCTGTCGTTGCTGCGCAAGCTCGCTCATTCGATTCTGTAAGCGCATATGCAGATCATCGGCTCGCGCACGGGACTTGTCGGCATTGAGACGGGCGTTCGCATGGCCGGATTGCTCGAGCTCTCGCAATTGACTGGCACGATAGTTCCAGTACGCGATTTCCTTAGTCAATCGTTCTTTGACTGCCTTTTCGATCTTGGCAATGCGCTCCAGCTTATCGCCCTTTACATCGCGCAGATGCTCAGCGGCAAGATGGGTAATCGCGTACTCAAGCACCAACTTCTCCAAGTCTTGCGATAACCAGGCCACGCTTAGCTCGGCCGTGAGCAACGTGCGCTCATCATCCGTAATGGGTCGATAATCAAGGTAAGGAGCCGGGCCGCACCCAGCCACTTGCCCGCTCGCGTCGAGCTCAAGGAATTGCATTCGCCGGGAAATAATCCGGCGATTTCCGCCCGTATCAACGTATCCGTCAGCGACAGCATGTTCCAGATAAAAGAGCACACGAATAGACTCGTCGTCCGCTTCACTCAAAAGAACAGCGCCTTGCTTCAGAATGCCTCGGTGCCGCTCAAGCACCAAGTCTGAAACAGATTCAAGTAGCGGGTGTCCCGGACAGATAAAGGTGGCTGTCGGCTTACCGGGAACGTTGATCAGGCTCTTATCAAAGCATATCCGCTCGTAGCGCTGAAGAATGGGCTCCCCGACGCCAAAGGACCGATCACGAGCTCGGATGATGCCAGGAACATTGGTTAGCTCGAAGCGCTTTGGCTCTCGCTCTCGGAGTGAACCACCGTAGTGCTTAAAGACTTCCATGAAAAATGCTGCGACACAATATGGCTGCAAACAACTCGCCTCGACTCTTGCCATATTGTTACGTCCGCCACTCTGCAAGACGTACGCAGAGCAAATGTCACGCGAACAATGAGGCAGAAATAAAAGCTGCTGCCTGAAGGAAGTTGGGACGAAGCTGGCGAAAGGAGGGCTGGAAATCCTTT
>JAOTRV010000040.1 GCA_030247575.1 Sulfuritalea sp.
CGGGGAAGGCCGAGCCGATCTGCTTCTTGATGTTCTCGGCGCTGTTGTCGCCGATCTGCATGCCGTAGTTGCGGCTGATGTAGGAGATGATCGCCTCGTCGAACTTGTCGCCGCCGACGCGCACCGAGTTCGCGTAGACCATGCCGCCGAGCGAGATCACGCCCACTTCGGTAGTGCCGCCGCCGATATCCACCACCATCGAGCCGGTGGCGTCCGACACCGGCAGGCCGGCGCCGATCGCCGCGGCCATCGGTTCCTCGATCAGATACACCTGCGACGCGCCGGCGCCCAGCGCGGATTCGCGGATGGCGCGGCGTTCGACCTGGGTCGAGCCTGAGGGCACGCAGATGATGATGCGCGGGCTGGGCGAGAACAGGCGAGATTCATGCACCCGCTTGATGAACTGCTTGAGCATCTGCTCGGTGACGGTGAAGTCGGCGATCACGCCGTCCTTCAAGGGCCGGATCACCGAAATCTCCTTCGGATTGCGGCCGATCATGGTCTTGGCCTCGCGGCCGACGGCCTGAATGGTCTTCTTGGCGTTGGGGCCGCCTTCGATGCGAATGGCGACGACCGACGGTTCGTCGAGGACCACGCCCTTGCCACGCACGTAAATCAGCGTGTTGGCGGTGCCGAGGTCGATGGCGAGATCGTTGGAAAAATAGGAGCGGAGAAAGCCGAACATCGTGGTTCCAGTGTTGAAGCCCGCCTTGAGAAGGCCGGGGTAAAAACGAAGTTTCAGTGAAGGCTAACGCCGGTTTTCTCGGCGCTAAGCGCAGCGGCCGTAGCTAAAAGGTCGCTTATAATACCCTATCGCGCCGGGCAGCACAGCCACTGCGCAGGCCTTGTTTGACGCGGCTCCAACATCACCCGTCCCCCATTTGTCATTATGTCCCTGAACCTGGAAGACGTCGCCCGCATCGCCCGGCTGGCACGCATCGAACTCTCCGCCGCCGAGCGCGAAACCACGCGCGACCAGTTGAACGACATCCTCGGCTTTATCGAGCAGTTGCAGGCGGTCGATACCACGGGCATCGAGCCGATGGCCCATGCGGTCGACGTGGTGCAGCGCCTGCGCCCGGACGTGGTCACCGAAACCAATCGCCGCGCCGACTTTCAGGCCGTGGCGCCGGAAACCGAGGCGGGGTTGTATCTCGTGCCCAGAGTCGTCGAATGAGCGACCTGATCAGCTCATCGCTGCGCGAGCTCTCCGCCGCGCTGGCAGCGAAGAAGGTCTCCGCGGTCGAACTGGCCGCTGTGTTCCTCGATCGCATCGAGAAGCTCAACCCGACCCTCAACGCCTTCATCGCCCTCGATCGCGCAAAAACGCTGGCGCAGGCGCAAGCCGCAGACGAAAAGCGGAGAGTCGACGCTGGCGCTACGGCGAATTCCCCCCTCTGCGGCATCCCCCTCGCGCACAAGGACATTTTCTGCACCCGGGGCTGGCGCACCAGTTGCGGCTCGCAGATGCTGGCGAACTTCGTCTCGCCTTACGACGCCAACGTGGTCGAGAAGCTCACCGGTGCCGGCATGGTGACGCTGGGCAAGCTCAACATGGACGAGTTCGCCATGGGCTCGTCCAACGAAACCTCGTACTTCGGCCCGGTAAAGAATCCCTGGGACGTGTCGCGCGTGCCCGGCGGTTCCTCGGGCGGTTCGGCCGCCGCCGTCGCCGCGCGCCTGACGCCGGCAGCCACCGGCACCGACACCGGCGGCTCGATCCGCCAACCGGCGGCGCTGTGCGGGCTCACCGGCCTCAAACCGACCTACGGCGTGGTGTCGCGCTACGGCATGATCGCCTTCGCCTCCAGCCTCGACCAGGGCGGACCGATGGCCAAGAGCGCCGACGACTGCGCGCTGCTGCTGAACGCCATGGCCGGCTTCGACCCCCGCGATTCGACGTCGCTGGAGCGACCCGCCGAGGACTACACCCGCGACCTGGAAAAGCCGCTGGCCGGCCTGAAGATCGGCCTGCCCAAGGAGTTCTTCGGCGACGGCATGGACGCCGACGTGCGTGCCGCGGTGGACGCCGCGCTGGCCGAGTACCGCAAGCTGGGCGCCACCACGGTGGAAGTCCGGTTGCCCAACTCCGGCCTATCGGTGCCGGCCTATTACGTGATCGCGCCGGCCGAGGCCAGCTCCAACCTGTCGCGCTTCGACGGCGTGCGCTACGGCCATCGCGCGCCGGAATACGACGACCTGACGGAAATGTACTCGCGCAGCCGGGCGCAGGGCTTCGGCGCAGAAGTAAAACGCCGCATCCTGATCGGTACTTATGTGCTGTCGCATGGCTACTACGACGCCTATTACCTCAAGGCGCAGAAGATCCGCCGTCTCATCGCCGCCGACTTCGTCGAGGCCTTCAAGCAATGCGACGTGATCATGGGGCCAACCTCGCCCTCGGTCGCCTTCGCCTTCGGCGCCAAGAGCGCGGACCCGGTGCAGATGTACCTGTCCGACATCTACACCATCTCCACCAACCTCGCCGGCCTGCCCGGCATGTCGCTGCCCTGCGGCTTCGGCAACAACAACATGCCGGTCGGATTGCAGATCATCGGCAACTGGTTCGGCGAGGCGAAGATGCTCAGCGTCGCGCACCAGTACCAGAAAGCCACCGACTGGCACACAAGAATGCCGGAGGGCGTGAAATGAGCCGCACAACCCAGTGGGAAGTCGTGATCGGGCTGGAAACCCATGCCCAGTTGCAGACAAAATCGAAGATATTCTCCGGCAGCAGCATCGCCTTCGGCGCGGCACCGAACGTGCAGGCCAGCGCGGTGGACATCGCGCTGCCCGGCGTACTGCCGGTGCTCAACCGCGAGGCCGTGGTCTGCGCCATCAAGTTCGGCCTCGCCGTCGGTGCCACGATCGCGCCGCGCTCGGTCTTCGCCCGCAAGAATTATTTCTACCCCGACCTGCCCAAGGGCTACCAGATCAGCCAGTTCGAAATTCCCGTGGTCCTGGGTGGCGGCCTCGCCATAACAGTCGGCGCCGGAGACACGGCGACCGAGAAGTTCGTGCACCTGACGCGCGCCCATCTCGAAGAGGATGCCGGCAAATCGCTGCACGAGGACTTTCACGGCAGGACCGGCATCGACCTGAATCGCGCCGGCACGCCGCTGCTCGAAATCGTCACCGAGCCGGACATGCGCTCGTCGGCCGAGGCAGTGGCCTACGCCAAGGCGCTGCATGCGCTGGTGCAGTGGATCGGCATCTGCGACGGCAACATGCAGGAAGGCTCGTTCCGCTGCGACGCCAACGTTTCGGTGCGGCCCATGGGGCAAAAGGAATTCGGCACCCGCCGCGAAATCAAGAACCTCAACTCCTTCCGCTTCATGCAACAGGCGATCGACTTCGAGGTGCACTGGCAGATCAACGAGATCGAGGAAGGCCGCGCCATCCAGCAGGCCACCGTGCTGTTCGACCCCGACACCGGGGAAACGCGCTCGATGCGCAGCAAGGAAGACGCGCACGATTACCGTTACTTCCCCGATCCCGATCTGCTGCCGCTGGAAATCCGGCCGGAGTGGATCGCGGAGGTGAAGTCCGGGATGCCGGAACTGCCGCAGGCGATGCAGGCACGCTTTCAGGCCGACTACGGGCTTTCCGCCTACGATGCGGCGAGTCTGGTCGCATCGCGGCCGATGGCGGATTTCTTTGTTGCTGCCGTGGCCGAAGCAGGAGCGGCGAATGCCAAGACCATCGCCAACTGGATCATGGGCGAACTGGCGGCACGGCTGAACAAGACCGACCTGCCGGTCGAAGCCTCGCCGATCACGGCTGTGCAATTGGCTGGCCTGATCCGGCGCATCGCCGACAACACGATCTCGAACAACATCGCCAAGAAGGTTTTCGAGGCGATGTGGAATGGCGAGGGCGGCAGCAACAATAATGCGGCCGACCAGATCATCGAAAAACAGGGCTTGAAGCAGATCACCGACACCGCCGCGATCGAAGCGCTGGTCGACGAAGTACTCGCCGCCAACCAAAAGTCGATCGAGGAATACCGTGCCGGCAAGGAAAAGGCCTTCAACGCATTGGTCGGTCAGGCCATGAAGGCCACCAAAGGCAAGGCCAATCCGCAGCAGGTCACCGACCTGCTGAAGAAGAAACTCGGCGCCTGATTACCTTCTCGGGACTGCTTTGGCCGCTGCCGGCTTGGCCGGTTCGGGCGCCGGCGCGGGAGCCGGCGCCGCAGGCGCGGCAGCAGGCGCAGATGCCGCCGCCGGCTCGGGCGTGGCTTCCGTCGACTTCTTGCCGGTCAGTTCGAGATAGCGTTTCTTTTCGTCGGCGAAACGGATGCGGACATCTTCCATTTCCTTCAGCTTGGTGGCCACCGCTGCCTGTTGCGCCTCGATCTCCTTCTGGTTCTCGCGGATAGCGGCCTTGACCTGCTCGGGCACCGGCTTGCCCTTGTAGAACTCCTTGTCGGCATCGATCTTCTGTTTCTTCTTGTTGGCTTCCTCCAGCCGCTGCTGGGCCTGCTTCATGCCCTTGTCCAACTCGGCCAGTGCGCGATCCCGCGCCGAGTTGATGTCCTTTTCGCTGGAATAGGTCGACAGCAAGGCCAGCGTACGGCGGCGTTCCTCGCCGGCTTTCTTCTTGTCCTCTTCCTTCTTGATCTTTTCCGCCTCGCGCCGCGCCTGCTGCTCGGGGGTCAGCGGGGCCTCGACGGTCTTGGCCACAAATCCGCGATTGTCGCGCTCTTCATAGGCCCGACCCTGGCATTCCGTGGGAAGGAAGTCGCCGCATACCTTGCGCCCGTTGGCGTCATCGCAACAAAAAATCCGGGTCTGGGCAGAGGCGCCCAGGGCAAGAGCGGCAGTGGAAACAAACAGCAGGGCTGAAATCAGGCGCATGGGGAATCTCCCTGAAGGATCATGGGCATCAGTCGACACCGTAACGAGCGCGGTAATCGCGCACTGCAACCAGCTTGTTTTCAAGTTCCGGCTGGCCGGAAAGATAGTCGATCAGATCGGTCAAACCGGCGACGCTGATCACGGGAATGCCATAGTTTCGTTCAACTTCCTGCACCGCGGAAAGTTCGCCCTGGCCTCGCTCCTGACGGTCGAGCGCGATCAGCACCGCGGCAGGCGTCGCCCCTGCCTCACGGATCAGTTCCACCGATTCGCGCACCGACGTTCCCGCCGAAATCACGTCATCGATGATCAGCACGCGGCCCGTGAGCGGCGCGCCGACCAATGTGCCGCCTTCGCCGTGATCCTTGGCTTCCTTGCGGTTGTAAGCGTAGGGAGTGTTGTGGCCGAGACCTGCCAGCGCCATGGCCGCGCCGGCCGCCAGCGGGATCCCCTTGTAGGCGGGCCCGAACAGGACATCGAACTTGACCCCCGCCGCCAGGATGCGGCGCGCGTAAAAATTACTCAGGCGGGACAGGGAAGCGCCGTCGCTGAACAGACCCGCATTGAAGAAATAGGGGCTCAAGCGCCCCGCCTTGGTCTTGAACTCGCCAAAGCGCAACACGCCCAGCTCGCAGGCGAAGGCGATAAACTCGCGGCTCAGATCGCTGGTGACGGCGGAGTTGGCGGCAATGGCGACGTTCGCATTCATCCAAGGCATTCTACATGCTCAAGCACAAGCTTCGAATACTCAGTCTGAATCTTAATGGTATCCGCTCCGCCGCCGGCAAAGGGTTTTTCGAGTGGCTGGCGACCCAGCAGGCCGACATCGTCTGCGTCCAGGAACTCAAGGCGCAACTCGCCGATCTGAGCCCGGCGCTGCGCGAACCGGCGGGTTTCACCGGCTGCTTTCACGCCGCGGAGAAGAAAGGCTACAGCGGCGTCGGCATCTATTCCCGGCGGGCGCCCGACCGCATCGTCGAAGGCTTCGGCAATGCCGAGTTCGATGCCGAAGGGCGCTACCTGCAGGCCGATTTCGGCAAACTCTCGGTGGTGTCGCTTTACCTCCCGTCCGGCTCCAGCTCGGACGAGCGCCAGCAAGCCAAGTTCCGCTTTCTCGAGCAGTTCCGGCCGCAACTCGAACGCCTGGCGCAGGACGCCCGGCGCGACGGGCGCGAAGTCGTGCTCTGCGGCGACTGGAACATCGCGCACCGGGAGATTGACTTGAAGAACTGGAAGTCCAACCAGAAGAACTCGGGCTTTCTGCCCGAGGAACGCGAATGGCTGTCCGCCATCTTCGACGAACTGGGCTGGATCGACGTGCATCGCCGGCTCCTGCCGGAAGCCACCGGCGACGCCTACACCTGGTGGTCGAACCGGGGCCAGGCCTGGGCCAAGAACGTCGGCTGGCGCATCGATTACCAGATCGCGACGCCGGGCCTGGCGGCGGCAGCGCATCATGTGGCGGTCTACAAGGATCAGCGCTTCTCCGACCATGCGCCGCTGACGGTCGATTACCATCTGGCTTCCGTATGACATGGATCATTGCGGCGCAGGAATAAAATCGGTAGCCTTGATTTTGTAGTCATTCAATTCAGGAGAAAACCATGAGCGACATGAGCGATGTCACCAAAGACAAATTGATTGCCGACGTAAAACTGGTGATTGCCGATACCGAAGAGTTGCTGCGCGCCACGGCCGGGCAGGCAGGCGACAAGATCGCCGATATCCGCGCCAGGACGCAGGACCGCCTTGCCGCCGCCAAGATCAAGCTGGCCGAAGCCGAGGCCATCGTTGTAGACAAGGCCAAGCAGGTCGGCCGGGCCACCGACGATTATGTGCATGACAACCCGTGGCGCTCGGTGGGCGTTGCGGCCGGCGTCGGTTTCATCGTCGGCCTGCTGATCGGCCGTCGCTAAAAGCAGCCGTGGGTGAAGGGGCGGACGGGATGTCCGGAGAGCGCGGTTTGTTCGCTTCGACCAAGGGCTTGCTCGGTACCGGCGTCGCCCTGATCCACAATCGCCTCGAACTCCTCGGCGTAGAACTTGCCGAGGAGCGGGCGCGGTTGATATCCATGCTTGCCTATGGCGGTGCCGCTTTTCTGTGCATTGCGGCAGGCCTGATCTTCCTCGCCATATTTCTCACCGTGTTGTTGTGGGACAGCAACCGGCTGCTGGCATTGGGAATTTTTTCCGCACTGTTCCTCGGCGCCGGCATCGCCAGCCTGATGCTGGCGATGAGTTTGGGACGATCGGGCTCGAAACTCTTCTCCGCCAGCCTCGCCGAACTGCGCAAGGATCGCGACGCGCTGGCGGCCGGCACCGCAAGAACGCCGTGAACTCCACTACGCTGGAACTCGCGCTGAAGAAGCAGCGACTTCAGATCGCCAGCGAATCCTTGCGCACCGAGTTCGGTCTTTGCGCAGCAGGACTGGCTCCTGCCTTCGGCGGTGCCGACTGTGCGGTCGAAGGTGTCCGCTGGTTGCGCCGCAATCCGCAATGGATCGTTGCCGCCGGCGTCGCCTTGGTCGTTGCCCGGCCCAAACGCGCCTGGCGCTGGGCGCGCCGTGCCTTTGTCGGCTGGCAGGTGTGGCGGAAGCTGCGCGATGTTCTGGACCGCCGGGCGCCCGCCTGACCAAGCGCTCCCGCCGGGGCGTTGCGCGCCACAAGGGAACATTGGCATGAAGCTGAGCGCAGGTATCGGTGCCACCAGAGGAATAGCGGCCGCGGCCATCGTCTCGCTCCTCGCGGCCTGCGGCGGCGGGCCCGCGCATCGCGGCGAATCCTTCGAACCCGATCCGCGCTACAAGCGGGTTTTCAAGATGCCCGCCATCCAGGTCTGCGAGGCTGCACGGCTGGTGCTGCTCGGGCAGGGTTATGTGGTCCGCAGCCTCGACGCGAACGCCCTGTCCCTGGACGGAAGCAAGCAGTTCGCCGGCGAAAAGCAGGCCCACAGCGTCCTTCAGGTGGTCGTCAATTGTGTTCCGCAGAGCCAGGGCACGAGTCTTTTCGTCACCGCAGTTGAGGAGAGCTTCGACATCAAGAAGTCGAGCGAATCCACCGCCCTCGGCCTGCCGATGGTGGCCCCGATCACGGTATCCCGATCATCCACGGCAGAGCATCAAGTCAAATCCGGCGGCCAGACGGTTGGCGAGGAACGGTTCTTCGAGAGCTTTTTCGCCGCGGTGCAAGCCGAACTCGGCGTGCGTTAGGCACGGGGCAACCAAGAATCCCCGGATCCCGAACGGAAACGGCCCCCATCGCCGGGAGCCGCTTGAATTCAAGCGAGCTTTCGAACACTAGATAGCTTTGAAAGAAATTGACTTATTTCTTTCAAAGCTTAGAATCTTTTGAAAGTATCCTTGACTCGCCCCCATAACGCGATGAATCCGAACGATTTTTCTGTAGCCAAAAGTGGGCGTCTGCTGAACGCACCGCAGGGATATTTAGCCTTCGTGCCGAACCCCTTGCCGCCTCCCATCAATATCGACATGGAGCTTGCGCTTGCGCTATCGAAGGCCGATGCAGCCTTGTCTGAACTCTCGGGCCTTGGTGGCCAGCTGCCAAATCCTCACCTGCTGATTTCCCCGTACATCCGCCGCGAGGCCGTGCTGTCGTCGCGGATCGAGGGTACCAAGGCCAGCCTTTCCGATCTGCTGATCGACGAAATCGAAGACGGCAACTCCAAGCGCTCCGTCAATGCCGACATTCAGGAAATCAGAAACTATACCTACGCCCTGGAGCATGGCATCACGCTGCTTCCTGATTTGCCGCTATCGCTCCGGCTGATTCGGGAGATTCACGCCAAGCTCATGACGGGCGTGCGCGGGGACAAGGCTACGCCAGGCGAATTCAGGCGTTCGCAGAACTGGATCGGACCCGCGGGCAGCACCCCCATGACCGCCGCTTTCGTGCCGCCGCCCGTAGTGGAAATGCACGAATGCCTGGATGAATGGGAGAAGTTCCTTCATGTCCACGATGTCATCCCGGACTTGATCCAGTGCGCCATGATGCATGTCCAGTTCGAAACGATCCATCCCTTCCTCGACGGCAACGGGCGTGTTGGTCGGCTCCTGGTGACCTTCTTCCTGCTCGAGCGCAAGCGGCTTTCACAGCCCCTTCTCTACCTGTCCGCCTTCATCGATGCCCACAAGAACGACTACTACGACCTGCTGCAGCGCGTGCGTACCCATGGCGATTGGATCCCGTGGATCCGCTTCTTCCTCCAGGGCGTAACCGAGACTGCCACCGCCGCAGGTGCACAAGCCAAGGAACTGCACCGATTGCGGGAACAGTACCGGGCCCAGCTGCGAGACAAGCCCAACGCGCTCGTTCTAATCGACAATCTGTTCATCAATCCCTACATGACCATCGGGCGCGCTGCAAAGATATTGGGGAAAACGCACCCCACGGCCAAGGCGACGATAACCGCCATGGAGGAAGGCAAGATCCTTCGCGAGATGACTGGGCGGCAATGGGGACGCTTCTATGTCTGTCAGCCCGTCCTTGACGCGCTCGACAAACCATTCGCGTAGTACTGGAGCGTAACGGCAAAAGGTCGGGCCAAAAAACAAGCGGCTCCCGTCGCCGGGAGCCGCTTGAATTCTGGTGGTGATGGGGGGACTTGAACCCTCGACCTACGGATTATGAATCCGTCGCTCTAACCAGCTGAGCTACATCACCGTGCAAAGGGGCGGGATTATCCTCGTCGCACGCTTGCCTTGTCAAGGCTGGCCTCGGTAGGCGACAATCTGCCCATGGATTTCGATGTCGTGATCGTGGGTGGTGGCTTGGCGGGCTTGGCCCTGGCGGCGGCTTTGCGCCGTTCGACTTTGTCCGTGGCTTTGATCGAAGGAACCGCCCCGACCTTCCCGCAGGGATGGGATTCGCGGGTTTACGCGATCAGCCCGGCCAACGCCCGTTTCCTCGATGCTGTGGGCGCCTGGCGCCATCTGGATGCGGCGCGCATGGAGGCCGTGCGGGCCATGGAGATCCACGGCGACGCCGGCGGCCGGCTGGATTTCAGCGCCTACGAGAGCGGCGTGTCGGAACTGGCCTGGATTCTCGAATCCTCGCTGATCCAGCGCGAATTGTGGGAGACGGTCAAGCGCCAGGGCAATCTGCGCCTGCTGTGTCCGGCGCGCCCGCAAGCACTGGCCATCGGGCCGGATGCCGCGCACTTGACCCTCGACGATGGCCGCAGCCTGTCGGCGCGGCTGGTCGTCGCGGCGGACGGGGCCGATTCCTGGACCCGCTCCGCGGCCGGCATCGCGGTCCGCTTCGACCCGTACGACCAGCGCGGAGTGGTCGCCAACTTCGCTGTCGAGCAGCCGCATCGCGGCACGGCGTTTCAGTGGTTCCGCCGCGACGGCGTACTCGCATGGCTGCCTTTGCCGGGCAATCGGATCTCGATGGTCTGGTCCGCTGGCGAAGATCACGGGCGCGACCTGCTGGCGCTCGACCCGGCAGCGCTGTGCGCCCGCGTCGCCGAAGCCGGCGGCCATCGACTCGGTGCGCTGGAACTGATTACGCCACCCGCCGGTTTCCCCTTGCGCCTGATGCGCGCGCCGCAGGCGGTCGCGCCGCGGCTGGCGCTGATCGGCGATGCCGCGCACACCATCCATCCGCTTTCCGGCCACGGCATCAATCTCGGCTTTCAGGACGCGCAGGTCCTGTCGGCCCTCCTGTGCGACAAGCCCGCTCACGTCGATTGCGGCGATTTGGGCCTGTTGCGCGGCTACGAACGGGCGCGCAAGGAAGAAGTAGTGACTTTGCAGACGGTGACTGATAGTCTGCACGACCTTTTCCGCCCTGCCGAGGGCCCTCTGGCCCGTCTGCGCAATTTCGGATTGAACCTCACCAATGCCTTGCCGGTCGTAAAGAGCCTGCTGGTTCGCTACGCGCTGGCGTCCTGAATTTCCCTGGAGAACTCATGAAACTACCCCTGCTTGCCGCCGCCCTGGCCTGTGTGTCCCTCGCCGCTGTTGCCGACGAGGCAGATATCAAGAAAGCCGTAGAGGCCAAACTCGGCAAGGTCGAAAAGATCGCCAGGGCGCCCATCGCCGGCATCTGGGAAGTCACCGTGGATGGCCAGGTCTTCTATTCGGACGACAAGGCCACCTACCTGCTGTTCGGCAACCTGCTGGAAACCAAAACAGGGAAGAACATCACGGCGGAGCGCCAGTTCAATTCCCTGCCGCTCGATCTGGCTGTCAAGCAGGTGCGCGGTTCGGGCAAGCACATCCTCGTGACCTTCGAAGATCCCAACTGCGGCTATTGCAAGAAACTGGCGAAAGACATCCTGCTGCTGAAAGACGCGACCATCTACACCTTCCTGTATCCGGTGCTGGGTGACGATTCCTACGAAAAATCCAAGGCGATCTGGTGTGCGCCGGACAAGTCCAAGGCCTGGATCGACTGGATGACGACCGGCAAGGCGCTGCCCGCCGTGCCGGCCAAGTGCGATACCAGCGGCCTGGACAAGTCCGCCCAGCTCGGCCGCAGACTGCGCGTCAATGGCACCCCGGCGATTTTCTTCGCCAGCGGCGAACGCATCCCCGGCTACATTCCGGCAAGCGAAATCGAAAAGCGCTTCGCCCCCACGACGGGCGGCTGAACGCCGCTCAGGCCGTCGCTGCCTCGTTGGGCAGCCACACCGTAAATACCGAGCCGCCGCCGGGCGGACTGGCGACGTCGATGCGGCCGCCATAACGCTGCACGAGACCGAGGCTGACCCACAGGCCGAGGCCGGTCCCGTCGCTGGTCTTGGTGGTGAAGAAGGGGTCGAAGAGTCGTTCGCGGTCGTCCGGCGCGATGCCGGGACCGCTGTCGCCGACGGCGACAAAGCCGCCCTGGATGCCGCCTTCCTCGCGGTCACCGCTGGTCAGGCGCAGCGTGCCGCCTTCCGGCATGGCTTGCAGGGCATTCACGATCAGATTGATCAGCACCTGCTGCAACTCGTTGCGATTCACCGTCACCGGCCGGGCGGCGTGCATTTCCTGCGTCACGGCGACATTGGTCTTTTTCATCTGGTGCGCCACCAGGACGAGGCTGTCCTGCACCACCTGATCGAGGCGTACCGGCTCCAGATAGCCCACGTATTCCGCGGGTCGCGCGAACTGCAGCAGCTTGGTCACGATCAGCCGGATGCGGAAGACCTGGTCCTGGATCAGGCGGATCTCGGGCATCGCCGGCTCGGCCGCATCCCCCAGGGTTTCACGCAACACATCGAGATTGCCCTGGATCACCGCAACGGGATTGTTGATTTCATGCGCCACGCCGGCGGCAAGCTGGCCGATCGCGGCGAGCTTTTCCGACATGACCAGGCGTTGCTGCGCGGAGCGCAATGTCTCGTTGGCGGCGGCGAGTTCCTGGGTGCGCTCGGCCACTTTGCTGTCGAGTTCGCTGCCCCAGCGCTGCAATGCCTCGGTTTGCGCCGCGAGGCGGTCCAGCAGGCGATCGAAATGGGCCGCCAGTGCGGCCAGCTCGTCCGCCTCGGCAAGATCAGGAGCGCCGACCCGCGCCTCGGTCCGGCCTGCTTCGATGGCGCTCATGGTGCCGTGCATGCGCTCCACGGGCTGCGAAACATGCCGCGCCAGGCGCAGGGAAACAAACGCGGCAACTGCCACCGTGAGCACGAACAGCAGGGCTACCGCGGCCAGTGCCAGCCACCGCGCATGCTGAAAGGGCTCCTCCAGAAAGCCCACATAGAGCATGCCGACGCGCTTGCCGCGACTGTCGGTGATCGGCTCGTAGGCGGAGACGTACCAGTCATTCACGACGAAGGCGCGATCGAGCCAGGTGCGCCCCTGGTCGAGTACCGCAAACCGCACGGCAGCCGAGACGCGGGTGCCGATGGCGCGGACGTTCTCGAACAGGCGCACGTTGGTGGCGATGCGCACGTCATCGAGAAACAGGGTGGCGGTGCCGAGACTGCCCAGCGGCAGCGCGCCTTCCGGGTACACGATCTCGTTGATGCGATCGACGAACTCGAGATTCTTGTTGAGCAGCAGGCCGCCGACGAGCACACTGCCCGCGGAGGAGGCGACCGGGGCGGCAGCGTGAATCACCATGCCGCGCGTTTCCTCGTTGCGATCGGTGAACTGCGCATTGCGGGTGGCGATCAGGGGGGTCCGTGCCTTTGCCGTCAGTGCGGGATCGATGGCATCGAGTCGGGCCGGATCGAGAATGTCCACTTCGGCCTCGGCGTGGCCGGCGAGCGCACGGCGCACGACCTCCCATTCGATGTAGACGCTGCCCGGCGCCGGGCCGCCGCTCGCGGCCTGCACGCGCCCGCCGCTGTCGAGCAGGATCAGGAAATCGACCTTGCGTCGTTGCTGCATGTCGCGCAGCAGCTCACCCAGCTCCGCCGCTCCCCACCGCTCGCGCAGCGCGCGGGCAAGCCGCTCCGAAACGGCCAGGGTCTCGACGCGACGGCCGACACCCTCCTTGACCTGCTCGAGATAGCCGTGGGCGACCGCCAGGTCGCTTTGCACCTTGGTGATCAGCAGGCGGTCGTAATACACCGCGCCCCAACCGGCGAGAATGCCGATCAGGATCGGCACGGCCACCAGCCAGGGGCCGAGCGCCAGCGCCAGCAGTTTGAAGCGCAGGGAGCCGCGGAAGCGTGCAGCGATGCCGGAAAGAATGCCTAGACTCCCCAAACGGCACACTTGCGATCGAGCGTCTTGCGCGAGACCCCGAGCCGCCTGGCGGCCTCCGACTTGTTGCCTTTGCAGGTTTCGAGCACGCCGAGAATGTGGCGGCGTTCGATGGCGGCCAGCGACTCCCCGCTGCCCGGCTCAAGAGTCGACGCTGACGCCACGGCGGCCGCATCCTCTTCCGGCGCAAAATCGTCGGCGAAGTAACCCAGTATCAGCGACCGCTCGATCAGGTTCTTCAGTTCGCGCACGTTGCCCGGCCACGAGTAGCGGGCCAGACGCGCCAGCGCTTCAGGGTCGTGCCGGAGTTCGGCGATGCCGAGGCGCGCGGCCAACTGGCCGATGAAGTAGTCGACCAGGTCGGGCAGGTCGTCGATCCGGTCGCGCAACGGCGGCAGGACGACTTCGACCACCTGCAGGCGGTAATACAGATCGCGCCGGAAGCGTCCTTTCGCGACCTCTTCCACCAGATTGCGATTGGTGGCGGCGACCACGCGCACATCCACCGGCACCTCCTGCTCCGATCCGACCGGGCGGATCTTCCGCTCTTCCAGCACGCGCAGCAGCTTGGCCTGGAGCGGCAAGGGCAGTTCGGAGATTTCGTCGAGAAACAGCGTGCCGCCGCGCGCGTAATAGAACAGGCCCTCGCGACCGGCGGCGGCGCCGGTGAAGGCGCCTTTGACATGGCCGAACAATTCGGACTCGATCAGCTCTTCGGCAATCGCGGCACAGTTGATCGGCACGAAGGGGCCATCAGAGCGCAGGCTCATGCGATGCAGGGCGCGCGCGGCGAGCTCCTTGCCGGTGCCCGATTCGCCGTGGATCAGCACCGTCGAGGGCGTCGGCGCGATGCGCTTGATGCGGGCGCACACGTCGCGAATCACGACCGAGTTGCCGACCATGCCTTCGACGCTGTCGTCGCGCTGATCCAGTTCGCGGCGCAGCACGAAGTTCTCGCGCCGCAGCGAGGAGCGCTCGAAGCAGCGCTTCACCGCGTTGAGCATCTGCGCCACCGAAAACGGCTTCAGCAGAAAATCCGAGGCCCCGGCACGCAGCGCGTCGATCGCCGTCTCAAGATCGGCATAGGCCGTCATCAGCACCACATCGCCGCCGAAGCCCTGTTCCCGCAACTGGTGCAGCCACTCGACGCCCGAGCGGCCGGGCAGCGCGATGTCGAGCACGATCAGATCGAAGTGGCGGCGGCTGAGCAGCTCGATGGCTTCTTCCACGCTGCCGGCCGTCGCTACCCAGCCGCAGCGCAATGCCAGCGAGCGGTGCAGAAAACTGACCATGCCGGGCTCGTCGTCCACCACCAGCACCGATTGGTGCTGCCAGGGCGACAGCTCGACGGTCGCGACCGCTGGAACGGAACTCAAACTCGTCTCCTCGCTATATTTTTGTATTTCGCCAATCATCGTCAATTCGGCGAGGCTTGGCAATGCAAGCTTTTGTGAGCGACAAATTGTCCCACTTGTCCCGAAACGATATGGACATTTTGTCCCGTCCGGATTGCTGCGATGCGGTAAGTGCTTGAGCCTTCAACAGACGTTTAATTGGCGCATAAATTGCATTGATTGTCCGCTGGTATTCAAAAAAGGAGGAGGCAAAAAATGCAAGTCTCACGGCGGCAGTTCTTCAAGGTCTGCGGCGCCGGTCTCTCCGGGTCTTCCATCGCACTGATGGGATTCTCGCCGACATCGGCCCTGGCGGAGGTGCGCAGCTACAAGCTCGCCCACGCCACGGAAACCCGCAACATGTGTCCCTACTGTTCAGTCAGTTGCGGGGTTCTGATCTACACCACGGGCGACAAGTCCAAGAACGCGAAAGCGGACATCATCCATATCGAGGGCGATCCGGACAATCCCGTGAATCGCGGCACGCTGTGCCCCAAGGGCGCCGGCCTGATGGACATGGTCAAGAGCCCCAACCGGCTCAAGTTCCCCGAAGTGCGCGAGGCAGGCAGCAACGAATGGAAGCGCATCTCCTGGGACGACGCCATCAACCGCATCGCGACCCACGTCAAGAAGGACCGCGACGCCAACCTGATCGAGAAGAATGCCGACGGCGTCACGGTCAATCGCTGGAACACCACGGGCTTCCTCGCCTCGTCGGCCGCCGGCAACGAAGCCGGCTACCTGACGGTCAAGATCCTGCGCAACCTCGGAGTCGTCGCACTCGACACGCAAGCACGTATTTGACACGCCCCCACGGTATCCAGTCTGGGTCCGACATTTGGGCGTGGTGCAATGACCAATCATTGGGTCGATCTGAAGAATTCGGACCTGGTGATCGTCATGGGCGGCAATGCCGCCGAAGCGCATCCCTGTGGTTTCAAATGGGTCATCGAAGCGAAGAAGGACCGCAAGGCCAAGCTGATCGTGGTCGACCCGCGATTCACGCGCTCGGCCGCCGTTTCCGACTTCTACGCGCCGATTCGCGCGGGTAGCGACATCGCCTTCCTCGGCGGCGTCATCAACTACCTGCTGTCGAAGGACAAGATTCATCACGAGTACGTCAAGAACTACACCAACGCCGCCTTCCTGATCGACGAAGGCTTCAAGTTCGATGACGGCCTGTTCTCCGGCTACAACGCGGAAAAACGCAGTTACGGCAAGGACACCTGGAAGTACCAGATGGGCAAGGACGGCTTCGCCATGGTCGATCCGACCCTGGAAAGCCCGAACTGCGTGTTCCAGCTGATGAAGAAGCATTACAGCCGCTACACGCCGGAACTGGTGAGCAGGACCACCGGCACGCCGCAGGACGCCTTCCTCAAGATCTGCGAAATGATGGCGGAGACTTCGGCGCCCGACAAGACCATGACGATCTGTTATGCCCTGGGCTGGACCGAGCATTCGGTCGGCTCGCAGAACATTCGCACCATGGCCTTGATCCAGCTGCTGCTGGGCAACATGGGCATGGCGGGCGGCGGCATCAACGCGCTGCGCGGCCACGCCAACGTGCAGGGCATCACCGACATGTGCCTCTACTCGGAAGTGCTGCCCGGCTATCTGTCGGCGCCGACCGATGCCGACGTCGATCGCAAGACCTATCTGGAAAAGCGCACGCCGAAACCGCTGCGGCCGAACCAGATGAACTTCCCGCAGAACTTCCCGAAATGGTTCACCAGCCTGCAGAAGGCCTGGTACGGAGCTGCCGCGACCGACAAGAACGACTACGGCTACGACTGGCTGCCGAAGAAGGACGGCGCCTACGACGTCATGGCGATCTTCGAGCGCATGCACCAGGGCAAGATGAACGGCTTCTTCTGCCAGGGCTTCAATCCGCTGGCCTCGGTGGCGAACAAGAAGAAGGTGGGCGACGCGCTGGCCAAGCTCAAGTTCCTCGTCGTCATCGATCCGCTGGCAACCGACACGTCGGAGTTCTGGAAGCCGCACGGCGAATTCAACGAGGTCGATCCGACCAAGGTCCAGACCGAAGTGTTCCGCCTGCCGGCCAACCTCTTCGCCGAAGAGACGGCCAGCTTCACCAACTCGGGACGCGTCATCCAGTGGCACTGGAAGGCGGCCGACGGCCCGGGCGAGTCGAAGAGCGACATCGAGATCATGGCGGCGCTGTTCCTCAAGCTCAAGGCGATGTATGCCAAGGACGGCGGCAAGCTGCCCGAGCCGATCATGAACCTGACCTGGCCCTACCGCATTCCCGGCAAGCCATCGCCGCAGGAACTCCTTATGGAGATCTCCGGCAAGGCGCTGGGCGATGTGTTCGATCCCAAGGACAAGACCAAGGTGATCGTCAAGGCGGGCGAGCAAGTTGCCGGCTTCGCGCAACTGCGCGACGACGGCAGCACGTCCTGCGGCAACTGGATCTACGGCGGCTGCTGGTCGCAGGCGGGCAATCTCACCGCGCGGCGCGACAATTCCGACCCCTCCGGGCTGGGGCAGACCCTGAACTGGGGCTTCTCCTGGCCGGCCAACCGGCGCATCCTCTACAACCGCGCCAGTTGCGACGTCTCCGGCAAGCCGTGGGACGCCAAGCGCGCGGTGATCAAGTGGACCGGCACGGCCTGGGGCGGCAACGACGTCCCCGACATGCGGCCCGACGCGGCGCCCGAGGAGAACGTGATGCCTTTCATCATGACCCCGGAAGGCGTGGCGCGGCTGTTCGCGCCGGCCATGGCCGACGGCCCTTTCCCCGAGCACTACGAGCCCTTCGAAACGCCGCTGGACAAGAACCCCTTCCATCCCGGCAACCCGAAGGCCGTCAGCAATCCGGCGGCGCGGGTGTACAAGGGCGACATGGAGACCTTCGGCAAGGCCAAGGACTTTCCGTATGTGGCCACCACCTACCGCCTGGTCGAGCACTTCCACTTCTGGACCAAGCACTCGAAGATCAACGCCGTGCTGCAGCCTGACCAGTTCGTCGAGATCGGCGAGGAGCTGGCGAAAGACAAGGGGATTGCCACCGGCGACAAGGTCAAGGTGCGCAGCAACCGCGGCTTCATCAAGGCCGTGGCGGTGGTCACCAAGCGCATCAAGACGCTGACCGTCGATGGCAAAAAGGTGCACACGGTGGGCATCCCGATCCACTGGGGCTTCAAGGGGGTCACCAAGCCGGGCTTCATCACCAACACGCTGACGCCGTTCGTCGGCGACGCCAATTGCCAGACGCCGGAATTCAAGGCATTCCTGGTCAACATCGAGAAGATCTAAGGGAGACGATGATGACCCCCACGCTCACTCTGTTCGCTGCCCCCCGAGGGGGCGATGCCTCCTTCGGGACGGCCCTTCAGGAGGCATGACATGGCATTGCAATCGCTAGATATCGCCCGCCGCTCGGCGACGACCACTCCGGCACCCGGCGTCCGGCAGACCACGGAAGTGGCCAAGCTGATCGACGTTTCCACCTGCATCGGCTGCAAGGCCTGCCAGGCGGCGTGCATGGAATGGAACGACATCCGCGACGAAGTCGGCGTCAACCACGGCGTCTACGACAATCCGATCGACCTGACGGCCAAGTCGTGGACCGTGATGCGCTTCGCCGAAGTCGAGGAGAAAGGCAAGCTGGAGTGGCTGATCCGCAAGGACGGCTGCATGCATTGCGCCGATCCGGGCTGCCTCAAGGCCTGTCCGGCGCCCGGCGCCATCATCCAGTACGCCAACGGCATCGTCGATTTCCACCAGGAAAACTGCATCGGCTGCGGCTACTGCATCACCGGCTGTCCCTTCAACATTCCGCGCATCTCGCAGGAGGACAGCAAGGCCTACAAGTGCTCGCTGTGTTCCGACCGGGTGGCCGTCGGCCAGGCTCCGGCCTGCGCCAAGGCCTGCCCGACCGGCGCCATCCAGTTCGGCTCGAAGGAGCAGATGAAGGATTACGCCGCCAAGCGCCTGGTCGACCTCAAGGCGCGCGGCTACGACAAGGCGGGGCTCTACGATCCTGCCGGGGTGGGCGGCACGCACGTCATGTACGTGCTGCACCACGCCGACCGGCCGGAGCTCTACAAGGGCCTGCCCGCAGACCCCAGCATCAGTCCGCTGGTGTCGTTGTGGAAGGGCTTTGCCAAGCCGCTGGCGACCGTGGCAATGGCCGCCGTGGCACTGGGCAGCCTGTTCCACTACGTGATGAAGGGGCCGAACGAGGTGTCCAAGGAGTTGGAAGACGAAATGGAAAAGGAGGATGCAAAATGATCCGCAATCCAAAGGACCTGCAACGCTACACGGCCGAAGAGCGGGCCAACCACTGGGTCGTCGGCATCTGCTTCATCCTGCTCGCGCTGTCCGGCCTGGCCTTCTTCCATCCGGCCTTCTATCCGCTGGTGCAACTGTTCGGCGGCGGGGTCTGGGCGCGCATCCTGCACCCCATCATCGGCTGGCTGATGATGATCGGCTTCGTCGTCATGTACTTCCGCTTCCGGGCGCTGAACA
Organism: Sulfuritalea sp.; assembly: GCA_030247575.1. Lineage (GTDB taxonomy): Bacteria > Pseudomonadota > Gammaproteobacteria > Burkholderiales > Rhodocyclaceae > Sulfuritalea. The sequence continues at coordinate 19,404 of JAOTRV010000040.1, forward strand.
GGATGGAGCCGGCCGACAGGGAGTGGCTCGACCGCGTCGGCGAAATGATGGACGGCAACGACCACAACATGCCGGAACAGGGCAAGTACAACGGCGGCCAGAAGGCGATGTTCTGGGCCATGTCGGTGTGCATGCTGCTGCTGTTCGTCTCCGGCATCATCCTGTGGCGCGCCTATTTCAGCTTCCCGGTGGATGTGGTGCGCCTCGGCGCCGTGGTGCATTCGGCGATCGCCGCGATCATGATCGCGATGATCTTCGTGCACGTCTATGCCGCACTCTGGGTCAGGGGCACGGTACGCGCCATGGTCTACGGCACGGTCACCCGGGCCTGGGCCAAGCAGCATCACCGCGCGTGGTATCGTCAGGTCACCGGCAAGTCGTAAGCGCCGGGCTGATCTTCTGCCCACCCCATACCCGCGGGCTTCGGCTCGCGGGTTTTTTATGTCTCCTGTCGATCGACCCACACCAATGAGCGCCACTGCACAAACCCCCATCATCCCGATCAAGTCCAGCAGCGAACCGCCACACGTCATTGCACCCGATGCCGCAACAATTTACGCCACGCGTGCGCAGCGTTTCGATCAGCTGGCCGAGGGCCACTCCCTGGGCGACTGGCTGCGTTTTCTTGCCACCATCACGCGCGCCCAGCATGCCGCGCTGCAATCCCTGCCCGCGCTGGCGCTGCCCGAGGCAAGCCAGTTGGCGCGCACCCGAGAGCACCGCATGCCGCCGCTGCCGGCACAATCGTGGCCGCGGGATCCGCTCTGGCAGACCGCCCTGCGCGAGATCGCCGTCGCGATCGCCGACGCGGCGCCGGAACCCGCCAAAAAGGATCTCGCCCGCCTCGCCGGCTTCGATGACGAACGCCTCGAGGCGCTGGCCGGGCGCGTGCTGCATACCGAGCTCTATGGCGACGACGTGGCCCTGCTGCCCTACGTCGCGGCGGCCTTGCAGGTGGTGTGGACCGCCGGCGCCGCACGCCTCGGCGCCAGCCGGATCAGCGCACTCGACGTGCCCGGCGTCTGCCCCTGCTGTGGATTCCTGCCGGTCGCCAGCGTGGTGCGCGGCGTCGGCGAAGTCGGCAATCTGCGCTATCTCCACTGCGCCTTGTGCAATACCGAATGGAACCTGGTGCGCATCAAGTGCAGCAGTTGCGACGCCACCGAAGGCATCAGCTATCGCCATCTCGAAGCGAAAGGCCTGCAGGGCGCCGACGCCGTGCGCGCCGAGATCTGCGACTCATGCAAGAGCTATCTCAAGATCGTCTATCAGGAGAAAGGCCCGGTCGACCCCGTGGCTGACGATCTCGCCACGCTGGCGCTCGACATCCTGGTCGACGAGGCCGGCTACGCCCGCAGCGGGCCCAACCTGCTGCTGGCGCCGGGAGGCTGAGGCCGGAGTCGACGCTGGCGACACGGCGAAATGAATCCGTCACCCCGGCGAAAGCCGGGGTCCAGGGTCGTCCCATGCCCCGGCGGGCCGGCCGCATCGTCGCTCCTGAACGCCGGCCTGCGACTTTCCTCGCGGCGGGGCCGCGCCAGATTCTGGAAGCTTCTTCGATCTCGTTGGCCCGTCGTGCCGGCACGACAGGCGCGGCGTCTTTGCCTTTGACTTCCATATCCGCATGAGAGCAGTCAGTCCCCGGCACCCGATGCTAGAATCCATTGTCATTTACCTGCGGATACCTTCGACATGAAGCTTCTCCTGAATTCCCGATTGGCGGCGCTGATTCTTATCCTCCTGAACTGCGGCCCTGCGCCTGCTGCAACCGAGGAAGCGCTCGACCCACAGGTTCGCTTCGGCCGCTACCATGCCGCATATGTGATCAGCGCCGACGGCAAGGCGACCGAGACCCACGAATGGACCAAGACCGTGCTTCGCGAGTCGGCGCTGGAGGGCAGCAAGACGGCTGTGATCGGGCACAGCACCAGTGCGCAGAAGGCCGAGGTATTGGCGGCCTACACGCTGAAGGCCGACGGACGACGCATCGAAGTGCCGAAGGACAACTACCAGCTCGAGGTCAATAGCGGCAAGGGCAAGGACTCGCCGATGTTCTCGGACTGGACGACGCTGACGGTGGTGTTTCCGGATCTCGCCGTCGGCGACACCGTGGCGCTCTCTTACCGGCTGACCGACACCGAGGCGATGTTTCCCGGGCACTTCTCCGCGGGTCAGTTGTTCTACCGGAATACCGCCCACGACGATATCCGGGTGCGCTTCGACTACCCGGCGTCGATGTGGGTGCAGTTCGAGGGGCGCGGCATGAAGGAGTCGCTCGACACGACGCAGGGCGGGCGCCGCGTCGTCGAATGGACCTGGGCCAATCCCAAGCCGGTCAAGCCGACGCGGCGCGACTGGTCGGTGTTCGATCCGGAAAAGGAAGTCGGCTATGCCTTCTCGACCTTCCGCAATTACGCCGAGATCGCCGCCGCCTACGGCGTGCGCGCCAACCCCAAGGCGGCGGTGACCGAGCGGATCGCGAAACTGGCGGGCGAGATCGTCAAAGGCAAGGCCGGCAAGAAGGAGCAGGCGCGCGCGCTGTATGAATGGGTGGCGACCCACATCACCTACGGCGGCAACTGCATCGGCGTCGGCGCCGTGGTACCGCGCGACATCGACCTGGTGCTCGACAACAAGATGGGCGACTGCAAGGATCACGCGACGCTGCTGCAGGCGCTGCTCACGGCAACGGGGATCAGGAGTACGCAGGCGCTGGTGAATGCCGGATCGACCTATCGCCTGCAGCGCATCCCCATGGTGTTCGGCGTCAATCACGTCATGACTTACCTGCCGGACTTCGACCTGTTCGTCGACTCCACCTCGGACTCGACCCCCTTCGGCATGCTGCCTTTCAATGATCAGGACAAGCCGGTGCTGCTGGTCGAGGGCCATCGCGATGGCTTCCGGACGCCGGTGCCGCCGGCCGCGCAGAACCGGCAGACGGTGCGCAGCCTGATGAAGGTGGCGCCAGACGGTTCGATCTCGGGCAGCGTGGAAGTGACACAGGCCGGCCGCGACGCCGTGGCAGCCCGCGCCTGGGCGCGCAACATGACGCGGGAAGTCGAGCAGGATCTGGTGAAGAATGCCTTCCGCCGGATGGGCATCATCGGCAGCGGGACCATGGAGAAGGACGATCCCAAGGCCCTGATCGACAGTTACCGCTACAAGGCCAGCTTCAAGGCCGAAAAGTTCATGAAGACGCCCGGCGCTGGCGCCTTCTACATTTTTCCGCCGCTCGGCATCGCCCAGCCGATTATCGGCGCGGTGCAATCGGTGATGGAGCCGGAGCCGGAAGCCGATGTCGCCTGCCTCGGCGGCAACCTGACCGAGGAGTATGTGATCGAGCTGCCGAAGGGCATCAAGGTCCTGTCGCTGCCCGGCGACCTCAAGGTCGGCAACGAACTGGCGTCCTATCAAGCCAGCTACAAGCTGAAGGGCACTACGCTGACGGTCAGGCGTGTGCTGGACGATCGCACCAAGGGCAACGTCTGCGCGCCCGAGGTCTTTGCCAAGTACCGGCCGGTTGCCGCAAAGATCATCGACAACCTCAAGGAGCAGGTGTTGTACAAATAGCCGCAGGCGATTGGGTCGCCGTGCGGCGTTTTCCGGAACCAATTCCCGAATTACACTGTCACCCCTTCAATCCGGTCGACGGATGCAACCCGAGGAATCCCGAATGAAACGCCTGCTTTCCGTTTTTGCCCTGCTTCTTGCCGCCGCTTTCAGCCTGCCGGCCGCCGCAGAGGCCGACCACCTCGACGGCGTGGTGCCGCTGACGAGGGACGACATCGCCGCCGTGGCGCAGATCAAATCCACCCCTGCGCGCCATGTCCTGCTCTACTTCGGCGATCACCTGAACTGAGGGGCGTGCCGCTACACCGTGAGTGTGCTGCGCAAACCCGAAGTCAGCGCCAGATACATGCGCAACTATGTCGGCGCCCACGCCGATTTCGGCGAACTGGACCTCGACGACGAGGACCCGCGTCACGCCATGGTTCAGCGCCACAACCCGCGCAAGCTGCGGCCGATGCTGGTTTTTCTCGATGGCCAGGGCAAGGAAGTCACGCGCTTCACCGGCCGCCTCAACAGCGCAGAGGAGGCGCTGCTGCTCGACCGTTTTGTTGCGGAGAAGCACTACCGGAAGACGAACTTTCCGAGCTTCAAGGCGGCGCAACGCTAGTCCCGCTGCCGGCGGCGGCAGCCACCTGTGCTTCCATCTCGCGGTGGCGTCCGGTGGCGAGGCCGTAGATGCGCAGCAGGTCTTCTTCGGAAACGTCGATGAAGGAATCCATCTGCGTCAGCGCGAAGACGAAGTCTTCATGCGAAATCGCCTCGTAGGCGGCGACGGCGGCTTCCGTCCTGGCGGCACGGCGCGCCAGGAAAACCGGATAGCGGCGCCACGGAAAGAGCGCGTTGAATGCGACGGCGACCGCGAGCAGGACCACGGCATTGAGCAGCACCGGCGACAGCACGAAACCGAAACCCAGGGCGCGCAGAGGCTCGCCGCCGAGAACCGCCGCCAGCGCGGTTGCGCCTCCGGGCGGATGAATGCAGCGCAGGTAGTGCATCGCACCGATGGATAGGCCGACGGCGGCAGCGGCCGCCAGACCCGCATCCGGCACCAGCCGTGCGCAGGAGACACCGATCAGGGCAGACACCAGATGCCCGCCGATCACCGGCCAGGGCTGCGACAGCGCCCCGTGCGGCACGGCGAACACCAGCACGGTCGAGGCCCCGATTGAAAATATCACCAGCGGTGCGACCGCAGCCGGGCCGCCGACTGCATGGCCGGCGAAATAAACGGCCAGCAGGCCGACAAAGCCGCCGAGCGCCGATACCAGCCGTTCGCGATGGCTGACCGGGCTCAACTCGATGCCCAGGATTTTCTGCCACGACGACTGCGCCGCCGGATTCCGTGAATTCATCCCCCACTCCTCCATCAGGCCCTTGCATGCGGGCTTTTTTGTCCGCGCCCACTATAAGCAATAGCTGCCGCCACGCCAGCAAAAAATCGCATGGCGAGCATCAAGCGGCATTATCGCGATGGCTTTTCGATTCTCGCCCGCGGCAGGATGCTTTAAGATGCAAACTTCTCGTTTCTGCCCGGTTCGGGTGAAATCATGAACCCACTCTCCCGCCTTCCCTCCGTCGACCGCCTGCTTTCAGCTGCGGCGCCCGCCGCCCTGACCGAGTCCCACGGCCGCGCCGTTGTCACGGCTGTCGTGCGCGACGTACTCGCCGCCGCGCGCGCCGCGATCAAGGACGGCGGCGCGCTGGCCGACGAAGCGGAACTGATTGCAAGAGTCGACGCTGGCGTCACGGCAAGAATGCAGCCGAAGCTGCGACCGGTATTCAATCTGACCGGCACCGTGCTGCACACCAATCTCGGCCGCGCGCCACTGCCCGAAGAAGCCGTGCAGGCGCTGATCGCCGCGGCGCGCAATCCCTGTGCGCTGGAATACGACATCGAATCCGGCGGCCGCGGCGACCGCGACAACGTGGTCAACGAACTCCTTTGCGAGCTGACCGGCGCCGAAGCCGCCACCGTGGTGAACAACAACGCCGCGGCCGTGTTCCTGCTGCTCAACACCCTGGCGCAGAAAAAGCAGGTGGTCGTTTCGCGCGGGGAGCTGATCGAAATCGGCGGCGCCTTCCGCGTGCCCGACATCATGAGCCGCGCCGGCGCGAAGCTGGTCGAGGTCGGCACCACCAACCGCACCCATCTCAAGGATTTCGCGGAGAACATCACCCCGCGCACCGCGATGCTGATGAAAGTGCACGCCAGCAACTACGCGATCCACGGCTTCACCCATGCCGTGCCCGAAGCCGAACTCGCCACGCTGGCGCACCAACACGACCTGCCCTTCGTGATCGACCTCGGCAGCGGCACGCTGGCCGATCTCGCCGCCTACGGCCTGCCGCACGAGCCGACGCCGGCGGAAGCCATTGCCGCCGGCGCCGACCTGGTCACCTTCTCCGGCGACAAGCTGCTGGGCGGGCCGCAGGCCGGCCTGCTGGTGGGTCGCAAGGATCTGATCGCCAGAATCAAGAAGAACCCGCTGAAGCGCGCGCTGCGCGTCGGCAAGCTGACGCTCGCCGCGCTGGAAGCCGTACTGGCCCTCTACCGCGATCCCGATCGTCTGCACCTGCGCGTCACCGCCGTGCGCCAATTGACGCGCCCGGAAGCAGAGATCGCGGCGCAAGCGGCGCGCCTGCTGCCCGCGCTGCGGTCGGCCCTGGCCGGACTGCCGGTGACGACGGAAATCGTCGCGCTGAAATCGCAGATCGGCTCCGGCTCGCTGCCGGTGGAGCGCCTGCCCTCGGCCGGCTTCGCCATCAAGCCGCAGGGGAAAAAGGGCGGCGTGCTCAATCGCATCGAGCGGAGCCTGCGCGCCCTGTCCATGCCGGTGATCGGCCGCATCGAGGACGGTGCGTTGCTGCTCGACCTGCGCTGCCTCCAGCCGCACGAAGAAGCCGAATTCGCCGCATCGCTGGCGACGCTGAACATTCTCAACTAGCATGATCATCGGCACCGCGGGTCACATCGACCACGGCAAGACCACGCTGGTGAAGGCGCTCACCGGCGTCGATGCCGACCGCCTGCCGGAAGAGAAGGCGCGCGGCATCACGCTCGACCTCGGCTACGCCTACGCGTCGCAAGCCGACGGGTCGGTGCTCGGCTTCATCGACGTGCCGGGTCACGAAAAGCTGATCCACAACATGCTGGCGGGCGCCACCGGCATCGACTTCGTGCTGCTGGTGATCGCCGCCGACGACGGGCCGATGCCGCAGACGCGGGAACACCTGGAACTGCTCGACCTGCTCGGCCTCGAGCATGGCGCGGTGGCGCTGACCAAATGCGACTCGGTGGATGCAGACCGCATCAAAGCAGCGCGCGGCGAGATCGAAGCGCTGCTGGGCGGCACCCGGCTGCAAGGCAGCCCCGTGTTTGCGGTTTCGGCGCCGAAGGGCGAGGGTATCGCCGCGCTGCGCGCCCATCTCGATGCGGTGGCCGCCGCGCATCGGGCGCGCCGCGCGGACGGGCGCTTCCGTCTGGCCATCGACCGCTCTTTCACCTTGTCGGGCATCGGCACGGTGGTCACCGGCACGGCCTTCTCGGGAAGAGTAGACGCCGGCGGGACGGTGATCATCGCCCCGGCAGGCAGCACCGGCCAGGGCGGGCTCAAGGCGCGAGTCAAAAGCCTGCATGTGCAGGACCGGCCGGCCGCATACGGACAGGCCGGCGACCGCTGCGCGCTGGCGCTGACCGGCGACTTCGAAAAGAAGGACATCGCGCGCGGCATGTGGGTGGTCGACCCGGCGGCAGCCCGGCCGCTGCTGCGCTTCCAGGCCGAGCTCAAGGTGCCGGCGACACAAGCGGCGCTGAAGCACTGGACACCCGTGCATCTGCATCTGGGCGCTGTCGACATCACCGGCCGCGTCGCGCTGCTGGAAGGCGACCCGCTTGCGCCCGGCGCCACCGCGCTGGCCGAAATCCTGCTCGACCGCGAAACCATCGCAGTGCGCGGCGACCGCTTCGTGCTGCGCGACGCCTCGGCCCAGCGCACTGTCGCCGGCGGCCGCGTGCTCGACTGCTTTCCGCCCTCGCGGCACAAGCGCGGCCCGGCGCGCCTGGCCCTGCTCGCCGCCTTGCGCGACGACGATCCGGCGGCGAGCCTGCGCCTCATGGTGGAGCAAGCGGGCGCCGGCATCGATCTGCTGCGCTTCGCCGCCAACTGGAATCTCGCCGACGACGCGGCGGCCGCCTTGTGGCGGGCCGCCGGGCTGCGCGTGATCCACGCCGGCGACGAGCAGACCGGCTTTTCCGCCGCCGCCTGGCAGGCGCTCGGCGAAAAATTGCTCGCCGCGCTCGCCGCCGAGCATCAGCGCGCGCCCGACATGGTCGGCATCGAGCGCGAACGGCTGCGCCGGCTGACGCTGCCGACGCTGGCGCGCGCCGCCTTCGACGCGCTGGTTGCCGAACTGCTGGGGGCAGGACGCCTCGCCGCCTCGCGCGCCTGGCTGCACCTGCCCGAACACGAGGCCAAGCTCGCCGCCGGCGACCGCGACCTGTTCGGCGTGCTGCGGCCGCTGCTCGACGCCCAGCCCTGCGGCCCGCCGCGCGTGCGCGACGTCGCCAAGGCGTCGGGCACCGCCGAAGACGTGGTGCGCCAGCTGTTCCGCCGCGTGGCGCGCGCCGGCGAACTCTATCCGGTGGCGCACGACCACTACTTCACGGCCGACGCCGTGGCACAGCTTGCAGCGCTGGTCGCCGAACTCGATGCGGAGAAAGGGTCGGCACGCGCCGCCGACCTGCGCGACCGCATCGGCGGCGGGCGCAAGGTGGCGATTCACATCCTCGAATTCTTCGACCGCATCGGCTACACTCGCCGCGTGCGTGACGAGCACGTTTTGCGCGACACCGGCTCGACCCACGCATGGATCAATAACTAGAACCGAACAACGGAAGAGAACGTTCCCCGGTGGGGCGGCCGGTCTTCAAAACCGGCAGGGGTCGCCATGCGGTCCCTGGTGGGTTCGACTCCCGCTCTCTTCCGCCACCGATTGGACGAGAAACGCCCATGAACCGCAGCCCCTTCCGCGGCGCCGTTCCCGACGGCTTGCTCTACGACACGACCCACGACATGTGGGTGCGGCGCGAGGGCGGCGACGTCGTGATCGGCGCCACCGCCTTCGGCATCTTCCTCGCCGGCGAGATCATCGCGTTCACCGCCAAGCCGAGGGGCGCCGAAGTCGCAGCGGGGCGCGGCCTGGGCACCGTCGAATGCGCCAAGACCGTGCTCGCCGTGCATGCGCCGCTGTCCTTCGTGCTGCAGGCGGGAAACGAGGACGCCGAGGAACGTCCGGCCATCCTCAATCGCGACCCCTACCGGGCGGGCTGGATGGTGCGCGGCCGGCCGCTGGCCTGGGAGGCGGAATGCCGCGGACTGGTGAATGCGGACGACTATCGCGCCCATGTCCGGCGCATGGAACCGGCAGCGGAGTTCCTGTGAGGTACGCAGCGACAAATCTGGAGCCACGCCAGCGGCGAACCAAAGTCACCCCCTCCCCGGGGGAGGGGGTCGGGGGGAGGATTGTCGAATGAAGGGCAACGCACAGCGCAGCAAACTGGCCATCCTGCTCTGGTCGGCCACACCGGAGCGGCCGCAGCTGTGCGCCACGCCCTTCGTGCACGCCGCCGCGGCAGCCGCCTTCGATTGCGAAGTCGAGATCCATTTCGCCGGTCCCGCCGTGCGCCTGCTGGTGGCCGGAGTCGCCGATTCGCTGCTGCCCTGGCCGGAGGTCGACACCTCGATTTATCACATGATGCGCCAGGCGGCGAACCTCGATGTGAGCTTTCGCGCCTGCGCCATGGCCATGAACGCGCTGGTCAACAAGGACGAGGCGCTGATCCCCGAATACACCGGCACGGTGGCCGCCAGCGCCTTTGTCGCCCGTGCGCTCGATCCGGAATGGACGACGCTGGTGTTCTGAGAGCAAGCTCCGGATTCGAGTGCCATGCCTGCCACCGAGACCACCCGCTGCCCGTCCTGCCGGGCGCCGATGAGCGCGCATCGCTTTCCGCGCAAGCTCAACGGCGAAGTGACGCTCGATCTGTGCTTCCCTTGCCAGGGCATCTGGTTCGATGAATACGAAAGCCTGCAGTTGACGCCCGCGGGCGTGATCGAACTGTTCAAGCTGATCCACGAGCACCGCGACGACCAGCGTCTGCCGCTGGCCAGTCCCTTGCGTTGTCCGCGCTGCGGCGAGCGTCTGATCCATTCCCAGGACCGGGTCAAGAGCGGCCTGTTCAACTATCTGCGCTGCGGCCAGCACGACGGACGCTTCATCACCTTCGCCCAGTTCATGATCGAAAAAGGCTTTGTGCGCCAGCTGACCCCGGTCGAGATCAGGGCGATCGGCGTCCGCGTCGGCGTGGTGCGCTGCACAGGATGCGGCGCGCCCGTCGACATCCGCAAGGACAGCGCCTGCAAGCATTGCCGCGCACCCATCGCCATTCTCGACGCGCAGGCCGTCGAGCGGGCGCTGGCCGGCTATCGCCGGGTTGCCGCGAGTCAGGCGGCGCCGGCCGATCCGCAGCTGCTGGCCGAAGCCATCCTGTCCCGCGAACGCGAACGCAGCCAGCGCCAGCACAGCCGCGGGCTGGATGCCGACATTGGCGATCTGCTGCTGGATGGAGTGGCGATGATCTGGAACATGGTGCGGCGATGAGAGAAGCGATTACGGGTGTCATTCTGGCGGGCGGCCAGGGGCGGCGGATGGGCGGCGTCGACAAGGGCCTGCAGGACCTCGACGGCCGGCCGCTGGTGCAGTGGGTGCTGGACCGCCTGGCGCCGCAGGTGGACACCGTGCTGATCAACGCCAACCGGAACCCCGCCCGCTACGCCGAGCTGGGCTGCGCGGTGCTGCCCGACAGCATTCCGGGCTTTGCCGGCCCGCTGGCCGGCTTGCATGCGGCGCTGTCGCAGGCAGCGACTCCGCTGCTGCTCACCGTGCCCTGCGATTCGCCCTTTCTGCCGGGCGACCTGGTGCGGCGGCTGCACGCAGCACTGGCAGCGGAGGACGCCGAGCTTGCCGTGGCGCGCACCGGCGACCAGGTGCAGCGCGCGTTCTGCCTGGCACGGCGCGAGGTATTGGGCAAACTTGAGACCTTTCTCGCGTCCGGCGAACGCAAGGTCGGCCTCTGGCACGCGTCGTTGAAGCTGGCCGAAGTGGCTTTTGACGACGAGGCCGACGCTTTCCGCAACATCAACACCCGGGAAGACCTCGCAGACTGCGCAAAGCGCCCGGCGCCGCCCTAGCGACAAGGTTCCTGCGGAAAACTGCACTGGCCCATTGCCGGTCAGTGTGCTTCAATAGCGGCAGAATTTTCCAATTTTTGCGAAAGCACGGGGCTGCATCATGGATTGGTCGCTGAATCGTTCAAGGCTGGGTGCCATCGCCGGCGGCGTGGGCCTTTTCTGCATCCTCATGGGCGGTTCCCTGCCGAGCCATTCCGCCGCAGCGACCGCGGAAACCGGCCGGCAGTTTGCAGCCGTCTTGCATATCCGCGGCGAGGTCGCTGCGTCTGCTGCCGGCACTGAAAGAAAATTGCGCGAGGGCGACATGGTGTACGTCGGCGAACGGTTGCGCGCCGCTGCCCTGGCCGAGGCGGTACTCAAAACCGAAGATCGGGGACTCGTCGCCATTCGCCCGGGTACCGAGTTTGTCGCGGAACACTTCGCTGCCGAGGACAAGCCGACCGATGGCCTCACCCTGCGGCTGTTCACCGGGTCGCTGCGGGTCATCAGCGGCTGGATCGCCCGCACCAATCGCTCCGGACACAAGGTCGTCACGCCTACGGCGACCATCGGCATTCGCGGCACCGACCATGAACCCTACGTCCTGTCGGCGGAACTGGCCACGGCCACCTCGAACCGCGAGGGCACCTACGACAAGGTCAATCGCGGCGGGACGACCATGGAGGTCGGCGAGCACAAGCTCGACATCGACGCGGGCAAGGTCGGCTTCGTGCGCGCCGCGCCGAAGGAAGCCAGGAGCAAGAGCACCTTCAAGGAACGGGCCTTGATGACCATCCTGATGCCGGTGTTGCTGGACAAGGTGCCGAATTTCTATGTCCCCGGCGCGTTCGACGCCGAACTCGACCGCTACGCACAGACCGCGGACGAGGACAGCCTGAAGCAACTGGAACAGAGACGCAAGGCACCGCCACCGCCAGCTGCCGCGACGCCGGCCGCTGCGCCTGCCTCGGCTGCGCCTCCTGCCGCCGCTCCGGTCGCCGCACCTCCCGCAGCGGCGCCTGCCGCAACCGCGCCGGCGGTCACGACGCCTGCCGCCACGCCCGTGGGGGACTGCGCGCCGACCACCATCGCCAAGACCTGGCTGGGGCAATTGGACAATGCGATCATCCGCCGCAGCGCACCGAGGATCATCGCCATGTTCGCGCCCGGGACAAGCGTCCGGGCCACGGTGCGCGACACCGAGGGCAAAATGACCAGCATCGACCTCGTCCGCGAGGAGCTGGCAAAGAGCACGATCGAGGCCATGAAGGGACTCACCAACTACAAGCAGCGCCGCGTGTGGACCGAGGGCAAGCTGGTGAGCGCGACGGCAGGCGGGGTCTGCGAGCGCATCGGCGTCAGGTCCGTGGTGATCGAACAGGGACGGCAAGCCGGCAAGCCCTACCGCTTCGAATCCCTGGAGGAATACCTGCTTGAAAAGCGCGGCGGCAAGTGGCTCGCGATCAAGGCGGAAACCACCCAGCAATAGGACCCGTACCAAGGCGCCGGTCATGTGGCGCCGGGATTTTCTTTGGTCTGTACCGGGGTTCCGGGCATCCTCGCGCTTGCATTGTCGACGCCTGAAGTGCTGCAACGCTGGGATTCCCTGTGCGGAAGCATTCAGGGTCATCCAGCGCAAACACGCGTCAATGAGAGCGTTTCTGTTGCTGAATGTCGCCGAACGACTCCCAATCACCGTTCAGGTTTTCTTCTCAATCGCTTCATCGCAACGAAAGCGGTGAATGATCATAGATAATGGCGGGATTTCGTCCGGGACTTTTTGAATACTTTGACTCGCTAAATCACGGGAGTGCCGTTTACGACCGTGTGTGATGCGGCAGGGATACCTGGCCGATATGGTTTTTGTCTTTCGGCGTAAGCGCCTTGCTCTGCAACCAGATGAAAATAAATTCATTTACTTCAACGCGTCTACAGCGGGCGGCGCCCACTTTCTTTACTTACGCCATTCCGATTGCCCTGTTTTCGCTGATGCCGTTGCTTGTCGACGATAACGTGGCGATCGCTTTCGCCGCTCTGATCGTCGCGTTGTGGCAGATCTTCTGGCGATCACTTGCGGCCATGTTTGTTGTGCTGCCGCTATGCCTAGGGATTTCGCTGACAAATACGATCAAGTCCCGCTATACCGGCGAATCCCTGATCTGGCAGGATTTTGCCTATGCCTTGCCGAATCTGCGGGAGAACCTGGGGATGCTGATTCAGTATGTTGAGCCGGCGATTTTTGTTGCGGTGCTGCTATGGATACTCGCCGGCGTTATCGTGACGCGTCTGGAACGTCGCTACCTGCCGCATTCAGGCGTCGGAAGCGGCATGTTTGTGGCGCTCATGGCGCTCCTCTACCTTCCGACGGCTTGGGCGGCGGCCGACGAGGCGATCGACGGATGGCCCCGGCTAAGGGATGGGAATGCCTGGGCCTTTTCCGCACATCACAACTATTCGGCACTCACACGATTCGTCCGTTCGCTGGCAATTGGCAGCGCTGAGTTTGTCTATTCTCCGGTTGGCCCGGATGCTTTCGAAAAGCATCCGCCGGTTTCTGCGCCCGTAGTATCAGCCGCTCCGCGCTCGCCCGACATCATTGCAATTTTCCAGGAGTCGCAGTTCGATCCCCGCCAATTATCGGCTTGCGCCGGCCGCGCCGAGTGTCGCTTGGCGATGTTCGAGCCCGGCGAAAATTCAAGCCAGTATGGGCCCCTGCGTGTGCACGTTTTGGGCGGCGCGACGTGGAACAGCGAGCTGGCATTCATGACGGGGATTCCACACCGTTGGTTCTCGGAAACCGGCTACGCACCCTATTCGGTTGCACCACGAATCCGCAATGGGCTCGGCCATCGACTACGCGCGCTTGGCTATCGCACGGCTGTCGTCTATCCGGTGCAGAAGGGAATGATGAATGCCTACAATGCCTATCGCGCCTACGGAATGGAAGAGTTCCACGGGGCCGAAATGCTCGGCCTTCCGGCCGACTGGTGCGAGGTCACCGACACTGTTATGTACGCTAAACTGGCCGAGGTCCGGGAGCGCCTGATAACTACCGATAGTCGGCCGATCTTTCTGGTCATGCTTACCATCCACAACCATGGACCGCATGGCGGACGTTGCGCTGCACCGGAGAACCGGTCGACCCAATCACAGACGACGGAAGAAATGCTTGACAGGAAGGTCGACGATTTCATCGTCCGCTCCCGTGCGGCAGATGCAGCGAACCAGATGTTTCGCGATAAAGTGCTCGGCGGTACGCGGCCGACACTGATGCTGGTTGCTGGCGATCATCAACCGGGTTTTGAAGGCATGGCAAGCCGCCTGGCCAGACAAGCACACCGGCCGATGCGAGACAACGAGGCGCTCTATTTCGCCAGCTACCAGTTTTTCACAAACTATGCTTCCTCTACCAAACCACTGCAGCGCGAACTCGATATCATGTTTCTGCCCTCGACCCTGCTCGAAATCGCCGGTTTGCCGGCTGATCCTTTTTTTGCAGCCAACGGAAGACTACGAGAGATCTGTTCAGGTCGGCTTGAACATTGCCCCGATGGCAGCTTTCTGGACAGTTATCGGCATCACTTGGTGAACACGGGTTTCTTCCAGTGATCCGCATGCTCCGCAGCTTTCTTTCCAGCCCCCGAACCATCGGCGCAATCATCCCTTCATCAGCTGCATTGGCCAACGCCATGGCACGCCAGATCGAACACGGTGCCAGCGTCATCGAGATCGGCGCAGGCACCGGAGCGATCACCCGTCATATCACCAGAATAGGCCATACTTCGCAGTTGGTCATCTTCGAACAGGACCGGCGCCTGGCTGAACTCTTGCGCCACCAACTTGTCCAGGTGCGGGTGATCGAAGGCTTGTTTCACAATATGGTCGGCAGCCTCGGTGATTTGCCGGACAACCTCGTCATGGTTTCATCGGTCCCGTTCAAATCGCTGTCAGGCAAGCTCCATTTTGAAACAGCCGCAGCGATCTGCCGGATTCTGTGCGTCTCGCCGAACCGTCGGTTGATCCAGTACAGCTATTTCGACAGCCACCCGTTTGTTCCACACCACAGTGGTCTGCAATGGCGGCGGTTATCAAGGGTATGGGCGAACCTGCCACCAGCGACGATCTGGGAGCTGCGCGCCGAGCACAGTCTTGGCACAAGCCCCTCGTAAAGGTTTCTTGACAGCAGAACCGGGACTGAACGTTTGCTTTCCCAGGCTGGTCACTTCCGCTCAGGGCACGGAAGGGTCGGCCGTCTGCCGAGATTCACCGCCGAAAAAGGCGGGCGCAGGCATCGATATACCCCGAAACAGCCCGTCGCAGACCGATGGCGCCTGCCAAGCATTTCAGATGAAGGCTTCGAGAGCCTTATCAGCGCCGGAGTTTCCAGAGCGCGCGGCCGATCAACACGCGCCAGCGGCAGCTAGCCTGCGGCCTGAGACTGGAAGTATATCTTTGCACGGCAAATGAATCATCTACATGCACTTTTTACGACGAATGGCCCCATCTTTTGCGAGAAGCTCTAGGGGCGGCGAACCAAGTAATTGCAGGTTGTTAAAAAAAGGCGGTAAGCCGTTGCAGTTTGTTCCCTCCATGTTGACGCTCACTGAAAATTGACCATTTAGACGCCGTTGTGCGCGTTGAAAATTGACCAGGGTAATTAACCTCCACTGCTCAACATTTGAGCAGGGTAGATGGGGCGATGATTACCATGAAAGA
>JAOTRV010000063.1 GCA_030247575.1 Sulfuritalea sp.
ATCCCCATGCCTGGCTCGCCGACACCCTGGCCCGTATCCCTGATTACAAGATCACAAAGGTCGATGACCTGCTGCCTTGGAAATGGCGCGGGTAGCGGTCAGGCCGGACGCTTACGGCGGATATCCTCACCTGCCGGCTGAAGCCCGGGGAGAAGCTTCCCATCTCCGCCCTCGCCCAGGCGTTCGACGTGAGTCTCGCGGCGGTGCGCGAGGCGCTCTCCCGCCTCGTGGCGGACGGCCTCGTGGTGGCCGAGGATCAGCGCGGCTTCCGTGTGAGCCCCATATCGGAGTTCGACCTCGAAGACCTGACCCGCACCCGGATCGAGATCGAGGTCCTCGCCCTGCGCCGCTCCATGGAGGCGGGAGGCGACGCCTGGATGGCGGACGTGCGCCAAGCCTGGGACGATCTGCGCCACGCGCCCTATATGAACCCTTCGGACGCGAGCCAGCATAACGAGGGCTGGAACACCCTGCACGACCGGTTCCACCGCACCCTGACCCAGGCGTGCGGGATGGTGTGGCTGCTGCGCTTCCGCGACTCCCTACACGAGCAGAGCGAGCGCTACCGCCGTCTCGCGCGCCCGGCAGGCCTCTTCACACGCGATCCCTTCACCGAGCACGCCAACATCGCTGAAGCGGTGTTCGCCCGGGACGCCGACACTGCGGCGCTGCTCTTGAAACAGCATTTCACCAAGACCATGGAACTGGTGCGTGCTGCGGGCAAAGCTGAGAATTCGCCTTTTCACCTGCCTGAAAAGGTTGATGTTGCCGACGGCAAGCGGCGAAAATCAATGCGCTCATGACATGAGATCGAATCTCTATCGCCATTCATTTCAAAACGCTGCGAACAGCCTGCCTCAAAAGCTTGAGGCTTATTTTTCTGAGCAAAGATCGCACGCGAAGACGACCGGTAAATACGAGCGCGCGTGCGTTCTGGGCAGCAGCCCCGTATGCGGTTTTGGGGTGGAGCGAGGGTTGCTCCGGGAGCAAACCCTCGCGTGCGTTTATTGCGCAGCCTGGACCGCGCGCGTGTCTGGCCCGAATTCCCGCTCCATCTCGCGGCGCAGCCGGACCACCGGGTCGGCGGCATCAATCGCCACGTCGTCCCAGGTGACGCAGGCGCCTTCCGGCACATCGCGGATGAGGCTAACATGCTGCGCGAGGCCGAGCGGCAGGTAGCCTTCGCGCAGGGAAATTTCGGCGGGCACCTGCTTGCCCCACACGCAGAAGCCGCCCTCGCCATCCAGCACTTCCCCCGCCCGCAGCGCGCGCTTGGCGGTGGCAGACACGTCCGCATTGAAGCAGATCGGTACGCCCGTCGGCTCATTGCGCAATGCTGCCGAGGCCGCCGAAATGCCAAGCTCCATGCCGTTCAGATGGATCGGCCGGTACAGGGTCGCATAGCGTCCCGTGCTGTCGGGCAGGGCATGATATTCCCGCAGGCATTCGCGGCTGTAGGCATTGTCCTCCGCCGCCTCGAATACGACGAACGTGCCGTGGCTCAATTCATGCGGGATCGGCGAGCCGTCGCGCCGCACCGAGGAGACGCATTCGGTGACGCCGGCCTTCTCCAGGCTTCCGCCATCGCTGCGCGGACGGCAGACGTTGGAAATCTCGAAGCGCGAGGCGGGCGGGAAGGACAGGCCATTGGTCTGCGCATGCAGGCCGGTGGCGTTGCAGATGGCGGTCATCTCGATGCCAGACTTGGTGCCATCCAAGAAGCTGTTGAACATCTTCGGGTTGATCGTGGAGCGATCCGAAACGTCGACGAAGCCTTCCAGGATGTCGTAGATGGTCTCCGGCGTGGACTGGTGGAAATGCGGCAGGTAGCGCGTTCCCTTGCCGGCCGCGACCACCTTGAAGCCGCTCGCCCGCGCCCAGTCCACATGCTCGCACACCACGGCGGGCTGATCGCCCCAGGCCAGCGAATAGACGACGCCCGCCTGCCGCGCCTTGCGGGCGAGAAGCGGGCCCACGAGCACGTCCGCTTCCACACTCACCATCACGATGTGCTTGCCCGCCGCGATGGCGCCGAGGGCGAGACGCACGCCGGTCTTGGGGTCGCCGGTTGCTTCGATCACCACTTCGATCTCGGGCGCCTGGACCAGGGCGTCGGCGTCGTCGGTGAGGTAGGTGCTGCCGTTGCGGGCGGCATCGGCAAACGAGGTGGCGGCATATTGCTCCTGCGGCCAGCAGGAGAGCTTGAGCTGCGCGGCGGCACGGGAAACATTCAGATCCGCCACCGCGACCACATGCATGCCCGGCGTGGTGCGGGCCTGGGCGAGGAACATGGTTCCGAACTTTCCGGCGCCGATCAGGCCCACCGTCACGGGGCGCCCGGCATCTTGGCGTTCGAGCAATTTGGCGTAAAGATTCATCGGCTTGGCCTTTCTCTTTGTATTCCGAGCAAAAAGTCCGCGGCGCCCCGTGTCAGGCGCGCGGCGGGGGCGGCGGGATGGTGAGGCTCACGTTCACGCTCTTGGTCTCGGTGAAGCTGTCGAGCATGCCTTCCAGGGACATTTCTCGGCCGATGCCGCTTTCCTTCACGCCGCCGTAGGATTGCCCAAGCGCCTGCCCGCCGCCCTGGTTCACCTGCACCCACCCCGCCTCGATGGCATGGGCGGTGCGCAGCGCGCGGCCGATGTCGCGGGTCCAGACATAAGCCGCGAGGCCGTAATGGCTGTCGTTCGCCATGCGGATCGCCTCGGCTTCGTCGCGCCAGGGGATCGCCACCAGCACCGGCCCGAAGATCTCCTCCCGCGCCAGCCGCCATTCGTTTGACGTGTCGGCGAAGATCGTCG
>JAOTRV010000041.1 GCA_030247575.1 Sulfuritalea sp.
TCCTTTCGGTCACTCTTTTCGAGAAGATGCCCTTGCAGCAAGCATTCACGACAAATGCATTCGAGGAAAATCAGACCAAATCATCCAGCCAACTGATTCTCTTCGACTTTTAACCGGACACTACTGATCCGGTTTGTTCTTCCATGCCGTCCGGCGTGGTCGCTTTCCCTAGCCAAACGGATCAGAGTCATTTCACATTGTTGTCGTCCGCTTCAAGAAATCTGGCGCATTCCGAATTTCTGCACGTTTCTCAAGTCTTGTCCCTCCCGCGCAATTTCCATTTGCCCCAGACAGACCTCCGTCCCTGCCCGGAATCTATCCGATTCAATGCAAATTGGCTATCCGGCGCAATACATGGCAGACAAGGCTGGCTATCGACAAGGGGCTTGGTGCGTAGTGCGTCTTCTGTCCGCCAGAAGTCGGCGCTGGCGGGACGGCGATTCAGCGCGCCGTTGGACTCAGGCTGATTCAGGCCCGACCGCAATCGTTCCAAACCCTGAACGTGCCCCGCGTCAAGACTTGTCTTCGCACGCCCTTACCAGTAAGGTGCGCGCCCTGCCCCTGGACTTTCAAAGAAACCCATGCCGCCCTCGATTCAATCGCGCATCGCGCAACGCATTGCCGAAGAACTCGGCGTCCGCCCGCAACAGGTCGCCGCTGCCGTGCAACTGCTCGATGAGGGCGCCACCGTGCCCTTCATCTCGCGCTACCGCAAGGAGGTGACCGACAACCTCGACGACACGCAGTTGCGCAATCTCGAAGAGCGGCTGAACTACCTGCGCGAGCTGGAAGACCGCCGCGCCGCAATCCTGTCCTCGATAGCGGAACAGGGCAAGCTGACGCCCGAACTCGAAAACGCGATCGCCGCCGCCGAGACCAAGCAGAGCCTCGAAGACCTCTACCTGCCCTACAAGCAGAAGCGCCGCACCAAGGCGCAGATCGCGCGCGAGGCCGGCCTCGAACCGCTGGCCGATGCACTGTTCGCCGACCCGACACTGGTGCCGGAAACGGAAGCGGCGAAATACGTGAACCCGGAAGCGGAACCTGCCGAGAAACACGTGCCCGACATCAAGGCCGCACTCGACGGCGCACGGCAGATCCTGATGGAGCGCTTCAGCGAGGACGCCGCGCTGCTGGCGAAGCTGCGCGGCTATCTCGGCGACTACGCCCTGCTCGTCTCCACCGTGGTCGCGGGCAAGGAAACCGAAGGCGCGAAGTTCCGCGACTGGTTCGACTTCCGCGAGACCATCAAGACCGTGCCCTCGCACCGCGCCCTGGCGCTGCTGCGCGGACGCAACGAGGACATCCTGCGGCTTGCCCTGAAAACCGAGCAGGAGCTGCGCGACCCGCCCGAAGCTTCGCCCTGCGTCGGCATGGTCGCCGGCCACTTCGCGATTCGGGACGAGGGCCGTGCGGCGGACAAGTGGCTGCTGGAAACTGCGCGCTGGGCCTGGCTGGTGAAGCTGTCCTTGCATCTCGAATCGGAACTGATGAACCAGTTGCGCGAGCGCGCCGAGGAGGAAGCCATCCGCGTCTTCGCGCGCAACCTGCACGACCTGCTGCTCGCGGCGCCTGCCGGGCAGCACACTGTCATCGGGCTCGACCCCGGCATCCGCACCGGAGTCAAGGTGGCGGTGGTCGATGTCACCGGCAAGGTCGTCGATACCGCCACAATCTACCCGCACGAGCCGCGGCGCGACTGGGAAGGTTCGCTTGCCGCGTTGCGCCAGCTGGCGCAAAGGCACGGCGCCGGCCTGATCAGCATCGGCAACGGCACGGCCAGCCGCGAGACCGACAAGCTGGCCGCCGAACTGATGCGCCGCCATCCGGAGTTCAAGCTGACCCGCATCGTGGTGTCCGAAGCCGGTGCCTCGGTGTATTCGGCGTCCGAACTCGCGGCGAAGGAGTTTCCCGACCTCGATGTGTCCTTGCGCGGCGCGGTGTCCATCGCGCGCCGTCTGCAGGACCCGCTGGCCGAACTGGTGAAGATCGACCCCAAGGCGATCGGTGTCGGCCAGTACCAGCACGACGTCAACCAGACGCGGCTGGCGCGCTCGCTCGATGCCGTGGTGGAAGACTGCGTGAACTCGGTCGGCGTCGATGTGAATACCGCCAGCGCCGCGCTGCTCAAGCGCATCTCGGGCCTCAACGGCACCTTGGCCGGCAACATCGTGGCTTGGCGCGATGCCCACGGCGCCTTCAAGTCGCGCACGGAACTGAGGGAGGTGCCGCGCCTCGGCGAGAAGGCTTTCGAACAGGCCGCGGGCTTCCTGCGCGTCAATGGCAGCGAGAATCCGCTCGACGCCTCGGCGGTGCATCCGGAGGCCTATCCGGTGGTCGAACGCATCCTGCGCGACATCAAGCGCGAAGTTAAGGAGCTCGTCGGCGACAGCCGCACGCTGCGCACGCTGGACGCCCGCAAATACACCGACGAGCGCTTCGGCCTGCCGACCGTGCAGGACATCCTCAAGGAGCTCGAAAAGCCCGGCCGCGACC
This sequence comes from Sulfuritalea sp., assembly GCA_030247575.1. Lineage (GTDB taxonomy): Bacteria > Pseudomonadota > Gammaproteobacteria > Burkholderiales > Rhodocyclaceae > Sulfuritalea. The sequence goes on from JAOTRV010000041.1 coordinate 2,497, forward strand.
CGCGCCCCGAATTCAAGGCAGCCACGTTCAGAGAAGGCGTCGAGGAGATCAAGGATCTCCAGCCCGGCATGCTGCTCGAAGGCGTGGTGACCAACGTCACCAACTTCGGCGCCTTCGTCGATATCGGCGTGCATCAGGACGGCCTGGTGCATGTCTCGGCGCTGGCCAACCGCTTCGTCAAGGACCCGCATGAAGTGGTCAAGGCCGGCGACGTGGTCAAGGTCAAGGTGCTGGAAGTCGATGTGGCGCGCAAGCGCATCGCGCTGACCATGCGCCTCGCCGACGAACTGCCGGCAGCCGGTGCGGATTCGGGGCGTGACGCACGGAGCGTGCGCGGCAGCCGGCCGGAGCGCCCGCGAGTAGACGCCGGCGCTACGGCGAAACCCGCCGGCGGCAAGGCCCTCCGGCAGGCTGAAACGCCCGGAGCCATGGCCGCGGCTTTCGCCAGGCTCAAGCGCTAGGACGGGTCCGCGCCGTTCGCGGCAATGCGAAAGGCATTGCGGCCCGACGCCTTGACTGCATACAGAGTGGCGTCGGCGACATGCTGCAGGGCTTCGACATCCCTGCCGTGCTCGGGAAACAACGCGATGCCGATGCTGCACGAGATGCGGGCGGTACCGGCGGTCAGTTCGAAGGGGCGCGCGATGGCGGCGACGATGCGGGCGGCGATTTCTTCGATTTCCGTGCGGGAGCCGACCTCGGTGAGGATCGCGGCGAACTCGTCGCCGCCGATCCGCGCCACCGTGTCGGCGGCGCGCACGCAGAGGCGCAGGCGCTTCGCCGTCTCGACCAGCAGGTCGTCGCCCGCGGCATGCCCGAACCGGTCATTGACCGGCTTGAACCAGTCCAGATCGATGAAGCACAGGGCAAAGGCGCGACCGTGCCGCTGCGCCTGCAGGAGGGCGACCCGCAGCCGATCGGAAAACAGCGCGCGGTTGGGCAGATCGGTGAGCGGATCGTGGTAGGCCCGGTAACGCAGCGCCTCTTCCAGCTCCTTGCGCAGCGTGATGTCGGTCAGGGTCGCGACGTAGCGCGCCGGCTGGACGCCGCCGGGGATGCGGGCGATGGACATCCAGACCACGAACAGCTCGCCATTCTTGCGCCGGTTCCAGACCTCGCCCTGCCAGCGGTTTTCGTTGGCCAGGGTGTGCCACATTTCGCCGTAGAACTCCGGCGGATGCCGGCCCGACTTGATCACCGACACGGCCTTGCCCAGCACCTCGTCCGCGGCATAGCCGGTCATCCGTGAAAAGGCCGGATTGACCTCGACGAAGCGGCCGCCCTCGTCGGTGATGACGATCGCCTCCGCTGCGTTGTCGAACACGGCCGCCGCCAGTTCGCGATTGGCGAGTTCCCGCTCCAGTCCTGCGTTGGCCTCGGACAGGGCATGGGTACGCTGCGCGATGACCGCGTCCTGCTCCCTGGCGACAGCCTCCAGCGACTGAAGATGGCGGCGGGTGCGTTGCACCAGCACCTGCAGCAGGGCGGCCACAATGGCGAACACGAGCGCATGGAGGGCCACTGCGCGGACCCGCTCGCCGTCGCGGATCGCCAGCAGGTCCGCCGCCGGCATGGTGACGGAAATGCCGCCGCGAATCTGGCCGAGCCGGTAGCCCTGCTTCTCATGGCAAGTCAGGCAGGGCTTGGTGATCTTGAGCGGCGCCATGTAGCGATGCACGGGCGTGTCGCCCGGGATCAATTCGACGATCTCGTCCTGGCCGGCTTCGAAGCGCCGCAGGGCGGCGGCCTCCCAGGGGTCCGCCGCATTGGCCGGACGCAACGGCTTGAGGCTGGTGATGTGCAACCGGATGCCCTCGGCCAGGTGCGCGATCTCGGCGATCTGCCGCGTCATGTAGGCGGGATTGACCAGCGTCAGCGCCAGGCCGTCGCGGGTAACCACGTCGCGCCGCTCGTGCTGGAGATTGGGGTTGGGCGGAGTCGCCTCCGTCACCGGCACATAGACGCCGCCGTGCCGGGCATTCCAGTCGCGGGTCAGTTGCACCAGCCGGAACAGCGCGGCGCCGCGCTCGCGCGCCATCGCCCGCATGTTGATGTCGGCCTGCCGCCATTCGAGAAGGCACGACGCGAAGGCGCCGATGGCGACGGCCACGAAGACGACCCACGGCCGCAGCCAGAGCTTTGGCGAAGCGCTTTGCAGCGTCGGGTGATCCAGGAGGGCGGACATGCCCAATTATGCATCAGCGTCGCGCGCCGGATCGCCCGCAACAAGACCGCAGCGACCGGGGCCGGGGCCCGCTTCTGCCGGCAGGGGCCGCCGCAACGGCGCCCCCGCCTTGCGCAACTCAGCCCTTGATGCGCGCCACCAGCGCCTTCGCGTACTGATCGGTGGTGGCCGTGCCGCCCAGATCGCCGGTGCGCACCTTGTCCTTGTTCAGCACGTCATCCACGGCCTGGCGCAGGCGATCGCCGAGGTCCTTGCGCTTGACGTGATCCAGCATCATCCCGGCCGCCAGCAGCAGCGCCGTCGGGTTGGCGATGCCCTTGCCGGCGATATCCGGCGCCGAGCCATGCACCGCCTCGAATATCGCCGCGTCTTCGCCGATGTTGGCGCCCGGCGCCATGCCCAGGCCCCCGACCAGGCCGGCAATCTCGTCGGACAGGATGTCGCCGAACAGGTTGGTCGTCACCAGCACGTCGAACTGCCAGGGATTCATCACCAGCTTCATGGCGCAGGCATCGACGATCATTTCCTCCATCACGATCCTGTCCTTGTACTCGGCGGCGTAGATCTCGCGCGCAGTTTCGAGGAAGATGCCGGTCAGCGCCTTCATGATGTTGGCCTTGTGCACCACGGTCACCTTCTTGCGGCCCTGCGCCACGGCGTAGTCGAAGGCGAAGCGCACGATGCGGCGGCAGCCCTGGCGCGTATTCACGCCGGTGGACATGCCGACGGCGTGCGGGTCGCCGTCGATCGGGATGAAGTGCTCGTAGCCCATGTAGAGGCCCTCGACGTTCTCGCGCACCAGCACCAGGTCGATGTCCTCGAAGCGGCCGCCGGGAATCACGGTCTTGCCCGGACGCAGATTGGCATACAGCTTGAACTCCTCGCGCAGGCGCACGTTCGATGAGCGATAGCCGCCGGCGATCGGCGTCTCCAGCGGACCCTTGAGCGCCAGACGGGTCTTGCGGATGCTCTCGATGCAGGCCGGCGGCAGCGGATCACCGCAAGCCGTGACGCCGCCCATGCCGGCGACCTGGGTCTCCCACTGGAACGGCGCGCCGAGGGCGGCGAGGACTTCGAGGGTCGCAGCGGTAATTTCGGGCCCGATGCCGTCTCCGGGAATCAGGGTGGCGGGAATAAGGGTAGCGCTCATAAGTGTCTCCGCAGTTTCAGCAAGGAACGTCAAGGGTCAGGCGCGCCGTCTCGTCATCCCGAACGGCCATGAATCGGTGAATCAGGGGTTGCGCGCGAAGCATGTCACGGCCGGCTGAACAGCCGCTTACAGCGCACCGTGACCGGGCCGGCATTATACGCAAGACCTATCGATCCATACACCCCGTCTATCATCGCCAACGCGCGATCGGGAAACGGAGCTTGAAATCGCGGGCTATTGCGCTGCGCGCAGGGCCGGCAGCGCCGACTGGCGCAGCATCGAGGACGCGCCCAGCCAGCCGGCGACGACCACCAGCACGATGCCGGCGACGAGGCCGATCAGCCACAGGCCCGGCTGCGGCAGGTAATCGAGGCGAAAGGCGAAGCGTGCCAGACCCCAGCCGATCAGGCTGGCGGCGATGCCGGCAAGCAGGCCGGCCAGCGCGCCGAGCGCGGCAAACTCGGCCAGCAGCGCAGCGGACAACTGGCGGCTGCGGGCGCCCAGCGCGCGCAACACGGCCAGCTCGTGACGCCGCTCGTCGCTGCTGGCTTGCAGCGCCGCGTAGAGCACCGCCAGCCCGGCCAGGACGGCGAAGCCGAACACCAGCTGCACGGCGCGGGCGACCTGGTCGATCGTCGCATGCAGTTGCCTGACCAGGGCGGCGACGTCGATCACCGTCAGGTTGGGGAAGGCGCGCACCAGTTCGGGAATGACGCCGGCCTTATCGGCCGGCAGGTGAAAGCTGGTGATGTAGCTGGCGGGAAAATCATCGAGCACGCCGGGCGGCGACATGACGAAGAAATTGACCCGCATCGAATCCCAGTCGAGCTTCCTCAGGCTGGTGATGACCGCCTCGACACGATTGCCGGCGATGTCGTAGGTCAGACGATCGCCGAGCTTGAGATTCAGCGTGTCGGCCAAGCCTTGCTCCACCGAAAATTCCGCGGCCGGCGTCGCGCCGTGCCAGCGCCCGCCGCTGACCGTGTTGCCGGCGGGAAGCCGCGCCGACCACGACAGGTTGAACTCGCGATCGACGAGACGCTGGGCGCGGTCGTCGGCATAGGTCTCGGGCCCGACCCGCTGCGCATTGACCTGGACCAGGCGGCCGCGCACCATCGGCTCCAGTTCCGGCGCCGGCAGCCCGCGCGCCTTGAAGAAGTCGGCGATGGCGGCACGCTGATCGGGCTGGATGTTGATCGCGAACCGGTTCGGCGCATCGGCCGGCACGCGCGCCAGCCAGCTGTCGAGCAGGTCGCCGCGCGCCACGGTGAGCAGCAGCAGCGCCGTGAGCCCCAAAGCCAGCGCCACCGCCTGCACCATGGTCGCGGCCAGGCGCCGGCGCAGATTGACCAGACCATGGCGCCAGCCGTAGCCCCTGCCGGATGGGCGCAACCGTCCCAGCACGGCGAGCAGCAGGCGCGCCATCAAGGCGAAGAAGCCGAGCGCGATCAGAAAGCCGGCCAGCACGATCAGGCCCAGGCGCGGCTCTCCGGCCATCCACAACATCAGCGCCGCCAGCACCAGCGCGCCCAACAGGTAGGCGCCGACCGAAGCGGGTTCCGACCCGCTCCACTCGCGGCGCAGCACGCGTATGGTCGGCACACGCTTCAGGCGTAGCAAAGGCGGCAGGGCGAAGCCGACGATCAGCGTGAGCCCCACCAGCAGGCCATGCATCCAGGGCAGCAGCGAAGGCGCCGGCAGCCGGGTCACCAGCAGGCCCGCAAGCAGCTGCTGCAGCCCGGCCTGCACCGCGAAGCCGACGATGCAGCCTGCCAGCGTCGCGGCCAGGCCGAACAGCATGAATTCGCCGCCGTGGATCAGCAGCAGTTGCCTCCCCGAAGCGCCCATGCAGCGCATAACCGCGCAACCGTCGAGATGGCGTCGCATGTAGCGCTCGGCCGCCAGCGCCACGGCCACCGCGGCCAGAATCACGGCCAGCAGCGCGGCCAGGCGCAGGAAGCGTTGCGCCCGCTCGGTCACGTTGCGAATCTCCGGCCGCGCGTTGTCGAGGCTTTCGATCTTTTCGCCGCGCCCGAGCTGCGATGTCGCCCAGGCTTCATAGGCTTTCACCGCGGCCGCCTCGCCGGCCAGGTGCAGGCGATAGCTGACCCGGCTGCCGTCCTGGATCAGGCCGGTCGCCGGCAGATCGGCCAGATTGATCATCAGGCGCGGCGCCAGCGCGAACACGTTCATGCCGCGGTCCGGTTCCAGGGTCAGCACCGGGCCGCTGTGCACCGATATCTTTCCCAATGCGAGCGAGGTGCCCGGCGCGAGGCTCAGCGTGGTCGCCATGCGTTCGTCGGGCCAGGCTTCCCCGGGCTTCGGCACACGCGCATTGGCGCCGCTCATTTCGACGTCGGGCGCGTTGAGCACCGGCGCCGTACGCAATGCGCCGCGCAAGGGATAGTTCGCCGAAACAGCCTTGATTTCGGCGAGCATCGTGGCATCGCGCAACGTCACCATGCTCGGGAAGGTGGCGCTCTCGGCCTGGCGCAGGCCGCGCGCCGCGGCTTCGCGGCGGAAGCCATCGGCCCAGGGATGATCGGCGGTCAGCAGCAGATCGCCGCCGAGCAACTGGTGCGATTCGAGCTTCAGCGCCTGCTCGACGCGATCGGTCAGGAAGCCGACACTGGTCAGCGCCGCCACAGCCAGCAGCAGGGCGATGCCCAGCACCGTCAGTTCGCCGGCGCGCCAGTCGCGGGCGAGCATGCGCAAGGCCAATTTCATGAGCCTACCTCCCAACCTCCGCCCCGAGGACGGCGATGACGTTTGTTCAACCGGGCAGTGCCCGGTTTCCATGCTTTTGGCTGGCGCCGGCTCGGGGCGGCCCTGCGCGCGGAGCTCATCACCACGCCCGCATCTGTTCGATGGCCTGCTCGACGCGGTCGAGCGCGATGACCTCGATGCCCTTGATGGCCTGTCGCGGCGCATTCGCCTTGGGCACGATGGCATGGGTGAAGCCGAGCTTGGCGGCTTCCTTGAGGCGTTCCTGGCCGCGCGGTGCGGGGCGGATTTCGCCGGCGAGGCCGACCTCGCCGAAGACCACCAGCTTGCCCGGCAGCGGTTTGTTGCGCAACGAGGAAACGATGGCCAGCAGCACCGCCAGATCGGCCGCCGGCTCGGCGATCTTGACGCCGCCGACGGCATTGACGAACACGTCCTGGTCGCCGCAGACGATGCCGGCATGACGATGCAATACCGCCAGCAGCATCGCCAGGCGGTTCTGTTCGAGGCCCACGGTGAGGCGGCGCGGAGTCGGCGCCTGCGACGCATCGACCAGCGCCTGGATCTCGACCAGCAGCGGCCGCGTGCCTTCCTGGGTGCACAGCACGCAAGACCCGGCGACGTCGAGCGAATGCTGCGAGAGGAACAGCGCCGACGGGTTGGCGACGCCGCGCAGGCCCTTGTCGGTCATGGCGAACACGCCGAGTTCATTGACGGCGCCGAAGCGGTTCTTCACCGCGCGCACCAGACGGAAACTCGAATGCGTGTCGCCCTCGAAATAGAGCACGGTGTCCACCATGTGCTCCAGCACGCGCGGCCCCGCCAGGCTGCCTTCCTTGGTGACGTGGCCAACGAGGATCACGCAGGTGCCGCCTTGCTTGGCGAAGCGCGTCAGCTGCGCCGCGCATTCGCGCACCTGGGCCACCGATCCCGGCGCCGATTGCAGGGCGTCCGACCATACCGTCTGGATCGAGTCGATCACCGCCACCGCCGGACGCAGTTTCACCAGCGTCGCGAGTATCTTTTCCAGATTGATCTCGGCCAGCAACTGCATGCCGCCGACATCGAGCTGCAGGCGCCGCGCGCGCAGGGCGACCTGCTCGCCGGATTCCTCGCCGGACACATACAGCACGTTCTCATTGGCCTGGGCCAGGCGCGCCAGGGCCTGCAGGAGCAGCGTCGATTTGCCGATGCCGGGATCGCCGCCGATCAGCACCACGCCGCCGGCCACCAGGCCGCCGCCCAGCACGCGGTCGAATTCCTCGACCCCGGTGGGCTGGCGCGGCTCTTCACGCGGACGGATATCTGCCAGCGCCTGCAGACCGCTGGCGCCTCCCAGCGCAGCGAAGTTGCGCCCGGCCGGCTGCGCCGTTTCGACCACCGCCTCGACCAGGGTGTTCCACTGTCCGCAGCCGGGGCACTGGCCCTGCCACTTGGGCGAGCCGGCGCCGCACTCGGTGCAGCTGTACTGCGTCTTCGCCTTCGCCATCAGGTCAATCGACTTCGATGACCGGCACGCGCGCGGCAAGGCCGCAGAACAACTCATATGCCACGGTGCCGGCCGCAGTGGCGACATCATCGGCGGCCAGATACATGTCGCCTTCGCCGCCCCACAGGGTCACCGTGTCGCCAACGTCGACTGTCGGCGGCAGCCCGCCCAGATCGACGCAGATCTTGTCCATCGAAACGCGGCCCAGGGTTCTCGTGCGCTGACCGCCGATCTGCACCGGCGTGCCGGTCGGCGCGTGGCGCGGGTAGCCGTCGCCGTAGCCGCAGGCCACCACGCCGATGCGCATGGCCCGCTCGGCGACGAAACTGCCGCCGTAACCCACCGCGTCGCCGGCAGCGAGCTCGCGCACGGCGATCAGCTCGCTTTCGAGTGTCATCACCGGCCGCAAATCGAGCGCGACGGCGCTTTGCATGGCCGGGAACGGCGAGGCGCCATAGAGCATGATGCCGGGGCGCACCCAGTCGCCCGCCGCTTCAGGGAAGCGCAGCAAGGCGGCGGAATTGGCCATCGATACCGGCAAGCTGCGGTCGCCCGCCATGGCGCGAAAACGCCCCAGTTGCTGTTCGATGCCGCGCGCTTCGTCGGCATCGGCGAAATGCGTCATCAGCGTGATGGAGCCGATGCAGTTCGCGCCCGCGAGCCTGGCCAGTGCCGCGGCGAATTCATCGAGGTTGAAGCCGAGGCGGTTCATGCCGGTATTCAGCTTCAGATACACCGGCAGGCGGATCGGCAGACGGGCCTCGATCAGCGCGTCGACCTGCCACATGGTATGCAGCACCGGGGTCAGCTCGAGCTCGCCGTAGAGAGGCAGCTCGTCGGGCTGATAGGGGCCTTCCAGCATCAGGATGGGCTGCGAAATGCCCGCATCGCGCAGCGCGATGGCGCCTTCGAGTTCAATCAGCGTAAAGCCGTCGGTGACGTCGCTCAGGGCATTGGCGGCGGGCAACAGGCCGTGGCCGTAGGCGTCGGCCTTGACCACGCTCCAGACTTTCGCGCCGGGGACGTGGCGCCGCACGACATTGAGGTTGTGACGCAGCGCCGACCAGTCGAGACGCGCGCGTATCGGTCGCGCCATGCTTCGCCCTAAGCCTGTTTCTTCGTCATCAGGGCGCGCAGCCGCGTGGAGGCGAAGTCGACAAAGGTGGCCACCAGCCGCGAGCGGAATTTCTCTTTCGGATACACCATCGAGAGCGTGCGGATCAGGCGCGGCTTGAGCGGGATGGCGACGATGTCGCCCAGGCGCTGCTCCTTGCTGACCGAGGCACGCGATGCGATGGCGAAGCCCAGCCCGGTTTCGACGACGCCGTTCAATGCGATCGGGCTGCCGAGTTCCATCACCACGTTCAACTGATCGAGTGCGACGCCAGAGTGGCGCAGGTAGTTTTCGGTGAACTCGCGCGTACCGGAACCGGGCTCGCGCGAAACGAAGGGATGTCCCAGCAACTTCTGCGGCGTCAGCTCCTTGTGCCGCGCCAGGGGGAAGCGTGGATGGCAGATCACCACCAGTTCGTCGTCGCAGCAGACCTCGCATTCCAGATTCGACGCATGCGAAAGGGACTCGATGAAGCCGATGTCGATGGTATGTTCCATGACGCGACTTTCGATCGATTCCGAATTGCCGACGATGAGGCGCGAGCGCACGTTCGGAAAGGTCGATTTGAATTCGCCGAGAATCCCCGGCAGCATGAATTCGGCGATCGTGGTCGAGGCGCCGACCATCAGCGAGCCGCTGATCTCGCCGGTCAATTCCGACAGACGTACGTCCAACTCCGCGCCCAGCCCGAGAATTCTTTCCGCATAGCCGAGCACCACCTCGCCGGCCGGCGTCAGTGCGATGCGCCCGTGCCCGCGATCGAACAGCCGCGTGTTGAAGTGCTCTTCGAGCTGCTTGATCTGGAACGTCACGGCCGGTTGCGTCATGAACAGCACTTCTGCCGCCTTGGTGAACGACAACTGCTTGGCAACCGCGTGAAAAACCTGGAGCCGGCGATCGGCCATACCTACCACCTCCGAATTGACGAATTTCCGTATTGGCGTTATTCAATCACAAATCATCTCCCATGAGCGGATTTTATGGCCGTAGCGCCAGAACCAGAGCTGGTATCCATTATCGCAAGCGCCCCATGCTGCAGCGCAACAGCCCAATTGGGACGGTCCTTTCGTGATATAAACCCGCAGACGAAAATACGGCCGGACCACCGGCCCACTCAATGAGCACTGGTTTCTACATCATCATGGTGGCGCAATTTTTTTCCGCGCTCGCCGACAACGCCCTGCTGATCGCCGCCATCGCCATCCTGCGCGACATGCACGCGCCGGCGGCGTACGAGCCCCTGCTGAAAACCTTCTTTACGGTTTCCTACGTCGCCCTGGCGGCCTTCGTCGGCGCCTTTGCCGACTCCATGCCGAAATGGCGTGTCATGTTCATCAGCAACGGCATCAAGATCTTCGGCTGCAGCCTGATGTTCTTCGACATGCATCCGCTGGTCGCCTATGCGGTGGTCGGACTGGGGGCCGCCGCCTACTCGCCGGCCAAGTACGGCATCCTCACCGAATACCTGCCGCACCGGCTGCTGGTGGTCGCCAATGGCTGGATCGAAGGCCTCACGGTCGGCGCGATCATCCTCGGCGTGGTGCTCGGCGGCGCGCTGATCCGGCCGGAGATCGCGCACAGCCTGCTCTCGCTGGACTTCCCGGTGATCGAGACCGGCGTCGACACCGTGGCGGAAATGACGCTCGTCATCATCGGCGCGCTCTACCTCGTCGCCGCGCTGTTCAATCTCTACATCCCCGATACCGGCGTCGACCACAAGCCGCTGAAGAAAAACCCCGTCTACCTGTTCCATGAATTCAACCACTGCCTCAAGCTGCTCTGGCGCGACAAGCTGGGTCAGATCTCGCTGGCGGTGACGACCCTGTTCTGGGGCGCCGGTGCGACGCTGCAGTTCATCGTGCTGGAATGGGCCAAGGTCGCGCTGAACCTGGACCTGTCCAAGGCCAGCATGCTGCAGGGCGTGGTCGCCGTCGGCGTGGCCGTCGGCGCCATACTCGCGGCACGGATGATCACCCTGAAAAAGTCGGTGCGCGTGATCCCGCTCGGCATGGCCATGGGCGTCGGCGTCATCGTCATGATCGGCGTGCGCGACATGTGGCTGGCCGCGCCGCTGCTGGTCCTGATAGGCATCTTCTCCGGCTTCTTCGTGGTGCCCATGAATGCCCTGTTGCAGCATCGCGGTCACATTCTGATGGGCGCCGGGCATTCCATCGCGGTGCAGAACTTCAACGAGAACCTTTCGATCCTGATCATGACCAGCACCTATTCCGTGCTGTTGAAAGCCCAGTTGTCGATCTACTGGATCATCGTCTTGTTCGGCCTGTTCGTCGCCGGCACCATGTGGCTGGTGAAGCGTCAGCACGAGATCAACCAGCGTGAACGCGACGACGTCGCCCATCTGGACGACGCGGCGCATCACTGACGGGCGGCGCAACCCTGGCCACCGTTGCGAATCAGGTCCGCGCAAATGGCATGAATCGCCGGCCACGAGGTGTGGCACCAGTCCGGCGCGATCAGGGTCGGCTCGCGGGCGGTGGCCGTCACCCGGTGAAACACGATTTCCGGCGGCGTGCGCCGGATCAGTTCGGCGGCAATGGCCGCATAGTCCCCGATCAGCGGCGCCTGCAGCTCGCCGCGCGCATACTGGGCAGCCATGGCGCTGCCCTTGACGATCATCAGCGGATGCAGCTTGATGCCGCCGACACCGAGTTCGAGAACGCGGCGGTGAGTCTCGCGGCACATGTCGCCGGTTTCCCCCGGCAGGCCCAGAATCAAGTGCGTGCAAACGGGAACGCCGTGGCGATGGGCGCGTGCCACGACATCCGCATAGGCGGCAAAACCGTGTCCCCGCTGGATCCGCTGCAGCGTCTCGTCGTGGGCGCTTTGCAGGCCCAGCTCGAGCCACACCTCGTAGCCGCGCCGGCGATAGTCGGCAAGGAGCGCGAGCACCGCGTCGGGCACGCAATCGGGCCGGGTGCCGACGCAAAGGCCGACGATGTCGGCCTCGCGGGTGGCCTCGGCATACAGGCGGCCCAGTTCCTCCACCTCCGCGTAGGTGTTGGTATAGGCCTGGAAATAGGCCATGAAGCGGCTGGCGCGCGTCAGTTCCGCGCGGCGCGCGGCGAGTTGCTCGCGCACCGGAATTTCGGCATCGCTCGCGTTGAAGGAGCGCACGCTGCAGAACGTGCAGCCGCCGTGCCCCAGGGTGCCGTCGCGATTCGGACAGGTGAACCCGGCATGCAGCGCCAGTTTGCGCACGCGCTCGCCGAAGCGGGCCGTCAAATGCCTGCCGAGGGTGTTGACGTAGCGATCAAGATGCATGCGGGCGTTGGCGGGAAACACCCATGTGCGGTGTCCCCTGCGATAAACGCGCGTAGCGCGCCGAACGGTACCCCCCCCCCGCGAGGGGCGAGGCGGAAGTTCGCGACGCATGCGTCGCGCCGCCGCAGCCGGCTGGCTGTGCAAAGCCAGCCGTGGCCCGCATAGCGGAAGAGGGGCGGGCGAATAATTGGCTTTTCGCGTGTTTCATCTTCTGCGAATGGCGCTTGGTGCCATGAGCGTTAACGTACATCGGGTTCGAAGAACACCCACTGCGCATTTGGAAATCGCTCCTGCATGCGCACCTCGACGGCGTTGATGGCATCGACCATCTGCAGTCCGGTCTGCGTTTCCATGCCGCGCATGCGCGCCTTGACCGCGATGACGACCCTGTCGCCCCAGGCCAGCGTGATGACGTTCAATACCTGTTCGACTTCGGGCTGGGCGGCGACAAAACCCTCGATCTCGGCGCGCAGTTGCGGCGCCGCCGACTCGCCGACGATCAGGCCCTTGACCTCGATCATTACGGCAATCGCGATGACCATCAGCACGACGCCGATGGCCAGCGTGCCGAGCGCATCCCACAGGGGATTGCCGGTGGCCACGCTGGCGGCGACCGCGACGAAGGCCAATGCAAGGCCGAGCAGGGCCGCGATGTCTTCACCGGCCACCACCATGAGTTCGGATTGGCGCGTCTCGCGGAACCACGCCAGGAAAGACTGGCTCCCGGCGATCTTGCGAATCTCCTTCAGCGCGCCCCACAGGGAGAAAGCCTCCAGCACCACCGCGCCGCCCAGCACTGCCATGGCAATCAGACCGTGTTGCAGCGGCTGCGGATGTAGCAGGCGCTCGACGCCTTCGTAGACGGAAAACGCGCCGCCCATGAAGAACAGCATGAGGGCGACGATCATCGACCAGAAATAGGTGACGCGATGATGGCCCAATGGAAAGTCGACGCTGGCGGGACGGCGCGCCTGCTTCAGACCCAGCAGCAGGAGCAGCTGATTGGCGCAGTCGGCCGTCGAATGGATCGCCTCGGCCAGCATCGAGCCGGAGCCGGTCCAGAATGCCGCGACGTACTTCGACAGCGCGATGCCGAAGTTGGCGCCCAACGCATAAAAAATCGCCTTGACGGACCCTTCGCTGCCGTGCGACATCAGCCGGCCCTGCTCGCCTGCATGGTGCGCTTCATGAAGCAGAGGTCCTCCCATGCCAGCGCCTTGTCCGGCAGCGTGCGCAACAGGTAGGCGGGATGATAGGTGACGATCAGCGGAATGCCGCGATAGTCGTGCAGTCTGCCGCGCGCGGCGGCGATCTTGACCTCGGTTTGCAGCAGCGTTTGCGCTGCCGGCCGGCCGAGCGCGACGATCAGCTTCGGCCGGATCAATTCGATCTGCCGCTCCAGGTAAGGCCAGCAGGCCGCGGCCTCTTCCGGCTCGGGCGTACGGTTGCCGGGCGGCCGGCACTTGACGGCATTGGCGATATACACGTCGTTGCCGCGCTTGAGGCCGATCGCAGCGAGCATGCTGTCGAGCAGCTTGCCGGCCTGGCCGACGAAGGGTTCGCCGCGTTCATCCTCTTCGGCGCCCGGACCTTCTCCGACAAACAGCCAATCGGCATGGCGATCGCCGACGCCGAGCACCGCCTGCTTGCGCGTCTCGCCGAGCCGGCACTGACGACACGCCGCCACGGCGGCAGCGAGTTCATCCCAGTCCATCGCGGCAGGGGCAATGGCGGGTGCGACCGGCTCACCCGCCGGCACGTTCTGCGGCAAGTGCTCCGCAGCGGCGGTCGATGCGGCCGCGACTTCCGCGACCGGCGTTGCCGGCGTTGCCGTGCGCAATCTCCAGACCGGTCCCAGACCCATCTCGCGCAGAATGTCGTTCCTCGTCATAAGTCGCGTGCCATCAAGATGGCGTCCTCACGGCCTTCATGCACCGGATAATAATCCGGACGCCGCCCGATTTCGGCAAAGCCGTAGCGCCGGTAGAAGGCCTGCCCGGCCGGATTGCTGGGGCGCACCTCGAGCAGCATGCGCGTTGCGCCCTGTCGCCGGGCCTGGTCGAAAAGATGGAGCAGCAGCGCCGAGCCGCGCCCGCCATGCTGCAATTCCGGCAACACGCTGATATTCAGCAGGTGGGCCTCGTCCAGCACCTGCATCGTAACGGCATAGCCGACCATGCGGCCGGCCTCCTCCGCCACCCAGGCCGGATAGCCGGCCGCCAGCGAGTCCGCGAAGTTGCCGCGGGTCCAGGGAAAGTCATAGATGCGCGCTTCCGCCGCGGCCACCGCATCGAGCTCCGCTTCCGTCATGAGCGAAAAGTGCAGCACTATTTCGCCCCGCCGCGCGCGATCCGTTCGGCGGTGGTCAAAGCCACCTTGTCGCGCACATAGATCGGCTGGGCCTGGGCGGCCGGCACCGCATCGCCGCGCGCAAATGCGGGCGCCGCCAGGCGCAGCACGGCGGCGGCCGTGGGAAACACGTCGGCACACACCCCCACGATATCCCGCTTTCCGGCGATCAGCAAGTCGCCGTAGGCGGCAAAGCCGTCGCCCACCGCCCAGATGCCGGCAAGAGTCGGCGCCGGCACCACGGCGGGCGGCAGGCAGACGGGGGCCGAAACTTGCTGCACCGCACCGCCATCGACCAGATAGGTCGCGCTATACACCTCGTTCATGCGCGCATCGAGACAGGCCCAGACCTGGCGCTTGCCGGACGCCAGCGCCAGCGCTTCCAGGGTCGACACCGGCATCACGGGACGATCGAGGCCATAGGCCAAACCTTGCGCCACCCCGCAGGCGAGGCGCAACCCGGTAAAGCCGCCGGGGCCGGCGCCGAAGGCGATGCCGTCGATCTGCGCCAGCGCAAGGCCGGCCTCCGCCAGCAACTCATGCACCCAAGGCAAGAGACGTTCCGAGCCACCGTTGGGCACTTCCTCGGCACGCTCGATCAGCTCGCCGTTTTGCCACAGCGCAACCGACAGCCGCCGCGTCGCGGTCTCTAGAGCCAACAGGCGCATGCGTGACCGGCGTGATTGGCGTGAAATGCCTCGTTCGGAGTCCCCCGTGGATTGCGCGCGCGGCGCGCCCAACAGTAACCCCCCGCGAGGGGCGAGGCGGGAATTCGCGACGCATGCGTCGCGCCGCCGCAGCCGGCTGGCTGTGCAAAGCCAGCCGTGGGCCGCATAGCGGAAGGAGGGTGGGCAAATAATTGGCTTTTCGCGTGTTTCATCTGCTGCGGGTGGCGCTCGATGCCATGAGCGTTTCGTCTATTTGCGGCTGCCGAGGATGCCGCGCAGCGTGTCCTGGATGTCGGCGGGAATCAGCACCGTCTTGGCGTTGTCCGATTTCGCCAGGTTGCCGATGGCATTGATGTATTTCTCGCCCAGCATGTAGCGCATCGGCGCATCCTCGCTGCCGATCGCGGCAGCGACGCGCTTGATCGCCTCGGCCGAAGCCTCGGCCAGCGTCACCTGCGCCTCTGCGGAAAGGCGCGCCGCCTGCAGTTGCGCTTCGGCGTTGAGGATGGTGGCCTGCTTGGTGCCCTCGGCCTTGGTCACCATCGCCTTGCGCTCGCGCTCGGCCGAGGCTTGCGCCTCCATGGCTTTTTGCATCGACTCGGAGGGATTGATGTCCTGGATCTCGACCGACTTCACCGTCAGACCCCAATCGATGGCTTCGTCGGCGACACCCTCGCGCAGGCGGGCCTTGATCTTGTCCCGGTTGGACAGCGCCTCGTCCAGCGTCATCTCGCCGATGATCGAGCGCAGGGTGGTCATGATCATGTTGCGGATCGCCTCGGAGAAATCCGTGACGCCGTAGACCGCCTTGATCGGATCGGTCACCTTGATGAAAGCGATCGCATTGGTCAGGATCACGGCGTTGTCCTTGGTGATGACCTCCTGTTCCTGCACGTCGAGGATGATGTCCTTGGTGGTCAGCTTGTAGCGCACCTGGTCGAAGTAGGGAACGATGATGTTGAGGCCGGGACGCAGCGTGGTGTGGTACTTGCCCAGGCGCTCGACGATCCACTCCTCGCCCTGCGGCACGATGCGAACGCCCTTGGCGATCGTGACGACAACAAAAACAAACAGCGCAATGACAAAAAACGCGAAATCGCCCATGACCTGCCCTTTCAGTATTTGCCGACTTTCAACAGCTGGCCGTCGACCGCCAGCACCCTGACCCGCTCGCCCGCAGCAATAGCTTCGTCGGCAAGGCAGGGCCAGACGTCGGAGCCCATGACCGGCTTCTGGAAGCGCACCTCGCCGCGGCCCGACTCCACTCCCAGCGGTTCCACGGCCCTGACCAGGACGCCGATCTCGCCCAGCGCCTCGTTCGCCTGGCCGGAACGCGTCTTGCCGTCGTCCTTGCGGAAGACCCGGAACCAGAGCACGGTCATCAGCACCGAGGCTGCGGTCCACAACAGGATCTGCGTGCTGAAGGCAATGCCCGGCGCCGCCAGCAGGACCACGCCCACCAGCAAGGCGCCCAGACCGAACCAGATGATGAAGAAGCTGGGGACCGCGAGTTCCAGGAGGCCCAGCCCGAGACCGAGAACCATCCAGTGCCACCAAGCGAGTTCCATTGCCTTCGTGTCCTTTTGTTGTCCGCCGCCACCGCTTGCCGGCCCGTCAGGCGGAACCGGCCGAATCGGGCCGCGGCGGCCGGCTTGCCTGTCAGAAAGAATATTTTATCGCCTTTGGCTTGTACGCCTTTCCTGATTCGCAAGATTATGCGAGCATTCGGGCTCACGCAAAGACTCGGGCACCGAGGGTGCATCGCCCGGCCCCGGTTCCGCGCAGGATTGATACAATTTCCAGAAAGCCGGACCCTCGCAAAGAATTGTTTGTCACATTGCGTTAGCATTCGCATAGAATTCAACCCGCCACTACCACCATCACTTCCACGAGGTCACACATGAACAAGTCTGAACTGATCGAAATCACCGCCAAGGAAGCCGACATCAGCAAGGCTGCTGCCGAGAAGGCGCTGTCCGCGACGATCGCTGCCATCGTCAAGGCCGTATCGAAGGGCGACACCGTTACCCTGATTGGATTCGGTAGCTTCAAGTCGTCGAAGCGCGCCGCGCGCGTCGGCCGCAACCCGCAAACAGGCAAGGAACTGAAGATCGCCGCAACGACCGTGCCGCGCTTCACCGCCGGCGCCACCTTCAAGGCTGCCGTTGCCGGCAAGAAGGCTGCCAAGAAGAAGTAAGACTCGGCGTTTCGTGTTTCCCCAAGGCCCGCTTCATGCGGGCCTTAGTTTTTTGGGCCCGCCTTGCGCGGGCCTTGTTTCATTTGTGCTCCCGACTCCGGTCGGGGACGATTTCCGCTTGCGGAACCGGCCAGCCGCTGGCGGCTCGCCTCGAACAGGCACACCGCCGTTGCCGCCGCGACGTTGAGCGATTCGATGCCGCCGGCGAGCGGAATCGTGACGCGAATCTTCGCTGCCGCGACGAGTTCCGGCGACAGCCCCGCGCCCTCGTTGCCTACCAGCCAAAGGATCGGCCCGGTGAGATCGAGTTGATAGAGACTCGCACCGCCGCGCGCGACGGTCGCCACCGACGTTGCCGGCGAGGCGGCCAGCGCGGCAGCCAGCTCGGCCTGCTCGCGGATCGCCAGCGAGAAATGTGCTCCCTGCCCTGCGCGCAGCACGCGCGGCGACCAAGCCGCGGCACAGCCGGGACCCAGCAATACATCGCGCACGCCCGCCGCGGCGGCAGTCCGCAGAATGGTGCCGACATTGCCGGCGTCCTGCACCGTGTCGAGCAGTACCGCGTCGCCGCGAATTTCGCCCGCCGGCGCCGGCGGTATGTCGATCACCGCGGCGACACCGGTCGGGTTGCCCAGTCCGGAAATTTCGCGGAACAGGCTGTCGCGCAGGATCACGCAATCGACGCCCGCTGCGGCTTGCAGCAACGCGGCGATTTCCGCATTCTGCTGTCCGCTTTCGCTTGCCAGCAATTGCCGGACGCCGGTGCCGCGCTCGAAACAGGTCGCCACCAGATGAATCCCGTCGAGCCACGCCCGGCCATGCCGACGCGGCTCGTCGACCAGGGCGCGTAGCGCCTTGAAGCCTGGATTGTCGCGCGAGGTGATGCGGCGAGGCTCGCTCATGCTGCGTCGTTCCGCAATGCAAGCAGCGCCCGCACCGGGGCGAAGCTCTTGCGATGGAAGGCCGCGGGCCCGTGCAGCGTCAACGCGGCGCGGTGCGCCGCCGTGTCGTAGCCCTTGTGACGATCCAGCGCATACTGTGGAAAGGCCTCATGGATGCGGCGCATTTCGGCATCGCGCGCGGTCTTGGCGAGAATCGATGCGGCCGAAATCGCCGGCTCCGTTGCGTCGCCGCCGATGATCGCACGCGCCGGCATCGCCAGCACCGGGCAGCGGTTGCCGTCGATCAGCGCCTCGTCCGGCTGCACCGACAGTGCTTCCACCGCGCGACGCATGGCCAGCAGCGTCGCCTGCAGGATGTTGATGCTGTCGATCTCCTCCACCGACGCCCAGGCGATGCCGAAGGCCAGCGCCCTGTCGCGAATCTCCAGCGCCAGTCGGTCGCGCTTGCGCTCGGAAAGCTTCTTCGAGTCAGCCAAACCCTCGATGGGTCGCGCCGGATCGAGGATCACGGCCGCCGCATACACGGGACCGGCCAGGGGTCCGCGTCCGGCTTCATCGACACCGCAGACCAGGTGCATCACGCCTTCTGCAGGTAGGGCAACACCGCGTCGGCGGCCTTCTGCGCGGTATCCTGCCGCAGCAGGCGATGGATGCCGTCGAAGACACGGGCGATGGCGGCGCGTGCCTGACGATCGACCAGCACGTTGCCCAGCGCCTGGGCAAGGTTCTCCGGCGTCGCCTCGTCCTGCAGGAATTCCGGCACCACATAGCGGCCGGCGAGAATGTTCGGCAGGCCGACCCAGGGCAGATAGCGCATGCCGCGCATCAGGCGCCAGGACCAGGGCGACATCTTGTAGGCGATCACCATGGGGCGACCGACCAGCGCGGTTTCCAGCGTCGCGGTGCCGCTGGCGACCAGCGCCGCATCGCTGGCGGCGACGGCCTCCGCGGCATGGCCGAACATCAGGGTGAAGGGCATTTCATCGGCCTTGAGTTTCCATAGCGCCGTCTCGAACTGCAGGCGCGTTTCGCGCGACACCAGCGGCACCAAAAATTGCAGCTTCGGATAGCGCTCCAGCAGCAGCCTGGCAGTCTCGATGAAAGTCTCGGCCATGAAATGCAGCTCGGACTGGCGGCTGCCCGGCAGCAACGCGACCACCGGCTGGTCCTGCGGCACACCGAGCCGCTCGCGCGCCGCGCGCTGATCGATCTCGAGCGGTATCACGTCAGCCAGCGGGTGGCCGACATAGCTGCACTTGACTGTCGTTTCCCGATACAGGTCGGGCTCGAAAGGGTACAGCGCAAGAATATGGCTCACTGCCTGAACGATCTTGCTCATCCGATTGCGGCGCCAGGCCCAGATCGACGGACTGACGAAATGGATGGTCGGAATGCCGGCGTGCTTGAGGCGCCTTTCCAGCCAGAGATTGAAATCCGAGCCGTCGACGCCGATGAAGACATCGGGCCTGTCCTTCAGCAAACGGCGCAGCAACTGCCGTCGCATGCCGGTGATCGCCCGGTAATGGCGCAGGACTTCGGCATAGCCGCGCACCGCCAGCATCTCCGCCGGCCAGAGCGAATCGAAGCCCTCGCGCTGCATCTTCGGCCCGCCGATGCCGTAGAACTGCGCATCGGGTAAATGCTGTTTCAGCGCAGTGATGAGATGCGCGGCAAGCTGGCCGCTGGAGGCTTCGCCGGCGACCATGGCAATCCTTGGAACCTGTCCCATGGAATCAGCGAATGATTCCGCGTCCTGGCGCGGCCAGAAAACCCGCGAGCAAGCTCAGCTCCGGCACGGCGGCAGATTCCGCCGCGATGCTTTCGCGCGCCTCGTCGAGCTTCATGCCGCTCTTGTACAGGGTCTTGTAGGCGCGCTTCACTGCGGTCACGGCCTCGGGTGAAAATCCTCGCCGCTTGAGGCCCTCGGCATTGATGCTGCGCGGCTCGGCCGGATTGCCGGCCGCCATGACGAAGGGCGGCAGATCCTGCAAGAGGATGGTGCCCATGGCGGTAATGCTGTGGGCGCCGATGCGTACGAACTGATGCACCGCGGTGTAGGCGCCGAGGATGGCCCAGTCTTCGACATGGACGTGACCGGCGATCTGGGCATTGTTGGCGAAGATGGTCTGATTGCCGACCTGGCAGTCATGCGCCAGATGCACGTAGGCCATGATCCAGTTGTCATTGCCGAGACGGGTAACGCCGGCATCCTGCACCGTGCCGCAATTGAAGGTGCAGAACTCGCGAATGGTGTTGCGGTCGCCGATTTCCAGGCGCGTCGGTTCGCCCGCGTACTTTTTGTCCTGCGGCTGCTCGCCGATGGAACAGAACTGGAAGATGCGATTGTCGCATCCGATCCGGGTGTGGCCCCCGATGACGACATGGGGCCCGATCACGGTGTGATCGCCGATCTCGACGTGCTCGCCGACGATCGAATAGGCGCCGACAACGACGCCCTTGCCGAGCCTCGCCGCCGGATGCACGAGGGCGGTTGAATGGACGCTCATCAGGGTGTGGGACGCACGGCGCAGATCAGATCGGCTTCGGCCGCCACCTGGCCATCCACTTTCGCCACTCCGGAAAACTTCCAGATGCCGCGCTTGTTGGCGGCGAGCGTGACGTCGATCACCAGCTGGTCGCCGGGGCCGACCGGCTTCTTGAAGCGAGCATTGTCGATGCCGACGAAGTAGTACACCGACTTGTCGTCGGGCCTGTTGCCCATGGTCTTGAAGGAGAGGATTGCCGCCGTCTGCGCCATTGCCTCGATCACCAGGACGCCGGGCATCACCGGATGATGCGGGTAGTGGCCGGGAAAGAACGGCTCGTTCATGCTGACATTCTTCAGCGCGCTGATCCGCTCGCCGGGAACCACGTTCAGAACGCGATCGACCAGCAGGAACGGGTAGCGATGCGGCAGGTAGTTCAGAATTTCGTGGATGTCCATGCGGGAATCGACTGCCCCGCCTGTACCTGTTTCGCTCATGATTTCTTCTCCAATGCGGCAAGCCGCTGTTCGAGGGCACGGATTTTATCGGCCATCGCATCAAGATGACGCAACCGCGAGAAATTTTTGAGCCAGTCGCCATGTTCGAGGAAAGGCACCGCGCCGCTATAGGTGCCCGCATTGGGGATCGACTTCGTCACCAGCGTGCCGGCCGCCACATTGACATCATCGGCAATCCGGAGGTGGCCGAGGATTACCGTGCCGCCGCCCACCGTGCAGCGCTCCCCGATCACCGCGCTGCCGGCGATTCCGACACAGCCCGCCATCGCGGTGTGGGCGCCGATCTGCACGTTGTGGCCCACCTGAATCTGGTTGTCGAGCTTGACGCCGTCGGCGATGACCGTATCGCCCAATGCGCCGCGATCTATCGTCGTGCCGGCGCCGATCTCGACATCGTCTCCGATCAGCACGTATCCCACTTGGGGTATCTTGACCCAGGCGCCGTTCGCTTCGCGTGCGAAGCCGAAACCATCGGCGCCGATCACCGCTCCGGAGTGAACCAGACAGCGCGCGCCGAGCCGACTGCCGGGATAGATCGCCACATTGGCCGCGAGCCGGCTGCCGGGGCCGATCTCGACCCCCGCGCCGATGCTGCAATTGGCCGCGATCACCGCATCGGGGCCGATCCTGGCGCCTGCGCCGATCCAGACATGGGGACCGATGCTGGCGCCGGCCGCCACCTCGCCTTCGACCACCGCGGTCGGATGAACCCCGGCTTCGGGCACGGGCAGGGGATTGAGCCACTGCGCGACTCGTGCGTAATAGAGATAGGGCTGCGGCGTCAGAATCGCCGCCGCCGGTCCGGCCATCGCGGGCGGCGCCATGATCACGGCCGCGGCACGGGTCGTCGCCAATTGATGGCGGTATTTCGGATTGGCGAGAAAGGCCAACTCGCCGGGACCGGCATCTTGCAGCGTGCCGATCCGCTCGATTGCCGTGTCGCCGGCGCCGACTATTTCTCCGCCGAACCGCGCGACGATCTGGTCGAGCCGCAGCACCACGGCCAAGGCGTCTTACTTGGTGCCGTCACCCAACGCCTTGATCACCTTGTCGGTGATATCGATGCGTGGGTTGGCGTAGACCGCTTCCTGGAAAATGATGTCGTACTTCTCGGTCTCGGCGATCTGCTTGATGATCTTGTTCACGCGCTCGAAAATCGCCGCCATTTCCTCGTTCTGCCGCTGGCTCAGGTCCTCGCGAAACTCGCGCTGCTTGCGCTGAAAATCGCGGTTGAGATCGGCGAACTCGCGCTCCTTGGTGCGACGCTCGCTCTCCGCCATGGTGACCGCATTCTTGTCGAGGGTCTCCTGCAGGCCCTGCAACTGCTTGGCGATGCGCTGCAGATCCTGATCGCGCTTTTCGAAGTCCTTTTCGATCTTTTTCTTCGCGCGAGCGGCCTGCGGCGCGTCGTTGAGTATCTTCTGGCTATTGACAAAGCCGATCTTGCTCTCCGCCATGACGGCGGCAGAAAACGACAACAGGGCGACAGCGGCAAGAATACATTTCTTCAGCATAACTCTCTCACTATCAGGAGCGAATCAAAAGACCGAGCCCATCTGGAACTGCAGACGCTGGATCTTGTCTTCAGTCTTCTTGTTGAACGGGTTGGCCAGGGAGAACTTCAGCGGACCCATCGGCGAATTCCACGCCAGCGCAACGCCGCCGCTGTATCTGAGGCTGCCCAGGCTGAACTTGTTGTCGTAGCCCCAGACGTTGCCGGCGTCGATGAAGGCGGAGAGGCGCATCGACGTGTCGCGCCCCATGCCGGGCACCGGGAATAACAGCTCGGCGTTGCCGATCAGCCGTTTGTCGCCGCCGAGGGATTCATTGGTGGCGGGATCGCGAGCGCCGAGGGAACTCGAATCGAAGCCGCGCACCGACCCGATGCCGCCGGCGTAGAAGTTCTTGAAGAACGGCAGCTCCTTGTTGCCATAGGACTTGGCGAGACCCACCTCGCCATTCAGCGCGAGGGTCACCCTGCGATCCAGCGGGAAATAGTGCTGATGCTGATAGGTCGCCTTGACATAGGTCGCCGTGCTGCCCGGCAAGGAAAGTTCCATCACGGCTCTGCGATAGGTCCCCTTGGTGGTCACCAGCAGGCTGTCGCGACCATCCTTCTGCCAGCCGACCGTGCCCAGCAGGGTATTGCTCGTCGGCCCGAAACGATTGACGAAATCTCGATAGCGGACCGGGCTGTTGGCATCGAGCTGCAGCGTGGTGTGATCATACGCAAGCCCGAAATTCAGATAGTCGTCTTCACCGATCGGAACGCCCCAACGCCCGCCACCGCCGGCCGACTTCGAACCGAAGGCACCCACCGCGAGCGTGCTGGTATCGGTCTTGCGGTAATAGATGTCGAAGCCCTGGCTGATGCCATCCACCGTGAAATAGGGATCGGTGTGCGACAGGGAATAGATCTTGTTGGAACTGCTGGTGCTGATCTGGACGCCGACGTGCTTGCCGCTGCCGAACAGATTCTGCTGCTCCACCGAGCCTGACACCGTGAATTTCTCCGCGCTGGAAAAACCCGCACCCAGCAGGATGTTGCCGGTCGGCTTCTCCTTGACCTTGACCTCCATGTCGACCTGATCGGTCGTGCCGGCGACTGGCGGGGTCTCCACCGTCACCTCGTCGAAATAACCCAGCCGGTCGACCCGCGTGCGCGACTTGTTGATCTTTTCGCCGTCGTACCAGCCGGACTCGGCCTGGCGCATTTCGCGGCGGACGACTTCATCGCGCGTCCGCGTGTTGCCGGTCACATTGATGCGGCGCACATAGACGCGGCGTCCCGGATCGACAAAGACGGTAAAGGCCACCTGGCGCTTTTCCTTGTCCAGCTCCGGCGCGGCGTTGACGTTGGCGAAGGCATAACCTTCGTTGCCCAGGCGTTCGCTGATGGCTTTGGTGGTCTCGTTCATTCTCTCGCGCGAAAACACTTCGCCCGGCTTGACCTGCACCAGCTTGGTCAGCTCCGCCTCTGGTATCAGCAACTGGCCTGCCAGCTTGACCGACGAGACGGTGTACTTCTCACCCTCGGTGATGTTGATGGTGATGAAGATGTCCTGCTTGTCCGGCGAGATCGAGACCTGGGTGGACTCGATGTTGAATTCGAGATAGCCGCGATCGAGGTAGTAGGAACGCAGGCCCTCGAGGTCGCCCGAGAGCTTCTGCTTCGAGTATTGATCGTTCTTCGTGTACCACGTCAGCCAGCCCGGCGTACGCAACACCATCAGGTCGAGCAGGTCGGATTCCTTGATGGCGCTGGCGCCGATGATGTTGATCTGTCTGATCTTCGCTATCTCGCCTTCATCGACGGCGAAATTCACGCCGACGCGATTGCGTTCCAGCGGCGTGATGGTGGTCGTCAGACGGACCGCATAGTGCCCCTGCGCAAGATACTGGCGCTTGAGTTCCTGTTCCGCGCGGTCGACCATGGCGCGGTCGAAGATGCGCGACTCGGCGAGGCCGACATCGCGCAGCGACTTCTTCAGGTCTTCCGCCTTGAAGGCCTTGAGGCCGGTGAATTCGAGCGAGGCGATCGCCGGACGCTCTTCCAGCACCACCACCAGCACCTGCCCGTCGATCTCGAGCCGCACGTCCTTGAAGAAGCCGGTGGCGAACAATGCCTTGATCGCGGCAGCGGCCTTCTCGTCGTTCATGGTATCGCCCACCTTGACCGGCAGGTAGGAGAACACGGTGCCGGCCTCGGTGCGCTGGATGCCTTCGACCCGGATATCCTTGATCCGAAATGCATCGAAGGCAAAAGCGGAATGGACCAACAGGGTGGAGATCAGACCGGCGAGCAGTTTCTTTTTCATGTGATTGGACGAAAATTAGCCGGAAACAAGACGGTTGATATCGTTGTAGAAGGCAAAAGCCATCAGCAGCCCCAGCAAGGCAAAACCGATCTGTTGGCCGATTTCCAGAGCCCGTTCTGACACCGGGCCACCCTTGAGAAACTCGACGAGATAATACATCAAATGCCCACCGTCCAGAACAGGCACGGGGAGCAGATTCAGCACGCCGAGACTGATGCTGATCAGGGCGAGAAAACGCAGGTAGTAGCTGAGCCCGAGCCGCGCCGACTGCCCCGCATAATCGGCGATGGTGACCGGCCCGGAGAGGTTCTTCCACGACAATTCGCCGGTGATCATGCGGCCCATCATGCGCAAACTCAGGACCGAGGTGTCCCAGGTCTGCGTCAGCGCGCGGCCGACCGATTCGAGCGGGCCGTAACTCACCACCGTGGTCATCTCGAATTCCTCACCCTGGCCTTCCCGCGCCATCAAGCCGAGACGCCCGACCTTTTGCCCGCCCTCCTCCGACAAGCGGGGGCTGGCAGCCAGAAGAACTCGCCGGCCCTCACGCTCGATGTCGAACTTCAACGTGCGCCCCGCGGCGGCACGCGCGGTAGCCGCCAACTCGGCCCAGTCGGCGATCGCCGTGCCGTCGATCGCGAGCACCCGGTCGCCATCGCGAAACCCCGCCAGGTCGGCCGCCGAATCCGGCATCACGCGACCGACCACGGCCGGCAGATGCGGGCGGTAGAGCACCAGGCCGAGCGCGCGCAAGGGATCCTTTTCGAGCTGGTCCAGATCGAAGCGCTCACTGTCGAGGCGAAAGACCCCGATCTCGCGCTGCCGGCTGACGACTTCCAGTTGCACGGCCTCCTTGTTCAGCGCGCGCCGCATCACTTCCCAGCGCAACTGCTGCCAGGTGTCGATGGCCTCGCCATTAACCGCGCGCACGGTCACGCCCTCGGCGATGCCCGCGATCGCCGCCGGAGTGCCGGCCGGCGGCGGTCCGAGACGCGGCTTGAGTTCGGTCACGCCGTGCATGAACAACACCCAGTACAGAACAATCGCCAGCAGAAAATTGGCCGTCGGCCCGGCCGCCACGATGAACGCCCGGCGACCGACGGATTGGCGATTGAAGGCGCGCGGCAATTCCTCCGGCATGACGTCGCCTTCGCGTTCGTCCAGCATCTTGACGTAGCCGCCCAGGGGAAAAGCCGAGACCGCCCATTCGGTGCCGTCGCGTCCGTGGCGGCGCATCCAGATCACCTTGCCGAAGCCGAAGGCGAAGCGCAGCACCTTGACGTTGCAGGCGCGCGCAGCGAGGTAGTGACCCATTTCGTGCACCACCACCAGCACCGCCAGCGCCAGCAGAAAAGCGCCGGCGTACCAGACCATCGATTCGGGATTCATGCCGGCTTCGCCGCCAGGCGCGCGAGCAGCTTCTGCGCCGCTGCCCGCGCCTGGCGGTCGGCCTCCAGCACGGCAGCCAGGTCGGGCAAGGCCGCCTGGGGCACGGCGTCCAGGGTTGCCGCGATAAGCCCGGCGATGCCCAGATACGTCAGGCGACGATCGAGAAACGCCTCGACGGCCACCTCGTTCGCGGCGTTCAGCACCGCCGCCGCATTGCCCTCCGTGCGCAAGGCGCGATAAGCCAGGTCGAGACAGGGAAAGCGCGCCAGGTCGGGGCGCTCGAAGTCGAGCTGCGCGACGCGGAACAGATCCAGCGGCGCAACGCCCGAATCGATGCGCTCGGGCCAGGCCAGGGCGTGCGCGATCGGCGTGCGCATGTCCGGATTGCCCAGTTGGGCCAGCACGGAGCCATCTTCGTAATCGACCAGGGAATGGATCACGCTCTGCGGATGGATCACCACTTCGATCCTGTCGGCCGGGGCGTTGAACAGCCAGTGCGCCTCGATCACCTCGAGGCCCTTGTTCATCATGGTCGCCGAATCGACCGAAATCTTGCGCCCCATCACCCAGTTCGGATGCGCCACCGCCTGCTCGGGCGTCACCGTGGTCAGCACGTCGAGCGGCGTGGTGCGGAACGGGCCGCCCGAGGCGGTCAGCAGGATGCGCCGCACCCCGCTCCGCGCCATGTCACCCGCATAGTTGTGGGGCATCGACTGGAAGATTGCGTTGTGTTCGCTGTCGATCGGCAGCAGCACGGCGCCGGCGCTACGCGCCTCGGCCATGAACACCGCGCCGGCCATGACCAGGGCTTCCTTGTTGGCCAGCAGGACGCGCTTGCCGGCACGCGCGGCGGCCAGTGTCGGCGGCAGGCCGGCGGCGCCGACAATCGCGGCCATCACGGCATCGACTTCGGGCAGGCTGGCCACCTGGACCAGCGCGTCGGCGCCATGCAGCACCTCGGTGCGCAGGCCGGCGTCCTTGAGCAACCGGCCGAGACGCAGCGCGTCCGCGGCGCCGCCCACCACCGCGTAGGCGGGACGGGCCCGGCGGCACTGCTCGGCCAGCACCTCGACCTGGCGATGGCCGGTCAGGGCCACCACCTCGAAACGATCCGGATGCCGCGCCACCACGTCGAGCGTGCTGACGCCGATCGAACCGGTTGCGCCGAGTACGGTGAGCTTCATCGCTGAACGAAATGCAGAATCAGCGCCGCCAGGGGCAGGGTCGAGGTCAGCGCATCGATGCGGTCCAGCACCCCGCCGTGGCCCGGCAGCAGGCTGCTGCTGTCCTTGATTCCTGCCTGGCGCTTGAGCAGCGATTCGAACAGATCGCCCATGACGCTCACCGCCGTGAGCAGGAGCAGCAGCAGGACGATCAGCGGCACCGGCAGCCGCAGCGCCTCCTTCAACGGCGTGAACGTCAGCACGATGCCGCCGTAGATCAGCACGCCGACCACTGCCCCGGCCACCCCTTCCCAGGTCTTTCCCGGGCTGATGTTCGGCGCCAGCTTGTGCTTGCCGAAGGTCCGTCCGGCGAAATAGGCCGCAATGTCCGCGACCCAGACCAGCGCCATGGCAGCCAGCATCAGCCAGGTGCTGACCGCGTGCAGGGCGACCATCGCCGCCCAGGTCGCCAGAATCACCAGGCCACCGAGTACATAGGCCAGGAAGTCGTTGCCGGCGAGCCGCCATTTGAAGCGGAACCACAGCGGCACGACAAGCAGCCAGAACGCCACCGCCACGCCCAGCAATACGGGAACCAGCGGCTGCGCCGCCACGGTCAGTTGCCAGCAGAACAGCATCAGCACGAATGCATACATCACCCGCGCCGGCTGGTCCTGCTTCATCAGGCCGCCCCACTCCCATGCCGCGAGTGCGGCAATGGCGGCAAACGTGAGCAGCGCCGCCAGCGGCGGCAGTGCGAACAGGATCAGTGCGAGACCGGCTACCAGCAGCAGCGCGGTGACGATCCGGGTCTTAAGCATCGTCGTCCGCGACCGGCGGCGCAGGAGTAGACGCTGACGGTACGGCGCTTGCCGGCTCGCCGAGCTGCTCGCTGGTCCGCCCGAAGCGGCGCTCGCGCCGGCGATACGACGTGATTGCGGCATCCAGCGCCACGTCGTCGAAATCCGGCCACAAGGTGGCGGTGAAATGCAGCTCGCTGTAGGCCAGTTGCCAGAGCAGGAAGTTGCTGATGCGCTGTTCGCCGCCGGTGCGGATGAAGAGGTCCGGCTCCGGCGCATAGGCCATCATCAGGTGCGGCGCCAGATCGGCCTCGCCGTAGCAGCCGGCCTTTTCCGGATGCGCCAGCGCCAGCTGGTTCATGGCCTGCAGGATGTCCCAGCGACCGCCGTAATTCGCCGCGATGGTCAGCGTCAGGCGCGAATTGTTGGCCGTCCTGGCCTCGCCCTCCCGAATCAGCGCCACCAGGCGCGGCTCGAAGGCGGCGAGGTCGCCGACCACCTTCAGTCGAACGCCATTTGCATGAAGCTTGCCGATTTCGCCCTGCAGGGCGTTGATGAAAAGATTCATGAGGAAGGACACTTCCTCGGCGGGACGCCGCCAGTTTTCCGAGGAAAAGGCGAATAGCGTCAGGTATTCGACGCCGCGCGCGATGCAGGCCTTGACCATCGAGCGCACGGTCTCGACGCCGCGCTTGTGGCCGGCGACGCGCGGCATGAAGCGCTGCTTGGCCCAACGCCCGTTGCCGTCCATGATGATGGCAACGTGGCGCGGAATATTGCCCACATCGGGAATTGCCTGTGTCGAGCTGGTGAATTTTCCTGCCATGACACCCTCTCAGAGCCTTTGATGTTGCCCGGGCGCGACCGGGCCCGACGACGGCGCTTCGCCTCGAAAGCGATCTGGCATCAGATCGCCATCAGGTCCTTCTCTTTTTCCGCCAGCATCCGGTCGACTTCCGCCACATAGCGGTCGGTGAGCTTCTGCATGTCGTCCAGCGCGCGACGCTCGTCGTCCTCGGAAATTTCCTTCTTCTTCAGCGCTTCCTTCAGATGCGAGATCGCATCGCGGCGCAGGTTGCGGATCGCCACCTTGGCGTTCTCGCCTTCGTGCTTGATGACCTTGATCAGGTCGCGGCGCCGCTCTTCGGTCAGGGCCGGCATCGGCACTCGGATCTGTTCGCCCTGCGACGCCGGATTGAGTCCCAGGTCGGAATCGCGAATCGCCTTTTCGACCTTGGCCACCATGGGCTTTTCCCACGGCTGCACGCCGATGGTGCGCGCGTCGATCAGGGTGATGTTGGCCACCTGGGTGATGGGCACCATGGAGCCGTAGTAATCGACCTGAACATGATCGAGGATGCCGGTATGCGCGCGGCCGGTGCGTACCTTGCCGAGGTCGGCCTTCAGAGCCTCGAGGCTCTTCAGCATTTTCTGTTCAGAAGTCTTTTTCAGTTCGGGGATCATGCCCAACTCCTAGCTTTCTAAACGTGAACCAGGGTGCCTTCGTCCTCTCCCATCACCACGCGCTGCAACGCGCCGGCCTTGAAGATCGAGAACACATTGATCGGCAGCTTCTGGTCGCGGCACAAGGCAAACGCCGTGGCATCCATCACCGCCAGATTGCGGCCGATCGCCTCGTCGAAACTGATGCGGGCGAAGCGGGTCGCCGACGGATCCTTTTTCGGGTCCGCGGTGTAGATGCCATCGACCTTGGTCGCCTTCAGCACGATTTCGGCGCCGATCTCCGAGCCGCGCAAGGCGGCGGCGGTGTCGGTGGTGAAGAACGGATTGCCGGTGCCGGCGCCGAAAATCACCACCTTGCCCTCTTCGAGGTAGCGGATTGCCTTGCCGCGAATATAGGGCTCGACCACCTGTTCGATGTTGAGCGCCGACTGGACGCGGGCGTTGATGCCCGCCTGGCGCATGGCATCCGACAGCGCCATGGCATTCATCACCGTCGCCAGCATGCCCATGTAATCCGCCGTGGCGCGATCCATGCCGGTGGCGGTGCCGCCCACGCCGCGGAAGATGTTGCCGCCGCCGATGACCACACCGAGCTCGACGCCGAGATCGGTGACCGACTTGATTTCCGCCACGATGGCACCGAGCATCGCCGGGTTGATGCCGTAGGCATCATCCCCCATCAGCGCCTCGCCCGAAAGCTTGAGCAGGATGCGGCGGAATTTCGGCGCAGTCATCGTTGCGTCTTGCCTTTACTTGTTGCCGGCAGCCGCAGCCGCTTGCGCGGCCACTTCGGCGGCGAAGTCATTCACCTTCTTTTCGATGCCTTCGCCGACGATGAACAGCGTGAAGCCGGCCACCGATGCGCCCTTGGCCTTCAGCAGTTGCTCGATGGTCTGCTTGCCGTCCTCCGCCTTGACGAAC
>JAOTRV010000042.1 GCA_030247575.1 Sulfuritalea sp.
GTAAGGAGGTGTCCGACCCAGAGAATGCGCTACACTTATCCACAGCCATGCCTATGACAGGCGGCTTTAGCCCCTGGTCAAAATTCAATGCGCACAGCTGGTCAGTTTTAAACGCGCACCGACACCCGCCCAGACCTGCCCGAATGATCAACCCAGACCAACTCTCGCCGGACAACTTTGGCCCCTTTTTTTGGGGGGGGAATTCAGACCAATCGGCGGCAGTGCGATCCCGATCGGCTGATACACTGCATCCGCCACATCGGCCGGCAGAGCAGGTCATCGCAGCTACGAGTTTCCACGAAAGAGGGTATCAATGCGGGTATCGCAGGCGCAGCGAATCACCGATAGCCAGCAACCACAAGGCATAGCAGGATTTCTACACTACCCGATGCGCGTCAGGGATTTCCGGCGCTTCGGCTTCACCGACGTCCTCGATGTTCCCGGCGTGGTCGACGAATAGACCGTCGCTGCCCGCCGCAGCCCCGTTTTTCTCCGGGCCGGGCGAATCCCCTGATTCAGGAGTAGACGCCGGCGCGACGGTGATCTATGCCGGGCCTGGCCTGGTGGCCACTTCCACGCGGTTGCGGCCGCCGTGCTTGGCGGCGTACAGGGCGCTGTCGGCGCGATCCACCGTCTGATCAGAAGACTCGGCGCCGTCGTATTCGCTGACGCCGACGCTGAGGGTCACGGCGATGCGCCGGCCATCGATCTCGATTGGTGTTGCCGCGACTCTTTGCCGCAGGTTTTCGGCGATGCGTTGCGCTTCGATGTGATCGCAACCGCGCAGGACCAGCAGGAATTCCTCGCCGCCCCAGCGCACCGCGATGTCCGATTCGCGCTGGCCGGCCAGCAGCAGGGCGGCGACGCTTTGGAGCACCCGGTCGCCGGCCAGATGGCCGTGGCGGTCGTTGATTTCCTTGAAGTGGTCGATGTCGGCGAGCAGCATGGCGATCGGCTGCGGTGTGCGGCGATATTCGGCCAGCAGCTTGTCGATCAGGATGGTGAAGGCGTGCCGGTTGAGCAGGCCCGTCAGTTTGTCGGTCGAGGCCATTTCCTCGATGCGATGCTGGTAGCGCGATAGCACCAGATGGATCAGGAACAGCACCACCAGCGTCACGGCCAGGCTGATGGCGAGGTTGGCGTAGAGCGTGCGGCGGATGCCGGCGAGCGCCACTTCCTCGTTCTGTTCGACGAACAGGTACCACTTCAGCTCGGGCAGGTAATTGACGTTGAGGATGTGGTTGTCGCCGTCCGCCACATATTGGTAGGAGCCGGATCGCTCATGGAGGATGCGCTCGATCAGAGGCCCCAGGCCCGGGGCGCTGCGCAAGTCGGGCGCCCGCTTGGTCTGGTTGCCGAAGACGACGACCTGCCCCTGGGCGTCGACGAAATAGATCGTGCGCTGAAACTGCCGCTGATACTCGCCGATCAGCCGTCGTACCGCATCCACCGTCAGGCCGATCCCGGTGGCACCGATGTAGTTGCCGGAAAAATCGAAGACCCGGTAGTTGATGAAAATGGTCAGCGCGTCGGCATTGGCCAGATCGGGGTCGACGTTGATTTCGTAGTCCTGCGTCATGTCGCGCACGCGGTAATACCAGACGTCGCGCGGCTCCCTGGGCGAGACGCGCTTCAAGATGCCCTCGCCGGTGTAGTAGATGCCGCTCCTCTCGGAAACGAAAAAACTGCTGAAAGCGCCATAGCGCTGCTTCATCTCGCCCAGATAGCGGGCCATGTCGGCCACATTCCGTTCGCCCTTCAGCACCCAGTCGCGCAGGAAGGTGTCGTGCGCCATGGTCGAGGAAATCAGCACCGGCCGCACCAGGTCCTTCTGAATCTCGGAGTAGATGTTGCTCGCCGTGAGCGGCAGATCCTGGCCGATGATGGCGCTGCGGATCGCCTGCTTCGACACGAAGTAGCCGAACAGCGTGGTCACGAAGAAGCCGGCCGAGAGCAGCAGACCGAGGAGCAGCAGCAGGCCGCGACGGTCGAAGATGCGGAATTGTTTCATGGGACCGGCATTCTATGACATCCGTGCCGTCTCACCAGCGGCGACTCCTGCGCCGGCGCCGGGGGAGACTCGCCAGGGATGCCTGCCCCGGTCAGCTTGCCTTGGCGAGCTTGGCCTTGAGTCGTTGCGCGGTCTTCTCGACACCGACGATGAAACGGTTGTGCTTGCCGCGGGCGACTTCCTCGACGGCATCGCGCGCGGTAAAGTCGAAGGAAACGGCGCCGCCATTGACCTCGGTCAGCGTGACCGTGATCTCCACCCACATGCCCAGCAGCGTGGCGCCGACGTGATCCAGCTCGACGCGGGTGCCGACCGAGTCCTTGCCCGGCTCGATGTGCTGCAGCAGCAGATCGCGGCACGCCATTTCGATGTCGTAGAGCAGGTTCGGCGTCGAATAGACGCGGCAGTCGTCGCCCATGAAGCTGATGGTGCGGTCGCGATCGATATCGACGCGGCGGGTGGCCGTGAGGCCGGCTTTAAGTGTCTCGCTCATGATCTGTCCTCGATTGTTGTGGCGTGTTGATCAAACATGGGAATGACTTCTGCTGGCGGAATTTCCTTAGTGACGGCGTCTCAGGAAGTCCGCATAGAGACGTGCTTCGACATAGCGCACCAGCGCCCGCGTGCCGCGCGCGCAGTTGCGGAAAATGCAGACGCCCTGATCCATCAGGCCGGCGCACATGGCGTCGTAGAGTTGCCCGCCGTCGACGATGCCGATCACCGGCTTCTGGTTGCGCTCGACCAGCGGCGGCATCAGATGCACGGTGCTTTTCGGGTCCGTGATGTCGAAGCCTGGGCGCAGGGTGCTTTGCTGCAGCGCCCGCACGGCTGGTGCTGTCGGATCGAGTCCAACCACGACTGCATCGATCGCGGGATCCTGCAAAAAGGCCTCGACGATTTGCAGGTGGGCTTCGTCATCGGCGCCGGGGTTGATGTCGATCGGATTCCTGACCTCGACCAGGGCATTCAGCTTCTTGGCCAGCAGAACCTCGTCGAGCCGCTTGACCGTATCCTCGCCGAGTGCCCCCATGGTCATGGCGAAGGTGTCCGACTCGATCGAGTCGGCCATGCCGACCGCCTCGAAGCCGGCGCCGCTGATGGCTCCGAGGCGATTGCCGCCGATCTTCTTGCGGTGCAGGGCGCCGGCGATGTAGAAGAGGTCGTCGAAGGTGTTGAAGTCCTCGGCGACGATCGCACCCGCCTGGCGCACCACCGACTCGAACAAAACCGGGCCGCCCGCAATCGATGCGGTATGGCCCATGACGCCGCCCATGCCGGGCGCTGTCTTGCCTGATTTGTAGACCACCACCTGCTTGCCCTTGAGCACCGCCTTGCGCACCGCCCGGGCGAAGTCCAGTCCGTCGAGATCCTTGAAGCCCTCGATGTAGATGCCGATGGTTTCGATTTCGGGCAGTTCGGCAAAGTAGCCGAGCATGTCGCCGTGGGTGAGGTCGGTCTGGTTGCCGAGGGCCAGCATGTAGCGCGGATCGAGCCAGGGGTTCTGGCTGATGCGGGTGATCATGAAGGCGCCGCTCTGGCTCAGCATGACCGAGTTTCTTTCCGGCTTCTTCGCCGGCTTCGGCAGCCGTTCCAGCGGAATGAACCAGGAATCGTAGGAGCCCGGATGCGAGACCACGCCGAGGCAGTTGGCGCCGAGAAAAACCGGGCCGCCGCCCGGTTTTGCGTGGGCGGCATTGATGCGTTCGGCCAGCGCGGCGGCCGGTTCGCGGCTGGCCTTGGTTTCGCCCAGACTGCCGGGAATCAGCATGACCGATTCGACGGAATCGGTTTCGATGATTTCGTCGACCAGCTCGTAGACAGCGCTGGCGGCGACCGCGACGATCAGCAGGTCGAGCTTGTGATCCAGCGCCTTGAGGCTCTCGACGCACTTGACGCCGTCGATCTCGGTCTCGCCGGGACGGATGATGCACATGCGCTCCTTGCTGTAGCCGCTGCCCATCAGGTTCTTCAGGATGATCCGGCCGAAGTTCATGTTGGACGACGATACGCCGATGATGCCGATCGAGGCCGGATGGATCAGTTTGTCGATCTTGTGGATCGGGCGGGGCAGGCGGCCTGCGGGCCGCGCGCCGAATTCGCAACGGGCAGCCTGCACCGTCAGGCGGTCGCCGGGATAGACGGGATTGAGTTCCAGGCTCTTGAGCACCAACGCGGCATCTGTGTTGTCGGGTGCGATGCTGGCGCCCAGCGCGAGCATCTGCTCGAAGCAGTTTTCGAGTTGCCGGTCCGGAACGGGCTGGCCATCGCGCTTTGCGATCACGGCGAGTCGTTGATAAGCCAGGGTTCGCTTGAACAAGCCGAGGAAGTCGCCGGCGCCGGTCAATTCGACGGCGGCGTAGACCGACGCCCGATCCTTCCTGAAGTTGCCTTCATCGAGATCGGCATCGGCGCCACCCAGGCCGGCGCTGATGACCATGCCGAATTCCCGGGTGTTGTTCAGGCTGATGCGCAGTTCGACCGGGTGCGAGCCTTGTGCCGGCGGCGCATCCGGAGCGAATGCCAGATCGAGATCGGCAAGCAGTTTGCCAAGTTCTGCCGGGTTCAGCGTATCGCGCCCCGCGGCGGCGGCTTGTGCGAAAAGCGCCGTCATGGCTGCGCGGTTCGCAGCGGTGTTCGTTGCGGACTGCGACCGATGCTTCATGGTATTGACTCCCTGTATGCCGCGATCAACGGATGCGCCAAGGGGTCACTATAACAGATACAGAAATATCAATAAACCTTAGCTCCAATGTATCGTTTGATATCCAGCAACAAGGAGCGGGTACGTTTCAGGCAGCGGGAGCCGTCAGGCCGCCGAAACGTTCGTAGAAGTACGGGGCGGCGGCGGGCAGGGGGCCGTTTGCGGTCTCGCAGACCGCCAGCAGATGCCGCTGGGCGAGCGGGTAGGTGATGCTGTAGAGGTCGCGGCAGAGCTGGCGGGCCACGCCGCCGCTCCAGTTGGCCGGCAGCAGCTGCGACGGCAGTTGCGGATCGTGCAGCAGCGCCCGGCGAAAGTCGTGCATCAGCAGGGTTTGCACCAGGAAGCACTGCTCGGGATCGAGGCTGCCGGCGGCGCGCATGGTGCGCAGCACCGGGCGGAACAGTTCGATGAAGTCGTGGTACTTGGCGGCAAGGGCTTCGAGATTCCAGCATTCATGCACCACTTCCTGCAGCGGCTTGCTGGTCAGGGCGCTGATATTGACCGCCTTCATGGCCACCACCTTGTCGTGTGCTCCCGTCTCCTGAAGGATGTCGAGCAGGGCATCGGTGTCGGCCGACGGGTGCGCGAGTATGCCCGAGGCCAGCGCGCCGTAGCCCGCCCAGGCCAGTTCCTTGCGCAGGGCGTCGCGCTGGGCGCCGGCCAGCGAGCCGGGGATCAGGACCATCTGCCACTCTCCGGACCAGGTGTCCTGCGGCGCGAAATAGATGCGGCGATAGGCGTGTTCGAAGCGGCGTCGGCCGGAGGTGGTCAGGCTGTAATAGCTCTTGCGGCCCATCTGCTCGGACACCAGCCATTTTTCCTGGGACAGGCGATAGACGCTGGTGCGCACCATGCGCTCGTTGAGGCCCAGCGGTTGCACCAGCCTGATGAAGCTGCCGAGCCAGACCGTGCCGCCGTGCGGGGCGATGAAGTCGCCATAGATCGTGATGATCAGCGAGTTGGCGCGGGTCGGATGCTGATCGAGGAAG
Organism: Sulfuritalea sp.; assembly: GCA_030247575.1. Taxonomy (GTDB): domain Bacteria; phylum Pseudomonadota; class Gammaproteobacteria; order Burkholderiales; family Rhodocyclaceae; genus Sulfuritalea. The sequence goes on from JAOTRV010000042.1 coordinate 5,702, forward strand.
TCCTTGACCCACTGGCTGATATATCGGCTCTTCACATTATTCCTAAAAGACGGAGCGGGACGGTCGCAGTGCCGCACATTGTATTGGATCGCCCGCCATACAGCATTAGACAATTCTAATGTGATACAAAACTATTGCATCGGAGTTGATGAAAGTGTATCGTAACGTCAATAGGGCCAAATCGGGCTCCGATACGAAACGAGGCGGACAATGCAGCACGAGGCGGGCGTGGGCATCGAGGCACACAACAAATACGGCGCATATCGCTGGGCGAACGGCGCCGGAACGCAGTCGCACGAGACCGTGGCGGAGGAAGTGCCTGTGGCGCTGGTCTATAACGGCATCTCGCATGCCGTGATGCTGGCCACGCCGCTGGACCTCGAAGATTTCGCCCTCGGCTTCAGCCTCAGCGAATGCATCGTCGGCCGCGCCGGCGAAATCCACGATCTGGAAATCGTCGAGCGGGACAACGGCATCGAAGTCCATATGCAGCTCTCCGCCGAGCGCGCCCATCTGCTCAAGCAGCACCGGCGGACGCTGGCCGGCCGCACCGGCTGCGGTCTCTGCGGTGCGGAAAGCCTCGATCAACTGGCGAAGCGGGCGACCACCGTCCTGTCTTCCGCGATGTTGAACGCCGGTGCCTTGCCGCGAGCCTTGTCGGCGCTGCAGGAAACACAGCAGCTGTTCCACCTGACGGGGGCGGTGCATGCCGCCGCCTGGTGCGACTTCAACGGCGGCGTCCTTCAGGTGCGGGAGGACGTTGGGCGCCACAACGCGCTCGACAAGCTGATTGGTTCCCTGGCGTCGCAACGCAAGCCCTTCGATAGCGGCTTCGTCCTCATGACCAGTCGTGCCAGTTACGAAATCGTGCAGAAAGCGGCGGCTGTCGGCATCGCGGTAGTTGCCGCGGTTTCGGCGCCGACCGGCATGGCGGTCAGAGTGGCGGTCGATTCGGGCGTCACGCTGATCGGCTTTGCCCGCGGCGAGCGCCACTGCGTCTATTCGCATCCCGAACGTGTTCATTAAGCCGAGGAATCCGAGCATGGAAGCGCAAGCCAAGTCCGTCAAGCGGGTTCCCACCTACTGCTACAATTGCGTGTCGGGCCCCGATCTGATGAACATCAAGGTCGTCGATGGCATCGCCACCGAGGTCGAGCCGAATTTCGCCGCCGCCGACGTGCACCCGGCCAAGGGCCGGGTCTGCGTCAAGGCCTACGGCTTGGTGCAGAAGACCTACAACCCCAATCGCATCAAGACGCCGATGAAGCGCACCAACCCGAAGAAGGGGCGCAACGAGGATCCGGGCTTCGTGCCGATTTCCTGGGACGAGGCGCTCGACATCGTGGCGGGCAAGCTCAAGGCCGTGCGCGCCAAGGGGCTGCTCGACGAGGCCGGCCTGCCGCGGGTGGCCGTCAGCCTCGGCCATGGCGGCACGCCTTCGAACTACATGGGCACCTTTCCGGCCTTCCTTGCCGCCTGGGGCGAAGTGGATTTCAGTTTCGGTTCCGGCCAGGGCGTCAAGTGCGTGCACTCCGAACACCTCTATGGCGAGTTCTGGCACCGCGGCTTCACCGTCGCCGCCGACACGCCGAACTGCCGCTACAACATCGCGGTCGGCGCCAACGTCGATGTCACCGGCGGCCCCTGCGCCGTGATTCGCCATGCCGATGCGCGGGTGCGCGGGTACAAGCGCGTGCAGGTCGAGCCGCATTTGAGTGCGACGGGCGCATGCTCGGCGGAATGGGTACCGATCCGGCCCAAGACCGATCCGGCCTTCCTCTTCGCCCTGATCCATGTACTGGTGCGCGAAAACGGGCTGGAAAAGCTCGACATTCCCTTCCTGCGCGACCGCACCGCCTCACCCTATCTGGTGGCGCCCGACGGCCTCTACCTGCGCGATCCGCAAAGCGGCAAGCCGCTGGTCTGGGACGAGAATACGGCCAGCGCCGTGCCGCACGATACGCCGGGTATCAAGCCCGCCGTGGCCGGCAGCTATCGGGTGGCTAGCGCCGTGGTGGTCGATGCCGACAGGGAGCGGCGCGACTACGCCGACGTCGACGGCAAGACCGCCTACGAGATGCTGGCGCAGCACATCGACAAGTACACGCCGGAGTGGGCCGAGACCGTCTGCGACGTCAAGGCCGCGACCATCCGCCGCATCGCCAATGAATACCTGGAGGCCGCCAGCATCGGCGAGACCATCGTCATCGACGGCAAGACACTGCCGCTGCGCCCGGTTGCCGTGACGCTGGGCAAGTCGGTGAACAACGGCTGGGGCGCCTTCGAGTGCTGCTGGGCGCGCACGGTGCTGGCCATGCTGGTCGGCGCGCTGGAAAATCCCGGCGGCCTGCTCGGTACCACGGTGCGCCTCAACAAGTCGCGCGACAACCGCCACCTGTCGGTCGCGCCGGGCGAAGACGGCTTCATGGTGCAGTACTTCAACCCGACCAGCAAGGAAGAATGGCAGGTCGCGCCCTCGACGCGCAACCTGCACCAGACGCTGGTACCCATCGTCGGCCACAACGGCGCCTGGAGCCAGGCGCTGGGCCCGACGCAACTGGCCTGGATGTTCCAGAACGAGCGGCCCGACGACTGGAGCATGCCGATGCCGACGTTGCCGGAAGTCTGGCTGGTATATCGCTCGAACCCGTCGATTTCCTTTTGGGACACGCGCCATCTGGCCGAGGTCGCGGCGAAGTTTCCCTTCATGGCCTGTTTCGCCTACACGGTGGACGAGACCAACTACATGGCCGACGTGCTGCTGCCCGAGGCGACCGACCTCGAATCGACGCAGATGATCCGCATGGGCGGCACCAAGTACATGGAGCAGTTCTGGGACCACAAGGGCGTGGTGCTGCGCACCAAGGCGGTGGAGCCGCAGGGCGAGGCGCGCGACTTCACCTGGATCACCACCGAGCTGGCCAGGCGCACCGGTTTGCTCGAACCCTACGTCAAGGCGGTCAATAAGGGTATTTCCGGTGTTTCGCCGCTGAAGGGCAAGGACTATGACTTCAGCCTCGATCCCGCCGGCGACCTGTCGCCCGAAAAGATATGGGATTCCGTTTGCCGCGCGGCAACGCTGACGCTGTCGGACGGGCGCGACGAACATGGCCTCGAATGGTTCAAGGAAAACGGCTTCTACACCGTGCCGATGTCGCGTCTGGAATGGTATCTGACGCCGACCATGGAACAGCACGGCCTGCGCTACGAACTGCCCTACCAGGAACGCCTGTTGCGCGCCGGCCGCGAACTCGGTCGTCGTCTGCACGAGAAGAAGATGAACTGGTGGGACGAGCAGCTTTCCGAATACACCGCGCTGCCGGAGTGGCACGACGTGCCGGGACGCTGGATCCGCAACCTGGAAAAGGCCGGCGCCAAACCGACGGATTTCCCCTTCTGGCTGCTGACCACCAAGAGCATGCAATACCACGCCGGTGGCAATGCGGCGATCGAAGTCATGCACGAGGTGGCGCAGAACCTGCGCGGCCATGCCGGCGTGATCATGAATGCGAAGACGGCCGCGTCGCTCGGCATCGCCGAGGGCGACCGCATCGAGGTGCGCTCGCACATCGGCGCCACCTACGGCAAGGCGGCGCTGGCGCAGGGCGTGCGTCCCGACACGCTGGTGATCATCGGCCAGTTCGACCATTGGGCGACGCCTTTCGCCAAATCCATGGGGGCGCCCAGCCTCAACAGCATTGCACCGATGTCGCTGGACCTGACCGATGCGACGGGATCGGGTGCCGACATCGTGCGGGTGGCGGTACGCAAGATGGAGGCGAGGCAATGACACGCTATGTGATGACCATCGACCTGCGGCGCTGCGTCGGCTGCCAGACTTGCACGGCGGCCTGCAAGGGCGCCAATGCAACGCCGCCCGGTATCCAGTGGCGGCGCGTGCTCGACATCGAAAGCGGCGAATTCCCCGACGTGAAGCGCACCTTCCTGCCGGTCGCCTGCATGCACTGCGCCAATCCGCCCTGCGAGGAGGTCTGCCCGACCCAGGCCACGACCAAGCGTGCCGACGGACTGGTGGTGATCGACTACGACCTCTGCATCGGCTGCGCCAACTGCGTCATGGCCTGTCCCTACGACGCGCGCTCCATCGTCCATGAGCCGCACTACGCCTATAACGACACCGCGATGGCGTCGGAAGCCAAGCGTTTCGATCCGAGCCGTATCGGCGTCTCGATGAAATGCACCTTCTGCAAGGATCGCATCGACTACGCGGCCGTCAGCGGCATGATTCCCGGTGTCGATCACGAGGTGACGCCGGCCTGCGTCAATTCCTGCATCTCCGGCGCGATGGGCTTCGGCGACATCGAGGACCCGGAAAGCGGCGTCAGCCGGCTGCTCGCGGAAACGCAGCATTTCCGCATGCACGAAGAACTGGGCACCGAGCCCGGCGTGTATTACATCTGGGACAAGTCATGAAGCTATCCACACTTCGTGCCGCCGAGCTTGCCGCACCCAAGCAGCAGCGCAACTGGGACTGGCGCGCTGCCACCAACTTCATCTGCGGCGGCGCCGGCGGCGGCCTGCTGTTCTGTGCCGCATTCGCCGGCCTCGGTCCCGTCGCGATGCAAGCCGCGGTGCTGCTGGGCCTCGTACTCATCGGCTGCGGCCTGACCTGTGTCTGGTTCGAAATCGGGCGGCCCTGGCGCGCGCTGAACGTCTATCGCCACATTGCGACTTCGTGGATGACGCGCGAGGCGATCGTGGCCTTGCTGGTATTCGCCGCAGGCGGGCTGACGCTGCTGACGAACCAGGCGGCGCTGCTCTTGCTGGCCGGGGGTCTGGGACTGGGTTTCCTCTATAGCCAGGCGCGCATCCTGGCGGCCAACAAGGGGATTCCCGCATGGCGCCATCCGCGCAGCATTCCGTTGATGGTCGCCACCGGCCTCGCAGAAGGCGCCGGCTTTCTCGCCTGCGTGATGTCGCTGGCGTCGGGCGGGGCCGGCTTCGCGGTCCTGACCGGTTTGATCGTGCTGATCGGTGTCCGCGCGTTCCTGTGGAAGGCGTACCTCGATGCGCTGGTTGCCGACGGTGCACCCGACGGCACGCTGAAGGTGCTGAACGGGATGGCGCCGCGCTTGCTGCTGGTCGGCCACATTCTGCCGGCACTTGCCGTCATGGCGGCGATGGCGGGCATGCCGGGGCGGGCAGCGCTGGCCTTTGCGGCCGGGATACTGGCGGTAGCCGGCGGCTGGTTTCTGAAGTTCACGCTGGTGAGGCGCGCGGCTTATACCCAGGGACTCGCGGTACCGCGCATTCCGGTGCGCGGCAAGGGAACGGCGGGAGCGGGCGCAAAGCCGGGCTGGAAGCCGGTGTAAGGGGTCAGGCAGGGCTGGCCGGTTTCGGCAAGAAAACAGGGAGTGGGGCCGCGAGCCCCATCGAATCGGAGGAGACGGAATGTACGAAGTACGCTTTCATGGCCGCGGGGGACAGGGCGCCGTCACGGCGGCTGCGATGCTCGCCTCGGCGCTGCTGGAAGAAGGCAAATACGCGGTGTCGATTCCGTCCTTCGGCTTCGAGCGACGCGGCGCGCCCGTGGTGTCCTTCCTGCGCTGCAGCGATCGCGAGATCCGCCAGCTCACCAACATCTACACCCCCGATTGCCTGATCTGCGTCGATCCGACGCTGGCCAAGACCGTGGATATCTTCGGCGGCCTCAAGCCCGGCGGCACGCTGGTGCAGGCCACGCACAAGCCGCTGGCGGAAGTGGCGCTGGCGGACACGGTCGGTCGGGTCGGCCTGTGCGACGCGATCGGCATCGCGCTCGAAGTGTTCAAGCGCCCGATCACCAACACCCTGATGCTGGGCGCCTTCGCCAGGACGACGGGCATCGTGTCGCTGGAGGCGCTCAAGCGTTCGCTGGAGGAATCCGATTTCCGCGATGCCGGCCTGAAACAGAACCTGATCGCCCTGGAGCGTGGCTACCACGAGACGACGGTGCACACCATAGAGCGGAGGGTCGCGGCATGAGCCGGCACGACAGCTATCCCCTGTTCGACCTGGCCAAGGCGAATGTGCCGGACGATCTGTGTCCGGTCGCGACGGTGGTCAGCCCGATGCTGCCCGGCGACTGGCGCAGCATGCGTCCCGTGGTCAATCGCGACAAGTGCGTCAAATGCGCCGTGTGCTGGCTGTACTGCCCGGTGCAGTGCGTCGAGGAAAAGCCGGCCTGGTTCGATTTCAATCTGAAAACCTGCAAGGGCTGCGGCATTTGCGCCAACGAATGCCCGCAACGGGCGATCACCATGATTCCGGAGGCGGCATGAGCGTAAATCACCGTGTCACCAGCGTCGACTCTCATGTTGCGGAGGCCGCATGACTACCGCCATCCTTGAAACGCCGAACCCGACCAAGCCGGCAAAGCAGAAGGTTGTCCTCTGCGAAGGCAACGAGGCCGCCGCGCTCGGCGTCGCGCTGGCGCGGCCGGACATGGTGGCCGTGTATCCGATCACGCCGCAGTCCTCACTGGTCGAGCATGTCGCCAAACTGATCGCCGATGGTCGCATGGACGCCGACATCGTCGATGCCGAGGGCGAGCATTCGGTACTCTCGGTGCTGCAGGGCGGGGCATTGGCGGGAGCGCGGACCTATACCGCGACCTGCGGGCCGGGCCTCGCCTTCATGTTCGAGCCCTATTTCCGCACTTCCGGAATGCGCCTGCCGATCGTCATGTCGATCGTCACGCGCGACGGCATCACGCCGCAGTCGGTCTGGGGCGGGCATCAGGATGCGATGACGGTGCGCGAAGTTGGCTGGGTGCAGGTGTATTGCGAGACGGTGCAGGAAGTGCTCGACACCACCATCATGGCCTTCAAGATCGCCGAGCATCACGATGTGATGCTGCCGGTGAATGTCTGCCTCGACGGCAACTATCTTTCCTACGGCACCTCGCGCGTCGAACTGCCCGATCAGGCGGAAGTCGATGCCTTCATGGGCGTCAAGGACGTCAACTGGCACGTCGCGCTCGATCCGCTGCGGCCGATGGCGGTCGACCCGCTGACCGGCGGCTCGGGCGGCAAGGGGCCATCGACTTTCGTGCGCTACCGCAAGGGGCAGTGCCGCGGCATGCAGAACTCGCTGCGTGTCATTGAAGAAATCCACGAGGAGTGGGCGCAGCGATTCGGCCGTCGCTTCGCGCCGCTGGTCGAGGAGTATCGCCTCGACGGCGCCGACTACGCGATCATGACCCTGGGCAGCATGACCGGCGCTGCCAAGGATGCGGTCGATGAAGCGCGCGACGCCGGCAAGAAGGTGGGCCTGATCAAGATCAAGACCTTCAGCCCCTTCCCGGTCGAAGCCCTGCTCAAGTCTCTGGACAAGGTTCAGGCCCTTGGCGTCGTCGATCGCTCCGTGGGCTTCCGCTGGAATTGCGGGCCGATGTACCAGGAAACCATGGGCGTGCTGTATCGCCTCGGCCGCCACATTCCGTCGATGAGCTTCATCGGCGGGCTGGCCGGCGCCGACATCACGGTCGGGCATTTCCATCGCGTCATCGACGCGACGGAAGGACTGCTTACCAACCCAGCGCCGATCGAGCCGGTCTGGCTCAACGAGAAGGATTGAGGGACCACGCGATGGAACAGACCAAATACCTTGTGGTCGGCAGCAGCCACGCCGCGCTCGAAGCGGTGACGGCGATTCGCATGCACGATACGGAAGGCAGCCTGATGCTGCTGACGCGCGATCCGCACCTGCCGTACTCGCCGACGGTGCTGCCCTATGTCGTCTCCGGCCGCTCGGCGCCCGATGCCATCTTTCTGCGCGACGAGAAGTTCTTCGCCAGACAGAAGGTGCAATTGAAGCGCGGCACCGCCCTCAAGGCCCTGCACGTCGAGCGCAATGCGGCGGAACTCGCCGACGGCAGCGAGATCGCTTACGAGAAGGTTCTCCTCGCCACCGGCGCATCGCCTGCGATCCCGCCGATTCCCGGCATCGACACGGTCTCGTATCACGTCCTGCGCACGCTGGACGATGCGACGAAGCTGAATGCCGCGATCAAGCAGTCGAAGCAGGCCGTCGTGCTCGGAGCGGGGCTGGTCGGCATGCATGCTGCGGAAAATCTGGTCAAGGCCGGCGCCAGGGTCACCATCGTCGAAATGGCGAAGCAACTGACCGACGGCTACTTCGATACGACGGCCGCCGGCCTGATCGAGAAGGCCTTCACCGACAATGGCGCGACCATCCTCACCGGCAGCCGCGTGGTCAAGCTGGAGCCCTCCGCCGTCGGTGCGAAATTGACTCTGGAAAACGGCACGGCCCTGGAAGCCGATCTGCTGCTGGTGGCCACGGGGGTGCGGCCGAACATGGACTTTCTGGCCGGGAGCCGTGTCGAGCAGGACAAGGGCATCCTCGTCGGCGACAGCATGCAGACCAGCGTCGCCAACGTCTGGTCTGCCGGCGACTGCGCGCAGGCCAGGGGATTCTTCACCGACGCCAAGGTGATGAACGCGATCCTGCCCGATGCGGCCGAGCAGGGACGCATCGCCGGCATGGCGATGGCCGGTGATCCGGGACTGAAAGCCTATCCGGGCGGCGTGCCGCTCAACACTTATCATTTCTTCGGCCGCCATGCGATATCGGTCGGCTCGAGCCGCGTGCCGGAGGGCGGCGAGGTCGTGACGCGCTTCGACGAGGCCAGCGGGCGTTATCTCAAGGCGATCTTCAAGGATGGCTGTCTGCTCGGCATCTACGGCGTCAATGAATTCTTCGACGGCGGCGTGATGTGCCAATTGATCCTGCGCCGGGTCGACTTGTCCGCGGTGAAGGAGCGCTTTCTTGCCAACCCGCTGGCCACAGGCCGCGAACTCATGTCGAAGCTCTGGAGATAAACATGGGTGCCTACAACACCATTGCCTTCGACGCCGAAAAATGCGACGGCTGCGGCGATTGCATGACGGCTTGCGCGACCGCCAAGACCGGCACCACGGAGATTTCACGATCGCGCATCCAGATCGCCGGCAACGCGGCCGAGGGTTTCGAGCTCGCGCTGTGCCGCCAGTGCGGCGATCCCAAGTGCGTCACGGTCTGTCCGGCCGGCGCCCTCGGCAAGGACTACGCCAGCGGCGTGATCGACTGGGATGGCGGCAAGTGCGTCGACTGCCTGCTGTGCACCGTCGGCTGCGCCTATGCCGGCATCGCGCTCGACGCAGGGACCGGCCACGTCGCCAAATGCGACATGTGCGACGGCGCGCCCGCCTGCGTACCGGCCTGCCCGCACGGCGCGCTCAAGCTTGTCACCACCTCGCGCATCTACAACGAGGTCGGCAACTGGGAAGACTTGTTTGCGCCGGGACTGGCCGGCTGCCAAGGCTGCAACACCGAACTATTGATGCGCCACACCCTGCGCCGCGTGGGGCCGGAGACGGTACTGGCGACGCCGCCGGGCTGCGTGCCGGGCATGGGTTCGGTCGGCTTCAACGGCACCACGGGCACCAAGGTGCCGGTGTTCCATCCGCTGCTGACCAATACCGCCGCGATGCTGGCCGGCATCAAGCGCCAGTACAAGCGGGTCGGGCGAGAGGTCAATGCGCTGGCGATCGCCGGCGACGGCGGCGCGTCGGACGTGGGCTTTCAGTCCTTGTCGGGCGCCGCCGAGCGCAACGAGCAGATTCTGTTCATGGTGGTCGACAACGAGGGTTACATGAACACCGGCATGCAGCGTTCGAGCTGCACGCCCTATGGCGCCTGGACCTCGACCACGCCGGTCGGGCAGGGATCGGGCGGGATGCCCTCGCAGGGCAAGACGCAGGATGCGAAGAATTTGCCGCTGATCATGGTCAACCATCGCTGCGAGTATGTCGCCACGGCCTCGACGGCCTACATGGAAGATCTCTATGACAAGCTCGACAAGGCGATCCAGGCATCGAAGCGCGGTTTTGCCTACCTGCACGTCTATTCGCCCTGCACCACGGGCTGGCGCTTCCCGACGGACCAGAACATGGAAGTCGCGCGCAAGGCGGTCGAAACCAATTTCGTGATGCTGTGGGAGTACAACCCGCGCGACGGCCTGCAGTTCACCCGGCCGGTCGATCAGCCGCTGCCGGTCACCGAGTATCTGAAGGCGATGGGGCGCTTCCGCCATCTGAGTCCCGATCAGATTTCACACATACAGGGCAAGGTCGTGGAAAATCTCGCCTTCGTCAAACAAATGGCTCAGCGACAGAGCGCCTAGGGGGAGAAACATGAGCAAGCAGGACAGCAAGCTGGAACCGATCGAGACGGCAAGCAGGGATGAATTGCAGGCGCTGCAATTGCAGCGCATGAAGTGGTCGCTGAAGCACGCCTACGAAAATGTGCCGCACTACCGCCAGAAGTACGACGCCGCCGGGGTGCATCCGGACGACCTCAAGCAGCTTTCGGATCTGGCCAAGTTTCCCTTCACCACCAAGCTCGACCTGCGTGACACCTATCCCTATGGCATGTTCGCAACGCCGATGCGCGACATCGTGCGGCTGCACGCCTCGTCGGGTACCACGGGCAAGCCGACGGTGGTGGCCTATACGAAGAACGACATTGCTATGTGGGCCAACCTCATGGCCCGTTCGCTGCGTGCCGCGGGTTGCTCGGCCGACGACATCATCCTCAACTCCTATGGCTATGGCCTGTTTACCGGCGGTCTTGGGGCGCACTATGGCGGTGAATGCCTGGGCGCCACGGTGATCCCGATGTCCGGCGGTCAGACCGAAAAGCAGGTGCAGTTGATCCAGGATTTCAAGCCGACAGTGATCATGTCCACGCCGTCCTACGTACTGACCATCGCCGACGAAATGATCAAGCAGGGCATCAATCCGCGGGAAACCAGCCTGCGCATCGGCGTCTTCGGCGCCGAGCCCTGGACCAACGAGATGCGGCGCGAGATCGAGGAGCGCCTTAATATCCAGGCCATCGATATTTATGGCCTGTCGGAGGTCATGGGCCCCGGCGTGTCCTGCGAGTGCGCCGAGACCAAGGATGGTCCGCACATCTGGGAAGATCATTTCTACCCCGAGATCATCAATCCGGAAACCGGTGCCGTACTGCCCGACGGCGAGATCGGCGAACTGGTATTCACCTCGCTGTCCAAGGAGGCCCTGCCCATCCTGCGTTACCGTACGCGCGACCTGTCCCGCCTGTTGCCGGGCACGGCACGCCCGATGCGGCGCATGGAGAAGATCACCGGCCGCAGCGACGACATGCTGATCATCCGCGGCGTCAACGTGTTCCCGACGCAGATCGAGGAGATTCTGCTGAAGAATCCCAACCTGTGCGCCCAGTACCAACTGCAGGTGTCGCGCGAAGGCCATCTCGACCAGCTGGATGTCTATGTCGAGGTGCGCGCCGACCTCTCGAGCTCGATAAGCGAAGCGAAGCGCCGTGAAATCGGCGCTGAGGTGAAACACCATATCAAGTCCCTGGTCGGAGTCAGCGCCGACGTTCATGTCGTTGAAACCGACAAGGTGGAAAGAACGCTGGTAGGCAAGGCGCGACGGGTGATCGACCGGCGGCCGAAATAGACGTCGATTGGAAAAAAGGTCTCAAGGCGACCATCGGGCCATCCGGCCCGAGCGGCCGCCATTGGGGTGAAAGGCCAAGGGGGAAACCAATTTGTCGCAGTTCCTGCAGTTCCTGTTTTCCGGCATCACCGTAGGGGCCACGTACGCCCTCGCGGCGCTCGGGTTTACGCTGATCTACAACGCCAGCAACGTGATCAATTTCGCCCAGGGCGAATTCATCATGCTCGGCGGCATGCTGGCATTCTTCTTCATGCAGGCGGGAGTCCCGATGCCGCTGGCCATCCTGCTGGCGATCGCGATCCCGGCTCTGGTCGGAATAGCGCTGGAGAAGCTGGCGATCGAGCCCGCGCGCGATGCCGAGGTCGTGACCCTGATCATCATCACCATCGGCGCATCACTGGTCATTCGCGGCCTGATTCAGCTCTGGCTGGGCAAGGGCGCGCACTCCTATCCCGGTTTCTCGGGCAGCGAGCCGATCCAGCTCGGCGGCGCCACGCTGTTGCCGCAAAGCCTTTGGGTGCTCGGCATAACGGCGCTGGTGGTGGTCGCTCTCTGGTACTTCTTCAGTCGCACGCTGGCCGGCAAGGCCATTCTCGCCACGTCATGCAACCCGCTGGCTGCGAAACTCGTCGGCATCAATACGCAGTGGGTCCTGCTCGTGAGTTTCGCCCTTTCCGCGGCGCTGGGGGCAATCGGCGGCGTGCTGCTGACCCCGATCACCCTGACGTCCTACGACGTCGGAATCATGCTGGGCCTCAAGGGCTTTGTAGCCGTCGTCGTCGGCGGTCTGGGCAGCGGTCTCGGTGCCGTGGTCGGCGGGCTGCTGGTCGGAGTCATCGAAGCCATGGCGGCCGGCTATATCTCTTCCGCCTACAAGGATGCGATTCCCTTCATCCTCATTCTGTTCATTCTCTTCTTCATGCCGCGCGGCATCTTCGGCGCAAAAGTGACGGAGCGGGTATGAGCGCCCACCGCCGGGCCGTCCCAAGGGGGCGCAGCCAACTTTATGGAGCCGCCCAGCGGCGAACCGCCATCACCCCCGCCCGCGGGGCGGGGGCTGGGGGGAGGGTAGTCCAATGAACACTCTGAAGCGGCATTACCCGCTCTTGATCCTGGCCACCGTGCTGCTGCTGCTGCCGCTGGTGCTGCCCAACAACTACTACTACGACATTGCCATACGGATGGCGATCAATGCGATCATCGTTCTCGGCCTGAATCTCCTGATCGGATTTGCCGGCCAGATCAGTCTCGGGCACGCCGGTTTCGTCGGTATCGGGGCCTATGCCTCGGCGATTCTGCCGACGCACTTCGGCTGGCATCCGATACTCGCCATGGCAGGCGGCGCGGCAATTGCGAGTGCCATCGCAGCCGTCGTGGCGCGGCCGATCTTTCGCTTGAAGGGGCATTACCTGGCGATGGCAACGCTCGGCCTGGGAATCATCACGGCGATCGTGATCAAGAACGAGGCGGCCTATACCGGCGGGCCGGATGGCATGGCGGTTGCCGTGCTCAGCCTGATGGGCTTCGAGATTTCCGGAGAAAAGCAGTGGTACTGGGTGCTCGCCGCGCTTCTCCTGTTCAGCTTCTGGGCGTCGAGGAACCTGATTGATTCTCCCTTCGGGCGCGCCTTGAGGGCACTGCATGGTTCCGAGGTTGCGTCGCAAGTCATGGGGGTCGATGTTGCGCGCTACAAGGTGGCCATCTTCGTCCTGTCGGCTTTTTTTGCCAGCCTGATGGGCAGCGTCACCGCCCATTACATCGGATTCGTCAGTCCCAACATTGCCGATTTCTTCCATTCCATCGAGTTGATGACCATGGTCGTTGTCGGCGGCATGGCGTCCATTTACGGCTCGCTGATCGGTGCCGTGCTGCTGACAGCCTTGCCCCAGGCGCTGTCGACCTTCGAGGGATGGGAGACCGTGGCTTTCGGCACTATCCTCATACTGTGCATGATCTTCATGCCAAAGGGACTGGTGCCCACGCTGGCAACCCGCTTTGGCCGCGACCGGCAGGAGGACCGCTGATGGCGCTGCTCGAAGTCGACAATCTTTCCATCGCCTTTGGCGGCGTCAAGGCCGTGCAAAACGTCAGCTTCTCGGTGGATCGCGGACTGGTCTATTCGGTGATCGGGCCGAACGGCGCCGGCAAGACCACGCTGTTCAACCTGATTACCGGGGTCTACACGCCGAGCGAGGGCGAAATCCGGCTCGATGGTCAGTCCATTGCCGGCCTTGCGCCGCACGATCTTGCCTTGAAGGGCATGGCCCGAACCTTCCAGAACCTGCAGATTTGCATGAACATGACGGCCCTGGAGAACGTCATGGTCGGCGCCCATTTGCAGCTCGACCGCAACCTGATCAAGGCCATGCTGCGCTTTCCCGGCATTGCCAGGCGTGATCGCCAGCTGAGGGACGAGGCACGCGAACTGATGCGCTTCGTCGGTCTCGAAAGCTACTGGAATCTGGGTGCCAGCTCGATGCCTTATGGGGCACTGAAGCGGCTGGAGATTGCCCGCGCGCTCGCTGCCAAGCCGCAAATACTCTTTCTCGATGAACCGGCGGCGGGACTGAATTCGCATGAAACGGCCGAGATCGATGAACTGGTGCGCAAGGTTGCCGAGAACCAGATCACCGTGGTGCTGGTCGAACACGACATGAAGATGGTGATGAACATTTCCGATCGCATCCTTGTGCTCGACTATGGCAAGAAGCTGACCGAGGGCACTGCCAGGGAAGTCAGGGAGAATCCTGACGTGATCGCCGCCTATCTGGGCAGCAACACATGAAAACAGCACTGGGGAAAGATTCGTGACCGAGGCCCTGCAGACGATCAGCAGCGAGCATCGCAGCATGTGGCAGTTGACCGTGATGCTCGAGGAGTTGCGCAAACAGTTGGGCAAGCCGGACGAGAAGCCCGATGCCGAACTGTTCGGACTGATTCTCGATTACATCGAACACTATATCGAGCGGGTCCATCAGCCCAAGGAGGAAGCCCTCCTTTACAGAGCTGTTCTTGATCGCACGGACGAGGGCAGGGAGATGATCGCGGAGTTTCAGCGCGAACATGCGGCCAGCCCCGAGATCGTGGCGCGCTTGCGCAGCCAGTTGAACGCGCTCATGCATCACTATCCGGAGGGCGTTGCGGAGTTTCAGTCAGCCCTCGAAGCGTACATCTCGATGATGCGGAATCACATCATGAGGGAAGAAAGCGAACTGTTTCCCCTGGCCCGTAGGATACTGTCCGACGTGGACTGGGACGAAATCAATAGCGCCTTTGCGGACAGCGCGGATCCGTCATTCGGAGAGACGGCTCGCGCGGAGTTTCGCTCGCTGATGTCCCGCATCGTCAACCAGGCGCCTGATCCGATAGGCTTTGGCCTCGTTACGGAGGCCAAGGCGGCGATCGAGGCCAATCCCGTGCTGCTGTCGGTAAAGGACCTGAGCAGCCACTACGGGCGCATACAAGCCTTGCGTGGCGTCACCATCGACGTCAGGCAGGGTCAGCTGGTCGCACTCGTCGGCGCCAACGGTGCCGGCAAGACGACCTTGCTGCGGGCGATTTCCGGGGTGCAAAAGGTGAGCGGGGGCAAGGTGAGCTTTGCCGGGCAGGACATTACCCACATGCGCCCGGACCAGCGTGTCCGGCTGGGTATCTGCCAGGTTCCCGAGGGGCGTCAGGTGTTCGGGCCGCTCTCGGTGGAAGACAACCTGCGCCTGGGTGCCTATACGCGCTGCGACAAGGGGGCGATCGCGGACGACATGGAGCAGATGTATGTCATGTTCCCCATCCTCAAGCAGAAATTCCGGCAGGCAGCGGGAACCCTTTCAGGCGGCCAGCAACAGATGCTGGCGATGGCGCGGGCGCTCATGGGACGGCCGAAACTGCTGTTGCTCGACGAGCCGTCGATGGGTCTCGCGCCGCTGCTGATCCAGGAGATCTTCAACGCGATCATCAGTCTGCGCGAGCATGGCAAGACGGTCTTCCTTGTGGAGCAGAATGCCCAGGCTGCGCTGTCGATTGCAGACCGGGCCTATGTGATCGAGACCGGGGAAACCGTTCTCTCCGGTACCGGCGCAGAGTTGCTGGTGAATGAGCAGGTGAAGTCGGCCTATCTGGGCATCTGACCTGGCGGCGTCTGGTGGCCGGTGGAAATTCGCCGTGCCGTCAGCGCCGACTCCCGGAAGGCACGGATTGGGTTTGTTTTGTTGCACGTTTCGCGATGGTCCTTGGAATCACCCAGTTGTAATTGTCGTCATTCAAATAACACTAGGAGGAAACAACCGTGGTCAAACACTCATTACGCAAGATCGTCACTGTTGCCGCAATCGCAGTCGGTGCCAGCCTGTCAGCCTTTGCCGCCGATCCGATCAAGATCGGTTCGGTCCTGTCGGTCACGGGTCCGGCGGCTTTCCTGGGCGACCCTGAATTGAAAACCCTGCAACTCTATGTGGAGAAGATCAACAAGGAAGGCGGCGTGCTCGGGCGTCAGCTGCAATTGGTCCATTACGACGACGGCACCGATGCCAGCAAAGCCAATAGCTTTACCAAGCGCCTGATCGACGATGACAAGGTGGACATCATTGTCGGCGGCACCATCACGGGTTCCACCATGTCGATGATTCCGCTGGTCGAGAAGGCGGAAGTGCCCTTCATCTCGCTGGCCGGCGCAGTCGTCATTGTCGAACCGGTCAAGAAGTGGGTGTTCAAGACGCCGCATACGGATCGCATGGCCGCCGAGAAGGTGTTCGACGACATGAAGAAGCGCAACCTGACCAAGGTCGCGCTGCTCTCCGAAACCAGCGCCTTCGGCGCTTCGGGCAAGAAGGAGACGGAGGCCATGGCCGCCAAGATGGGGATCACGCTGGTTGCCAATGAGGTCTATGGCCCCAAGGATACCGACATGACACCGCAACTCACCAAGATCAAGAACGCGGCCGGCGTGCAGGCCGTGTTCGTCTTCGGTCTCGGCCAGGGTCCGGCGCTGGTCAACAAGAACTACAAGCAACTCGGCATCACCCTGCCGTTGTATCACGCGCACGGCGTCGCTTCGGAAGAGTTCATCAAGCTCTCCGGTCCCGCTGCAGAGGGCGTTCGTCTTCCTGCGGCCGCCCTCCTGGTGGCTGACAAACTGGCCGCCAACGATCCGCAGAAGCCGGTGACGACCGCTTACCGCAAGGCCTATCACGACCGCTTCAAGGAAGATGTCTCGACCTTCGGCGGCCACGCCTACGACGGCTTGATGATCGCCGTCGAAGCCTTCAAGCGCGCGGGTTCCACCGACAAGGCCAAGGTTCGCGATGCCATCGAGGCCACCAAGGGCTTTATCGGCACCGCCGGCAAGGTCAATATGTCGGCAACGGATCACATGGGTCTCGATCAGTCCGCCTTCCGCATGCTGGAAATCAAGAACGGCGATTGGAGCCTGGCCAACTAAGCCTTTCGGACCAAAGAAAAAGCCCGCTTCGGCGGGCTTTTTTCATGTCCCCGGAGGGACGCCGGGGACGGTATCTCAGCGATATGTCTCCGTCGCTTTAGGTGGGGACGGTATCTCGAACCACAAACCGATGGACGGCCCGGTTTGGCCGTTTGCCGAAGTCGACAGTATCCGTTTTCAACCAGTCTCGCCGTACCGCCAGCGCCGACTCTTGGCGTCAATAGGTTTCCACGTGGTAGCGGCCCTGTTGCAGGAGTTCCGTCCGCAGTGATTTCCAGTCCAGTCCGTGGCGGCCGCAGATGTCGCCGAGGGCTTCGTCAACGCCCGTCTCCATGCCTTTCAGGCCGCACAGGTACAAGTAGGTATTCTCGTCGCGCAGCAGGCACGCGACGTTGTCGCCCCGCGCCCGGATGAGGTCCTGCACGTAATGCTTGGGCTGCTCGGGGACTCGCGAAAACGCCAGGTTGATGTCGATGAATTCCTTCGGCAGCCGGGTCAGCGGACCGAAATAGGGCAGTTCGCCCGGAGTGCGGGCGCCGAAGAACAGCATCAGCTTCCCATCCTCTGCAGGCACGTATTTGCGGCGCCTGCGTTCCGTCATCGCCCGCATCGGGGCGGAGCCGGTGCCGGTGCAGATCATCAGCAGATTGCTGCCCGGATGGTTCGGCATCAGGAAGCTGGTGCCGTAGGGGCCGACGACGTGAACCTTGTCGCCCTTCTTCAGGTCGCAGAGGAAGTTCGACGCCACGCCGCGCACCGGCGCGCCCTCGTGATCCGTGGTCACCCGTTTCACCGTGAGCGACAGGTTGTTGTAGCGCGGACGCTCGCCGTCGCGCGGGCTGGCCACCGAATACAGGCGCACGTGATGAGGCTTGCCGTTGGCATCGAGCCCGGGCGCCAGGATGCCGATGGTCTGGCCTTCGAGCACCGGAAACGAGGCATTGCCGAAGTCGAGCACGATGTGGCGGATATCGCTCGAAGCATCCTCGGCCGTGAGGCGAAAATTGCCGCTGACGCTTGCCACCGCAGGCTTCTGGATCGAATAGAGATTGACGTAGGGATGTGCGGCCGACCACGGCGGCGGGGCGACGCCGCCCTGACCGGAGGTCGACGCCGCGGCGATCCGCTCCACGTCGTCGGGCAGTACCGCCGCTGAACTGCCGCCATCAGCCGGAGCGCTGTCTTCCAGGGCCAGCTGTTGCGGCAGCGTGTCCCACAGCAACTGCTCGGCCAGGGGATAGGCATCGTCGGCCCTGACATGGCGCCAGTTGTCGATCGCCCCGGTGGGGCAGGGCGAAATGCAGTTGTAGCAGAACTTGCACTTGCCGACATCCACTACGTAGTTGCGGGAGTCGTGGCTGATCGCATCGACCGGACAGGTTTCCTCGCAGGTGTTGCAGCGAATGCAGATCTCGGGATCGATCAGGTGCTGGCGCAGGATCGTCACCGGCGTTGTCGTAGCCGTGGTCATGTTCAATTCCTTCAGTCGGTTCGTCGCTTCGACTGGCAGAAGATACCAGCCTTCCGGCCGCAGCGGACTGCGGCCGGATTACCAGGATGACTGCCGTCTGCCGCTTAGTTGAAGCGGACGTACTCGAAGTCCACCGCCTGATTGTTGATGCCGCGCGCGGGCGGCGCGATCCAGTTGGCGAACTTGCCCGGTTCCGCGACGCGGCCCATCAGCGAGCTGACGAAGGCGCGATCCTCGATCGAAGGCAGCCACGCCAGGTGGTGGTGGGTCCATTCGGCTTCGGAGAGCACTTGGCCGGTTGGGGATATCTTCGCCGCCGAGAGAGGGCCGATCTTGCGATTGAAGGCCTTGTGCGGTGCCGTCAGTGTGAAGGGAATGCCCTGCTTCTGGAGGATCTTGTTCCAACGCTCGATGCCGGCCACCGCATCGCGCACGTAGTCGTCGCGCAGCCTTTCGTTGAGCGCGTTGAGATAGGGGGCCTGGACGGTGAGGATCTTTCCGTCCGAGACTTCCAGCACCGGATAGGTCGCATCGGTGAGCTGATGGTCGTCGTCCTGCTTGGTCTCCTCGTAGCGGCCCTTGAGTCCGGTGTTGTAGAAAGTCGCGGCATTCGAGGAAACATCGGCGCCGAAGAGGTCCATGGTCACGCTGAAATGGAAGTTCAGGTAGCGCTGTATGGTGGGCAGGTCGATCACCCCGGCGGCGCGGATTTTTGCCACGTCGTCGGTCTTCAGTTGGTTCATGACCTCGCAGGTGCGCTGGATGACGCGGCCGACACCGGACTCGCCGACGAACATGTGGTGCGCTTCCTCGGTCAGCATGAACTTGCAGGTTCGGGCCAGCGGATCGAAGCCGGATTCGGCCAGCGAGCAGAGCTGATACTTTCCGTCGCGGTCGGTGAAGTAGGTGAACATGAAGAAGGACAGCCAGTCCGGCGTATTCTCATTGAAGGCGCCGAGGATGCGCGGATTGTCGGCATCACCCGAGCGGCGTTCGAGCAGTGCCTCGGCTTCCTCGCGGCCGTCGCGGCCGAAGTAGGCGTGCAGCAGGTAGACCATGGCCCAGAGGTGGCGGCCTTCCTCGACATTGACCTGGAACAGGTTGCGCATGTCGTAGAGCGAGGGGCAGGTGAGGCCGAGGTGACGCTGCTGCTCGACCGAGGCGGGCTCGGTGTCGCCCTGGGTGACGATCAGGCGGCGCAGGTTGCTGCGGTATTCCCCCGGAACTTCCTGCCAGGCGGCTTCGCCCTTGTGGGCGCCGAAATTCACCTTGCGGCCTTCTTCGGCCGGGTTGAGGAAGATGCCCCAGCGGTAGTCGGGCATCTTGACGTAGTCGAAGTGCGCCCAGCCGCCGGGATCGACGCTGACCGCGGTGCGCAGGTAGACGTCGAAGTTCTGCGAGTCGTCCGGGCCCATGTCCTTCCACCAGTTGATGAACTCGGGCTGCCAGTGCTCGAGGGCGCGCTGCAGGGTCTTGTTATCCGAAAGGCCGACGTTGTTGGGGATTTTCTGTGAATAGTCGATGCTCATGGCATTCTCCTGTTTGTAAAGGCTTTCACCACAGAGGCACAGAGAAATTCAAAAAAATATCTGTGGGTTTTCCTCTGTGCCTCTGTATCTCTGTGGTTAAGGTTCTTGGGTCTTAAACGCGGTTCCAGTCGAACTTGGCTTTGTTTCCAGAGCCGAAGACCTTCAGCGCGCCGCCTTCGCCGACGGCGTTGGGGCGGATGAAAATCCAGTTCTGCCAGGCCGAGAGGCGGCCGAAGACGCGGGTTTCCATGGTTTCGCCGGGGCCGAAGCGAAGATTGGCCTCCATCGCCGTCAGCGCGTCCGGAGACAGGCTGGCGCGCTCTTCGAGGACGAGGCGAATCTCGTCTTCCCAGTCGAGGTCGTCCGGTGTCGCGGTGACGAGGCCAAGTTCCAGCGCTGCGTCGGCGCCCAGCTTCTTGCCGATGGCCACCTTGGCGGCGGCGATCGGGGCTTCCTCGCCGTAGAAGCGGGCGGCGATGCGGTACTGGCCGTTGACCATCGGGTAGTTGCCGAAATTCATCTCCGACAGCACGACGGCGCCTTCCTGCTGCTCGTCATCGGGCAGGGAGAGCATGTAGCCGCGGTCCGCGGCAAACAACAGCTCGGCCAGCGTGCCGGCGAAACAGCTGCCCTGGTCGACCAGCGCGATCAGGGTGCGTGAAGTGACATCGAGGCGGGCCAGGGTACGGCGCAGCATGCCGGTTACTTCGCGGACGAACCAGTGCTTCTGATGCTGCGCCAGCGCGGCATCGGCATCGAGTACGTGTTGTGCGTCGCCGCTGGTCTTCAGCACCCAGGTGCCGATTTCGAGGTCGTTGGTGCGCAGCATCAGGATCGCATCGTCGAGTTCGCGCGCCATCAGCAGCGGCCACCAGGCTGCGCCGGCGGCGACGATGCCGTCGATGCTGTTCGCTACCGCGGCGGCGGGCGCAGCGACGGTGAGCGTGGCGCGACGCGCTTTGCGGTCGATGATCACATCGACGGTTTCGTAGTGATAGCCGGCCTCGTCCATGGTGCGCGTGAGGGCGGGCAGGGCGATTCCCTTGGCATCGGCGGGGCGGTCGCTATGTGCCGCGAGCTGCTCCGCGCGCTGCTGCACCTTCTCGGCGAATTGCTGGGGCTTGGCGTAGTCGTCGATCAGGCGCCATTCCTTGGCGCGCTGCGCCCGCACGCCTTCGGTCAACGTGCAGAAGATGTCGGCGTGGTCGCGCCGCACGTGACGCTTGTCGGTGACGCGAGTGAGGCCGCCGGTGCCGGGCAGGACGCCGAGCAGCGGGACTTCGGGCAGGCTCACCGCCGAAGAGCGGTCGTCGATCAGGAGGATCTCATCGCAGGCGAGCGCCAGTTCATAGCCGCCACCGGCGGTGGTGCCATTGCAGGCGGCGATGAACTTGAGCCCCGAATGGCGGCTGGAATCCTCGATGCCGTTGCGCGTCTCGTTGGTGAATTTGCAGAAATTCACCTTCCAGGCGTGGGTCGACAGGCCGAGCATGAAGATGTTGGCGCCGGAACAGAAAATGCGTTCGCGGGCAGAGGTGACGATGACGCTGCGGACCTCGGGATGCTCGAAGCGGATGCGCTGCAGCGCGTCGTGGAGCTCGATATCGACGCCCAGGTCGTAGGAGTTCAGCTTCAGTTTGTAGCCGGGTTTGATGCCGCCATCCTCGTCGATGGCGAGATGCAGCGTCGCGATCGGGCCGTCGCAGCTCAGCCGCCAGTGCTTGTATTGGTCGGGATGGGTGTCATAGGTAATGGTCTGCCGGGGGGCATCTGGATAAGTCATTCGCTTCTCCGTGTTGTGTGGTTGGTTTACTTCAATGCTGCAAGAGCGTGGCGCAACTGCATGAGGCAATCTTCCGGCGGCCGGCCGGTGGTATCGACGGTGACGTCCGCCTTCGAGTACAGC
The DNA here is from genome assembly GCA_030247575.1 of Sulfuritalea sp. Lineage (GTDB taxonomy): Bacteria > Pseudomonadota > Gammaproteobacteria > Burkholderiales > Rhodocyclaceae > Sulfuritalea. The sequence continues at coordinate 27,549 of JAOTRV010000042.1, forward strand.
GGCTCGCGTGCGACGAGGATGCGGCGCATGTCTTCCATGGCTTCGGTATTGCCTTCCATGGGACGGAAATCGCCCTGGGCGACGACGCGCGACATGTGTTCTTCCGGGGTGGCCTTGACCCAGACGGTAAAGCAGTTCATCAGCAGCAGATTGAAGGTTTCCGCTTCGGAAACGATGCCGCCGCCGACGGTGATGACGGCGCTCTCATGCTCGGCGATGAAGCTTTCGAGGCAGCGCCGTTCGAGGCGCCGATAGCCGGGCTGGCCGTAAAGCATGAAGATCTCGTTGAGGCTCATGCCGGCCTCCGCTTCGATCGCGCTGTTGAGCTCGACGAAGGGCAGGGACAACTCGCTGGCCAGCGCGCGGCCGAGGGTGGACTTGCCGGCGCCGCGCAGGCCGACCAGGGCGATGCGCTTGCGGCGGGAGGCGTCTTCGTTGCCGAAATCGCGCATCAGGCGCAGCAGCGCTTCTTCGAGGCGGCTCGGCGAGAGCTGTTCGAGGAAGCGGGAGATCAGCCGGTACTCCGGCGAGCTGTGCTGCGGTTCGAGCAGTTCGATCAGGGAAACGCCGAGCGCATGGGCGACGTGGCGCAGCACCATGATGGATGGATTGGTCTCGCCGCTTTCCACCTGTGCCAGGTAGCGCTCCGATACCACGGAGTTCAGTGCCAGACTCTTGCGCGACATGCCGCGCCGCGCGCGCGCTTCGCGCACGCGAAGGCCCAGTGCCTGGATGAACTCGGCGTCGGCGGCTTCGTCGATGAGGGGCAATGCCGCCGGCTGGTCGGCTTTTGCAGAGGATTCCATCGTGACAGGGCGTTGGCTTGAAGAGAATCGGGAACTCGAATAGGCACTATAGTACATGATTCAAATCAAGAAGTGAAATATTTTTTTAAGCCTAAACAAAAAATGGTTATTGATAGCTTGTAACTAATTGAACAAAAGCTATAAATGGAGAGTTGGCGGCGTCAGGAAAAATAATGCATGCCCCTATTGACGAGGGCGTTTTTTTATCTCATACTTCGCCCAGAATGTGCAGTATGGTTCAGCAGAGGAACAATAGTTCCAAGTTCAAAAACGAATACCGCATCCAGAGCGCTGCGATGGATCGCCAAAAAGGAGGCAGCAATGTCTGATGGTTTGTTCGACCAGTTCAAGAACTGGTATGAGAAGCGCCACGACTACGCGCGTGACTGGAAGGCGCGCACCGGTGGTCAGGTGGTCGCGACGATGTGCACCTACACGGCGGAGGAATTGCTGATCGCCGCCGGCATGCTGCCGGTGCGCGTGCTCGGCGCCCATGAGCCGCAGAACGTCACCGAGCCGCATATCTTCGGCATGTTCTGTCCCTTCTGCCGCGATTCGCTGGCCCAGGGCCTGCTCGGCCGCTTCGACTACTGCGAAGGCGTGACGCTGACCCAGTCCTGCATCCAGTACCGGCAGACCTTCAGTTCGTGGCGCAGCAACGTTCCCTCCGTACAGTGGGACTACTACGTGCCGATGCCCAACGACGTCCAGTCGCCGCATGCGCGCAAGGCCCATTACGCCGAGATCCAGTCCTTCCGTACTTTCCTTTCGGCGCTGACCGGCAAGGAACTGACCGATGCGATGCTGAAGGAGGCGCTGGCCGTGGTGGACGAGAATCGCCGCCTGCTGCGCGAACTGTTCGAGTACCGCAAGGAAGAGAACCCCAAGGTTACCGGCGTCGAGGCCCTGTACGCCTCGATTACCGCGCAGTTCGTGGACAAGCGCGAGCACAACGAGATGCTCAAGAAAACGCTGGCCGCGCTGCCCTCGCGCAAGATGGAGCGCAAGGAAGGTGTCCGCTTCATGACCATCGGCTCGGAGAACGACGACATCGCCTTCATGGCCATGGTCGAGTCGGTCGGCTCGACCATCGTCATCGACGACCAGTGTTCCGGCACCCGGTACTTCTGGAACGAGTCGAAGCCCGAGGCCGACGTGATCAAGGCCATCGCCGACCGCTACTGCGACCGCCCGGCCTGCCCGACCAAGGATTACCCGGCTCACACGCGCTTCGACCATGTGCTCGGCCTGGCCAAGGAGTTCAACGCGCGTGCGGCGATCTTCCTGCAGCAGAAGTTCTGCGATCCGCACGAGGGCGACTATCCCGATCTCAAGGAGCACCTCGAGAAGAACGGCATCCCGACGCTGTTCCTCGAATTCGACATCACCAACCCCATCGGCCCCTTCCGCATCCGTGTCGAGGCATTCCTCGAAACGATGAGCGACGAAGAGCTGTTCTGAATCTGACGGGAGAGAAGATAGCAATGAGTGCACAGAACAAATATCCGACCGAATCCCTGAAGCTGTGGGGCAAGGCGAAGCAGCTGCGCGAGCAGTATTACCAGAACTACGCGCGCGCCAAGGACAACGGCGGCCTGCGCTGGTCCGGCTCCGCCTGGGCCCTGGATGCCGTGCCGGCGGGCCTCGGTGACGACGTCTATTCGCTGACCGGCGAGCCCTACGCGGCTGCCGTCGCGCACGACAAGAAGTTCGCCAAGGAATGCATGGATGCGGCCGAGTCGGTGGGTTTTGCCCGCGACCTCTGCTCCTACATGCGTATCTACTGGGGTGGCATGCACCTCGACAAGTACCTGTACGGCGGCAAGTTCCCCAAGCCGGACTTCATCTTCCAGACTCAGATCTGCTGCTCGCACTCGAAGTGGTACCAGCATGTCGCCAAGGAAGAGAAGGTGCCGCAGTTTTACGTGGATGTCGGCGTCGGCCCTTACAAGGACATGAATTCCGCGCGTCTCGACTACGTGACCAACCAGTTGCTCGACGGCATCGAGTTCCTGGAGAAATCCACGGGCCGTACGTTCGATGACGAAAAATTCATCAAGGCGGTCAAGAACGAAATGCGCTCGACCAGCCGCTGGGCCGATATCTGCGCCCTGAACAAGGTCAAGCCGGCCCCGCTCGATGAAAAGACCATGTACTCCCTGTACGTGCTGGCCACTCTGTCGAAGTCCTCGCAGTGGTGTGCGGACTTCTACGACGAGCTCTACGAAGAGGTCAAGGACCGCGTCGCCCGCGGCATCGCGGCAGTGCCCAACGAAGTCTGCCGCATGATGTCGGACACGCAGCCGCCCTGGGGCTTCCTCAAGATCTTCCGTTACCTCGAAACCTTCGGCGCGGTGTCGATCGGCTCGCTCTACACCTTCGCGCTGGAAGGCATCTGGGAAGACAAGCCGGACGGCAGCTGGGGTGGACGCTCGCTGCCGTGGGAGAAGGGCATCGAGATGAACACCCGCGAACAGGCGGCACGTCTCTACGCCGACTGGAACTTGTCGAAGCCGCAGTGGCAGCATTTCTTCGATCCGCGCCTGAAGACCGAGATGATGCTGCGCATCGTCAAGGAGTGGCAGGTCGATGGCGTCATGCTGCACCTCAACCGCGGCTGTGAAGGTCTTTCGATGGGCATCATGGAGAACCGTCTGGGCATCGCCAACGCCGGGGTCCCGATCATGACCTTCGAAGGCAACATGGGCGACGAACGGGAATTCGACGAAGTGCGGACGCAGGCGCGGGTCGACGCCTTCATGGAACAACTGGGTCTGCGCCGTCAGGCCGCCTGACGCTAACGGAAACTACAGGAGGAATCGAGAATGATTACCGCTGGAATCGACATGGGCTCGCGCAGCGTCAAGGTGGTGCTGCTGGAAGAACTCAAGGTAGCCGACGCACCGCAACTCAAATACGGCGTCAAGAAAGTACACCTCATGATGCCCGGGGACCTCGACCAGGACCAGGCCGCCGACAAGGCCTTCGACGACGCCCTGGCCGCCGCTGGCCTGACGCGTAGCGACGTCCAGGCCGTGTTCGCCACCGGTGCGGGCCGGAAACAGGTCGGCTTCGCCACCGAAGGCATCACCGAAATGACCGCCGGCGCCAAGGGCGCGGTGTACATGTACCCGCAGGCGCGGACGGTGGTCGACGTCGGTGCCGAAGAAGGCCGCGGCATGAAGACCGACGGCGAAGGCCGCGCGGTGGACTTCGCCGGCAACGAGAAATGCGCCGCCGGCGCCGGCTCCTTCGCCGAAGCCATGAGCCGGGCGCTGCAGATGACCCTCAAGGAATTCGGCGACGCCAGCCTGCAATCGGACAAGACCATCCCGATGAACGCCCAATGCACCGTCTTCGCCGAATCCGAAGTGGTGTCCCTGATCCACTCCTCGACGCCGAAGAACGACATCGCCAAGGCGGTGCTCGACGCGGTGGCCAGCCGGGTCTGCGCCATGGTGCGCCGGGTCGGCATCGAAGGCGAAGTCGTGCTGATCGGCGGCATGGTGCACAACGCCGGCTTCGTCCAGTCGCTGAAGACCGCGATGGGCGTCGATACGATTTCCCTGCCCGACATGCCGGAATACATCAGCGCGCTGGGTTGCGCCCTGATCGCCGCCGAACGTCAGCACTGAACCCTACGGAAGAGGAGCCAAACATGAATGCAGAAGTCAAAGCCGCCCCGACCGCCCCGGAGAAGAAGGAATTCTGGCGCTGGCAGGAAACCGCATGGGTCGATGAAAGCAAGGACTGGAAGAGCGCCAAGATCGTCACCTGCGGCATCGACGTCGGTTCCGTGTCGTCCCAGGCCGTGCTGGTCATCGACGGCGAACTCTACGGCTTCAACAGCATGCGCACCGGCAACAACTCGCCGGACTCGGCCAAGAACGCCCTGCAAGGCGTCATGGACAAGTGCGGCATGAAGCTCGAAGACATCCACTACGTCGTCGGCACCGGCTACGGCCGGGTCAATGTGCCGTTCGCCCACAAGGCCATCACCGAAATCGCCTGCCATGCGCGCGGCGCCAACTACATGGGCGGCAACGGCGTGCGCACCATCCTCGACATGGGCGGCCAGGACTGCAAGGCCATCCACTGCGACGAAAAGGGCAAGGTCACCAACTTCCTGATGAACGACAAATGCGCCGCCGGCACCGGGCGCGGCATGGAAGTCATCTCCGACCTGATGCAGATCCCGATCGCCGAACTGGGCCCGCGCTCCTTCGACGTCGACGTCGAACCCGAAGCCGTGTCCTCGGTCTGCGTGGTGTTCGCCAAGTCCGAAGCGCTGGGCCTGCTCAAGGCCGGCTACACCAAGAACAAGGTGATCGCGGCCTACTGCCAGGCCATGGCCGAGCGGGTGGTCTCCCTGCTGGAGCGGATCGGGGTGGAGGAAGGCTTCTTCATCACCGGCGGCATCGCCAAGAATCCGGGCGTGGTCAAGCGCATCGAGAAGCTGCTGGGCATCAAGGCCATGGAGACCAAGATCGACAGCCAGATCGCCGGGGCGCTGGGCGCCGCGCTGTTCGGCTACACCCTGATGTCGAAGAAGGCGGCGGGCTGATA
>JAOTRV010000043.1 GCA_030247575.1 Sulfuritalea sp.
TGGCGCGCGGCTGCATGACATGCGCCGCGGCGCCGAGGCGATGCGAGATCAGCCGGTAGAGCGCCTTCACGGCGGGCGGCGACTGGCTGCCGGCGGCGTCGACGCTGACCGGGCTGCCCAGCGTGATAATCGAGCGCACGCATTCGAGCGTGCTTTCGGCGCCATAGAGCGAGAACACGCCGCCCAGGCTCCAGCCGACCAGGCTGACCTTGCGCCCGGTGACGTGGTGCAGGTAGCGGATTTTCTGCGGCAACGCGCTGGCGTGTTTGCTGCGAAAGCCGAGGTTGCGCCCCAGGCCCCAGGTGTGCACCTCGTAGCCCTTGCGCTGCAGGAACAGCTTCAAGGCGATCAGCGATTTTTCGTCGGCCATGAAACCGGGCAGCAGCAGCACCGGATGGCCGTCGCCTTGCGGCGCCTGCATCAGCAGCGGCAGCGACGCGGGCAGCAGCGCCATTTCGAGCAGGGCGCGCGGCTCCAGAATCGAGTTCAGGGCGTGCGGCTTGCCGGTGTGGGCGTGGCGGGCAACGGTGCGACGAGTTGGCATATCAACCTTCACAATTTTGCGGCGGCTTTGCGGGGTGCTCGGGGTGCTCGGGGTGCTAGGGGTACTCTGGGCGGCTTCTGCATGCGCTGCTTCAGTTCCTCGAAAGCGTCGAGAAAGTCGTCCGCCAGCTCGCGCGCATCAGGCACCGCACAGCGGGCGACGACAAATCCGAGGCATAAACTACCAGCATAGCTCATCAGGGTAATGTTGAGACCGACGCCATGTTCGACGATGGACAGCGGCCAGTAGCCGCTCATGCGCAGGCCGCCGACATACAGCGGCACCGGCGGGCCGGGCACGTTGGACACCAGCACGTTGGCCAGCACCGGCAGGGCATCGACGACGCCGCGGCGGCCGTACAGCGAGGCCAGCGCGCCGAGCAGCCACGGCACGCCGATCAGCGGGATGTCGGTCGGGATCACCGATTTCGCCTGGCGCGCCACGGCCTTGGTGGCGCCGGCCGAATCGCGGATCGCGCGCAGGCGCTTCAGCGGATCGGCGACATTGCTCGCCAGGCTGACCAGGCTCAGCGTGGCCTGGGTGCGCATCTCGGTATTGCCCTGCTCGCGCAGCGAGATCGGCATCGAGGCGATCAGCGATTTGCGCGGCAGCGAGGCATTGCGCTTGAGGTAGCGGCGCAGGGCGCCGCTGCACAGCGCCAGCACGACGTCATTGACCGTCGCCTCGTTCGCGGCGGCGATGGCCTTGAGCTCGGCGCGCGGCACCGCGGCCGTGGCGAAGCCGCGCTCGGGTGTGATGGCGACGTTGAAGGCCGTACGCGGACCGAAGGAAATGCTGCGCTTCAATTCTCCGAAATCCGCCGCGTGTTCCGTTCCCGCCTTGCCGCGCGCACGGCCGGAGGAACTCGATACGATGCCTGTCAGAATGCGCACCACGCCGGGCAGTTCGCGCACCAGCTTGACGTACTGCGCGGCATCGTGGCGAAACGCCGCGGCGACCAGCGCCAGTGTGCCGGGTTTGGCGGCCGCCGTGGACACGGAACGCGCCCTGCGCTTCGGCGCCGGCGCGGTATCCGGCGAGGTGTCGAACAGCGCGCCGGCCAGCGCCACGCCGGCCTCGCCGTCGAGCATGGCGTGGTGGATCTTGAAGTAGTAGGCCTTCTCGCCCGTGGCGAGGCCTTCCAGCACGTACAGCATCCACAGCGGGCGCGAGCGGTCGAGCAGTTCGGCATGCAGATCGGCCACCAAGGCCTCCAACTGCGCCCAGCTGCCCGGCTTCGGCAGGCGCACGCGGCGGATGTGATGGTCGAGGTCGATCTCGTCCTGAACCCAGACCGGGTTCGCCAGTTGCAGCGGCAGGGCCGCCAGACGCCGACGCAGCACCGGCACCATGCGCGATTCCATCATGCGGCGGACGCTGGCGAAGAAGTCGCCCTTGTAGCCTGCCGGCGTCTCGAACAGATGCAGCGAACCGACATGCATCGGCGTCGCCGCACTTTCGAGATTGAGGAAAGCGCCATCGATGCCGCTCAGGGTTTCCATTCCGGATTCGTCCGGCTTTTTCCTGCCCATGCCTTCCCCCCCCCAAAAAAAGCCCAGTTTCCGCCCTGAAGCGGCCGGCGACAAATTTATACCGCCCAGTATAATATTCTTCTACCGTCCGGTATGATTCGTTTCCTTCCGCCACCCGGCCGCAGCCCTCCATGCCCGCCACCCGCAGCGTCATTCGTCCAGCCGCACCTGCCGCCGCCAGGCCCGCCGAAACGCAGGCCTGCCTCGACAAGCGCGAGCGCATCCTGACGGTGGCCGAAGACCTGTTCTACCGCAACGGCTTCGCCGGCACCACGATGGACATGATCTGCGCCGAGCTCGGCGTCAGCAAGCCCTTCGTCTATTACTATTTTCAGGACAAGCACGAAATCGTCGAAACCCTGGCCTGGCGCGCTACGGTTGCCTGCCTGACCACGATGAAGTTCCCCGCCGACGACACGCGGCCGGCCCATCTCAAGCTGGCCGAGGGCTTGCAGCGCTGGGTGGCGGCTTGCGTCAAATATTTTCGCTCCAGCGCACTGGCCTTCCGCGTCACCGCTTCGCTGCGCCCGGAATTTCGCGCCGAGCTGCGCAAGCTCGCCGACGATTTCTACGCCGACCTCGGCGCGCTGATGGAAGAGGGCCGCCGCGAGGGCAGGCTGGCGTTCGAGGACACCACGGTCACCGCGATGGCCATGGGCGGCGCGGTCGGCTTCATGTACACCTGGTACCGCCCCGAAGGCCGCCTGCCGCCCGATGAACTCGTGGCCCGGCTGACGGCCACCCTTTTCAAGATGATCGGCCTGCGCCCTTCGTCGAAACAGCGTGCCGCCGCACTCAAACAGGATCATCCACGGAGGACCACAAAATGAAGCAGTTCCGCGACCGCACGGCGGTCATCACCGGCGCCGCCAGCGGCATCGGCCTCGAACTGGCGTGCCGCGCCGCGGCCGAGGGCATGAACCTGGTGCTGGCCGACATCGAGGCCGCCCGGCTCGAAGCCGCCGCCGCCGGCCTCGGCATCGATGCCAGGCGTATCCTGGCGCAGCGCATCGACGTCAGCCGCGAGGACGAGATCGCCGCGCTGGCCGATGCCGCCTTTGACCGCTTCGGCGGCGTGCATCTGCTGTGCAACAACGCCGGCGTCGGCCTCACCCGCGTCAGTTGGGAGCTGACCACGGCCGACTGGGAATGGGTGCTCGGCGTCGACCTGTGGAGCGTGATCCACGGCGTCCAGCATTTCCTGCCGCGCATGATCAAGCAGGAAGAAGGCGGCCACGTGGTGAATACCTCCTCGGTCGCCGGCCTGTTGTCCACACCCGGCATGGCCGCCTACAACGTCGCCAAGCACGGCGTGGTGACGCTGTCGGAAACGCTCTACGGCGAACTGCTGGCGGCCAAGGCCAGAGTCGGCGTTTCGCTGCTGTGCCCGGCCTGGGTGCCGACGGCGATCCACGAATCGGCGCGCAACCGGCCCGACCGCTTCGGCGCGGCGAAGCCCGCCGCCGGCCTCTCCGCCGCCTACGAGGAACGCATGGGGCAAGCCGTAAAATCGGGCCGGCTCACCGCGGCCGACATGGCCAACGAGGTGTTCGCGGCCGTGATGGAAGACCGCTTCTATGTGATCCCCCACCGCAAGATCAACAACGCCATCCAGCTGCGAATGGACGACATCATGAACCTGCGCAATCCGACGCCGCTATCATGATGCTTGACGCATCATGAGCGGCGTCCCCGAAAGGCCCGCCCCCTCCCGTCCGCTGTGCGGCCCACGGCGGGCTTTGCACAGCCAGCCGGCTGCGGCGGCGCGACGCATGCGTCGCGAATTCCCGCCTCGCCCCCTCCCGGGGGAGGAGACCTGTTTGCTCGCTGCGCTCGATTTCCACGGGGCGCGCTTGTTGGCCGATTTCACTAAAAAGGATAAAGGACACCCCCAATGAAAGCACTCGTCTGCGAAGCCTACGGTCCGATCGACACCCTCGTCGTCAAGGACATCCCCGCCCCCGCGCCCGGCCCCAAGCAGTTGCTGATCAAGGTCAAGGCCGCCGCGGTCAACTTTCCCGATGCGCTGATGGTGCAGGGCCTCTACCAGGTCAAGCCGCCGCTGCCCTTCACGCCGGGCGCGGAGATTTCCGGCATCGTCGAGGCCGTCGGCGCCGAGGTGATGCACTACAAAGCCGGCGACCGCGTCATCGCCATGGTCGGCCAGGGCGGCTTCGCCGAGGAATGCATCGCCGAGGCGGCACGCACGATGCCGCTGCCGTCCGGCATGGATTTCGAATCCGGCGCGGCGCTGGTGCTGACCTACGGCACCTCGCTGCATGCGCTGAAGGACTGCGGTCATCTGAAGACCGGCGAGACGCTGGTGGTGCTGGGCGCCGGCGGCGGCGTCGGCATCTCCGCCGTCGAGATCGGCAAGGCCATGGGGGCGCGGGTGGTCGCCGCGGCATCGTCGGCCGACAAGCTGGCCCTGTGCCGCAAAGTCGGCGCTGACGAGACGGTGAATTACAGCACCGAGAATCTCAAGGACCGCATCAACGAACTCACCGGGGGCAAGGGTGCCGACGTTGTGTACGACCCGGTCGGCGGGCCCTATACCGAGCCGGCGCTGCGCGCCCTGGCGTGGCGCGGAAGGCTGCTGGTGATCGGCTTCGCCGCGGGCGAGATCCCGAAAATTCCGCTCAATCTCGCGCTGCTCAAGGAACGTTCGATCGTCGGCGTGTATTGGGGCGACTCGGTGAAGCACGACCCGGCCGGCCACCTCGCCAACATGCATCAGCTCCACGAATGGTTCGCCGCCGGCGCCATCCGCCCGGTGGTCAGCGAACACTTTCCGCTGGCTGCGGCAAAGGATGCCATCGCAAAAATCGCCAACCGCCAGGTCAAGGGCAAGATCGTCGTCCTCCCCAACAACTAATCACCCAACCAGAAAGAACACCATGGAACAGCGCAATCAGTTTTACATCGACGGCCAATGGACGGCCCCGGCCGGTCAAGGCAGCATCGAGGTCTACTCGCCCACCGACGGCGCCTTGCTGGCGACCGTGCCGCAAGGCGATGCGGCCGACGCCGACAAGGCCGTGACGGCCGCGCGGCGCGCCTTCGACGCCTGGAGCGCGACGACGCCGGCCGAGCGTGCCGCGTACCTCAAGAAGATCCAGGAAGGCCTCAAGGCCCGCACCGACGAAATCGCCAAGACCATCACGCTCGAAATGGGCATGCCCTACAAGTTTTCGCAGCGCATCCAGGTCGGCTCGCCGACGGCGAGCTTCGGCATGTATTCGAAAATGCTGGCCGACTTTCCCTTCGAGGAGCAGGTCGGCAATTCGAAGGTGGTGCGCGAAGCCGTCGGCGTCGTCGTCGCCATCACGCCGTGGAACTACCCGCTGCACCAGATCGCGGCCAAGGTCGCCGCCGCGCTGGCGGCCGGCTGCACGGTGGTGCTGAAGCCGTCCGAAGTCGCGCCGCTCAACGCCTTTCTGCTGGCCGAAATCATCCATGCCGCCGGCGTGCCGCCCGGCGTGTTCAACCTCGTCACCGGCTACGGCCCGGTGATCGGCGAAGCCCTGGTGACGCATCGTGAAGTGGACATGGTGTCCTTCACCGGCTCGACGCGCGCCGGCACCCGCGTTTCCGAACTGGCCTCGGCCACGGTCAAGCGCGTCGCGCTGGAACTCGGCGGCAAGTCGGCCGCGATCATCCTCGACGATGCCGACTTCAAGACCGCGGTGAAGGGCGTGGTCGGCAACTGCTACCTCAACTCGGGCCAGACCTGCACCGCGCACACGCGCATGCTGGTGCCGGCCGCGCGCTACGCCGAAGCGGCCAAGCTCGCCGTCGAAGCGGCGCAAGCCTATCGCGTCGGCGACCCCATGGCGGAAGGCGTCACGCTCGGCCCGCTGTCCTCGAAGATGCAGCAGGAGCGCGTCCGCGACTACATCGCCAAGGGCATCGCCGAAGGCTGCGAGCTGCTGACCGGCGGCACCGATCTGCCCGCCGGCGTCGATGCGAACGGCTACTATGTCGCACCCACGGTCTTCGGCAAGGTCAAGCCCGACGCCACCATCGCCCAGGAAGAAATCTTCGGTCCGGTGCTCTCGATCATCGCCTACACCGACGAGGACGACGCGGTGCGCATCGCCAACGGCACGGTGTATGGGCTGGCCGGCGGCGTCTGGTCGGGCAGCGACGAGCACGCCGAAAAGGTCGCGCGCCGCCTGCGCACCGGACAGGTGGAAATCAACGGCGGCACCTTCAACATCTACGCGCCCTTCGGCGGCTACAAACAGTCCGGCAACGGCCGCGAACTGGGCAAGTACGGCCTCGAAGAGTTTCTCGAATACAAGGCCATGCAGTTCCGCCCGGCGCCGAAGGCCTGATCGGTCCGGGCGGGAATTTGCCCGGCTTGCCGCTCCGCGGTAGCTTGCCGGGCTCGACAACCATTTGCGCGCAAGCGCTGGAGCGATCAATGAAACTGTGGAAGAAAATTGTACTGACCGGCCTGGCAGGATTGGCCGTCGCCGCCGCGCAGGCAGCCGCGCCGGAAAAGACCCCTTCGGGCCTGATCTACGAATCCCTCAAGGATGGCAGCGGCGCGAAGCCCTCGCCGACGGACAGCGTGCAGGTGAACTACCGCGGCACGCTGGCCGACGGCAAGGAGTTCGACAGCTCCTACAAGCGCGGCCAGCCCGCCACCTTTCCCCTCAATCGCGTGATCCCCTGCTGGACGGAAGGCGTGTCCAAAATGAAGGAAGGCAGCAAGGCGAAGCTGACCTGCCCGCCGGAGATCGCCTACGGCTCGCGCGGTGCGGGCTCTGCGGTGCCGCCCAATGCAACGCTGACCTTCGAGGTGGAACTGCTCAAGGTCATGCGCTGACCGGCAAGGAATGCCGGCCGTGGCGGCACGGCGGCAATGCCTGCGAGATCATGGCAAGGCCTGAAGGGTGCAGCGCGAGCTGTGCCCTTTTGCTTCCGGGCCGCTGCCGCGAGGTGCGGCGCGGATGGAGTCGGGACGCAGTGGCGAGCGCCAATTGCTATATGTCTAAAGTGAGTCTTGTTGCCGGCAGCGAAAACACCTAGGATTCTCAGCCGGCACCTGGCTTTCGATTTCCGACCCGCCCCCCTGATTCCCGATGAACGCCTGCCCTGATTTCGAGCGTCCGACATGATTCGTGAAAAGACTCCCGAGCAACCCGGACCTCTGGCGGCCGCCATCCGCGAACTGCTCCTTCTCGAGTGGGGAGCCTACCGGCCCGACCGCGCCGCATCAGCCATGGATCTGTACGACGCCTATCTTCCCGCCATTCATCGCCTGGCCAGGGACCGCGCTTCGGGCGACGACGCCGAAGACATCGAACACATCGCGGCCTATCTGAATTTTGTGGTGAAGAACTATATCGGCAGGGTGCCGGACAAGGCCTTGAATCGATCGCTTGCCGGGAAGATCCTCCGCCTGGCGGAAGCCGCACGACAACAACTGCAAGTGCCCTAACCCGTTCTGCCGCATGGCGGCATGAAAGAAAGAATTCAGGAGATTTCCGCGTGCAAAAGTATTTTGTTTTCTGGGGCTTGTTCGCCCTCGTCATGCTCGGCATCGCTGCGCAGTTGATCCATAACCGCAAGCGGCGTCCGCAACAGCGCCCGACACAACCGGCCGAGCAGCCCAGGGTCATTCCGGCCACCAACCCTGCCTCCAACCTCAAGGAAAATCCCTTCGATCCCACCGCCACGCGGATTCATTTCCGCCCGGCGCCGGCCGTCTCCCACCTCGCGACGGAGGCGCATGCCGATACCGTGCTGCCGGCCGGAGTGACCGCCACCCTGGTCTGCGTCGGCGGCCCCCTCAAAGGCCGCACCTTCCGCATTACCGAGACCGGCATCAAGGTGGGACGCGATGCGGGAAACGACATCGTGCTCTCCGATCACCGGGTATCGCAGCACCACGCCTGGCTCGGCATCGTCGACCGAAAAGTGACGCTGCGCGATCTCGACTCCACCAATGGCACCTTTCTCAATGCCCACCTTGATGCGCTGGTGCAGGAGGTCGTGCTCAGTCCCGGCGATACGATCTTTTTCGGCGGACACGGCGGCGACCAGTTCCGCTTCATGGTGCATTGACGCCCGTGCGCCGGGTGCCGGGCCAGGAACCGGCGGCCGGCGGTACCGCGTTCCGCGTCGTTCCCGGGCGCCCCGCCGGCTTCGCTCGATGCAGGCACGGCAGGTAACATGATGCGGTGTCCTCGCGCACATCCGGCCTCGTTTCACCGGGGCGCGCCTCCCGCGATTCGGGTCGTCGATTTCCTTCAGGAGATACCATGAACTTCACCGGCGTGTTTCCCATCCTGGCAACCCCTTTCAATGACGATGGGAGCATCGATCTCGACTCGCTGGACCGGCTGGTCGGCTTCATGGGCGACATCGGCGTCGATGGAATCACCATCCTGGGGGTGCTCGGCGAATCGAACCGGATGCTGGACAAGGAAAGGGAGGCGCTGATTGCGCGCACCGTGGCCGCGGCCCGCGGCCGGATTAGGGTCATCGTCGGCGCCAGCCATCCCGGCACCCGGGCCACGATCGGGCTTTGCCGGATGGCCGGGGATATTGGCGCCGACGCCGTGATGGTCGCCCCGTCCGCCGAACCCGTACCCAACGAGGGACGCGTGTTCGAGTATTTCCAGAAGGTCGCCGCAGCGGCGACGCTGCCGATCGTCGCCCAGGATCATCCGGCGTCTACCCAGGTGCATATGTCGGTGCCGCTGCTGCTGCGCCTGGTCGCCGAGATTCCGGCGATCGCCTGCATCAAGGAAGAGGGGCTGCCGACCCCGGTGCGAGTCGCCGCGCTCAAACAGGGAATGCAGGAGCGCCGCGTGCCGCTGCTGACCGGCCTGGGCGCGCTTTACGGCTACTTCGACATCATGGCGGGAGCCGACGGCTTCAACACCGGCTTCGCGTTTCCTGAAGTCCTGATGGCGATCGTGCGCGCCGCCCGCGCCGGCGATCAGGACGAATGCTATCGCCTGTATGCCAAATACCTGCCCCTGATCGTCTTCGAGCAGCAACCCGGCGTTGCGGTGCGCAAGGAATTGTTGCGCATGCGCGGGCTCCTGCGGGATCCCCACGTGCGGCATCCGGGCGCAAGCCTGAGCGACGCGGCGGCGCGGCAGCTGCGGGAAATTGTCGAACGGACGCTGCCGGACACCGATATCACGCAGCCGATTCAGCCCTGAAATTCGCCGCAGCGGACACGGCGCCCGCGCCGCCTCAAGCCGGCGGCGCAGCCTCCAGATCGCGCCAGAGGCACTGGCCCTTGCTCTCCCTGGCGATTTCGGCCAGCACGCGGGCGTGGTCGGCGAGTTCGGTTGCGCTGGCCGCAAGCACCACCAGCGGCGGACGCTGGCGCGTGCCGCCCAGCGAGTAATCGACGGCGGGGCTGTCGAACTCGATTTCCAGCGAGTTCTGGCCGCGGGTCATCGCCAGGTAGACCTCGGCCAGCAGTTCGGCGTCGAGCAGCGCGCCGTGCAACTGGCGGCCGGAATTGTCCACGCCGAATTCGGAACACAGGGCGTTGAGGTTGTTCTTCTTGCCGGGCCGCATCTCGCGCGCCATGCGCAAGGTGTCGATCACCTCGCCGCAGATCTGCTCGATGCTCTCGTGCTGCAGCAGGCCCAGTTCATTGTTGAGAAAGCCGACGTCGAAGGCGGCGTTGTGAATCACCAGCTCGGCACCGCGGACGAACTCCATGAAGTCGGCGGCGACCTCGGCGAATTTCGGCTTGTCGGCGAGAAATTCGTTGGTCAGGCCGTGGATCGCGATGGCGCCCGCATCGATCTCGCGCTGCGGATTGATATAGGCGTGGAAGCGCTGGCCGGTAAGCTGGCGGCCGCGCAGTTCGACGCAGCCGATTTCGATGACGCGGTCGCCGGTGCGGAAATCCAGCCCGGTGGTTTCGGTGTCCAGAACAATCTTGCGCATTTCCCTCTCAAGCTCCTGTGCGGACGAGTTCGACGCCGCGCCGCGCCAGCACGTCGGCGCGCTCGTTCTCCGTGTGGCCGGCATGGCCCTTGACCCAGACCCATTCGATTTTATGCTGTGCCGCGAGACGGTCGAGCTCGCGCCAGAGGTCCTCGTTCTTCACCGGCTCCTTGTTCGCGGTCTTCCAGCCGCGCCGCTTCCAGCCGTGTATCCATTCGCTGATGCCCTTCTGCACATACTGCGAATCGGTATGCACGCGCGCCTGCACCGGGCCTTTCAGGGCGCGCAGGGCCTCGATGACGGCCGTCATTTCCATGCGGTTGTTGGTGGTCAGGGCCTCGCCGCCGAAGAGTTCCTTTTCGGTCGCGCCCTTGCGCAATATCGCGCCCCAGCCGCCGGGGCCGGGATTGCCGCTGCAGGCGCCGTCGGTAAATATTTCGATCATTGATCCACTCTCTGCGTAACGGTGACCAGCGCCTTGGCGCGCGCCTTGCGGTCGCTCCAGGTCGGGGTGATGAGGCGCATGCCGTGCTGGCGCTTGATCGCCTGCACGACATACACGGCGCCGGCGATCGGCCACCAGCGGTCGCCGGCGACATCCATGAACTGAAAGCGGCGCAGCCATTTTTCCTGCGTCACGGCGGGCGCGTAGCAGCCGAAGACGCCGGCCTGCATCTCGAAGCCGAGCAGCGAAAACCAGTCCTTCAGGCGCGGCACGCTGAGGTAGGCGCCCGTCCATGGCGGCAGCGCCTGCCGCCGCGACAGCTTGCGCCGGGCCCCCCACAGGCTGAAGGGATTGAAGCCGGTGACGATCACGTGGCCCTCCGGCACCAGCACGCGTTCCACTTCGCGCAGCACCTGATGCGGGTTGGCGTCGAATTCCAGCGTATGCGGCATCACCACCAGATCGATGCTGTTGGCGGCGAAGGGCAGATAATGCAAATCGGAGCGCACTTCGGACAGGCCGTCGTAGCGCCCGTCGTCGCAACGGAAACGCAGCGGCATGCGATTGGCGCGCAGGAAATCATGGTTGGGCAGGGAGAGCTGGACCGCATTGAAACCGAAGATGTCGGCGACCAGCTGGTCGTGCTTCCGCTGTTCCCAGTTGAGCACATACTGACCGGCCGGCGTCTTGAGCCAGCTTTCGAAACCCTGAATTGACATTGCGCCCTGTTTGGAGAAAATTGCCCGATGACTGAAATACTGGCCCTGCACGCTTTCGAAGACAACTACATCTGGCTGCTGCGCGCCGAAGGCTTTGTCGCGGTGGTCGATCCGGGCGATGCCGCCCCGGTGTTCGACTACCTCGAGCGCAGCGGCGACCGCCTCTGCGCCGTCCTCGCCACCCATCATCACGGCGACCACGTCGGCGGCCTGGCGGAAATCCTCCAGCGCTTTCCGGTTCCCGTGTTCGGCCCGGCGCTGGAAAACATTGCCGGCGTCAGCCATCCGCTGGCCGGCGGCGAACGCATCGCGGTGCCGGAAATCGCCATCGAACTCGACGTCATTGCCGTGCCCGGACATACCCGCGGCCACATTGCTTATTATGGCCCAAGTCTCCACGACCACGGCGCGGTCTTTTGCGGCGACACGCTGTTCGGCGCCGGTTGCGGGCGGCTGTTCGAAGGCACGCCGGCGCAGATGCTGGATTCGCTGGCGAAACTCGCCGTACTGCCGGCGTCTACTCTCGTCTATTGCGCCCACGAATACACCCAGAGCAACCTGCGTTTCGCGCTCGCCGTCGAGCCGGGCAGCATAGCCGTGCAGCGCCGCAGCGAGCACGTCGCCAGGGACCGCGCCGCCGGCCGCGCGACGATACCGACCAGCATCCGTGCCGAGCTGCAGACCAATCCCTTCCTGCGCTGGGATGCGCCCGCCGTGCGCGCCGCTGCGGCGAGCCGCCTCGGGCGCGTTCCGGCCGATGCGCTGGAGACCTTCGCCGCCATCCGGGAATGGAAGAATCGCTTCTGAATGCCTGCTGATCCCGGAATAATTTCGCCATGACGACCCGCCGCAGTTTCATCAAGACGCTCGCCGCAATTCCGCCGGCCTTCTGCTATCGCCGAACCTGGGCGGCGAATCCGGCGCCCGATCCCTCGCGCCTGGCGCTGATCATCGGCAACGCCGCCTACCAGGGCGCGCCGCTGGACAATCCGCTAAACGACGCGAAAGCGGTCGGCGGCCTGTTCACCCGGGCCGGCTTCACCGTCGATTCGCGCCTCGATGCCACGCGCGCCGACATGATGGCCGCCATCGAACGCTTCGGCGCGGCGGCGAAGCGTTCGGAAACCAGACTCGTGGTGTTCTATTACGCCGGCCACGGCGCGCAGCTCGACTGGCGCAACTATCTGCTGCCGGTCGATGCGGTGGTGAAAAAACCCGAGGACATGAAGCAGCGCTGCATCGATCTGAGCCTGCTGCTCGGCCAGTTGATCGCGGCGAAGGACAAGACCTTCATCATCATCCTCGATGCCTGCCGCAACAATCCCTTCGGCGCCGGCTACCGGCCCGAGCAGAAGGGCCTCTCGCAGTTCGATGCGCCGGTCGGCAGCCTGCTCGCCTATGCCACCTCGCCGGGCAACGTGGCCTCCGACGGTTCCGGCGCCAACGGGCTCTACACCGAGAACCTGGTGCGCGAGCTGTCCCGGCACGGCACCCGCATCGAAGACGCCCTCAAGCGGGTGCGCCTCAACGTGCGCCTGGCCTCGCATGGCGAGCAGATTCCCTGGGAAACCACCTCGCTCGAAGGCGACGTGTTCATCTTCAACGAGGACAGGAAGCTCTCCGAGACCGAGCTGGAAAAGCTGGTCGAGGCCGACGTCGCGGAATGGGCGCGCATCAAGTCATCGAAGAAACTCGACGACTGGGTGAACTACCTGCGCAGCTTTCCCAACGGCCGCTTCGCCGAAATCGCCCAGATGCGCCTGAACCGCCTGCTGGCGGATGTCGAAAAGGAGCGTCTGGAGAAGGAACGCATCGAGCGCGAGCGGCTCCGGCTCGCCGAGGAGCAGCGCCTCGCCGCCGAGCGCAAGCGGCTGGAGGAGCAGCAGCGCGAGGAAGAGCAGCAACGCGTAGACCTCGTCCGCCGCCAGGAGCAGGAACGCCTGGAACGCGAGCGCCAGCGCATCGCCGAGGCCGAACGCCTTGCCGCGGAGCGCAGGCAGCAGGAGCAACAGCGTCGGCAGGCGCCTGCCGCGCCCGCCCCGACCCAGGCCGCCTCCGCCAGCCCGGCGCCGCCCGCTGCCGTCCCGGATGGCGCCGCCGCTCCGGCGCCGCAGCCGGCGGGCCGCATGCAGCCGTCCATCGGACCGATGCTGGAGATCCGGGCCGGCCTCCCGGTGCCGGTGCTGATCGCACCCTCGCCCAATCCGTATTCCGCCGGCCGCTACCCGCTGAACCGCATCTTCACGATCGGAGACAGCGCAACCATGGTGACTACGGACATCCTGACCGGCGTCGAGGAACGCACCCGCACGGCGCGCGTAACGAAAGTCGACTACGACGAGGACCGCGTCGAATACAACAACGGCCTCGCCATCACCGACCTGATGGGCAACGCGATCAAGCTCGGTGCGGTCGAGTACGACACGCCGGTGCAATGGACGCCTGCCGAATTCCAGGTCGGCAAGAAATGGACCGCCGCCTTTCGCCTGAGGCGGGGTGACAACTCGTCCAGCGTCTACTATGACATGCAGATCGTCAAGCGGGAGATCATCAGCGTCCCGGCGGGAAGCTTCGATACCTTCAGGATCGAGGGTGAGGGCTGGAACACGACCCGCGGCATCAAGCTCGACCTGAAGCTCTGGCTGGTGCCGGGCATCAATTTCGCGATCAAGCGCGACTACATCACCCGCAACAGAAAAGGCGGGATCGGCCAGAGCGAAAGGCAGGAACTCGTCGCCCTGCGCCAGCACGCGATTCCGCTTGCCTGCCTGACGCCGGGCAGCGCATTGGCCGGCACCGCGATCAAGAGCGATTGCACGGCCTGAGCCTGCCCCGCATTGGCAGGCAGCGAAAGTTTGGCATTGACCGCAAGGGCCGCCTTGGCTAAGATTCGCCGCCCTCACACGCACCGTCGACGGTGCTTTGCGGCCGCTGCGCCCGACCCGAAAAATGCCGGCGCCGGCCCCCACTGAAACTGCATCGTCCGCATCGTCCCAATGTTCCTGCTCCGCTGTCTGATTTCGTCCGTGCTGCTCGTCCTGGCCGGCTCCGCACTTGCCGAACAGGCATTGCAGATGTCGCCGGAACTGGCGTCGCCGACCACCCTGACTTTCGGCGCCGCGCCGCCGCCCGCGCCGCCGCCGATGCTGCCCCTGCTGCCCGACCCGTCGCAGGAGGTAAAGGACGATCTGCCGCCGATTCCCACCATCGACCTCACCACGCCGCCCGACGACCTCTGGCAGCGCATGCGCAACGGCTTTTCCATGCCCGACCTGAACAGTCCGCTGGTGGCCGACCGCCAGGCCTGGTATTTGAACCGCCCCGACCTGCTGAAGCGCGTCTTCGAGCGCAGCCGGCGCTACCTGCACCACATCGTCGACGAGCTCGAAAAGCGCGGCATGCCGACCGAACTGGCCCTGCTGCCGATCGTCGAAAGCTCCTTCAACCCGCTGGCCTACTCCTCGGCCCGCGCACTGGGCATGTGGCAGTTCATTCCCGCCACGGGCAAGACCTACAAGCTCAAGCAGAACGCCTGGTTCGACCAGCGCCGCGACATCGTCGCCTCGACCAGCGCGGCGCTCGACTACCTGCAGACCATCTACGAAATGCACGGCGACTGGCATCTCGCGCTGGCCTCCTACAACTGGGGCGAGAACGCGGTCGGCCGCGCCATCGCCAAGAACCGGACGAAGGGGCTGCCGACCGATTACCTGCACCTCAAGATGCCCGTGGAGACCAGCTACTACGTGCCCAAGCTGCAGGCGATCAAGAACATCGTCGCCCAGCCGCAACTGTTCGGCATCAGCCTCGATCCGATTCCCAACCGGCCCTACTTCGCCACGGTGGAACGCAACGGCGACATGGACATCGCACTCGCGGCGCGGCTGGCGGAAATTCCGGTGGAGGAATTCATCGCGCTCAACCCCGCCTACAGCCGGCCGGTGATGCCGACCGAAGCCAACAGCCCGATCGTGCTGCCGGCCGAGAAGGTGCAGACCTTCCTCGCCAACCTGCAGGACCATGAAGCGCAGGACAAGCCGCTGTCGGCCTGGCTCACGCACAACCTGAAGGCAGGGGAGAAGCTCGATGCCGTGGCCAAGCGCTACGGCATCAGCCCGGTGCGGCTGAAGCAGTTGAACGGCATCAATGCGCGCACCAAAATCGTTCCCGGTTTCGCCCTGCTGGTACCGGGCAAGGACGCGATCGGCTACGAGTCCATCGCCGCGCAACTGCCGCAGACCCCGGCCAGCCCACCCAGGGCCACCAAGTGGAAAAAGGGCAAGCCCGGCGGCACACCGAAGAAAGGCATCACGGTCAAGATCCGCAGGCCGCCTGCAAAAGCGCCGGCAAAGCCGCACAAGCGCTAGGTCTTGACCCAACGCATCGCGTGCGTTGCGCCGCCTGGCCCGTCAATGCCCGGCGACCTGGCGGTCAAAATTCCCTTGCTTGCTCTGCTTGCTTGCTCTGCTGGCGAATGTGAGGAAACGTGTTTAGAATGCGCGCCTGTTGTCGGGCGTAAAGGGACGCCCTCCCGCAAAAGAGGCTCTCACCCTTCGGTTCCCATCTCCGTAGTGGATGTGATCGACCCATTCGTCAGGCTCAGCGGGAAGCCACGCAACGAATAGGAAGATGACATGAGCCATCCCCTGGCTGTCGTGACTGGTGCCGCTTCCGGCATAGGTCTAGCCCTGACCCAAGCACTTCTCGCCCGCTCCGTCGATGTGATTGCCATCGACAAGGACGCTTTCCCCGTCGCTGGGCCTCCCGGTCTTACCGCAATTCAGTCGGACATTGCAGACGCCGAGGCGATGCAGCGCATCGCCGGGAATTTTGCGCAACGTCCACTCCACTACCTGTTCGCCAATGCAGGCATCGGCGGACCGGCTTCGGCATTCGGCGCCAGTGCCGAAGAATGGCAGCGGGTCTGGAACGTCAATGCGATGGGACCACTCAACACCTTGCGAAGCTGGTGGCCATCTCTGACACTGGCGGGCGGCAAGGCGGTCGTCACGGTCTCCGCGGCGGCGCTGCTGACCTACCCCGGTGCGGCCTCATACCGTGCGACCAAGGCCGCGCTGCTAAGCATGCTGGAAAATCTGTTCTACGATACGCGCGGCTCGGGCGTGTCGCTGCACGCGCTTTGTCCGGGCATGGTGAAAAGCAACATACTGACCAACGCCCTGCCGCCGGGTGCCGCGAAACCCTGCGACCCGTTCTCGCTGTATCTGGAGCAAGCCATGCGCATTGCCGAGCCGGCCGAGGCGTTCGCCCAGCGCGTGCTGGAAACCCTGGATTCTGGGCAGGCGCCGTTCTACTGGCTGACGCATCCCGAGGTGCGCGCCGGCATCGAGACACGCTATCGCAGCATCGCCGAAGGTCATCCATCCTTGCAGTTCGGTGAAATTTCATGACGACGCCGATCGAGGAACTCAAAATCCGTGCCCGCCTGTTGTGCAATTCCCTGAAGAAGACCGATTCAACGGCACAGCAAAGGGCGGCGGCGGCGGTCAAGCTCCAACACTGGAGCATGCCGAGCACATGGACCCTGGGCCGGTGCTTGAACATTGTCTCGGTCGAAGCCGGCTTCGACCAATGGGAACACGCGCGTACCGTGCTGTCGGGCGCCGCGGCCGGCGGCGAGAACATGGGCCGCTTCTGGTACGACAAGGGCTGCGCGCACCTGCTCAACCACTGGTTCGCCAGTTATCCGCAGGCCAAGGAATCGCTGCAACTGCGCGGCCGTCGCTATCTACTGCCCTACGAGCGCCAGTTCATCGTCGCCGATGCGCCCTTCATAGAGATGCTCGGCATCGACGCCGCCGCGCCGGCCTGGACCGCCATCGGTTTCGATTTGGTGGCCGGCTACGGATCGCCGGCGTGGCGCGCGCTGGTCGATGCGCGACTGCAAAGCCATTGGTAAAGTTGAAGTAGCGCTAGGCCTTGAAGCAACGCACCGCGTGCGTTGCACCGACGCGGGTCGCCGCCGGATAGGCGCGGCGGCAGGCGTCATCGGCCAGCGGGCAGCGCGGATGAAAATGGCAGCCCGACGGCGGATTGGCCGGCGACGGCATGTCGCCGGCCAGCTTCGGCACTTCGCTCCTGGCCCCATCGACCCGCGGCACCGCCGCCAGCAAGGCTTTGGTGTAAGGGTGCCGCGGCGAGCGCAACACTTCCTCCGCCGTGCCGCGCTCGACCACGCGACCGAGATACATCACCGCCACGTCGTGCGCCAGGTAATCGACCACCGCGATGTTGTGGGTGATGAAC
Organism: Sulfuritalea sp.; assembly: GCA_030247575.1. Classification (GTDB taxonomy): domain Bacteria; phylum Pseudomonadota; class Gammaproteobacteria; order Burkholderiales; family Rhodocyclaceae; genus Sulfuritalea. Next base: position 17,437 of record JAOTRV010000043.1, read on the forward strand.
AGATAGGCCAGCTTCAGGTCGCGCTGCAGGTCGGAGAGCAGGTTGAGTATCTGCGCCTGCACCGAAACGTCGAGCGCCGAAGTCGGCTCGTCGCAGATCAGCAGTTGCGGGCTGACCGCCAGGGCGCGGGCGATGGCGATGCGCTGGCGCTGGCCGCCGGAAAATTCGTGCGGATAGCGCGTCGCCATGTCGGCGCGCAGGCCGACCTGCTCCAGCAGCGGGCCGATCTTCGCCGTGCCGCCGGCGTCTACTCTCAGGGCCTGCATGCCTTCGGCGATGATGTCGCCGATCCGCAGGCGCGGGTTGAGCGAGGCGAACGGGTCCTGGAATACCATCTGCATTTTCGCGCGCAGCGGCCGCAGCTCCCCGGCCGAGCGCGTGGTGAGTTCCACGCCGTCGAGGCGCACGCTGCCGGCCGTCGGCCGCAGCAATTGCAGCATGGCCTTGCCCGCGGTCGTCTTGCCGCAGCCCGATTCGCCGACCAGGGCCAGCGTGCGCCCCGGCATCAGGCGCAGCGACATGCCGTCTACCGCGCGCACGGCGCCGACGGCGCGCTGCAGGATGCCGCGCCGGATCGGGAAGTGCACCTGCAGGTCCGCGACCTCCAGCAGCGGCGCGGATTCGACTGCCGCCGCCGTATCGCCGGCGCCGACTCCTGCGGCAACCGCCGGCGCCCTGCCTGCCAGGAAGCAGCGCACGCGCTGGCCGCCGGCTTGTCCAGCATCGACGTCGCGCCACGGCGGCGGCGCGGTGCGGCACTCCGCCATGACTTCGCTACAGCGCTCGACGAAGCGGCAACCCGGATGCCGCACGTCCGCCGCCGGCACGCTGCCGGGGATGGTCGCCAGCCTGCCGCCGCGCCGCTCGGCGTCGGGCAGCGCGGTGAACAGGCGCACCGAATACGGGTGCGCCGGTTTCGCGAAGAATTGCGCCCGCGGCGCTTCCTCCACCAGTTGCCCGGCGTACATGACGCCGACGCGATCCGCCATGCGCGCGACCACGCCGAGGTCGTGCGTGATCAGCAGCAAGGCCATGCCCTGCTTGCGCCGCAGCTCGTCGAGCAGGTCGAGCACCTGGGCCTGGATCGTCACGTCGAGCGCCGTGGTCGGCTCGTCGGCGATCAGCAGGCGCGGCGCGCCGGCCAGGGCACAGGCGATCATCACGCGCTGGCGCAGGCCGCCGGAAAGCTGGAAGGGAAATTCCTCGAGCCGCCGGATCGGATCGGGGATGCCGACCTGGTCGAGCAGCTCGGCGGCGCGGGCGCGGGCCGCGGCACCGCGCAGGGCCGTGTGCAGTTCCAGCGCCTCGATGATCTGGCGACCCACCGTCAGCACCGGATTGAGGCTGGTCGCCGGTTCCTGGAAGATCATGCCGATGCCGCCGCCGCGAATGTCGCGCATGCCCGACTCGGGCAGCGCCAGCAGGTCGCCGCCCTCGAACTCGACCGCGCCGCCCGCCACCTGCGCCGCCGCCGGCAGCAGGCGCATGACGCCCAGCGCCGTCATCGACTTGCCGCAGCCGGATTCGCCGAGCAGCGCGTAGCACTCGCCGGCCGCGATGTCGAAGGAGATGCCATCGACCGGGCGCGCGGCCTTGATGTGTATCGACAGGTCGCGCACCGAAAGGATGCTCATGACGACCTCGGATCGAAAGCGTCGCGCACCGCGTCGGCGAACAGGTTGGCGGCCAGCACCAGGGCGAACATGAAGCTGAAGGCAGCCAGCAGCGACCACCAGACCATGGGCTCGCGCGCCAGTTCCATGCGCGCCGTGTTGATCATGGTGCCGAAGGAAATCGTGGTCGGATCGACGCCGACACCGACGTAGGACAGCACCGCCTCGGCCAGCACCAGGCCGGAGAAATCCATCACCAGCGCAATCAGCACGATGTGCATCAGGTTGGGCAGGATGTGGCGGCGCATGATGGCCAGGCGGCCGACGCCAAAGGCCTGGGCCGCCTGGACGAACTCCAGCTCGCGCAGCTTCAGCGTCTCGCCGCGCAGGAGGCGTGCGACGCCGGTCCAGCTGGTCATGCCGAGGATCAGGCACAGCGCCAGCAGGCGCGCATCGGCGCGCTCGGCCGAGGTGGCGAACCACTGCGGATGGGTGTCGATGATCACCTGCATCATCAGCACCGCGGCGGCGATCAGCAGCACGCCGGGAATCGAGGAGAGCGTGGTGTAGAGATACTGGATCACGTCATCGACCCAGCCGCCGACATAGCCGGCGAGGATGCCCAGCAGCACCGCCACCGGCAGCATCACCAGCGTGGTCAGGGTGCCGATCAGGAGCCCCGTGCGTATGCTTTTCAGCGAAAGGTAGAGCACGTCCTGGCCCACCTTGTCGGTGCCGAAGACGTGGTAGCCGCCGCCGAGCGAGATCGCGATGCCGAACAGCAGCAGGATGGGCAGCAGGGTGATGAAGATCGCGCCGCTCGCCGCCCCTTGCGCCGTATCGCTACCTCCGTTCGCCCTGAGCTTGTCGAAGGGCCGCTTCGAGCCCCGCCCATGGTTCGACAAGCTCACCACAAACGGAAACCTGCCGCGCAATTCCAACCCAAGCGTTCGCACCAGTATCCACACCAGCAGCAACCAGATCACCAGGCCGCCTGCGCATCCGCGCGAGACGCGGATGGCGATGTCGAACTCGTGATTGGAGAGGTCCTGCCCCAGGTGGGCACCGCCGAATTTGAGCCGCGGAAACTCGCGCTGCGTCGAGTCCGCCAGCGCCTCCTTGGAATACAGGTGCGTCGCCAGCGGCGCCGAATAGGTCTTTTCGGCGCGCAGGCGCAGATCGGACAGCAAGGCATCGAGCGCCGAATTCACTTCCACGGCATAGCGCGCCGTGGTGCCCGGTTGATCCGGCAGGCGCGCCCGGTAGTGCAGCGAATCGAGCAGGCCGATCAGGACGAAGACGGCGAGCACCGTCGCCGCCGCCATCGCCACGCCGTCCTTCAGCACCCGCGCCCAGGCCGCACGCAGGGCCTCCTGCCGCCGCGCCCAGAGCGTGAGCGCGACGATCACGGCGATCAGCACGAACAACAGCGCGTCCGACCACAGCACGACCGGCTGAAAGCTCATTGCAGCCGCACCCGCGGATCGGCCAGCGTGTAGGAAATATCGGTCAGCAGCAGGCCGACGATGTAGAGCACCGAACCGATGAACACCATCGAGCGCACCACGGCGAAATCCTGCGCGTTGATCGCGTCGATGGTGTAGCTGCCCAGCCCCGGCACGCCGAAGAAGGACTCGGTCAACAGGCTGCCCATGAACAGGGTCGGGATCACCACCACGACGCCGGTGAGGATCGGGATCATCGCGTTTCGCAGCACGTGGCGGAACAGCACCACGCGCTCGGGCAGGCCCTTGGCGCGCGCGGTGCGCACGTAGTCCTTGCCGATTTCCTCAAGGAAGATGGTGCGATACCAGCGCGTCGAACTGCCGATGCCGCCGATCACGCCGATGATCACCGGCAGGATGAGGAACTTCGCCGCGTCCAGCCCGCCGCCGTAGCCCGAGATCGGCACCAGGTGCCAGACCTTGGACACCAGCCATTGCCCGCCGATGATGTAGAACAGCCCCGAGATCGACATCATCGCCACGCACAGCACCACGCCGGAGAAATCGAGCGTCGTGGCACGGAAGAACACCAGCAGCAGCGCAAACGAGATCGCCACAAACAGGCCGAGGACGAAGGTCGGCACCGCGATCGCCAGGCTCGGCCCCATGCGCGTGGTGATTTCGCGCGCGATGTCGCGACCGTCGTCGGCACGGCCGAAGTCGGCGGCGAACATGCGCACCGATTTGCTGAAGAAGATCGTGTCGGTCACGGTCGCCGTGCCGGCCGCCGCCGCATTCCACAGCAGCGGCTTGTCGTAGCCGCGCTCGGCCTTCCATTTCTGGATCGCCTCGGGCGTCACGCGCTTGACGCCGAGCTGCATGCGCGCCATGTCGTCCGGCGTGTTGACCACGAAGAACAGCGCGAAGGTCAACAGATTCACGCCGATCAGGATCGGTATCGCATACAGCAGGCGGCGGATGATGTAGGCGAGCATCAGCGCTGAGTCAGGACATCGCGGCCCAGCAGCATGGCGATGAAGGCGCGGCGCATTGCGGGCGAGAAGTCGTGGCGGCTGACGAAATCCGTCGCCGCGCCCGCTCCGCTCCACGCGATGCCCCAGATCGGCGCCACGGCCGTCGGCTGCATGGCATAGCGCGCGTCGCCGACGAGGCCGCCCCTGGCGTCATGCACGATGAAGCCTTCCGAAAATATCCGGAAGCGCTCGATGTCGTGCAAGCGCCGCGCGTCGCCCGCGGCCAGCTTCTGCGCCGCGGCGGCATCGAGCAGCTCGGCCGATTCGCCGGGATAGTGCCGCAGCTTGAAGCCGGCGTGAAAGGCATCGACCTGGACCCGGCCGTCGTGCGCATACAGCGAACGCCAGAGCACCAGGTTGGCCATCGAGGGCTTGACCGAAAGTTGCTGCGGTTGATGCCCGCGCGCCTGCGCCAGCGCCACCGCCGCCGTCTCGACGCGCTGCTGCTGAACAAAGCTGAGGCCGAAATAGGCGAGCCCCAGCATCAGGCTCCAGCGCACCGCAAGCGAGCCCGGCCGGCGCAGGAAGAAGAACAGCGGCACCGCCAGCAGCAGCGTGAACAGCGGATCGAAGACGGCGATCAAATTCCACGCCTCCTTGCGCTGCGAAAACGGCAGCCAAAGGTGCGTGCCGTAGCTGGTGCAGGCATCCAGCAGCGGATGCAGCAGATAGGCGCCGAAGCTGTAGACGTAAAGGGAGGAAAAACTCGCCCGCCGCCGCAGCAAAGGCCACAGCAGCAGCGCCGCCAGCAGCGCGCCGAAGGGCACGAAGGCCAGCGCATGGCTGAAGTGGCGGTGGTAGTCGAGCACCAGCAGCGCATCGCCGCCGCTCTGGATCAGCGCATCGGCGTCGGGCAGCAGGCCGGCCGCCGCACCGACGCCGGCCGCCAGCCGCCGTTCCGCCAGCGCCGTCATTTCGTCGCGGCAGCGCACCGAGGCCACCGCCGCGGCCACCGCCGCGCCCATCACGGCATGAGTCACGATATCCATGGCGCGAATAGTAGAGCAAATCGCTTGCGAATCATGCCCGGCGAGCGATGGCTTTCTCCCCTGCCTCGCCCTAAAATTGCGGCTGTCCGAAATCCGCTGCGCCCGAGAGGAAAAACCTTGAAACACCTGACACATTTGATGATGCTGCTGAGCCTGGCCGCCCCGCTGCCAGCCCTTGCCGAAGATATCGAAGCCGCTGTTGCCGCCATCAGGCAGCTCGGCGCCCTGAACGGACAGGCGCTGGCCTGTGCCGAGAAGGCCGCCGCCGCCCGCGCCAAGGTGCTGATGCTGGCCCACTCGCCGAAGACCGCCCGCTTCGGCGCGGCCTATGAAGAAGCCACGCAGGAAGCCTACCTCGCCCAGACCAGGGCGTCCGGCACCTGCCCCGATGCCAAGGCCCTCGACGGCACGCTGAACGACGTGGCGCAGAAGCTGCAGGCGACATTGCCGATCGCGCCACCGGCGGCGAAATAGCCGGCGGCCATGAGGCCATTGCGCGCAGCGGCGTTCTGCCTGACGCTTTGCTGGACCCTTGCGGCCGGCGCCCAGACCGCAGCCGCGCCGAAACACAGCGATGAGTCGGTGGACACGACGAGCCTGATGCCGCGCTACCTGCTGCAGGATGTGCGCGGCCGCGATGGGCTTTCTTGACTGGGCCGCGCTGATACTCGGCGCCGGACTGATCTTCAGCGGCCTGCGCGCCATCCGCCGCCGCGAAGCCGATGTTCCCGAGCGCTGGGAAGGCGACAGCGCGGTGCGCCTGGGCTGGCTGTGGATCGTCCTCGGCAGCCTGTTCGTGCTGGCCGTCGTCTTCGACATCGGCTACCTGAAAGCCTTCTTCCGCCTGTTCCTCGAAGCCGCCAACTGATTGCGCGCTGGCGGCGGGGAGCTCAGGGGTTCGGAAAGTCAAATGACTCGGAACATCCCTCCCGAATTTTCAAGTGTTTTTTGTTGGCGAAACGGTTTGGTAGTCACGGCATTGTTTGAGCATGGACCAGATTATCTGAACAAGAACGCGCCCGAGGGCGCGCAAGGATTGATTGTGGGTTTTCCCCTGCGACCGCTTCTTGTCATAGAAGGCCCTGGAATCCGGCACAGTGGCGGCATTTTGTGCAGCGGCGATCATCATTGCCGCCTTGGCCCGAACATTGACATGGCGCGGCGGCCAGAGCCGCCGTTCTGCTCAGGCCGGTTCGGCCACCAGCAGCCTGTTGCGGCCTGCGCGCTTGGCGCGCAGCAGGGCTTCGTCGGCCGCGGCGATCAGCTCCGTGGTGTTGGGATAGTCGGCCTGGGCCGCCAGCCCCACGCTGAAGCTTCCGCGCAGGACGCCGCCCGGATGGGCGTGCGGCAGCGTGGCAAAGGCGGCGCGGATGCGATCCAGCACGGAGGCCATCTCCACGACCCGCGTGTCGCGCGCGGCGACGATGAATTCTTCCCCGCCATAGCGCCCGACGATGTCGGTGACGCGCAGGCGGCCCTTCAGCAGCCAGCCCAGGCTGCGAATCACCTGGTCGCCCACGGGGTGGCCGTAGGTGTCGTTGATCGATTTGAAATGGTCGATGTCGATCATGGCGACGCAAATGCCCTCGGTTCCGGCAGCGACCCAGGCATCGAGTTCGGTCTTGGCCGCCGTGTGGTTCAGCAGGCCGGTGAGGCCGTCATGCCGGCTGGCGCGGCGCATTTCGCGGTGGCGCTCGACGGTGGTCTTCAGTGTCGCCGCCAGCAATACCGAGTTGAACGGCTTGGTCATGAACTGGTCGCCGCCCAGGCGCAGGGCTTCCACCTGCAGGCCGATGTCGGTTTCTCCCGACAGGTAGACAATCGGCGTCGCCTGGTAGCTGGGCAACTGGCGCAGCACCCGCGTCGCCTCGACGCCGGTGCAGGTGGGCATGTGCATGTCCATCAGCACCAGGTCGGGCTGAAACTGGTCCATGGCATCGAGGATGCCGCTCGGGCTGGTGATGGCATGCGTATCGATGCTGTGGTTGTCCAGCGCCTTCCTGATCATCGCCACCGCCACCTTGGAGTCTTCGACGATCAGCACGCGAAAGCGCTCCTGCTCACGGATTTGCACCATGTCCAGGATGCGCGACAGCAGGGCCGCCATCTTGTCGTCGCTTTGCATCGTGATGTCGATGCCAGCCCGCATCAGGGCCACCATTGAATCGAGCGAGCGGGTGACGCCGACGTAGAACAACTGGCTGACCGGACAACGCTCCCTGACGCGGGCCACCTGTTCGAGGCCGACGCGGCTGATGCTGTCCGCGGTGCCGCCGTCGCTGGGGGGAAGGAATATGACGGCGAACGGGGTCTCGCCTTCCGGCAACGGCATGCCCCAGCGATATTCATTGACGCGAAAGCCGTAGAACGCCAGTTGCTCGGCCAGTCCTGTCGCCCATTGGCTGCCTTTCGGCGCCACCATCCAGATCGAGCGCGGCTTGACCCATTCCACCGTCCGCGTCGGGTCGTACGTGATGTACTTTGCCGACGGATCCTGCTTGCGCGCCGCCGCGATGGCGGCGATCAGTGCATCCACCTGGCCGTTGAGCGCCCTGGCGGTTTCCCTCGGCAGCGGGTGGTCTTCCGGCCGCTGCGTCATGTGCGCCAGGGTGCTTGCTTCGAGGGCCGAACATTGCCTGGCGAGCCCGGGCAAGCCGAGGCGGGTGACATGCTCGGTCAGTCCGTTGAGCGCCGCGGCAAAATCGGTGAAGTTGTCGGCGGTGCCGCGCACCAGGTAGGCATCCCAGCGCATGCGCAGGGCGTCGATCCAGAAATCGAGTGATTGGGCTTTCATACGTTTTCGTGCGATTCGGGAGATGCGGCGTGGAAGTCCGGCGTGACACGCGGTGGCGGCCCGTTCGCCGCCCCTGATCACGGGAGGGGATTCTACCTCTTGCGCCGGGTCGCGCGGGGCGCTCAGGCCCCGGCGGTCTCCTTCTCCTGCAGCGCGCGCCACATCACCTTGCCGGTGGCGGACTTGGGCAGGGTGTCGACGAATTCGACGATGCGCGGCGACTTGTAGGCGGCCATGTTGGCGTGGGCCCAGTCGATGATGTCCTGCTCGCTGACCTTGCCGCGCTGGGCCTCCTTGATCACCACGATGGCCTTGACCGTTTCGCCGCGGTGGGCATCCTTCGCGCCGATCACGCAGGCTTCCTGGATCGCGGGATGCTCGTACATCAGGGCCTCGACCTCGGCCGGCCAGACCTTGAAGCCGGAGGCGTTGATCATGCGCTTCAGGCGGTCGACCATGAAAAAGTAGCCGTCCTCATCGACGCGGCCGAGGTCGCCGGTGCGAAACCAGCGCTTGCCGCCGATGTCGACGAAGACGTTGGCCGTCGCCTCGGGGTTGTTCCAGTAGCCGATGAACACCTGCGGGCCGCGCGTGACGATCTCGCCGACCTCGCCGGGCGGCAGTTCCTCGAAGCTGTTCGGGTCGACCACCATCGACTCGACGTCGAAGATCGGGATGCCGAGGCACTGTTTCCTGGGCCGGTCCGGCGGGTTGATGTGCGAGGGCGCGATGGTTTCCGACAGACCGTAGCCTTCGACGTAGGTGATGCCCATGTCGAGCAGCTTCTGCGCGATGGCTTCGGGCATTGCGGCGCCGCCGCCGCTCATGCGCGTGATCGACGACAGGTCGTACTCGCTGAGTTTCGGATTCATCAGGAAGTCGATCACCATGGTCGGGATCGCGGTCCATGAGGTCACGCCGTAACGCGCGATGCATTGCGCCGCGGCGTCGCGGTCCCAGCGCGGCAGCAGCACCACGGTGGCGCCGGCCTGCAACGGACCGCTCATGCTGCCCTGCATGCCGGTGACGTGGAAGAAGGGCAGCACCGCGAGATACACGGCGTCCTGCTGGATGCCGAACCACTGGTAGCCGGCCATCTGGGTGTGCATGGCCGTACGGTGCGTGTGCATGCAGCCCTTGGGATGGCCGGTGGTGCCCGAGGTGTAGGGCATCACGCAGAGGTCGTCGGGGCCGACGGTGACGGGGCCGGGGCGCAGGTTCGCCGCCAGCGCGTCGGGCCACAGCGTGACGCCGGGTTCGCTGATGGCTTGCCGCGGCGCCTTGACGAAATCGGGCACCTTGAGGTCGGTTTCCGCCTTGAGGTAGTCGGCGTAGGCGGCGACGAGGATCTTCTGCAGGCCCTGGCCTTCGCCCGAGCCGAGCAGCGGCTTCATCTGCGGGTAGATGTCCTGTGCCACGATGGCTACTTTGGCGCCGCTGTCGCTGACGTAATGGCGCAACTCGGTCGTCATGTTCATCGGATTGACCGGCACCACGACGGCATTGGCGCGCAGGATGCCGTAGTAGGCCAGCACGAACTGCGGGCTGTTCTGCATGTAGAGCAGCACGCGGTCGCCCTTGCTCACGCCCTGCTCTTCGAGCCAGCCGGCGAGGCGTTCGGCCTCGTCCTTGAATTCCGCGAAGCTGATTTTCGTGTCGTAGAAAACCAGGTAGGGCTTGGCGGGGAAGCGCTTCGCCGACACCTCGACGTTGTAGAACAGGTCGGTCTCGGGCACGCTCATGTGGCGCGGCAGGCCCTTCGGCCAGTGGGCGAAATGTCGGTCTGACATGATTCTCCTTCTTGCGCGGACAAGTGGAAATGAATGATCACCACGGAAGACGCATGGTTCGACAAGCTCACCATGAACGGAGTGTTTTCCGATCGTCCTGAGCCTGTCGAAGGACGTGCTCTCCGTGGTAAAGGGTTTAGAGGTACCTGCCCAGCTCCTGCTTGGCGATGGCGTTGCGATGCACCTCGTCGGGGCCGTCGGCATAGCGCAGGGTGCGCGCCTGGGCGTAGGCGGCGGCCAGCGGGAAGTCGTCGGAAACCCCGGCGCCGCCATGCACCTGCATCGCCCAGTCGATGACCTGCAGCGCCATGTTGGGCGCGGCGACCTTGATCATGGCGATTTCCTGCTTCGCCACCTTGTTGCCCGCGGTGTCCATTTTCCAGGCCGCATTGAGCGTCAGGAAGCGCGCCTGGTCGATCAGGATGCGCGCCTCGGCGATGCGCTCCCGCGTCACGCCCTGGTCGGAGACGGGTTTGTGGAAGGCGACGCGCTTCAGCGCGCGCTTGCACATCAGTTCCAGCGCGCGCTCGGCCAGCCCGATCAGGCGCATGCAGTGGTGGATGCGGCCCGGGCCGAGGCGGCCCTGGGCGATTTCGAAGCCGCGCCCTTCGCCGAGCAGGATGTTGGAGACGGGCACCCGCACGTCCTTGAAATCGACTTCGCCGTGGCCGTGCGGCGCATGGTCGTAGCCGAACACGCTGAGCGCGCGCACGCGGGTGACGCCCGGGGTGTCCATCGGCACCAGGATCATCGACTGCTGGTTGTGCCGGCTCGGGTTGTCGGGATCGGTCTTGCCCATGAAGATGAGGATCTTGCAGCGCGGATCGGGCGCGCCCGAGGTCCACCACTTGCGGCCGTTGATCACGTAGTGGTCGCCGTCCTTGACGATGCGCGCCTCGATGTTGGTGGCATCGGATGAGGCGACGGCCGGCTCGGTCATGGCGAAGCCGGAGCGGATCTTGCCTTCGAGCAGCGGCATCAGCCACTCGTTGCGCTGCGCGTCGTTGCCGTAGCGCTCGATGGTTTCCATGTTGCCGGTGTCGGGCGCCGAGCAATTGAAGGCTTCGGGCGCGATGTGCGAGCGACCCATGATTTCGCACAGCGGCGCGTACTCGAGGTTGGTCAGCCCGGCGCCGCGCTCGGACTGCGGCAGGAACAGGTTCCACAGCCCGGCGGCGCGTGCCTTGTCCTTGAGTTGCTCCATGACCACGGTCGGCACCCAGGGGTTGCCCTTGGCGCGGTTGGCTTCGACCTCCTGGTGGAACACATCCTCGTTCGGATAGATGTGCTCGTCCATGAAGGCATTCAGGCGCTTCTGCAGGTCCTTGACCTTGGGGGAGTAGTCGAAATCCATGATGTGTCCTCGTGAGATTTAAACGGGGTGATGAAGCCGCATAGATTCGTCATTCCGGCGAAAGCCGGAATCCAGAAAGTACGGACTGGATTCCGGGTCAAGCCCGGAATGACGGTTGTTTGAACTGTGCTTCATGGTGCGTCAGTGATTGGCGAGCAGGCGTTCGACCTGGCGCCAGGCTTCTTCGGCCAGGGGGCGGGCGCGCTTGCCGGTTTCGATGGCTTCGGCGCTCGACGCGTTGCCTTGCAGGGCGCGGGCCATGATGCCTTGCAGGATGCCGGCCAGGCGGAACATGTTGAAGGCCATGTAGAACTCCCAGTCGCGCGGTGGGATCGGCGCGCGGCCGGTGCGCTTGCAATAGGCGGCGACGTAATCGGCCTCGGCGGGGATTCCCAGCGCGGCGAGGTCGTTGCCGGCGAGGCCGCGGAACTGGCCGGGGGACAGGCGCCAGGTCATGCAGTGGTAGGCGAAGTCGGCCAGCGGATGGCCGAGCGTAGACAACTCCCAGTCGAGCACCGCCAGCATGCGCGGCTCGGTCGGGTGGAACACCGTGTTGTCCAGCCGATAGTCGCCATGCACGATGCTGGTTTCGTCGCCGGCCGGAATGTTCTGCGGTAGCCAGTCGATCAGCTTGTCCATGGCTTCGATCTTCTCGGTTTCCGAAGCCCGATACTGCTTGCTCCAGCGGTCGATCTGGCGCGAAAAATAGCTGCCCGGCTTGCCGTAATCGGCGAGGCCGACGGCGGTGTAATCGACCTTGTGCAGGGCGGCGATGACGCGGTTCATCTCGTCGAAAATCGCGCCGCGCTGTGCCGGCGTCATGCCGGGCAACGACGGGTCCCACATGATGCGGCCGTCGACGCAATCCATGATGTAGAACATCGTGCCGATCACGGAGTCGTCCTCGCACAGCGCAAAGGTGCGCGCCACCGGCACGTCGGTGCCGGCCAGCGCCGAGATCACCTTGTATTCGCGATCCACGGCATGGGCGCTGGGCAGCAGCTTGCCGGGCGGCTTGCGGCGCATCACGTACTTGCGTCCGTCGGCCGTGAGCAGGAAGGTGGGGTTGGATTGCCCGCCCTTGAACTTCTCGACCTGCAAGTCGCCGGCGAAACCCTCGACGTGGCTTCTCATCCATGCCGCAAGGCTGGCGGTGTCGAGGGCGTCCTTTTCCGTGACCGGGCGCGTGCCGGTATGCGCGTTGCTCATTTTCAGGCCAGTTTTACGAGTTGCTTGCCGAAGTTGCCGCCTTTCAGCAGGCTGATGAAGGCGGCAGGTGCGGCGGCGAGGCCGTCGGCGACGGTCTCGCGATACTTGATGCGGCCGGCGGCGACGTGGCCGGCGAGTTCCTTCAGCGCCGGCGGCCAGCGGGTCAGGTCGTCGGAGACGATGAAGCCCTGCATCTTGATGCGGTTGATCAGCACCGAGCCGATGTTCTGCATCGGGTAGGGGGCCGAGTTGTACTGCGAGATCAGGCCGCAGACGGCGATGCGCGAGAAGGGATTCATGCGTCCGAGCAGGGTGTCGAAAATTTCGCCGCCGACGTTCTCGAACAGGCAGTCGATGCCTTTTGGCGTGGCTTCCTTCAGGTCGCCGCGCAGATTGCCGGCCTTGTAGTCGATGCAGGCATCGAAGCCGAGTTCGTCCACCACGTAGCGGCATTTCTCCGCGCCGCCGGCGATGCCGACCGCGCGCGCGCCGTGTATCTTCGCCAGTTGGCCGACCACGCTGCCCACCGCGCCCGAGGCGGCGGTGACCACCACGGTCTCGCCGGGCTTCGGCGCGCAGATGTCGAGCAGGCCGACCCAGGCCGTGACGCCGGGCATGCCGACCGGGCCGAGCCAGGCCGACAGCGGAATGGCGCTGTCATCGACTTTCTGCAGGGCGCCACCGTCGGCCACGC
>JAOTRV010000002.1 GCA_030247575.1 Sulfuritalea sp.
ACCGTAAGGAGGTGTCCGACCCAGAGAATGCGCTACACTTATCCACAGCCATGCCTATGACAGGCGGCTTTAGCCCCTGGTCAAAATTCAATGCGCACAGCTGGTCAGTTTTAAACGCGCACCGACAGTTCATGTGGGTTCCTTTAGATGTTCGGAGTAGCGGCGGCCGAGGTCGGCGGCTCAGCGACGGGAGGCGCGGCGACGGTGCCGCTTTGCAGCAGCAAACGCTCGAAGGCCGAGCCGTCCTGGCGGGTGAGGTTGGGCACGAAGCGGGCGTAGACCTTGAACAGCATCTCCGTCGAGGCATGCCCCATTTGGCGCGCGATCCATTGCGGGTTCTCCCCCGAGCCGAGCCACAGGGTGGCGGCGGTATGGCGCGTCTGATAGGGACGGCGCAATGTGAGCCCCAGATGGCGCAGCAGCGGGTACCAGACGCGCTTGGTGACATTGACGTGATCGAGTGGCTTGCCTTCGCGGTTGCAGAAGACAAACTTGCTGAGCTTGCGGGTGGCCTTCTCCTGCCGCAGCATGGCCTGATACACCGCTTCGTTCATCTGGATGTCGCGCTGGCTGCCGTCGGTCTTGGTGGTGTCCTCCTCACCATCGACGATGGTCTCGCGCACCAAGATCAGGCGGCGTTCCAGGTCGATGTATTTCCACTTCAGGCCATCGATCTCCCCGGTGCGCATGCCGGTGAAGAAGCGCACGGTGTAGTAGTCGCGAAAGTCGTCGCGCACGGTACTGAGGATCTGCTGTACCTCGCCCAGACTGAAGGGCGTGATGTCGGAGCGCGGGACCTTGAGCGGCTTGATGTTGCGGAAGGCCGTGGTAAATTCGTAGCGGTCGGCGGCTTCGTTAAGGATTTGGCGCAGCGGCGCCAGTACGGCGTTGATGCGTTTGGCAGACAGGGTTTCAGCCTTTCGCCCGCGTACTTTGGCGAGTTGAGAGCGAAAGGCCAGGATGTCAGCTTTAGTGATGTCGCCGACCCCCTTCTCCCCGAACACCGGACGCAGGTGCCCGTTGAGAATGTCCATCACCGTGCGGCGGTGACTCCGCCGCCAGGCGACTTCGTTCTCGGCCACCCAGATGTCGGCGAAGACGTTGAAGGTTGGAAGAGTTGGCGCTTCTACCGTCAGACCCACCGCGGCCGCGGGTGTCTGCCGGGAAACGGAACCACCGTTCAGCGCAGTGGCGATGGGATTGGCTACAGGGGTCGCGAAGCGGGCGGCCATTTTGCTACCGGGAAAGAACGTAGCGTAGTCGAAGGTGCCGAGTTTGATTGCGGCTTCGATCGCGTCGAGAACCTTCTGTAGTCGCTTCCGATTCGCTGGAGTATCTTCCAACGTCGTTTGTTCGCGGCAGCGTTTGCCCCGATAGCGAAAATCCACGAACAGCAGACCATTGTCATCCCGCTTTCGTATGCTACCCATGACAAACACCTCCGTTTGCCATCGGAATTGCGTATGACTGGCTGGACGCCAGCCCCATGTCCGCTTCGATCTGCTCCCATATGAACAGGATCTTCCGGCCACCAAATGGGCGGATGTAGTGCTTGCCTTCGAGAAGGACGCTGTCCTTGAGGCGCTCGCGAATAGTGCGGGAGTCGTATTTGATGCGTTCTGACAACTCGTCGGTTGTCAGATAGGTGGAAACTCGGACTGCCATAGCGTGATCTCCGTATGATTTAAAAAGCTCCGAAGACATTCGGCGCGCACACAGAAATCGCGTTTTGCACACCGGATGTTCATTCGTAGAGCAAATATATCATGAAGAAATCTTTTTGCAACTTATTTGTTACATCTGATTTAATGGAGTCTTCTTTGAGGCACCCATGATCCGATTTAGGCTTAGCGAACTAATCGCCGACAAGCAGTTCAGGGAGGGGCGGCGAATCACCCTGATTGAGATTGCGGCAGCGACGGGCATCAACCGTATGACCCTGTCACGCATGCTCAACACAAAGGGGTACAACACGGTAACGGACAACCTAGACCGTCTTTGCCAGTATTTCGGCTGCCAAGTAGGTGAATTGGCCGTGCATATTGCTGACGAGGGTCGTAGCGACACCGATTCCTAGCAATTGCAGCGAGAATCGAGCTAGACCGCCCCCTGGAGGGTACTAAAGGCGATTCGGTTAGCCGAAATTGGGCACGGCCTTCAACCTAGGAAACACCGAAGGTCAATAACACAGCCCGCAATGAATTCCTGAATTTGGCATGGGCACAACTTGGGCACGGCGTGGGCACAGAATGGGCACGAAGGTTTCTGACATGCCAAAGCAATAAGGCCAACCACCGTTAAGTGATTGGCCTTATTAACTTTTTATTGGTTGCGGGGGCAGGATTTGAACCTGCGACCTTCGGGTTATGAGCCCGACGAGCTGCCAGACTGCTCCACCCCGCGTCAGAGAACAGCGATTATAGATGGATTTGCGGCAGTGCGCAACGCAATTGCACGAAACAGATATAATGCCCAGCTTCCGAGGAGCGCTGCAAGGGTAGTTTTCACTTACCCCCCAGGCTCGGACCATTTTCAAACTGCGCTCACCTAACCCGTACCGGGCAGGGTGAGTTCGCCTCCCTCCCGGTCACAGTTCAAGGAGTTCTCATGAACGCAGTGGCTGACAAAAAAGATTACGTAATCGCCGACCTCGGCCTGGCCGATTGGGGCCGCAAGGAAATCCGCATCGCCGAAACCGAGATGCCGGGCCTCATGGCCATCCGCGAGGAATTCGCCAAGGCACAGCCGCTCAAGGGCGCGCGCATCACCGGCAGCCTGCACATGACGATCCAGACCGCGGTGCTGATCGAGACGCTGACCGCGCTGGGCGCCGAAGTGCGCTGGGCTTCGTGCAACATCTTTTCGACCCAGGATCACGCGGCTGCCGCCATCGCCGCCGACGGCGTCGCCGTGTTCGCCGTCAAGGGCGAATCGCTGGTCGATTACTGGGATTACACCCACCGCATTTTCGAATGGCCCGATAACGGCTATTCCAACATGATCCTCGACGACGGCGGCGACGCGACGCTGCTGCTGCACCTGGGCAGCCGCGCCGAGAAGGACATCTCGGTGCTGGACAAGCCGGACAGCGAGGAAGCCACCGTGCTGTTCGCCAGCATCAAGGCCAAGCTCGCCACCGACAAGACCTGGTACTCGACTCGCCTGGCCAAGATCAAGGGCGTGACGGAAGAAACCACCACCGGCGTGCATCGCCTGTACCAGATGCACGAGCGCGGCGAACTGAAGATCCCCGCGATCAACGTCAATGATTCGGTGACCAAGTCGAAGTTCGACAACCTCTACGGGTGCCGCGAATCGCTGGTGGACGGCATCAAGCGCGCCACCGACGTCATGATCGCCGGCAAGGTCGCGCTGATCGCCGGCTACGGCGACGTCGGCAAGGGCTCGGCGCAGGCCATGCGCGCGCTGTCGGCGCAGGTGTGGGTCACCGAAATCGACCCGATCTGCGCGCTGCAGGCGGCGATGGAAGGCTACCGCGTGGTGACCATGGACTACGCCGCCGACAAGGCCGACATTTTCGTCACCTGCACCGGCAACGTCCACGTCATCGACCACGAGCACATGGCGAAGATGAAGGACCAGGCCATCGTCTGCAACATCGGCCACTTCGATTCCGAGATCAACGTCGCCTCGCTCGAGAAGTACAAGTGGGAGGAAATCAAGCCGCAGGTCGACCACGTGATCTTCCCGGACGGCAAGCGCATCATCCTGCTGGCCAAGGGCCGCCTGGTGAATCTGGGTTGCGGCACGGGACACCCGAGCTATGTGATGTCGTCGTCGTTCGCCAACCAGACGATTGCGCAGATCGAGCTGTTCACGCGCAATGCCGACTACCCGGTGGGCGTCTACACCCTGCCCAAGCACCTCGACGAAAAAGTGGCGCGCCTGCAGTTGAAGAAACTGAATGCGCTACTGTCGGAACTGACCGACGAGCAGGCCGCCTACATCGGCGTGCCGAAGAACGGACCGTACAAGGCCGACCAGTACAGGTATTGAGCCTCTCACGCCGCAATCCCGCCCCGCCCACCGCAAGGAGACTGTCATGCGCCTGCTCGCTGTCTGGTTGATCAACGCCCTCGCCCTGCTCGCCTTGCCCTATCTGCTGCCTTCGATCCACGTCGCGAACTTCACCACGGCGCTGGCGGTGGCGGTGGTGCTGGGACTGATCAACACCGTGATCCGACCCGTGCTGGTATTGCTGACGCTGCCGGCGACCCTGCTGACGCTGGGCCTGTTCATCTTCGTCATCAACGGCATGATGTTCCTGCTCGCGGCGTGGCTGCTCGACGGCTTCGTGGTGGACGGCATCTGGGCAGGCATCTTCGGCTCGGTGATCTACAGCGTGATCTCATGGCTGCTGACGAAGCTGCTGTTGAGTTCGCCGAAGTCATGACCCAGGGAACCCGCAATGACCTTTGAACTATCCCTCGAGTTTTTCCCGCCGCAAACCGGCGAGGGCATGGAGAAGCTGCGCACCACGCGCGGCCGCCTCGCGGCGCTGAAGCCCGAGTTCTTTTCCGTCACTTACGGCGCCGGCGGCTCGACACGCGAGCGCACGCTGGCCACGGTGATGGAGATTGCCGCCGAAGGCCACAACGCGGCGCCGCACCTGTCCTGCATCGGTTCGACGCGCGAGGGCATCCGCGAGATGCTGGGCATCTTCATTCAGCAGGGCATCCGCCGCATCGTCGCCCTGCGCGGCGATCTGCCTTCCGGCATGGCCGATGCCGGCGAATTCCGTTATGCCAACGAGCTGGTGGAGTTCATCCGCGGCGAAACCGGCGACCGCTTCCATATCGAGGTGGCGGCCTATCCCGAATGGCATCCGCAGGCAAAGAGCCCGCGCGACGACCTGCTGAATTTCAAGCGCAAGGTCGATGCCGGGGCCAGTTCGGCGATCACGCAGTATTTCTACAACGCGGACGCCTACGAACATTTCGTCGCCGAAGCCCGTGCGCTCGGCGTCGACATCCCCATCGTGCCGGGCATCATGCCGATCGGCAGTTTTTCGAAGCTGGCGCGTTTTTCCGACGCCTGCGGGGCGGAGATCCCGCGCTGGATGCGGCGCAAGTTCGAGAGCTTCGGCGACGACGCGGACTCCATCCGCGCCTTCGGCCTCGACGTGGTGACCGAGCTTTGCCAGCGCCTGCTCGAACGCGGCGCGCCGGGACTGCATTTTTATACGATGAATCAGGCCGGCTTGACGCTGGAACTCTGTCGCCGCCTGGGGCGCTAGGCGCGCACCGCGAGCAAGTGCCGCAGGGCCGCGCGCAGCCGGCCCGGCGGTACCGGCTCCTTGAGCAGGGCGAAGCCGGCGCCGCGCGCCGCCGCCTGGGCTTCTTCGCTGACGTCGGCGCTGACCAGCAGCACGGCCATTTGCCCAAATTCGCGCCGCAGTTCCTGCGCCAACTCGATGCCGCCCCCTCCCGGCAGCCGCAGATTGCAGATCGTCAGATCGGGCGCCCGGCCGCTCTCGCGGCAACGATGCAAGGCCTCCTCGCGAGTGGCCGCCAGCATGACGCTGCCTCCCCAGCCGACGATCGCCTGCTCCATGCCCGCGCGTACCAGCGCATCGCCTTCCACCACCAGCACGGTTCCCGCGATCCGCGCGGCATCGACCGCCTGCTGGGCTTGCGGACTTTCGGCCTCCCGTTCGTCGACGGGCGCTTCCTCTTGCGCCAGAGGCAGTTCAATCCAGAACACCGAGCCTCGCCCCGGGCGCGAACGCACGCCGAGCGGAATTTCCAGCAGGTCAGCCAGACGGCGACAGATCGCGAGGCCCAAGCCGAGCCCCTTGTCGCGGTCGCGCTCGGGGTTCGCCAGTTGCACGTAGTCTTCGAAGATTTCCTCGCGCGCGCTTTCCGGAATTCCTTCGCCGGTATCCCAGACTTCGACCAGCACCGAGTTGCCGCGATGGCGGCAACTCACCAGCACGCCGCCGGCACGGGTGTAGCGCAAGGCGTTGCCGACCAGATTGAGCAGGATGCGCTCGACGATCTTCGGATCGCTGCGCACCCGCACATAGGTCGGCCTCACCTTGAGCTGCAGGCTCTTTTGCTCGGCCAGCAGGGAAAGATCGCGGGTCAGCCGATCCAGCGAGCCATTGAGGGGAAAACTGACGATCTCCGGCACGATGTTGCCGCCGTCCAGCCGCGAGATGTCGAGAATGGCGTCGAGCAGGTTCTGCAGCGTGTCCACCGCCGACTGAATGTGCGCGACCAGCTTCGGCTCGTGCCGGGCCACGTCCGACTGCGCCAGGCCCGAAACGAAAAGCCCGAGCGCATGCAGGGGCTGTCGCAGGTCGTGACTGGCCGCGGCCAGGAAATGCGACTTGGCAATGGTGGCGTGCTCAGCCGCTTCCTTCTCGCGCTTCAAGTCGCGGGTGGCTTCGGCGACCCGCGCCCGCAAATCTTCCTGCGTCACGCCGAGGCGCTCGGCCATGTCGTTGATGCCCACCGCCAGAGGCTGCAAGGGCCCGGCCGACTCCGCCGTCATGCGCACCGCCAGATCGCCCTTGCCGATGCGCGCGACCACTTCGTTGGCCTCGACCAGCGGTTCGGTCACCGCGCGCGCGATGCGTTGCGCCAGCCAGCCGCCGAGCGCCGCGCCGAGCATGGCGATCAGGACACCGGCGGCAATGTGCCGCTTGCCCCTGCCCGAAACCTCCTCCAGGGACAACTCGACGACGACATGGCCGATGACTTTCGATTCCCCGCCGGGTCTGGCGTCCGTGCCGGCGTAGATGTCGTCCACCGGCACGATCCTGCGCGTCACCGGCTCGACGAACAACAGCACGTCGCGCTCCAGGCGGCTGCCCTCGATTCGCCCGAGCGGAGGCCATGCGCCCATATTCAAGTCGCCGGCGCTCGCCATGACGCTGCCCCGCTCATCGATGATCGCCGCGCCGCGCGCGTCCGGATCGATGCGCAGCGTCGACGCGGTCAGCAGCGACAGGCCGCTTCGCTGGCCGGAGAAGATACCGAATTCGGCGGCGGTCGCCATCTGCCGCGAGATCGCGACGCCCCGGGTACGCAGCCCCTGTTCCAGATTGTCGATCGCATGAATCAGAAAGACTGCCGTCAGCAGCACCGCCACCAGCGTCGCCGGCAACAGGGCCACCAGCAGCATGCGCGTACGCAGGTTCATGCTCATGGCCGCTCCCGTTGCCGCAATTGTTCGGCGAGATGCGACTGCTCCAATGTGAAACCCAGGGAGCGGGCGACATCCTGATTGACCGCCACGGCAAACTCTCGCGGCCATTGCGGGGGCGGCAGAGTCCTGCCCGCAAGCGACTGGCGCAGGACTTCGCCGCCACGCAGGCCGACCTGGGCCGGTGTCGAATACAAGGCCAGCAAGGCGCCGGCCCTGGCGTAGGCCGGTGAAAAGCCGACCAGCGGTACTTGCCGCCGATAGGCCGCGGTCAGGATGTTGGCAGCAGTCTGGCTGTTGAACACGGCGGGGTCGGGCAGCGCCAGCAGCGCCTCGACTTCGGCCAGCAGCGACTGCAGCGCCTGAAACAATCCGTCCTGCCCCGCCTGCGAGGTGGCCAGGCGCATGCCGCGCTCCCGGGCCGCCTTCTCAAGGCCCGCGCCATGAGCTTTCGATTCGGCGCCGACGAGTATCCCGACATTGCGCACGGCGGGCAACGCGAGCCGGATCAGCTCCAGCTGCCGCGCCGGCGGCTGGTCGAGAAATACGGCGGACAGGGAACCGCCGCGCAAACGCGCCGGATCGGCGATCCGTTCGAAGGCGAGACGCGGCACCAGAATCGCCAGCAAGGGCGGCGGCGTGGGGTCGCCGGCGAACAATTCCTGCATGCCGCGTTGCGCCGCGGTGCCGACGGCGATGATCCAGTGCGGTTCCGGTTTGGCGCTGGTGAACTGGCTCCAGTGCGCGACGCGCCATTCGATGCGCCCCGGCAGCGCCTGTTCGACGTCCGCACGCAATGCCTCCACCGCCTCGGCGTGCGCGCCGCCGGTTTCGGACAGGGCCACCCAGACCGGAACGGCGGGCGCCGCGCCCGCCAACCCATATGTCATTAGACATAGGCAGGCGGTGGCGAGAAGGACGAAAAAGCGGCGCCGCATGGGTCAGAATTCCAGCCGCAGGGTCGCGAAGGCGCGACGCTCGAAACGCTGGGTCAGCTTGTAGATCTGATGGCCGCCGTTGATCGCCTGCACCGTCACGCTGGCTTCGCCGCGGGTGGCGCCGAGCGCGAAGGGCATGCCAAGACGGACGTCGAGGCGGCGCGGCGTATTGATCAGGTCGCCGCCACCAGCCCACTTGAACGGTGTCGATGCGGTCGAAATCGCCGTGAACTCGAAACCGCGCGGCAGGCTCTGGAACCATGCCAGCGAATTCGAGCGGAAGGGCGCTTCGAGCGCTTCGTCCGTATACGACCCGATCTCGCTGCGGATGTGCGCCTCGGAGAACACCAGCCGCGTGTCGGGCAGCGGGCGCCAATCGAACTGGTACTCGAAACCGTGCAGATGCGGCCCCGGACGATTGACGAAATCCTTGACGCTGAGGTAGGGAAAGGCGGGAAACGCCGGGTTCGCGACCGTGGTTCCGACAACCGAGATTCGATCGTTCATCCGCTCGACGAATGCGCGCGCGTCGATCTGCAGGTTGGCGCTGCGCACGTGCCCGAGATAGCCAAGCTCATGAGTGATCAGCGTTTCCGGCTTTACCGTGCCCGATGACCGATAGAGCCACCCGGCTACAGGCACCTGCATCCCCACCGGGATCACGATGCTTCCGGGCGTCAGGTTGTACAGACGCGTATCGGCGCGCAGTTCATAGAAATTCGGTGCCCGCTGGGATTTGGAAATGCCGCCGCGCAAGGTGTGATCCGGCGTCAGATGGAAGTTCGCCGCCAGCCGCGGCGAAAAGGTGCTGCCGGTGTAGCTGTGTCCTTCCTGCATGCCGCTGGCCTGCAGCAGCCACTGCTCATGGGGTCGCCACTCGAAGGTGGCGAAGCCGCGCCACTGATGCAGGGAAATGCTGTCCCTGGAAGAATACAGCGGCGGCGCGTTGAGCAACTCGTAGCGCCACTCGCCACCCCAGACGATCCGGCTTCTGGAAGACCACGTGATCGTATGCTGCAGGCCGAGTTCGGCGCGCTGTACGCTGCCGCCCGAGTCCTGTACCGCGCTGACGGGAATCCCGGCAACGGTTCCGCTCACCAGCGTGCTGTCCGAAAAGGCCTCGCGCTCGAACGTCGCACGCAGCTCGAATTTCTGGTCCCGGTCGATCTGATGCTGCCACCGTCCGTTCAGCGACATGTCGCTCTGCCCGTGGGTGCGATAGGGATTGCCGGCCGCCCCCGTGCCGCCGCCGCGACTCACCTCGCCGGCGGCGAACTGAAGCATCACGTCGTCGTCGGACGACGGCGCCAGGTCGGCCCGGAACTGGACGCGCGAGACGTGGCTGTCGTCATATACCTTGTTGAGGCCGCGATCCACCCGTCGCGACGAGGTCAGGCGGAAACTGGCATTCGGCCCGCCCCAGCCGATGCGCGCCACGTTGTCGTTGATGCCCCTGTCGCCGGTGGTGACCGACGCCATCACGCCATGGCTGTCCGCCGCATTGCGCGTGATGATGTTGACCACGCCGAGAAAGGCATTGGCACCATACGATGCGGAATTCGATCCGCGCAGAACCTCTATCCGTTCGACGTCGTCGAGTACGATGCCGCGCAAACCAAGATGGGTGTCGCCAAAAAGGAACGAGGAATAGAGCGAACGGCCATCGACATATACCTGCGTGCGTGCGCCGAAGACATCCATCCCGGAGTGGTAGGCAGCCTGGGGATTGGCGCCGGTTTCCATCGTAAACAGGAAACCCGGTACCAGGCGCAGCACTTCTGCCACCTCGCGCGCTCCCGATCGGCGGATGGTATTGCGATCGAGTACAGTCACCGAACCCGGCACGTCCTTGAGCGGTTGCGCCAGGCGGCTGACGGAAAGCACCACCGGCAGGTCGCCGAAATAATCCTTTTCCGAAACCTCCTGCGCCGCCGCCGGCGCGATCAGCAGGGCAAGCAGGAACGGCACCCGGCGCGCAACGCCCGAGTGCCATGCAAGTCCCTGAATTTGAGCTGCATCTTCCCCCACAGTCAGGCGATTATAGGGGTGAAGCCGCGCGGCGGGGCTATCGGCGGCTTACGATCGCGATGCCGGCGACGACCAACGCGACACCGATCATCTGCGCCGTCGAAAAGCCTTCGTCGAGCAGCAGCCAGGCGAAGGCGATGGTCAAGAGCGGCCCGACCATGCCGACCAGCGCCGCCGGCCCGCTGCCGATGCGGCGAATCGCCGCCGATTGGGCGAATACCGGCAGCACCGTGCAGAACACGCCCATCGCGGCCCCCAGCGCATACACCGGCCAGGGCTGCGCCACCAGGGCGGCGAGCGGCTGCGTCGCCAGGAAATGGCCGCCGGTAGCGGCCGTCGACACCAGCATGGCCAGCGCCGTAAAGCGCGCCGCACCCAGCTTGCCGATCATGCCGGCGCTGCCGGAAAGGTAAAGCGCATAGCTGACCGACGAGGCGAAGACGAAGCCGCCGCCGATCCAGACCACGGCTCTGTCGCCGGCGAACTGCAGATCGTGGGCGAACGCGGCCGCGATGCCGGCATAGCACAGGGCCAGCGCGACGCCTTCGCGCCGCGTGACGGCGCGGCCGTGCAGCACCACGCCGAGCAGCAGGGTGAGCGTCGGATAGGTGAACAGGATCAGCCGCTCCAGACCGGCCGAAATGTATTTGAGGCCGAGAAAATCCAGGATGCTGGCGCCGTAGTAGCCGAGCGCCCCGAGCGCGGCGACCGAGAGCCAGTCGCGCCGGCTCAGGGCCGGCGCATTCCTCGCGGCGGCAAGGCCGACCCACAGGAACACCGGCAGCGCGAAGGCCATGCGCAGGGCCAGTAGCGTGATTGCATCGACGCCGTAGGGATAGGCCAGCTTGACCAGGATCGCCTTGAAGGAAAAGCCGAACGCCGCAACGACGGCGAACACGACTCCGGCGCGGTGTGCGGCACGATGCGCGGCACCCGTGCCGGCCGCGGGCGTCACCGGCGGCGGCCGCCCATGATCGAACCGAGCACGCCGCGCACGATTTCGCGACCGAGCGAAGAGCCGATGGCGCGCACGGTGCTGGATACCGCCGCCTCGACCACCGTCTGCCGGCCGCGGGTGCCGCTGCGGGCGCCGCCGCCGAGCATGCCGCCCAGCGTATCGCCCAGGCCGCCGAAGAAGCCGCCGCCTGCCTGCCCGGTTGGTGAAGCGACCGCCGGCGTCGCCGTGTCGCCGGCGTCTACTCCCGGGGCAGCGGCGGCGCCTTGCAGCTTTTCAAAGGCGGATTCGCGGTCGAGCAGCTTCTCGTAATGCCCGGCGATCGGCGATGCGGCAATCGCCGCCCGGCGTTCCTCCGCCGTCAGCGGGCCGATGCGCGACGCCGGCGGCAGCACCATGGCGCGCTCGACCACGGTCGGCCGACCGTGGTCGTCGAGGAAGGAGACCAGCGCCTCGCCGACGCCGAGTTCGGTGATCACGGTCGCGGCGTCGAAGGCCGGGTTGGCGCGCAGGGTGTCGGCCGCGGCCTTGACCGCCTTCTGGTCGCGCGGCGTGAAGGCGCGCAACGCATGCTGCACGCGGTTGCCGAGCTGGCCGAGCACGGAATCGGGAATATCGAGCGGATTCTGCGTCACGAAGTACACGCCGACGCCTTTCGAGCGGATCAGGCGCACCACCTGCTCGACCTTCTCCAGCAGCGCCGGCGGCGCGTCATTGAACAGCAGGTGCGCCTCGTCGAAAAAGAAGGCCAGCTTGGGCTTGGGCAGGTCGCCCGCCTCGGGCAGTTGCTCGAACAATTCGGCCAGCAGCCAGAGCAGGAAACAGCCATAGAGGCGCGGCGAATTCATCAGCTTGTCGGCCGCCAGCACGTTGATCACGCCGCGGCCATCCTGGGTTTGCATCAGATCTTCGATGTCGAGCATCGGCTCGCCGAAGAAGCTGTCGCCGCCCTGCTCTTCCAGCGTCAGCAAGCCGCGCTGGATGGCGCCGATCGAAGCCGCCGAGACGTTGCCGTACTTGGTCTTGTATTCGGCCGCGTTCTCGCCGACGTGCTGCACCATGGCGCGCAGGTCCTTCAGGTCGAGCAGCAGCAGGCCCTGGTCGTCGGCGACCGTGAACACCACTTGCAGCACGCCGGCCTGGGTGTCGTTGAGGTTGAGCAGGCGTCCGAGCAGCAGCGGCCCCATGTCGGAAATCGTGGCGCGCACCGGATGACCGGATTCACCGAACACATCCCAGAACACCACCGGGCTGGCCTGCGGCTGCCAATCCTCGATGCCGAGCCGATCGAGCCGCGCCTGAAACTTTTCGGAGGCGACCCCGGGCGCGCCGAGGCCGGACAGATCGCCCTTGGCGTCGGCAAGGAACACCGGCACACCGGCTTGAGACAACTGCTCGGCAATGCGCTGCAGGGTCACCGTCTTGCCGGTACCGGTGGCGCCGGTGATCAGGCCGTGGCGGTTGGCGAATTGCGGCAGCAGCGCGAGTTCGGTCTCGCCGCTCCTGGCGATGGGCAGTGGCTGGGTCATGGCGCGGACTCCCGGGATGCTAAAATTTGTGATTGTACGTAACAAACTCGCGACAACTACGCGGCAAACCGCGCAACCAGGGAAACGACTATGGCCGGACATTCCAAATGGGCCAATATCCAGCATCGCAAGGGACGTCAGGACGCCAAGCGGGGCAAGGTATTCACCAAGCTGATCAAGGAAATCACCGTCGCCGCCAAGATGGGCGGGGGAGACGCCGGCGCCAATCCGCGGTTGCGGCTGGCGATCGAGAAGGCCAAGGGGCAGAGCCTGCCCAAGGACAACATCGACAACGCGATCAAGCGCGGCACCGGCCAGCTCGAAGGCGTGAGCTACGAGGAAATCCGCTACGAGGGCTATGGCATCAACGGCGCGGCGGTGATGGTGGATTGCCTCACCGACAACAAGGTGCGCACCGTCGCCGAGGTGCGCCACGCCTTCGCCAAGCACGGCGGCAACATGGGCACCGACGGCAGCGTCGCCTTCCTGTTCACCCACTGCGGCCAGATGATCTTCGCGCCGGGCACCGACGAAGCCGCATTGATGGACGCGGCGATCGAGGCCGGCGCCGACGACGTGCTGACCAACGAGGACGGCTCGATCGAAGTCGTCACGCCGCCCAACGACTTCGCCGCGGTCAAGGATGCGCTGGAGAAGGCAGGCTTCACGCCGGAATTCGGCGAAGTGATCATGAAGCCGCAGAACGAAACCGAGTTCGCCGGCGAGGACGCGCTGAAAATGCAGAAACTGCTCGACGCCCTGGAATCCTTGGACGACGTGCAGGAGGTCTACACCACCGCGGTGATCGAGGAGTAGGCGTCCCGGCCCTTACCGGGCCGACGCCCTTGCCTGCAGCGCCTTGAGGTCGGCCGCGACCTCCTTCGAATGGCGTGCGGCGTCGACCGTCAGGTAGACCTTGGCGACGCGGCCGGCGGGGTCGATCAGGAAGGTGTAGCGCTTCGCCATCTTCACCACCACCCAGTCCGACAGCGCGCCGTACTGGCGCGCTACCTCTGCCGTGGCATCCGAGAGCAGCGGGAAGGGCAACTGGTACTTTTCGGCAAAGGCCTTGTGCGACAGCGTGTCGTCGACGCTGATGCCCACCACCTGCGCGCCGAGCGCCGTCAGCAGGGAGATATCGTCGCGGAAGCTGCAGGCTTCGGTCGTGCAGCCCGGCGTGTCGTCCTTGGGATAGAAGTAGAGCACCACCCATTTTCCGCGCCATTCGGCCAGGCGCCGCGGCGCGCCGCTCTGGTCCGGCAGCGAGAACCCGGGCGCGGCGGTGCCGGGCGCCGGCACCGCCGCCCGCGCCGGGGCGGCGAGGAAAACCAGGGCGAACAGGATCGGCAATGCTGCGGCAAGTTTTCGGATCATGGCGTGTCCTCGATCATTCGATGTGCATCATAGCGGCGCGGCGAATCGCCCGCGAATCGGTTACCCTTGCGGACTGAATTTTCGACCGCGCTTTTCATGAACCGTTCCGCTCCCCTCCTGTTCGTCGTGCTCTGGAGCACGGGCTTCATCGGCGCCAAGCTGGGCCTGCCGCATGCCGAGCCGCTGACCTTTCTGCTGATCCGCTATCTGCTGGTGCTTTCGCTGATGACCCTGGTGGCCCTGGCGACGCGCGCGCCCTGGCCGCGGGACCCGCGGCAATGGTTCCATATCGGCGTCGCCGGCCTGCTGGTGCATGCCGTCTACCTCGGCGGCGTCTTCATGTCGATCTCCAAGGGCTTGCCGGCCGGCGTCGCCAGCCTGGTGGTGGGCATTCAACCCTTGCTCACCGCGGTCGGCGCCGGCTGGCTGCTGAAGGAAGCGGTGCTGGCGCGCCAGTGGTTCGGCCTGGTGCTCGGCTTCGTCGGCGTTGCAATGGTGGTGTCGGGCAAGCTCGGCAGCGGCTTCGGCCTCGACGCCTTGTGGCCCGCACTGGCGGCGCTGGCCGGCATCACCGTCGGCACCCTGTACCAGAAGCGTTTTTGCCATGCCTTCGACTGGCGCACCGGCGCCATTGCCCAGTTCCTGCCGACGGCCGTCGCCACCGCCATAGTCGTCAGCGTGACCGAAAACTTCCGCGTCGAATGGGCGCCCGACTTCATCTTCGCCCTGGCCTGGCTGGTGCTGGTGTTGTCGGTGGGCGCCATTTCCCTGCTCAACATGCTGATCCGGCGCGGCAGCGCGGTGAATATGGCCAGCCTGTTCTATCTGGTGCCGCCCTGCACCGCGCTGATCGCCTGGCTGCTGTTCGACGAAAGACTGGCCGGCATGGCGCTGGTCGGCATGGCGCTCGCGGTTTGGGGCGTGTATCTTGCCCGCAAATGAGCACCATCCCCCCGTCCCCCTGCCCATGGCAGGGGGTGACAACGGTTCAGCGGCTATCGCCGCTTCCGTATTTTGGCTCGCCACCTCTTTGGGGCGGCCCGGTTGAGGTGGCATGAAAGCCCCTGCTTCGACACCCCTCCGCATTCTCGGCATTGATCCCGGACTCAGGAGCACCGGGTTTGGCGTCATCGACAAGGCTGGCAACACCCTGCGCTATGTCGCCAGCGGCTGCGTCAAATCGGATGCGGAAGGCAGCCTGCCGCAGCGGATCAAGACCATCCTCGACGGGTTGGCCGAAATCATCGCGACCTACGGGCCGCAGCAGGCGGCGGTCGAAATCGTCTTCGTCAATGTCAATCCGCAATCCACGCTGCTACTCGGCCAGGCGCGCGGCGCGGCGATTTCGGCGCTGGTGACGGCCAACCTGCCGGTGGCGGAATACACCGCGCTGCAAGTCAAACAGGCCGTGGTCGGCCACGGCAAGGCGGCGAAGGAACAGGTGCAGGCCATGGTCGCGCGCCTGCTCGACCTGCCCGGCACGCCGAGCCCCGACGCGGCCGACGCGCTGGCCTGCGCGATCGCGCACGCCCACGGCGGACAGGGCATGGGCGCGCTGGCCACGCTGGGCAAGCGCATGCGCAACGGAAGGCTGGTCTAATGCGCACAGCTCTCTATGCGTGGGAGTTCGGTGCCAACCTGGGACACATCGGCACCTTCCTGCCCGTGGCCAGGGAACTTCGCGATCACGGCACCAGGGTGCATTGGGTCGTGAGCCAGCCGCAGCAGGCCGCGCGCCTGCTGCCGCAGGCCGGCTTCGACTGGCTGCAGGCGCCGGTCATGCCCGAATTGCGGCGCGAGGGGCCGCCGCTGAATTATGCCGACATACTGTTGCGCTTCGGCTATTCAAACGACATCGACCTGCTCGGCCTCGTCGTCGCCTGGCGCGAACTGCTGCGCCTCAGCGGGACCAAAGTGGTACTGGCCGATCACGCGCCGACCGCCATCCTCGCCGCGCGCACGCTGGACATTCCGGTGATGATTTTCGGCAGTGGCTTCTTCACCCCGCCGCCGATCCACCCCACGCCTAACATGCGCCCCTGGACGCCTGTCGCGGCCGAGCGGCTGATCGCCAACGACCGGCATGTGCTGGGAAGTATCAATGCGGTGCTGCAACGCTACGGCAGACCCGCGCTCGACCGCATCGCGCAACTGTTCGAGGTAGCCGAAGACAGCCTGCTGAGCTTTCCCGAACTGGACCACTACCCGCAGCGCGGACCGGCCCGCTACTGGGGCATGCTGCCCGCCGCCGTGGCCGCGGACAGCACCTGGCCCGCCGCCCCGGGCCCGCGCGTGTTTGCCTATCTGCGGCCGGAGACGCCCCACCTCGAAGCCGCGCTGCAGGCCCTGCACGGCCTCGCCGGCAGCGTGCTGATCTACGCGCCCGGCTTGCCGGCCGAACTGACGCAGCGTTATGCGGCGCCGCATGTGGCCTTCTCGCCGGTGCCGGCGGACCTGAACAAGGTGGCGCGCCAGGCCGCTGCCGCGCTGACATACGCCAGCGCGGCAGCCACCGTGGCCTTCCTGATGGCCGGCAAGCCGGTGCTGATGATCCCCGGCCATCTGGAGCAATTTCTTTTCGCGCGGCGGGTCGAGGAAATGGGCGCCGGGCTGATCCAGAATCCCGAGCAGCCGCCGCACGAGCTGGCCGCAATGCTGCAGCGCGTGCTGCTCGAACCGGACTTCCGCACCAATGCCGGCGCGTTCGCCGCCAAGTACGCGAATTTCGACCAGAATGCCGTCATCACCCATATAGTCGCCCGCATCGAGGAACTGGCCGATGCCGCGACTGCGAACACCGGAGCCCAGCCATGATCGGTCGCATCAGCGGAATCCTCATCGAAAAGAACCCGCCCTCCATCACCGTGGATGTGCAGGGCCTCGGCTATGAAGTCGATGTGCCGATGAGCACCTTCTACAACCTGCCGGCGGCCGGTGAGAAGGTGGCGCTGCACACGCACCTGATCGTGCGCGAGGATGGACATTTTCTTTACGGATTCGCCTCGCAGGACGAGCGCGCCGCCTTCCGCCAGCTGCTGAAGATTTCCGGCATCGGCGCGCGCACGGCGCTCGCGGTGCTTTCGGGCATGTCGATCAAGGAACTGGCGCAGGCCGTCACACTGCAGGAAGCCGGAAGGCTGATCAAGGTGCCGGGCATCGGCAAGAAAACCGCGGAGCGCCTGCTGCTGGAACTGCGCGACCGGCTGCCGAAAGCCATGGCCGCCGGCGGCGCAAGAGTAGACGCCGGCGACACGGCGTTCGACGCCGCTTCCGACATCATGAACGCGCTGCTGGCGCTCGGCTACAACGAACGCGAGGCGCTCGGCGCCATGAAGGGCCTGGCGCCCGACGTCTCCGTTGCCGACGGCATCCGGGCGGCACTCAAGCTGCTGTCCAAATCGACATGAGTCGGACCCGGCCCCGGCGGAGGCAGGCCCGCCGCTGCGACGCAGTCTGCGACCGATGACACCGCCGCGGCTCTCCCTGATCACCACGTGCAAGGGGCGCTTGCGGCACCTCGAGGAATCCCTGCCGTGCATGCTGGCCCAACCGGGATGCGAATGCATCGTGGTCGATTACGACTGCCCCGACGGCGCCGGCAACTGGGTGGCGGCCCACCACCCGGCCGTCCGCCTGGTCAGGACAGCCGCGCAGCCGATGTTCAGACATGCCCATGCCAGGAATCTCGGCGCCGCGGCGGCGACGGCACCCTGGCTGGCATTCCTCGATGCCGACACGCTGCTGGCTCCGGCGTTCGCGGGCGAAATCATCGCGCGGCTTGCCGCCGGACACTACTACCGGCCCTCGCCGCTGCCGTGGGATGCGTGGGGCAATGTGGTTTGCGAAAAGTCGCGCTTCGACCAGATCGGCGGCTACGACGAGGTCATGCGCGGCTGGGGCGCCGAGGATGACGACCTGTACCTGCGACTCGGGCTTGCCGGCTGCACGGCGGACACCTATCCCGGAAAGCTGGTCGATTCGATTCCCCACCCGACGTCGGACCGGGTGCGCTTTTCCGACATCGGCGACCGCTGGGTCAGCCAGCGCGCACATGCGCTCTACTGCCACATCAAGCTGGACCTGATGCGCCAGGCAGGCCGCGTCACGCTGCCCGGCGAGACCCGGCAGGCGATCTACGAGGAAGTCAGGCGCACCGTGGTCGCCGACGCCGCACGAGGGGTCGCTAGCAGCCGCATCACGGTGCACCTGCCGACGGAAATCGCGGTGCCGATCTGGGGCTGGACCATTCGCCGCGAGTGGACCTTCACCCTGGAGCGGCTGCCGGACGTGCCGCCGCCTCAGCCATGAACCGCCTGCCGCCGCCGCAATTCCTGTTCGTCCATGTCAACAGGCGCTGCAACCTGCGCTGCCAACACTGCAACTTCTGGAAGCTGGACGACGCGGACAAGAGCCGCTACCTCCGGGGCGACCGCATGCGCGGGCTGCTCGGGGAATTTGCCGCGATGAATGCCGCGGGCAAGGTGGTCATCTGCGGCGGCGACGCCCTGCTCGACCTCGAGGACTATTTCAACATCAGCACGACCTGCCGCGAACTCGGCCTGCACGCGATGGGCGTCATCAACGGCACACGCATCCGCGACCAGCGCATCGCCGAGCGCCTGATCCGCGAGGGCGCCCACGAGCTGTCCCTGTCGCTGGATAGCCACTTGGCCGAGCTGCATGACGAAGTACGCGGCGTCCCGGGCGCATTCGACAAGACGGTAGCCGCGTTGCGGCGGCTGCTCGAAGCCCGCGAGCGAACGGGAAGCGCCGACTCGCGCATTCATGTCATGGGCCTGATTTTCGCCCGGAACTACCTGGCGCTGGAGGACTTCTACGACTTGGTGCTGAACGACATCAGGGCCGACAAGCTCAAGCTGAATTTCCTGCAGCCCAGCTTCGGCCACCAGGGCGGAGTGGACGACTTCTTCGCCAGACACCATCGCATCGATCCCGATCGCCTGTTGGAGGTGATCGAGCGCTGCGACCGGCGCTTCGGGCTCGGCCTCAACCCCGCCTGGAAGGAAGGCGTGCGGATGTACTTCCGCTCCCTGATCGGATGCCCGGACATCCAGCTCGGCTGGGCGTCATCGGCCAGGACGATCGAGCCCATCTGCAACTCCTACGAGCGCAACATCATGGTGGATCATTTCGGCTTTGCGCGGCTGTGCTTCTCGCCGACCTTTCCGGGCATGCAGCTGGGCAGGACAGGCGATCTCGCGCGTTTCTGGGAAATCGCCGGCCCGATCAGGAACGCGATGAGCCAATGTCGGCAGCTCTGCGGCATAAGCCACAGCGTTCGCCGGGAGACCAGCACCCTGGCGTCGCGGCGCCCTTGCCCGGTCTTGCCGGACATGGCGCCGCGCGGCCCGTGAGCGTTCAACCAACCCGCATGCCGCAGCGGCGCAAGAGTCGACGCCGGCGAGACGGCGAACGGGGCCGGCTCGGCTAAACTGTTGATATGAGCATCCAGACCGACAAGTTCGCCGAGCCCGCAGCGGACCGCCTGATCTCGGCAGGCACGGAATCGACGCAGGAGGACGTGCTCGAGCGCGCCCTGCGGCCCAAGCGGCTGGCGGATTACGTCGGCCAGCAGAAGATCCGCGGCCAGCTCGAAATCTTCATCGAGGCCGCCAAGCGGCGCGCCGAGTCGATGGACCATGTGCTGCTGTTCGGCCCGCCGGGCCTGGGCAAGACCACGCTGGCGCACATCATCGCCCACGAAATGGGTGTGAACCTGCGCC
This sequence comes from Sulfuritalea sp., assembly GCA_030247575.1. GTDB lineage: Bacteria > Pseudomonadota > Gammaproteobacteria > Burkholderiales > Rhodocyclaceae > Sulfuritalea. The sequence continues at coordinate 19,739 of JAOTRV010000002.1, forward strand.
ATACCTCGGGGCCGGTGCTGGAGCGCGCCGGCGACCTCGCCGCGATGCTGACCAATCTCGAACCGCACGACGTGCTGTTCATCGACGAGATCCACCGCCTCTCCCCGGTGGTCGAGGAAATCCTCTACCCCGCGCTGGAGGATTTCCAGATCGACATCATGATCGGCGAAGGCCCTTCGGCGCGCTCGGTCAAGCTCGATCTGCCGCCCTTCACGCTGATCGGGGCCACCACGCGCGCCGGCATGCTGACCAACCCGCTGCGCGACCGCTTCGGCATCGTCTCCCGGCTGGAGTTCTACACTCCGGAGGAACTCGCGCTGATCGTGAGGCGCTCGGCGCATCTGCTGAATTGCGACATCGTCGAAGACGGCGCGGTCGAAATCGCCAAACGCTCGCGCGGCACGCCGCGCATCGCCAACCGCCTGCTGCGCCGCGTGCGCGATTTCGCCGAGGTCAAGGCCGACGGCCGCATCACCCGCGCGGTGGCCGACGCGGCGCTGACCATGCTCGACGTCGATCACCTCGGGCTCGACGTCATGGACCGCAAGCTGCTCGGCGCCATGCTGGAGAAGTTCGGCGGCGGCCCGGTGGGCCTGGACAATCTCGCCGCCGCCATCGGCGAGGCGCGCGACACCATCGAAGATGTGCTGGAACCCTATCTGATCCAGCAGGGCTACCTGCAGCGTACGCCGCGCGGACGGGTGGCGACGGCGAGCATCTGGCGGCATTTCGGGCTCCGGTCGCCGCAGAAAGCCAATCAGGATCTCTGGAACGAATGACTCCAGGGCAATGGCAGCCTGTGAGGCGCGTGCCGCGGAGCGGAGTTTTTTCGAGTACGAAGCCATAGGCGCACAACATGGATATCGCACTGCTGGATCCCGGACTGCACAACTCTGCCGGGCATCATCTCGACCTGGATCTCAAGATCATCGCCGAGTTGCAGCGGCGCGGACACCGGGTATCGATTTTTGCCCACGAGAAGCTCGGTGCCGGTACTGCGAAACTGCTGCAATCCGCCGACAGCGTGACTCCGCTGTTTCGGGTCTCGCCTTATCGTGATGCCGCCCTGATAGAGCCAAGGCTCGTTCCCCAATTTTTCGATCCGCTTTCGGGAAGCCTGTCTTTCTTCATCGACGGCGCAAAGGCTGTTTCGGAGGAACTGAAGACTGTCAAGGGCTTCGATCTGTGGCTATGGCCAACCCTGTTCGCCAGTCACTTACTGGCGTGTGCCGATACTTCGCCGCCGACGCGCATATCGGGCTGCATTCACTTTGAACCCGAGTTGACCCTGCTGAACGGGCAAGCTTTCTGGCGCTACGCCTTCTCCCGGGCAATCGATGCGGGACTGCCGTTTCGTGCCGGGGTCCTGACCCCTGAGCTGGCATCCGTGTATGCAACAGTCTGCCCGGAATTGCCACCGCAGCTATGGCCTTCCTTCGTCGACAGCGCGGTACCAGCTCCGCAGCACAACAAGATGGAGAGAATTGGATTTTTCGGGCAACAGAAGCGCAACGAGAAGGGGTACAACCTTATCGCGCCAGTCGTCGCCAAACTGCTTGAACATGGGTATCAAGTGCTCCTCCAGGATAGCGGCGGTTCGCTTTCGCCAAGCACCCATGAGCGCCTGGAAGTTCTCGGACACGTCGAGGACCTCGGAGAGCAGATCCGCCGCTGTGATCTGGTCGTGGTTCCGTATCAGCCGCAAGGCTACCGCATCAAAGCTTCCGGCATTGTCTGGGAGGCCATCGCGAACGGCACTCCCCTGGTGGCTCCCGACAAGACAGCGCCCGGCAATCTCATAGCTTCTTTGGGTTGCGGGCGACTGTTCGGCGAGCCCTCCACCGAAAGCATTCTCGGCGCAATTCGAACTGTTCACGCCGACTATCGGATTGTTAGTTCTCTCGCGCACGTCGCAGCCCGGCGCTGGGCCGATCGCCATGGCATTCAACCTTTCGTCGATCGGCTCCTGTCCGCGGAGAACCGCTGAATGAATGATGCCGCATCGACCACCGTCGCCGCCCTGCAGGTTCGCGTCTATTACGAAGACACCGATGCCGCCGGCATCGTCTATTACGCGAATTATTTCCGCTTCCTCGAACGCGGGCGCACGGAGTTCCTGCGGGAGATGGGGCACGACCAGAACGTCCTGATGAAGGAAGGCATTGCCTTCGCGGTGCGCGCGGCCAGCGCCGACTTCCTCAAGGCGGCACGGCTAGACGACCTGCTCACGGTGGAAACCGGCATCGCCGGACTGGGCCGCGCGCAACTGACCTTCGTCCAGCGCATCCGCCGCGACCACGAGCTGCTGCTTGATGCGAAAATACGCATTGCCTGCATCGATCCGGCCGCCGGTCGCCCGATCCGGATGCCGCGCATCCTTCATGAACAATTGTCGGCCCTGCCGGGACTTTCGCAATGAACGTTACCCAAGACCTGTCCATCATCGAGCTCGTCATCCATGCCAGCCTGGTGGTCAAGCTGGTGATGGCGCTGCTGACACTGGTATCGCTGACGTCGTGGTACTGGATCTTCCGCAAGGCCTTCGCGATTCGCGACGCGCGGACCAAGACCGACAAGTTCGAGCGGGATTTCTGGAGCGGCGGCGACCTCAATGCGCTGTACCAGAGCGCGGTCAATGACCGCCACCACAGCGGCGCGCTGGAGCGCATCTTCGAGGCCGGCTATCGCGAATTCACCAAGTTGCGCGGGCAGAAGACCATCGATCCGACGGTCGTGGTCGACGGCGCGCGACGCGCGATGCGCGCCACCTACCAGCGCGAGATCGACGATCTCGAAGCGCACCTGGCTTTCCTCGCCTCGGTCGGTTCGGTGTCCCCCTACGTCGGCCTGTTCGGCACGGTGTGGGGCATCATGCACGCCTTCCGCGGCCTCTCCAACATGAGCACGGCAACGCTGTCCGCTGTCGCGCCGGGGATCGCCGAGGCGCTGGTCGCCACGGCGATCGGCCTGTTCGCCGCGATTCCGGCGGTGATCGCCTACAACCGCTTCGCCCACGACGTGGACCGTATTGCCGTGCGCTTCGAAAGCTTCATGGAAGAGTTCTCCAACATCCTGCAGCGGCAGATGCGATGAGCGCCCCGCACGGGCGCCCGAAGGGGCGCAATGCAGCATCCGGAGCCGCGCGGCGGCGAACCGGGATCACCCCCTCGCCTGGCGAGGGAGGCAGGGGGGGTGTTCACCGATGAGCCTGCCCGAAATCCAGATGCTCTGGGTGCGCGGGGCACTGAGCAAGGTCGAGCAGCTGTCGATCGTCTCCCATTTGCGCAACGGGCACCCGGTCCGGCTGTTCTCCTACGAGCCGATCCCGAACCTGCCGCAGGGAACCATCGCGGAAGATGCGCGCGCCATATTGCCGGAGTCGGCCGTATTCACCAATCCTTCGCCGGACGGATACGGCGGCCTGACCGTATTTGCGAACTTCTTCCGCTACCACCTGCTGCTCCAGCGCGGCGGCATCTGGTCCGATTGCGACTCGATCTGCCTGAAGCCCCTGCGCTTTGCTTCCGATATGGAGTATTTCTTTGCCACCGAACGGGTGCGGGCTCCGGAAAACGGCCAGCCGGCGATCGGCGTCGCCAGCTGCGTCTTCAAGGCGCCGGCCGGATCGGCCGTCGTCGCCCGTGTGCTGGCGATCGCCCAGGCGACCGATCTGAACACTGCGCCCTGGGCCGCCACCGGGCCGCGCGCGCTGCACCAGGCCGTCTCCGAATCGGGTCTCAACAACTTCATGCTGGCCCCCGAAGTGTGCTGTCCGATCGACTGGTGGCACGTTCCGGCGCTGGTTTCCGGCCTGACGATGCTGCCGGCGAACACCCATGCCGTGCACTTCTGGAACGAGATCTGGAAACGCAATTTCCTCGACAAGAATGCCGATTACGATCCGATCTCGCTGTTCGAACGCTTGAAGGCGCACTATCTCGGACGCAAGGAGGGCGCTGATGCGTAAGCGGCGTCTGATGAACGAGATCAACGTCGTTCCCTATATCGACGTTATGCTGGTGCTGCTGGTGATCTTCATGGTCACGGCGCCGATGATCCAGACCGGCAGCGTGGATCTGCCCAGTGTCGGCAAGAGCAGCCAGCCGCCGGTGGCGCCGCTGGAAGTCGTCATCAAGGCCGACTCCTCCCTGGCGCTGCGCGACCGGGCCAAGGGCGGGCCGGAACAACTCGTGATGCGCAGCGACCTCGCTGCCCGAATCAAGGAAGCGCAGGCCGCCAACCCGCAGCAAGCGGTGCTGATCGCCGGCGACCGCAGCGTCAAGTACGAAGCGGTGTTGAACGTCATGGACGAATTGCAGCGGCAGCAGGTGACGAAGATCGGCCTTCTGGTGCAACCGCAACCGGCGGCCGGCGGCAAGTGACGACCGAATCGCCGATACTGCCGCCGGTCAACACGGCCGGCAAACGCGTTTCCATCGCGCTGGCGATCGCCGTGCACCTGCTGCTCGCGGCCTTCCTGTTCTATGGCGTGCGCTGGCAAACCAAAGCCACGGATGTCGTCGAAGTCGAACTGGTGCGCGCCGCGCCGGAACCCGCTGCCGCCCCGGTCGCCGTGCCGCCGGCGTCTACTGTCGAGCCGCCGCCGGCGCCCGAACCGAAGCCGGAGCCTGCACCGCCGCCGCCCAAACCCGACATCGCGATCAAGGAAAAACCCAAGCCGAAGCTGCCGCCCAAACCCGAGCCGAAGCCGCGCGTCGATCCCTTCCAGGAACAGCTCAAGCGCGAGGCCGAGCAACTCACGCAGCGCAAGCAGGCCGACAGCGCGGCCCAGGAGTTCGCGCAGAAGCAGGCGGCACAAGCCAGCGCGGCGCGCAGCAAGGCGATTGCCGACTATCTCGGCCGCATCCGCGGCAAAATCCGCGGCAACATCGTATTGCCGCCCGAAATCAAGGGCAATCCGGAGGCGGTGTTCGACGTGACGCAGCTGCCGAGCGGCGAGGTCCTCACCGTGCGCCTCAAGCGCTCGTCGGGCAATGCCGCGCTGGATGCGGCCATCGAGCGGGCCATTCTCAAATCGAGCCCGCTGCCCAAACCGCAGCAGGCCGATCTGTTCTCGCGGATGCTCGAACTGCGCTACAAGCCGCTGGATGAGTGAGGCCGGAGCGCCGCGAGCCGAGGCGTTATAATTCACCCGATGAAATTCCAAGGTCTTGTCATTGCCTGCGCCGCCATTGCGACATTGTGTCCGGCGACCGCCCGGGCGCAGCTCACGGTCGAAATCACTGGCGCCGGCGCCAACCGCCTGCCCGTGGCCATTGCCGACTTCACGGGTGAGCGCATCGTCGCCCAGGCACTCACCTCGGTGGTGCGCGCCGACCTCGAGCGCAGCGGCCTGTTCCGCCTTGTCGATGCCGGCGCCCCCTTGGCCGACAACGCCACGCCAGCCTTCGACGACCTCAAGAACCGCGGCGCCGACGCCGTTGCCGGCGGCAGCGTGACCACCGCAGCCGACGGCCGCTACGAAACCCGGGTGCGCCTGTCCGACGTGCCCAAGCAGGCCGCGCTGGGCAATCCGGCCTACCTGCATAGCGGCACGCAGTTGCGCGCCACGGCCCATCGCATCGCCGATTTCATCTACGAAAAGCTCACCGGAGAGCCCGGCGTGTTCTCGACGCGCATCGCCTACGTGGTGAAGAGCACCGGCCGCTACGAGCTGAAAATCGCCGATGCCGACGGCAGCAACGATCAGGCCGCACTGGCGTCGCGCGAGCCGATCATCTCGCCGGCCTGGTCGCCCGACGGCGGCAAGCTTGCCTACGTGTCCTTCGAGGCCAAGAAGCCGGTGGTCTACGTGCATGACCTGGCCAGCGGGCGCCGCCACGTCGCCGCCAACTTCAAAGGCTCGAATTCGGCGCCGGCGTGGTCGCCCGACGGCAAGCAGCTGGCCGTGGTGCTGACCAAGGACGGCTCGTCGCAGCTGTATATCGTCAATGCCGACGGCAGCGGCGTGACGCGCATCGCCACCTCCTCCGGCATCGACACCGAACCGCGCTGGTCGCCGGACGGCCAGTTCATCTATTTCACCTCCGATCGCGGCGGCAGCCCGCAGATCTACCGCATCGCCGCTTCCGGCGGAGCGGCCGGCAGCGGAGCCGAGCGGGTCACCTTCGAAGGCAGCTACAACGTCACGCCGCGTCTCTCGCCGGACGGCAAGAGCCTCGCCTTTATTTCCAGGAACGGCGGCCGCTTCCAGCTCGCGCTGATGGATCTGGCGACCAAGCAGACGCAAATCCTGACCGACTCGGCCAAGGATGAATCGCCGAGTTTCGCCCCCAACGGCCGCATGATTCTCTATGCCACCGAGATCGGCGGGCGCGGCGTACTGGCGGCTGTCTCCAGCGACGGCCGCGTCAAGCAAAAACTCTCCGTGCAGGCCGCCGACGTGCGGGAACCCGCCTGGGGTCCGCTGGTCCGATAAGATATTTCCGCAGCCGACATCATCAAGGAAACCATCATGCGCGCACGCCTCATTTCCCTCCCCGCCCTCTCCGTCCTGACTCTGCTGCTGGCCGCCTGCGGCTCGCAGCCCCCGGCCCCCGAACAGGGCGCGGCGGGCGTCGAATCGCGCACGCCGAGCGCGGTCAAGGTCGACACTTCGCCCGTGACCACGGTGCAGCCGGACCGATTCGATCCCAACAGCATCGCCGCGCTGAAGGACCCGCGCAGCCCCCTGTCCAAGCGCAGCGTGTACTTCGACTACGACAGCTATGTAGTGAAGGACGAGTTCCAGGCGTTGCTGACCGCCCATGGCAAATTTCTCGCGGCGAACCCGAAGATGAAAATGCTGATCCAGGGCAATGCGGACGAACGCGGCAGCCGCGAGTACAACCTCGCACTGGGCCAGAAGCGCGCCGAAGCGGTCAAGAAGACGCTGGTGCTGCTCGGCGCCAGGGAAGACCAGCTCGAGGCCGTCAGCCTGGGCGAGGAAAAGCCGGTCTGCACCGAATCCGGCGAAGACTGCTGGGCGAAGAACCGTCGCGGCGACATGCTCTACGCGGGCGAGTTCTGAGCATGAGCCGCAGCCTGGCGTTACGGGCGGCCGCGCTGCTGCCGGCGCTGCTGCTGACGGCGACGCTGGCCCAGCCTGCCCGGGCAGGGATGTTCGACGACGAGGAAGCGCGCAGGCAGATCGAGCAGCTGCGGATCGAACTGACCGAGCTCGCCAAGCGCACCGACACCATCAGCCGCAACCAGATCGACTTCGCCAACCAGGTCGAAGCCATCAAGGCCGACATCGCCAAATTGCGCGGCCAGATCGAAGTCCTGACCTATGGACTGGAGGCCACGCAGAAACGCCAGCAGGACTTCTACGTCGACCTCGACAACCGGCTGCGCAAGCTCGAACAGCCCGTAGCCGAGGCCAAAACGGAGCCAGCGAAGGCCGACCCGGCGCAGGAAACCCGCGACTACGAAGCCGCGCTGGCCGGACTCAAGGCCGCGAAATTCAAGGAAGCCGGTGCCGCCTTCCTCGCCTTCATCAAGACCTACCCGAACAGCAGCCTGGCGGCCTCGGCCCACTACTGGGGAGCTTACGCGCACGCACAAGCGAAAGACCATGCCGCCGCCGCCGAGCTCTTCGGCAAGTTTGCCTCCGGCTGGCCCACCGACGATCGGGCGCCCGCCGCGCTGGAAAGCCGCTTCGCCAGCCTCGAAGCGGGCAAGGACCTGAAGGGCGCCCGGGCCACCCTAGAACAGTTGGCCGAACGCTATCCCAACAGCGAGGCTGGCAAGAAGGCAAAGCTCAGGCTGAAGAAGAAGTAGCAGTGTCCGCAACGCTGCGCATCACCGAAATCTTTCACTCCATCCAGGGCGAATCCAGCCGCGTCGGGCTGCCAACGGTGTTCGTGCGGCTCACCGGCTGCCCCTTGCGCTGCGTCTGGTGCGACACCGAATACGCCTTCAGCGGCGGTGAATCCCTGGCCGTTGCCGACATCCTGCAGCGCGTCGCCGGCTTCGAGTGCGCCACGGTTTGCGTCACCGGCGGCGAACCGCTGGCCCAGAAGCACTGCGTCACCCTGCTGGCCGCCCTGTGCGATGCCGGGCACTCGGTCTCGCTCGAAACCAGCGGCGCGCTCGACATCGGCGGTGTCGATCCGCGCGTGGCGCGCATCGTCGACCTCAAGGCGCCGGGATCGGGCGAAGAGGCGAAGAACCGCTGGGAGAATCTCGAACTGCTGACGGCCGCCGACGAGCTTAAGTTCGTTCTCGCCTCGCGCGAGGACTACGACTGGGCCGTATCGGCGTGTCGCCGACACCGACTGTTCGAGCGCTGCCTGGTGCTGTTCTCGCCCGTGCAGGGGCAACTCGATCCGGCGCAGCTCGCGCAATGGATCATGGACGACCGCCTGCCGGTGCGCTTTCAGCTGCAACTGCACAAGCTGCTGTGGCGCGACGCCAAGGGGCGCTAGGCTGTTCCGGCAGGCTAGACCTGCAACGGCGGGCAGGGAGGCCGCTTCGCCGAGATCACCTGCGTGTTCACCCCGGCGAAGTTGAGGCCGCCGAACAGTCGCGCATACTCGATCTTCACGCAGCGGTCCATCACCATGTCGAGTCCGGCGGCAGAGGCCTTCTGCGCCGCTTCGTGGTTGATCACGCCCAGTTGCAGCCAGAGGCATTTCGCTCCGATGCGAATCGCCTCGTCGGCAATCGGCAGCGCGTCCCCGGGCTTGCGAAACACGTCGACCAGGTCCACCTTCACGGGAACCGAGGCGAGATCCGGATAGCATTTCCGGCCGAGGATTTCGGTCGCCACGGGATTCACCGGAACGATCGTGTAGCCATGCTCCAGCATGTATTTCGCGGCGAAGTAGCTCGGCCGGTTCCAGCTCGGCGACAAACCCACCACCGCAATCACCCGGTTGCCCTGCAGCACCCGGCGCAGGCCGGCGACATCATCGACGATCATCGTGTCTCCTCTCGAATTCAGACGGATTCTGCCATCGGCGCCGGACCGCGGGGCACGTCGGCCAGCCGCCAGTTTGCCATGGCCCACGCCCACAACTCGGCTACCGGAGCGGCGGACAGTCCCGCGGGCGGCCGCTGCCCGAGAAAATCCAGCGCCGCAAACAGCGTGGGGCCGGGTCGTGCACTGTCCACGGGCGCCGCGCGCGTCTGCTTCGACAGTTTTTCGCCTGCGGCATTGACCACCACCGGCAGGTGCGCATACTCGGGCGTCGGCACGCCGAGACACTGTTGCAGAAAGATCTGGCGCGAGGTCGAGGCCAGCAGATCGGCGCCGCGCACGACATGGGTGATGCAGGTTTCGGCGTCGTCGACCACCACCGCGAGCTGATAGGCGAACAGCCCGTCGGCGCGCAGGAGGATGAAGTCGCCCGCGTCGCGCGCCAGATCGCTGTCGATGCGGCCCTGAATGGCGTCATCGAAGCTCACCCTGGCGTCGCCCACCCGCAGGCGCCAGGCGCGCGCCGCGCGCCCCGGGGCAAGCCCGTCGCGGCATGTGCCCGGATAGATCGCTGCGCCGTCGGGCGCAATGGCCGAATCGGCGAGTTCCCGACGCGTGCAGGCGCAGGGAAACACCCGGCCCGCCGCCTTGAGCCGCTCCAGCGCCGCCGCATAGGCTTCGCCGCGGCGACTTTGCCAGACTATCTCGCCGTCCCAGGCAAAGCCGCAAGCCTCCAGCGTACGCAGGATCTCGCCGGCCGCCGCCGCGTCGCAGCGCGGCGCGTCGACATCTTCCATGCGCAGATGCCACTCGCCATGCCGGGTCCTCGCCTCCAGAAACGAACCGGCCGCCGCCACCAGCGAGCCGAGGTGCAGCGGGCCCGTGGGCGACGGCGCAAAGCGGCCGCGATAGATCGGGGCGAAAGTCGTCATCGGGTAGACTGTTGGCACGCCCTGCGGCGAAGCGGTAGGGTTCGGTTCATTTCATTCAAGGAATCAATTATGGCCACGCTGGAACTCACTGCCGACAATTTTCAACAAACCATCAATAGCAACGCCAATGTCATCGTCGATTTCTGGGCGCCGTGGTGCGCACCCTGCCGCGCCTTCGCGCCGACCTTCGAGGCCGCGTCGGAAAAGCAGCCCGGCATCGTCTTCGCCAAGGTGAATACCGAAGAGCAGCAGGAAATCGCCGGCGCCTTCAACATCCGCTCGATTCCTACCCTGATGGTCTTTCGCGACCAGATCATAATTTATTCGGAGGCCGGCTCGCTGCCTGCCAGCGCCTTCGACCAACTGATCGAACAGGCCATGGCGCTCGACATGGACGCGGTGCGCGCCGAGATTGCGGGACAGACCGGAGCCGCTTGAGCCGAAGCCTTATCGGGTTATCATGAAGCTCATCATCACAGCCCAGCGATGAAAGCCATGCCCTCCCGGGAAATCAGCGACGACGCGGAGAAGCGCCGCGTCGAGATGCTTTTCGACAGCCTGCCGTCGAGCGTCGTCGTCGCGCTGATCAGCGTGTTTCTGTGCTTTCTGGTGCTCTTCGACACCGTGGACCTGGGAATCCTGAAGGCGTGGACGGCCTTCATGCTCTCGGTGCTGGCCGTGCGCGTCTGGATTTGGTACATGTTCGGCAGCACAGACCGGCAGACCGAAACCGTGCGCCGCTGGGAATGGCTGTTTGCCGCCGGCGCCTTTCTCACGGGTCTCGGCTGGGGAGCGCTGTTCGGGCCCCTGTATGCCCCGCCGGCGCATGCGGACGCTCAGATGTTCATTGCGCTGATGGTGGTCATCACGGCCTTCACCGGCACCGTCTTCCTCGCCCTGAGCCACATGACGTTCTGGTTTTTCATCGCGCCCACCCTGCTGCCGGCCATCGCCCACTACGCCGCCAGCCTCGGCCATGACGCGCAGTGGCCGGTCATCGCCGCCGCCTGCTGCATTGCCGTGTTCATCATCGTGCAGCGCAGGCTCTACCAGTCCACCACGGCCAACCTGAAGCGCAGCACGGAAGCCGAGTTCCTGCTGGCCGAACAACAGGCGATCTTCGATTCCTCGCCGATGGGGATCGCAGTCATCGACAAGAAACAAGTGGTCAAGTGCAACGCACGGCTGGGCGAGATGCTGGGTCGCCGCATCCAGGACCTGACGAGTTCGCACCTCTACAATCATTTCGTCAGCGCCACGGAAGCCGATCAGTTTCTGGTCGACAGCACTGCCGCTTTCGACCGCGGACATCTGGCACAGGGCATGTATCGCATGCGTCGCGCCGACGGCACCCAGTTCTGGGCGGAGCTCTCGGGACGCAAGATGCGGGACGGCATGACGCACAGCGTCTGGATGATCGCCGACGTCACTCTGCGCGTGGCCAACGAACGGCGCGCGAACAAGCGCGACTAGGGCGCAGCGCGCCGGCCTGAACCGCGCCGTCCGGCCGGCGTCGACTCTTGCCTGTCCGCAGCGGCGAGGATCCGCAGCGGCGAGGAGAGCGTACTTTGCTCGACCGCCTTGCTGCGCAGGGGCTTCATCAGAGCGTACTTTGCGCGACCGCCCCGCTGCGCAGGGGCTTTCTCAGACGTTGAAGAGGAAATTCAGCACGTCGCCGTCCCTGACGACGTATTCCTTGCCTTCGGAACGCATCCTGCCGGCTTCCTTCGCACCGGCCTCGCCCTTGTAGGCGATGAAGTCGTCGAAGGAGATGGTCTGGGCGCGGATGAAGCCCTTCTCGAAATCGGTATGGATCACGCCAGCCGCCTTGGGCGCCGTGTCGCCGACATGGATGGTCCAGGCACGCACTTCCTTGACGCCGGCAGTGAAGTAGGTTTGCAGGCCGAGCAGTTTGTAGGCGGCGCGGATCAGGCGATTGAGGCCCGGCTCCTCCAGCCCCAGGTCGGTCAGGAACATCTGCTTTTCGTCGTCCTGGAGATCGGCGATCTCGGCTTCGATCGCGGCGCAGACAGCGACGACTTCGGCCTTTTCGGCGGCGGCATGGGCCGTTACGGCATCCAGGTAGGGATTGTGGTCGAAGCCGCCTTCCTTGACGTTGGCGACATAGAGCACAGGCTTGGCGGTGATGAAGCAGAAGGGCTTGAGGCTGGCCCATTCCTCTTTCGACAGATCCAGCGCCCGCACCGGCTTGGCCTGGTCAAGTTGCGCGACGCATTTTTCGAGCACCGCGCAGAGGATTTTCGCCTCCTTGTCGCCAGCGCTGGCGGGTTTCTTGTAGCGATTCAGCGCCTTTTCCGCGGTCGCCATGTCGGCCAGCGCCAGTTCGGTGTCGATCACCTCGATGTCATGTAGCGGATCGATCTTGCCCGAGACATGCACCACGTTGTCGTCGCTGAAACAGCGAACCACATGCACCACCGCATCGGTTTCGCGAATGTTGGCGAGGAACTGGTTGCCCAGGCCTTCGCCCTTGCTGGCGCCGGCCACCAGGCCGGCGATATCGACGAATTCGACGATGGCCGGCTGGATGCGCTGCGGCTTGACGATGGCGGACAGCGCGGCCAGGCGCGGGTCCGGCACCTCGACGATGCCGACGTTCGGTTCGATGGTGCAGAAGGGATAGTTCTCCGCCGCGATGCCCGACTTGGTCAGCGCGTTGAAAAGGGTGGACTTGCCGACGTTGGGCAGCCCGACGATGCCGCATTGGAGACTCATGGATTTTCTTTCTTGGCCGATTCCGGCTTGCTGTTGATTCTTTGGGTGGCGGCGGCGAAATCGCCCCGCGCGAGCATCGGCCAGGCCAGCAGCGCGCGATCCAGCGCGGCATCGATTTCGCCGCGCTCTTCCTTGCGCGGCGGCTTCAGCACGTAGTCGATGACTTCGTTGCGGTCGCCGGGATGGCCGATGCCGATGCGCAGACGCCAGTAGTCCTGGGTACCCAGATGCGCGGTGATGTCCTTCAGCCCGTTGTGGCCACCCAGGCCGCCACCGAACTTGAGCCGCATCTGCCCCGGCGGCAGATCCAGCTCGTCGTGCATGACCAGCATTTCGGCCGGGTCGATGCGGTAGAACTGGGTCAGCGCGCGCACCGACTGGCCGCAACGGTTCATGAAGGTCTGCGGCAGGAGGAACCACAAATTTTCAGCGCGCGCCTGCCCGGCCAGGCCGTGGAAACGCGACTCGCGACCCAGGCTGACGCCGAGTTCGCCCGCCAGGCGCTCACAAAGCCAAAACCCGGCGTTGTGCCGGGTTTCAGCGTATTCGGCCCCGGGGTTGCCGAGGCCGACTATCAAGCGCAAAGGTGCCTGCAAGAATTATCTCTTGTCGGTCTTCTCGGACTTCTTCTCGGCCTTCTTCTCCACCGGCGCGACAACAGGCGCGGCCTCGACCGGAGCTTCCTCTTCGGCCTTGCCGCCGCGCACGATGACGGTGGCGACCACGGGATCCTCACCCTTGTGCAGCACGGCTTCGACGCCGGCCGGCAGCTTGAGTTCGGACACGTGCAGCGAATGGCCTTGGGTCATGTCCTTCAGGTCGACTTCGATGAAGGCCGGCAGGTCCTTCGCCAGGCAACGCACATCGAGATCGGACAAGACGTGCTGCACCATGCCGCCGGAGAGCTTCACTCCCGGGGAGATTTCGGCATTGATGAAATGCAGCGGCACCTTCTGGTGCAGCTTGTGCGAAGCATCGACGCGCTGAAAGTCCACGTGCAGGATCACCGGACGGTAGGGATGGCGCTGCACATCGCGCAGCAGGCACATTTCCTTCGTGCCGTCGAGATTGACGTTCAGTACGGAGGAGTAGAAGGCCTCCTTGCGCAGCAGCTGAAACAGCTCGTTGTGGTCGATGTCGATCTGCTGCGGCGCGGCCGTACCGCCGTACAGAATGCCGGGTACCCGGCCGGTGCGACGCAGGCGGCGGCTCGCTCCAGTGCCCTGTCCATCGCGCTTGTTTGCGTTGAATTCGAGTTGCATGATTTACTCCAGTAGGTGCTGCTTGAAATATCCCTCGCCCGCGACCAGGCAAGGGGGTGAAAACGAAGTTTCAGTGGAGGCTAACGTTGGCTTTATCGACGTTAAGCGCAGCGGCCGAAACTAAAAATCAGTCCATGAACAACGAGGAGACGGAAGACTCGTTGCTGATGCGCAACATGGTCTCGGCCATCAACTCGGCGATCGATATCTGGCGGATCCGCGAGCAGGCGCTGGCGGCGTCGGACAAGGGGATGGTGTCGGTCACCACCAATTCGTCGAGCTCGGACTCCATGATCCGCGACACGGCGCTGCCCGACAGCACCGGGTGGGTACAGTAGGCCAGCACGCGCTTCGCACCGTGTTCCTTGAGGGCCTGCGCGGCCTTGCACAGCGTGCCGGCGGTGTCCACCATGTCGTCCATGATGACGCAGGTGCGGCCTTCCACTTCGCCGATGATGTTCATCACTTCCGACACGTTGGCCTTCGGCCGCCGCTTGTCGATGATCGCCAGGTCCGACTCCAGGCGCTTGGCCAGCGCGCGGGCGCGCACCACGCCGCCGACGTCGGGCGAGACCACCAGCAGGTCCTCGTGCCGCTGCTTCCAGATGTCGCCGAGCAGTATCGGCGCCGCGTACACGTTGTCGACCGGAATGTCGAAGAAACCCTGGATCTGGTCGGCATGAAGATCGACCGTCAGCACGCGCTGCACGCCGGCGGTCTGCAGCATGTTGGCCACCACCTTGGCGGTGATCGCGACCCGCGCCGAGCGCGTCCGCCGGTCCTGGCGGGCATAGCCGAAGTAGGGGATGGCGGCGGTGATGCGTCCGGCCGAAGCCCGCTTCAGGGCATCCACCATGACCATCAGTTCCATCAGGTTGTCGTTGGTCGGATAGCAGGTCGACTGCAGGACGAAAACGTCGTGGCCGCGCACGTGCTCGAGGATTTCGCAGCTCACCTCGCCGTCGGAAAAACGCCCGACGTCGGCGCGACCGAGGGAGATGTGCAGGCGCTTGACGACATCGGCCGCCAGCTTGCGGTTGGCGTTGCCGGTAAACACCATCAGGCTGTCGTAGGCCATGTCGGTCAGCTCAATCGTCGAGGCGGGCGGGCGAATGCGGCGAAACCCTTGCTGCCAGCGCCATTTCAGTAAATAGGTTGGCTGGGGAGGAAGGATTCGAACCTTCGCATGCTGGAATCAAAATCCAGTGCCTTAACCAACTTGGCGACTCCCCAACATCGGCATTCCGCCTTGAGGGCGGAGGTCGAAAGGACGCGCATTTTCGGGGTTTTCGCCCTCGCTGTCAAATCAGGGCGAGAGGATGGACATCCATTCCGGCGGCAGCGAAGCCTCGCATGTCCGCGGGCAGGGCAGCCAATGCGGCTCTCGCCGCCGATTCCTCGCTGAACTCGACGAAACAGCAGGCCCCCGAGCCGCTCATTCGGGCGTCGCCAAAACGCCGCAGCCAGTCCAGATGGCGCCTCACCTCGGGATACAGCGCACAGGCCACGGGCTCGAGGTCGTTGTGGCCGAAGCCGGGGCGCCAACCGGACGGGGCAATCGCCGGCGTATCACGGCGCAGCTGCGGGGAGCGAAAGATTTCCAGCGTCGGCACGGCGATGGCGGGCACCAGCAGCAGATACCAGGCCGGCGGCAGCACGAGGTCGCTGAAGCGCTCGCCCACTCCCTCGGCGAAGGCTGCACGGCCATGCACGAAGATCGGCACGTCGGCGCCCAGGGCGAGTCCTATGCGCTGCAAAGCGGGCGAATCGAGGCCGGTGCGCCACAGATGATTCAGCGCCAGCAGCGTCGTCGCCGCATCCGAACTGCCGCCACCCAGCCCGCCGCCCATGGGCAGGCGCTTGACGAGATGCAGGGTGGCCCCGGCCGTGGTGCCCGTTGCCGCGCGCAAGGCATGCGCCGCGCGGACGGTGAGATCGGTTTCCGGCGCCACGCCGGGCAGCGGCGTGGCCAGCACGATGCGGCCGTCGCTACGCGGTTCGCAGCGCAGCGTGTCGCCGAAATCGAGGAAGCGGAACACCGTCTGCAGCAGGTGATAGCCATCGGCGCGGCGCCCGACGACATGCAGAAACAGGTTGATCTTGGCCGGGGCCGGCCAATCGCGCTGCCAGTCGTTCATCGGCCCATCTCGCGTTCCACGGCCGGCACTGCATTGCCGGCCGGCTGCGACTGCTCTCGCAGCCTCCGTGGGATTGACTGGTGCCGGCTTGGGACAGCCCTGCGCACGGCACTCATTCCGGTACATCCCAGTCATCGACGACGAGCTTGAATTCGACGTCCTCGCGGCGCGCTTCGATCACCCGCAGGAGTCGGTGCTGGCGATATGCCGAAGTCTCGCTGACCGCCACGTGCCAGCCGTCCATCTCGCCGCTCAGGGCCGGACGGGCGCCGCGCAGCCAATCGGCCATGGCTTCCAGCGGCAGCGGTGTGCCGAAGATGCGCTGCGCCAGTTGCGGCAGGCTGTCGGCGGCGATGACCGCCTGATTCGGCTGCTTGAGACGCGCGCCGCTCGCATCGCGCGCCAACTCGGCGATACCCTGCCCCAGCGGCGTCATGAGCAGCACGACGTCGCTGTCCGGGACGCGGTCCCAGCGAAAGCGCAAATGATCGCGACGGTCGCCCTGGCGCACCGAAATCCGCCCTTCGGCGGAAAAACGCTGCAGCGGGGGGCCGAGGGTCTGCGCCGCATCGGATACCTCCTGAAGTTCCGCGCAGGCCCCCAGCAGCATGGCGATCAGGCAAAACAGCCAGGCTCTCAAGGAAGGAATCGCTTGATGGTCGAGGTCAGCGCTTCGTTGCTCGGATGGGCCTTGCTTGCCTCGCGCCACACTGCCTGTGCCTCGTCGCGGCGGTCGAGGGTCCACAGCACCTCGCCGATGTGGGCGGCAATCTCGGCATCCGGCCTCTGTGCATAGGCCTTCTGCAGGGCTGCCAGAGCCTCGGCGCGCTTGCCCTGACGGAACAGCACCCAACCCTTGCTGTCGAGAATGAAGGGGTCGTCCGGCGCCAGCGACAAGGCCTTGTCGATCAACTGCTCGGCTTCGTCGAGGCGCAGATTGCGGTCGGCCAGCGAGTAGCCGAGCGCGTTGTATGCCTGCGCCGAATCCGGCCTGAGGACGATCAGGCGCCGCAGGTGGCGCTCCAGGACGTCGACGTAGCCGAGCTTCTCGGCCGTGAGCGCGGTTTCGTAAAGGATCTCGGGCTGATCCGGCTGCACTTCCAGCATCTTGGCAAGAAAGGCATAAGCCTCGGCGTGACGCCCGGCGTCGCGCAGCAGCTGGGCTTCGGCCACCACCAGCCGGCTCTCGCCCGGTGCATTGTTTCGCGCAGCCGCCAGCCGCGCGCGCGCCTCGTCGAGCTTGTTCTGGCGCAGCAGCGCCTGGGCGGCCCGCACCTTCGCCGGCAGGGCATGTTCGCCGGCGGCGACCTGGTCGTACCAGCGCAAGGCGTCCTCCGGGCGCCCGGCCTGGTCGGCGATCTGCCCAAGATAGAAGCGGGCCGGATCGAGGTCGCCGCGCCCGGCTTCGACGAAACGCCTGAGGTGCTGCTCGGCCTCGGCGGAATCGTTGACCTGCAGCGAGAGTATCCCTACCGCATAAAGCATGTCCGGATTGTTCGGATTGGCCGACAACAGGCGACGAAACTCGCTACGCGCCGCTTCGTAGCGCTTTTCGCTGACCAGCCCACGGGCATAGGCCAGGCGCGCTTCCTGGGCTTCGGGATTGGCCGCCAGCCAGCCTTGCAGGAACTCGAGCTGCGCAGCGCCCTTGGGCAACAGTTCCGCCTTGAACAATGCAGCCAGCTCCCAGGCCGGACGCAGTTCCAGGGCCTGACCGATTTCGCTGAGCGCGCGCACGCCGTCTCCCGTGCCGACCGCCGCTTGGGCGCGCACCAGATGGGCTTCGGCAAGGCTGAGATAAGGCTGGGTCAGCTGTTCCAACAGGCGCTGCAGCGCCGGCTTGTCCGGGTAGCGGGAGAAGGCGCGCACCATGCGGACCAGGGCGTCGCCGACGCGCGGGCCTTCCGCTTCCAGATCGCGGGCGAGGCTGGCGGCCAGTTCCTCGAGGCGACCGCTGGCGAGCAGCAGCGTCGATTGCATCTGCCTGGCCTGCTGCGACTCTGGCTCGATGGCGAGCCAGAGCCGGGCCGCCTCCAGCGCGGCATCATACTGGCGCGCATGAAAGGCAATCTCCGCGGCACGCCGCACGACTCGGGGGTCGCGCGTATTCCTTGCCAGGTCAAGATAGGCGCCGGCCGACAACGCGAACTGCCCTCGCTGGGCGGCGAGTTCCGCGAGCAGGAACTGGTAGAGGATCTGCCCGGTCATTTCCTGTTTCGGCAGGCGGTCCTGTTGCGTCGCCGGCACCGGCGACGCAACAGGGGGATGCGGCACGACGGGCGCCTGCGCCCGCGCGCAGGCACCCGCCAGCATGAGGGAGAGCGCAAAGGCGGAGGAAAAACGGTTCATCGGCGCGGCACCTGACGGGACACTGCTGTCAAACCCTGCTGTCACATACAATGCGGCGATGTTAGCAGTTTCGCCAGTTGTTTCGCACGAGTCCCGGCATGCCTGAACTGCCCGAGGTCGAGGTCACCCGTCGCGGCATTGCGCCGACGCTGACCGGCAACCGCGTCTCCGGCGTGATCGCCCGTACGCCGGCGTTGCGCTATCCGCTGCCGGAGCGTCTCGACCGGACGCTCGCCGGATCCCGTCTGACGATGGTCGCACGTCGCGGCAAATACCTGTTGCTGAACTTCGGCCACGGCCATCTGCTGATCCACCTCGGCATGTCCGGCAGCCTGCGGCTGGTGCCTGCCGGTCTCCCCGCCGAAAAGCACGATCATTTCGATCTGGTGTTCGCCGTCAGGAGAGGATCGGTGGCGTTGCGGCTGCGGGACCCGCGTCGCTTCGGCGCCATTCTCTGGCTGCCGGGTGACCCGCTCGAACATCCCCTGCTGGCAGTACTCGGCATCGAGCCGCTGACGGATGCCTTCAGTGCCGCATGGCTCAAGGACGAACTCGCCGGCCTCTCGGCTGCGATCAAGCCGACCCTGATGGACGGCCATCGCGTGGTCGGCATCGGCAACATCTATGCATCGGAGAGCCTGTTCCGCGCCGGGATCGATCCGCGTGCCGCAGCCGGCAGGATTTCGCTGAAACGCCTGGAGCGGCTGGTGCCCGCCATCAAGGCAACCCTGGCTGCCGCGATCGACGCCGGCGGCAGCAGTCTGCGCGACTTCATCCATTCCGACGGCAGTTCGGGCTATTTCCAGCAGCAGTATTTCGTCTATGGCCGCAGCGGCCAACCCTGCCTGGTCTGTGGCAACCCGGTCAGGGAACTACGGCAGGGCCAGCGCGCAACCTTCTTCTGCCCGCGCTGCCAGCGCTGAGCGAGCAGCGGCGCGGCGGGCAGGCGCTTACTTCGCGGAGGTCAGCGCAAGAAACTTCGCCATCAACTGATCCTGGGTTTCCACGTGATTCGGATCGTCCGGAATGCAGTCGACCGGGCAGACTTCGCGGCACTGCGGGGTGTCGAAGTGACCGACGCATTCGGTGCATTTGGCGGGATCGATGACGTAAATCTCATCACCCTGCGAGATCGCATTGTTCGGGCACTCGGGCTCGCACACGTCGCAGTTGATGCATTCATCGGTGATCATCAGGGCCATGACTTTTCCTTTGGGTTTCTCTAATCGGTTATTTCTGTGGCTGAATCTTCTCAACAAGGCGCTTCTGGACTTGCGGCGGCACGAACTTGGAGACATCGCCACCGAGCGTGGCAATTTCGCGCACGATCGTTGCCGAGACAAACATGTACTGATCCGACGGCGTCAGAAATACGGTTTCGACCTCGGGGTAGAGGTTGCGGTTCATGCCCGCCATCTGAAACTCGTATTCGAAATCCGACACGGCGCGCAGGCCGCGCATGATCACGCTGGCGCCGTGCTGGCGCATGAAATCCTTGAGCAGGCAGTCGAAACCGTGGATTTCGACATTGGGATAGCCGGTGAGCACCTCGCGGGCAATGCCGACCCGCTCCGCCAGCGAGAACAGGGGACGCTTGGCACGGCTTTCGGCAACGCCGATGATGACCCTCTCGAACAGGCTCGACGCGCGCCGCACGATGTCCTCGTGACCGCTGGTCAAAGGATCGAAGGTTCCCGGGTAAACGGCGATTCTTTTGCTCATGCCTGCTCCAGCAGGTGAAAGAAAACCTGGCCGGCCTGCCCCTGCTTCACCACCGACCAGCGGCCCAGCCGCTCCAGAGGCGTCTCCGCCTCTGCGTACAGCCTCGCGCCTGGCGCGGCCAGTTCATCCAGCCGCGGCTCCACGCGCGCGAGCCACCCCTGCCCGTAAGGCGGATCGAGAAACACCAGGTCGAAGCGCCGACTGGACGGGGGGGCGAATTTTAGCGCATCGCAGCAGAATAGTTCCAATCGCGGACAGGCAAACCCGTCGGCATGCTTCTTCAGCGCCGCGAAGGCCGGGCGCGAACGCTCCACCAGGGCGACGTAATCCGCGCCGCGCGAAGCCGCCTCGAAGCCGAGAATCCCGCTGCCGGCAAACAGATCGAGGCAGGTGAGCCCGCCCAGATCCTGCCCCAGCCAGTTGAACAGCGTCTCGCGCACACGGTCCGGCGTCGGCCGCAAGCCGGGCGCGTCGGGCACCTGGACCAGACGGCTGCGCCATTCGCCGCCGGTGATGCGGATGCGGCTCAAGATTCAGTCGGCGGCAACAATGACCGTGACAAGATTCTCGGCCTTCACGTGGCGGGCAAAGGCGGCTTTGATCTGCTCGACGGTGACGGCTTTCACCTTCGCCGGAAAGTCGTCGAGGTAGGTCAGCGGCAGGTCGTAGAAACCGATGGCGGAAAGGTAGCCGAGCAGCTTGGCGTTGCTGTCCATGCGCAGTGCCAGGCCGTCGACCAGGTTCTTCTTCGCCGCCGCCAGTTCCTTCGGTGTCGGCCCTTGCGCGATGTAAGCAGTCAGCACCTCATCCACCACCTTGAGCGCGTCGCCGACCTGCTCGCGCTTGGTCTGCAGGCCGATCTCGAACGGACCTTCGAGCTTGCGCGGCGCGAGGTAGGAATACACGCTGTAGGCATAACCGCGCTTCTCGCGGACTTCCTTCATCAGCCGCGAAACGAAGCCGCCGCCGCCGAGCGTGTAGTTGCCCACCAGCAGCGGAAAATAGTCGGCGTCGCTGCGCCGGATGGCCGGCAGGCCGACGTGCACATGGCTCTGCGCCGCCGGATGGGCGATCCTGGTCGTGCCGCGCTGCGGCTTGGTCACCGGCGGCGGCACGAGTTCCGCACCACCCGGCGGCAGCGCTTCGGTCAGACGCTGGGCGATGGCCTCGGCCTCGGCCCGCGACACGTCGCCGATGATGGAAACGATGGCGCCCCTGGCGCCGTAATGCCGGCGGTGAAACTCCACAAGTTCGTCGCGGGTGACGGCCCCCACGCTTTCGACGGTGGGACTGACGCCATAGGGATGGCCGGGATAGATCGCCGCCGCGAAGCGCTTGCCGGCGATGGCATCGGGCCGGGTTTCGGCTTCCCGGATGGCGGCGATGGTGCGCCCCTTTTCGCGCTCCA
Source organism: Sulfuritalea sp. (assembly GCA_030247575.1). Lineage (GTDB taxonomy): Bacteria > Pseudomonadota > Gammaproteobacteria > Burkholderiales > Rhodocyclaceae > Sulfuritalea. Next base: position 41,209 of record JAOTRV010000002.1, read on the forward strand.
GCACCGGCTGCGGAAAAGTCGGCGCCGACAGCACGGCGCGCATCAGATCGAGCGCGGCCTCGCGCTCGGGCTTGGCCGATAGCGTGCGCAGGCTGACGCTGGCGCGATCGCTATCGACCCCGCCGCCGAGCCTTGCGCCGATATCGACCAGGCGTCCGGCGATGTGCTCTTCGTCCAGATCGGCCGCGCCGGCCTCCAGCAGACCCCGGGTCAGGCCGGCAAGCCCCGCCTTGGCGACGGGCGCGAACACGGAACCGGCGGCGAAGTCGAGCTGCACGTCGAGAATAGGCAGCACGCGCGTCTCGACGAAATACACTTTGGCTCCGGAGGGAGCGGTCCAGTGCTCGATCTTGACCCCGGCAAAGGCGAGCGTCGAGCTCAGGAACGAGAGCAGAACAAAAATCAGGTTGCGCATCAGTGCCTCACTGTTCCGGAGGGTTTCCTCGGTTTGCTTTGTTCGACAGGCTGCGGATCGAGCACGGCAATGCTCAAGGTGTCGTCCGTGAAGTATTTCTTCGCCACGCCTTGCACCTCTTCCGCGGTAACGGTCTTGATCTTCTCCAGCAGGGTGTCGATGTCGCGCCACGAAAGACCGGCCGCCTCGATGCCGCCGATCTCCATGGCCTGCGCCATCAGCGAGTCGCGCTTGTAGATCTGCGCGGCGATGGACTGGGTTTTGACCCGAGCGAGCTCCTCCGCCGAAATGCCTTCGTCCTGAATGCGCTTGATCTCGGCGCGCAATGCGGCTTCCAGTTCGGCGATGGTCTTGCCTTCCGCCGGCTGTCCGTCGAGGACGAAGTTCGCTTCGCCGCGCAGCGTGGCATCGTAGCCGGCGCCGGCCGACTGCGCCACGCGGCTGCCGCGCACCAGATTTTTTGCGAAGCGCGAGGCGTCGTGGCCGTCGAGCACCGCCGCCAGCACGTCGAGCGCATAGGGGTCGCGATCCTTCTGCACATCGCGCAGCTTGGGCGCCTTCCACGCCATGGCGAGGTAGGGAAGCTTGGCCGGCGCCTTGACGCTGACGCGACGAACGCCGCCCTGCTCGGGCTCGTTCTGCGGCTTGCGTTCCGGCAGGGCATGCGACTTCAGCGGACCGTAGTACTTCCGTGCCAGACGGAACACCTCGCGGTGATCGACGTCGCCCACCACGACCACATAGGCGTTGTTCGGCGCATACCACCGCTTGTACCAGTCGCGCGCATCCTGCCAGGTCATGTGCTCGAGGTCATCCATCCAGCCGATGATCGGTCGCCGGTAGGGATGCGCCTGGAATATCGTCGCATTCAGCGCCTCATACACCCTGGAATGCGGATTGTCGTCGGTGCGCAGCCGCCGCTCCTCCATCACCACCTTGATCTCGGCAGCGAACTCCTTCGCGTCGAGCGTCAGGTTGGCCATGCGATCGGCTTCGAGTTTCATCATTTCGGGCAGCGCGGCCTTCGGCACGATCTGGAAATAGGCCGTGTAGTCGCGGCTGGTGAAGGCATTGTCACGGCCCCCGGCTTCGGCCACGCGCTTGTTGAATTCGCCCGAGGGCAGGTTTTTGGTGCCCTTGAACATCAGGTGCTCCAGCACATGGGCGACGCCCGAGGTACCGTCCTTTTCGTCCATGCTGCCGGCGCGGTACCAGACCATGTGCACGGCGGTCGGCGCACGCGGGTCTTCCTTGACGACGACGCGCAAGCCGTTGGCGAGCCTGGTTTCAAAAGGGTTTGCAAGAGTCGACGCTGGCGGCACGGCGAAAGCCAGCACAGCGCAGGCGGCAAGCAGTGGTTTCATGGCGGGTCTGGTGGTTTGTACGATTGAACGATGGAGTTTCAGGAAACGGCCGCCCGCTCTGGCGAGCGTCGTGCCGGAACCAAAAAGGGCTTCTGTTAAAATCTTCAGTTCGCGCATCTTAGCGCGGCTCCTGCCTCCGACCGCATTCCGCATGTTTGGTTTCCTGAAAACGAAGGATGACCCCGCCACCCCGGCGACACCGGCGCCACGCGCTTCGTGGACCGAACGCCTCAAGGCCGGCCTGTCCCGCACCCGCGCCACCCTCAACACGCCGCTGACCGAGCTTTTCAGCCGGGCGAAGATCGACGACGAGCTGCTCGAGGATCTGGAAACCACACTGCTGATGGCGGATTGCGGCGTCGAGGCGACGCACTGGCTCTTGGCGGAACTCAAGGCCACGGTCAAGAAGGACAAGCTGGAGACCCCTGTCCAACTTCGCGCGGCCCTGGCGCAAAGCCTGCAAGCCCTGCTCGCACCCCTCGAGCAGCCGCTGGACGCCGGCGGTCATCAACCCTTCGTGATCATGATCGCGGGCGTCAATGGCGCCGGCAAGACCACGTCGATCGGCAAGCTGGCCAAGCATTTCCAGGGCCAGGGCATGAGCGTCCTGCTCGCCGCCGGCGACACCTTCCGCGCCGCCGCCCGGGAGCAGCTGACGGCATGGGGCGAAAGAAACGGCGTCACCGTCATCGCGCAGGAATCCGGCGATCCGGCGGCAGTGGTGTTCGATGCGATCAACGCCGCCCGCGCGCGCAAGATCGACGTCGTGCTGGCCGACACTGCGGGCCGCCTGCCGACGCAATTGCACCTGATGGAAGAAATCGCCAAGGTGCGCCGCGTGATTCAGAAGGCCCATGACACGGGACCGCACGAAGTGCTGCTGGTGCTCGACGCCAACATCGGCCAGAACGCCGTGCAGCAGGTCAAGGCCTTCGACAAGGCGATCGGCGTCACCGGCCTGGTCGTCACCAAGCTCGACGGCACCGCCAAGGGCGGCGTGCTTGCCGCGATCGCCCGCCAGTGCCCGAAGCCGGTGCGCTTCATCGGCGTCGGCGAAGGCATCGACGATCTGCAGACCTTTCGCGCCGGCGAGTTTGTCGAGGCGCTGCTGGGGCCCTCCTAGTGATCCGTTTCGACCGCGTGTCCAAGCGCTATCCGCCGGGCGTCGATGCACTTTCCGACCTCAGCTTCGAAGTGGCGGAACGCGAGATGGTGGTTGTCGGCGGTCATTCGGGCGCCGGAAAATCGACGCTGCTGAAACTCATTGCGGCAGTGGAGACCGCCACCCGCGGCACGGTTCTGGTCGGCGGCCAGAACGTCAGCGGGCTTGCTCGTTCGGCCCTGCCCTACCTGCGGCGGCGCATCGGCATGGTGTTCCAGGACCAGAAGCTGCTGCTCGATCGCAACGCGTTCGAGAACGTCATGCTGCCCCTGTCGATCGCCGGCTTTCCGCCCAGGGAGGCCGCGCAACGCGTGCGCGCGGCGCTGGACAAGGTCGGTCTGGCCAGCCGTGAAAAGGCGCTGCCGGTGATGCTGTCCGGCGGCGAACAACAACGCCTGGCGATCGCCCGCGCCGTGGTCAATCGACCGAGCATGCTGCTGGCCGACGAACCGACCGCCCATCTGGACAACGAAACCGCGGCAGACGTGGCGCGCATCTTTCACGAGTTCCATGACGTCGGCGTCACGGTATTGATCGCCACCTACGCCGGCGACCTGTTTCCGGGGGCGCGGCGCCTGCAACTCGACCACGGAAAGCTGGTGCCGTGAGGGTCTGGCTCGCCCATCATCTGGAAGCCGTGCGGCTGGCATTGCGCCGACTGTCCGCGGCGCCGCTGAACACCCTGCTGTCGTTGCTGGCCATCGGTGTCGCGCTGGCCCTGCCGGCGGGAGGCCAGATGCTGCTCGGCAACGCGCTGCATCTGGCCGACACGACCTCTGCGGTGCCGCAGATTTCGGTCTTCATGGCGGCCAATGCCGACCGGCGGATGGCAACGGAAATCGAATCGCGCCTGGGCAAGTACGGCGGCGTGAAGCAGGTGCAGTTTGTGTCGCGGGAAGATACCTTGACCCGAATGAAAGCCAACCCGGGATTGCGCGACGTGATCGAAGCCCTGCCGGGAAATCCGTTCCCCGATGCGTTCGTCGTCACCGCCACGGATGACCGCCCCGAGACCATGGAACAACTCGCAGCCGAGTTCCGTCAATGGCCGAAGGTCGAGCATGTGCAGCTCGATTCCGCCTGGGTGCGTCGCCTCGACGCCCTGCTCAAGCTCGGTCGCACGGCCGTCATGCTGCTTGGCGCGCTGCTCGGCGCCGGACTGATTGCCATCATCTTCAGCATCATCCGCATGCAGGCGCTCACGCATCGTGCGGAAATCGAGGTGAGTCAGTTGCTTGGCGCCACGGATGGCTTCGTCCGGCGGCCGTTCCTCTACTACGGCTGCCTGCTCGGGCTCGGTGGCGGGGTCGTGGCGTGGTTGCTGGTGTCTGCCGCGGCACTATGGCTGCGCGCGCCCCTGAGCGAACTGGTGCGACTGTATGACCTGACGCTGGTGCTCGAAGGTCTCGACGCACGTGACTCTGGCCTGCTGCTGGGCTTTGCCGCCGGTCTCGGCTGGCTGGGAGCGATGATCTCCCTGAGGCAACATTTGAGGCAGGGCTGAGGGGAAAAACCCACATAGCGTGTGGCCCGGCGGCATCCAATGGATTGCAACGGGCTATTCGGGAGATAATACGCATATGAGTGAAGAACAACCGATCGAACAGCCTCCCGTCGAATCCGTACCCAACGATCCGCCAGCAGCGGAGCCGGTACGCAGCGAACCACCTCCCCCAGATCCGCGTCGCCGATTGCGCGAGCTTTTGGCGATACCGGACCACCAGCGCACCGACGCGATATGGGACGAGATCATTGAACTCGAGATTTGCCTGGCGCCAGGCAACCGTGTCGCGCCGGGCGGACAAGCCGAGCAACCCGGGCGACGCCAGGGTTCGGGGCAGGGCCAGGGACGGCGACCCGAACAGGCACGTCGCCAAGATGCGACACCCGGAGCCAAACCGGCGAAGCGCTTTTTCAAGAAGTCGAAGCGGCCTCCCGGCAGCCAGCCGAAAACCTGAGGATTGTCCCCGCGGCGACCGCACGGGAAGATAGATTGGTCGTATTGCCGCCGGCGCCGATCAAAGCCGTATCGGCTTCCGCTCGTGTTCCCTTTTTACGAAAAGGGACAATTCCCCACTAAATTTGTCGGGAACTTCCTCCAGCCTTAGCACTCTTAGTTCGAGAGTGCTAATATTGCGTTTAAGGAGGTCGTACCATGAGTCATACCGTGTCTCTTGATCATTTGCCGATGCTTGCCGGGAGCGGCAGTATCGAGGCATTCATATCGGCCGCGAACCGGGTACCGATGTTGACGGAGGCTGAAGAGCAGATTTTGGCTCGGCGCCTGCGTGACGATGGCGATGTCGATGCGGCGCGCCAATTGGTGACGTCGCATCTGCGGTTGGTGATTGCCATTGCGCGTGGCTATTTGGGGTATGGCTTGCCGCATGCGGATTTGATCCAGGAAGGGAATATCGGTCTGATGAAGGCGGTCAAGCGCTTCGATCCCGATCGGGGTGTTCGTTTGGTTTCTTTCGCGATGCACTGGATCAAGGCAGAGATTCATGAGTACATCCTGAAAAACTGGCGTCTGGTGAAAATCGCCACGACCAAAGCACAGCGCAAACTGTTCTTCAACCTGCGCAGCATCAAGGCCTCACTGGCTCAGGATGCGAATTCGCGGCAGGGCTTCAATACCTTGGGCGCCGAAGAAGTGACAACGGTGGCGAAGCAGCTTGGCGTCAAGCCGGAAGAAGTCATCGAAATGGAGACGCGGCTGACCGGCGCCGATGTTTCGCTGGAACCCGTTTCGGACAGCGAAGAAGATAGTTACGCGCCCATCGCCTACCTTGCGGCGGATCACAGCATCGAGCCGTCCGCAGTTTTGGAACGCAAGGAGTACGACCGCCTGCAGGACGAGGGGCTCAGTCTGGCGCTGGCAAGCCTCGACGAACGCAGCCGCGCCATCATTCAGCGACGCTGGCTGGTGGCCGACGGCGAAGAAGCCGCGACCTTGCATGAACTGGCTGCCGAATACGGTGTTTCGGCCGAGCGGATTCGCCAGATCGAAGTCAAGGCGATGCAGAAGATGAAGGGCAAACTCGCGGCGTAAGCGGTTTCGGCGCCAAGGAAAACGGGCAGCTTCCGTATCGGGGTTGCCCGTTGTTTTTTGTGCCAGCTATCCCTGGCGGGGAGGACGCATCGGGAACGCGGGTGCGGGCTATTCGCCGATCAGCAGGCGCTTGATGTCCTGCGCCATGCGCTCCGCCGTTTCGCCGTGGCGCAGATAGAGCCGCAACCGCCCGCGCGGATCGAAGACATAGCTGCCCGCCGTGTGGTCGACCGAGTAGGCGGAGGGCGTGTTCCCCGGCTACGTGCGATAGATAATCTTGAACTCCTTTGCCGTCGCCGCCGCATCGCCATACAAACCGAGAAATGAAGAATGAAACGTGGGGACATAGTGCGCCAGCAGTTCCGGCGTATCGCGCTCCGGATCGCTCGTGACGAACAACACCTGCATGCGCACCGCATCCTGCCCCAGGGTCGTCATCAGCTCGCGCATGCTGGACATGGTGGTCGGGCAGACGTCGGGACATTGCGTGTAGCCAAGGAACATGATCACGGCACGCCCGTTGAAGTCAACCAGGCCGCTGCTTGCCGTGGTGGTCGGTGAGGGCGAAATCCTTGCCCCAATCGATGCCGGTCAGTTCGGTGCCGTTGAACTTTGCCGGCGGGCTGCAAGCGCCAAGGAGCAGCGCAAGCAACAACAGCAGCAGAACGCGCATCAGCGCATCACATCAGGTAGTGATCGACCAGCAAGGCAGCGAACAGAAGCGCGAGATAGAAAATCGACCAGCGAAAGGTGATGCGCGCCACGGCATCCGAGTAGTCGCGCCAGATCAGCCAGGCGTAGCCGAGGAAAATGGTGTCGAGCAGGACGGCGGAGGTGAGATAGAACCCGCCGGACATGCCGATCACATAAGGCACCAGGGTCACCAGCGTCAGGCCTACGGTATAGAGAAACACATGGCGCCGGGTGTATTCTGCGCCATGGGTAACCGGCAGCATCGGCAGCCCTGCCGCAGCGTATTCCTTGGTGCGGTACAGCGCCAGCGACCAGAAGTGCGGCGGCGTCCACACGAAGATGATGAGGAACAGCAACCAGGCTTCGCCCGGCGCATCGCCGGTCACGGCCGCCCAGCCGAGCACCGGTGGCATGGCACCGGATGCGCCGCCGATGACGATGTTCTGGGAAGTATTGGGCTTGAGGAAGACCGTGTAGATCACCGCATAGCCGACAAAAGTGGCGAAGGTCAGCCACATGGTGAAGGGGTTCACCCAGGCGTAGAGCAGGAACAGACCGAGGCCGCCGATCAGACCGGAAAAGATCAGGGTCTCCAGCGAATTGACGTCGCCTTGCGGCAGGGGCCGGCCTCGGGTACGCGCCATCAGCGCATCGATTTTTTGTTCGATCAGGCAATTCGCTGCCGCCGCGGCGCCGGCCACCAGCGCGATCCCCATCGTGCCCGCCAGCAGGATGCGCCACGGCACCATGCCGGGAACGGCGAGGAACATGCCGATCACGGCACAAAAGACGATCAGCGATACCACGCGCGGCTTTGCCAGCTGAAAATAATTGCGCAGGCGCTGGGAGCCGGTTTGCAGTTTGATGGCAGTAGTTTTCACGTTTTAGGCATCAACGATTGAACCCGGAACAAGGATTCGAGTTTATCACGCGGGCAATCGCCGGGCGGCGACCGTGATGCCGCCAGAGGCAAGGGACAAGCCGATTCCGGAAGCCAATCCGCGCCATCAGAACTTGATCAGCTTTCCGAGTTCGCGAATGAAGGCCTTCGGCTCGGGATCGTCGGCGTAGCGGAAGACCAGCATGCCGCGCCTGTCCACCAGATTGATTTTGCGGCTGTCCTTGCCGCCAAGAAGCTCCAGCACTTTGGCGTCCGCTGCCTTGATCGGAACCAGATCCGGATGCGCCGCCATCAAGTCGGCTGCCGGCGCGGCGGCATCGGTAATCAGCCAGAAACGATCGAGGCGCGTCACGTTGCGGCCTTGTGCCGTACGCGCCTGCCGCGTCAGGTAAAGCGTTTGCCGGCACCGCTCGTCGCAGCCACCGGGCGCCGCAAAAATCAGCAGCCACTTGCCGCTGACTGCAGGGTGTTCCAGTGCTGCACCATCCGCCCGTCGCAGCAGCTCGAATGGCAGAGGCATCGGCTCCAGCGACCGGCCCACGGTCGCCTTGACCTCCGGCGGGGAAACATAACGAAAATACAAGGCGGCCAGAAGCGGGAATAGCCCGATCGCAACGATCGCCAGCAGTATCAATCTGCCATTGCGGCGGGCCGCAGGCGCTGTCGCCGCCGGTGAAGCGGTGCCGGATCCGGTTTCGTCGTTGATTCGTGTGTCCGGGTTCATTTCTTTCGCCATGCAAAGAAGCCGTAGGCCGCCGCCATCAGGGCGAACGCCAGCCACATCACAACGTAGCCATAGTGTCTGGTCGCGGGATTTTCGGGAGAACCCCAGTCGCGGATCAGGCCGTCGCCGTCCGTCCCGATTTGCAGCAGTATCACCGGCAGCGCATCAAGGCCGCTGAGTCGGCGGTAGTCCGCTTCACGCACATGTTGCCAGACTGCGCCCTGCGGCGGGTTGTTCTGCAATTCGAATGTCCGGGTTTCAAAGTTGCGCGTCACGCCGGCGATCTCGACTTCACCACTTGGCGATGCAATCGGGGGCAGGTCGGAACGCAGTCGCGGCGCAGGCACCCAACCGCGATTGACCAGCACGACCACCTCGGTACCGGACAACTGCAATGGCGTCAGCACGTGATATCCGGCACGGCTGCCATGGATTTTGTTGTCCAGAAAAAGCGTCTTCGCGGCCAGCCAGCGTCCGCGCGCCGTCGCCGTCCGGTCAAGCAGTTTGTCGCGCTCGCGCTGCTGTGCCGACAGGCGGATCGGGGTCGAAACGAGAGCGGCCTGCTCGCGTTCGAACCGCTCGCCGCGGGTCTCCGCGCGCCAGAGTTGCAGGCGCGCCATCGCAAGACAGATCAGAATCAACAGGATCACCAGGGTCAAGCGCAGATAACCGCGCTTGAGAGAAAAAATCGACATTTGCGAAACGGCGTGCGTGGGTTGGGGTCGTGTACGAACCGCGAGTCCGGTAGACTCGCACGTTTTGAAAAGGGAAATCCATGCGCGTCGTCGTCGTCCTGATGCTGATCGCCATCATCGCCAGTCTCGGCAGTGCGCTGGTATTTGTCTATCGCGACCAGGGCCAGGGCAAGACCCGCGCGGTCAAGGCATTGACGCTGCGCGTGGGGCTTTCGCTGGGTCTGTTCCTGTTCCTGATGGCTGCCTACCGGTTCGGCTGGATTGGCGAACGCCTGTGACCGCGCGCGCAGCGCGGCTTGCGCCCGCTGCGCAGCACGCGCCGTTACAACCAATAGACGACGACAAAGAGACCGAGCCAAACGACGTCGACAAAGTGCCAGTACCAGGCGACCGCTTCAAAGGCAAAGTGGCGCTCGGCGGTGAAATGCCCTTTCAGTGTCCGCAGCAGAATCACGATCAGCATCGTCGCGCCGAGCGTAACGTGGAAGCCGTGAAAACCGGTGAGCATGAAGAAAGTCGAGCCATAGACGCCGGTGGTCATCTTCAGGTTCAGGTGGCTGTAGGCTTCGGCGTATTCATAAGCCTGGAGACCGATGAACACCAGGCCGAGCAGAATCGTCAAGGCCAGGCCGGTAATCAACTGCTGGCGCTTGTTCGCGACCAGGCCCCAGTGCGCCCAGGTCAGCGTAACGCCCGAGCTGAGCAACAGCAAGGTATTGATCGCCGGAATGCCCCAGGCGTGCATCGGCGTGAAGAGGTCCTTGGCCGCGGGGCCGGCGGTCGGCCATTGGCCCTTGAAACCCTCCCAGAGCCCGGCCTGCTCGGGGCTTGCAAGATCGGGAACAGACAGGACGCGGACATAGAACAAGGCGCCGAAGAATGCTGCGAAGAACATCACTTCCGAAAAAATGAACCAGGCCATTGCCCAGCGGAAGGAACGATCCACCTGCAGATTGTAGCTGCCGCTCTCGGATTCCCCGATCACGCGGCCGAACCAGCCGAACAACATGACCGCCATGACGGCAAACCCGCCCATCAGCACAAAGCCGCCGTTGGCGATCGAATTCATGGTCAGCACGGCACCGGTTGCCAGCAGAAGCAAGGCGAACGAGCCTACCAGCGGCCAGTGTGAGGGATCGGGAACGAAATAGCGACTCGCGGGTGCAGGGTGACTCATGTTAACCTCCTTGAAATCATGTTGTCGTTATTGCTCTGCTGCCTTGCTCATGCGTCGAAACTCTAACGGCTGATGTTGATTGCCACGGTTACCAGGGTAAGCACGAATATGAACATGAACACCAGAGCCGTGATCAGAATCTGCAAGGGCGAGAGGGATGGCGCATCCTGCTCGTGCAGCTTGTGACCGCGAACTCCCAGGAGACCCCAGGCCACCGTGCGAAGGGTGCGCAAGAATCTGCCTGGCGGCGGTGATGTTGGCCTCGGCATGGTTCACGTCCGGCTTTCTGCGGGCTTTGGTGACGCAGTCACGCTGCCCGCAGGTACCTCGAAGAACGTATAGGAAAGCGTGACGGTGTTGACGTCGTCAGGCAGTTTCTTGTCGAGCACGAAGACCACAGGCATCTCGCGTATTTCGTGTGGAGCGAAGGTCTGCTGCTTGAAGCAAAAGCAATCCAGCTTCTTGACGTAACCCCCCGCATGTTGCGGCCCATAGCTGGGGACGGCCTGACCGATGACAGCGGTATCTCGCGTGTTCTCGATCCGATACGTCACATGGACGATATCGCCCGTGCTGGCCACAAGGCTGGCGATTTCGGGACGGAAACGCAGACCGTTGTCGTGACTGTTGGCATCGAACTCGAGCGTTACCCGACGGGCCGGCAGCGCCGATGCGGCAATCCGCTCGGCACGGTCGATGTCGTAGAGACCGGTCCATTCGCAAAAGGCTTTGTACAGACCCGGCTGAACCGCCACGAACAACACGCTGCCGGCCATGACGATCAGCAGACCCGCCACGATCCGGCGGTTGCCCACCGCCCGCGGCAGCGGGCGGGCAGCTGCGGCTCCGGTCGGGCCGAGTTCCGGAGTCAAGGATTGGCCAGCCATTGCCGGATGATGACGCTCAGAAAAACCGCAGCAGCGAACAGCGCAAGGCCGATCGCGATGCGACGGTTACCCTGCTCGCGTGACGTGTCGGTACTCATCCGTGAGCCTCGGCCGGATCGAACGGAGGCGGCTCTTCGAAGGTATGATGAGGCGCGGGAGACGGCACGGTCCATTCCAGCCCGCGTGCGCCATCCCAGGGTCTGGCTTCCGCCTTGGCGCCACCCTTCATTGCCTGAAAGACCACCACGAGGACCAGCAACTGGCTGAAGCCGAAGCCGAAGGAGCCGATGGAGGAAATCATGTTGAAGTCGGCAAACTGCTGCGCGTAGTCGGGAATCCGGCGCGGCATCCCGGCAAGGCCGAGGAAGTGCTGCGGGAAGAAGGCGATGTTGAAGAAGATCATCGACAGCCAGAAGTGCAGCTTGCCGAGGCCTTCGTTGTACATGTGCCCGGTCCACTTCGGCAGCCAGTAGTAGAGGCCGGCGTAGGCGGAGAAGAGCGCGCCCGCCACCATGACATAGTGGAAGTGGGCGACAACGTAATAGGTATCCTGCAACTGGATGTCCACCGCCGTCATGGCCAGCACCAGGCCGGTAAGACCGCCGATGGTAAACAGCACGAGGAAGCCGAGCGCAAACAGCATCGGCGTTTCAAAAGTCAGCGAGCCGCGCCACATGGTGGTGACCCAGTTGAACACCTTGACCCCCGTCGGTATCGCGATCAGCATCGTCGCGTACATGAAGTAGAGCTGGCCCGTGAGCGGAATGCCCGTCACATACATGTGATGCGCCCAGACGAAGAAGGAAATCAGGCCGATCGCGGCAATCGCATACACCATCGAGGTGTAGCCGAACAGGTGCTTGCGCGAAAACGCCGGGATCACGTGGGAGACGACGCCGAAGGCTGGCAAGGCGATGATATACACCTCGGGGTGGCCGAAGAACCAGAAGATGTGCTGGAACAGCACCGGGTCGCCGCCACCCGCCGCATTGAAGAAGCTGGTGCCGAAATGGCGGTCGGTCAGCAGCATCGTCACCGCGCCGGCCAGAATCGGCATCGAGGCGATCAGCAGGAAGGCGGTAACCAGCCAGGTCCAGCAGAACAGCGGCATCTTCATCAAGGTCATGCCGGGAGTGCGCATGTTGAGAATCGTGGTGATGATGTTGATCGATCCCATGATCGAGGACATGCCGAGAATGTGCACGGCAAAGATGGCCATGTCCATGCCGATGCCCATCTGAATCGACAGCGGCGGGTAAAGCGTCCAGCCGGTGCCGGCGGCACCGCCGGGCACGAACAGCGAAGCCGTCAGCAGGATGGCGGCCGGCGGCAGCAGCCAGAAGCTCCAGTTGTTCATCCGCGCGAACGCCATGTCGGGCGCTCCGATCATCATCGGGATCATCCAGTTGGCGAAGCCGACGAAGGCCGGCATGATCGCGCCGAACACCATGATCAGCGCGTGCAACGTGAGCATCTGGTTATAGAACTCGGGCGACAGATATTGCAGTCCGGGCGACAGCAGCTCGGTGCGGATGATCAGCGACATGGCGCCGCCCACCAGGAACATGGCGAAGCTGAACCACAAGTACATCGAGCCGATGTCCTTGTGGTTGGTCGTGGTTATCCAACGCATCAACCCGGTCGGGCCGTGCCCGTGGCTGTCGTCTTCGTGGTGCCCGGCATGGGCGGCATGTTGGCTAGCTTGCATAATCGGTTTCTCCTGAAGGCCGTTGGCGATCACTTGCCGCGAAGTGCTTTGACTTCGGCAGGCTGAATGACTTCACCGAGCTTGTTGTTCCATGCGTTCCGCTCGTAGGCCACGACGGCCGCGATATCCGTGTCGCTCAGCTGCGCGCCGAAGGCCGCCATGGCGGTACCCGGCTTGCCCTTGATGACCATGTCGAGGTGCGCCGCCTTCGGTCCCTTGGCGATCTTGGAACCATCCAGCGCGGGGAACGCGGGCGGCAATCCCTGTCCGTTCGGCTGGTGACACGCCGCGCAGTTGGCTGTGTAGACTTTCTCGCCACGGGCAACCAGTTCATCCAGCTTCCAGACCTTCGCCGGATCATCGGCCACTGCGGCCATTGCCTTCTTCTGATCTGCAGTCCAGGCTGCGTACTTCTCGGCGGAAACGACCTCGACCACCACGGGCATGAAGCCGTGGTCCTTGCCGCAGAGTTCCGAGCACTGGCCGCGGTAGGTGCCTTCCTTCTCGGCGCGGAACCAGGTGTCGCGCAGGAATCCGGGAACGGCGTCAGTCTTGACCGCAAAGGCCGGGACGGACCAGTTGTGAATCACGTCGGAAGACGTAAGGAGCAACCGCACCTTCTTGCCGACCGGCACCACCAGGGGGCGATCGACCTCCAGCAGATAGTGCTCGCCCTTGGGCACCTTGTTTTCGATCTGGTCGCGCGGCGTGGAAAGCACGCTCATGTACTTGACCCCGGCGGCATCTCCGGTGACGTATTCATAACCCCACTTCCACTGGTAGCCGGTGACCTTGATCGTCATGTCGGGTTGCGAGGTATCGCGCATCTGCACCAGTGTCGATGTCGCCGGGAAGGCGATGGCGATCAGGATCAGCGTCGGAATTACGGTCCAGGCGATTTCGACTGTCGTGTTGTCGTGGAAATCCGCCGCCTTGTGTCCCTTGGACTTGCGGTGAAAAACCAGGGAATAGGCAACGACGGCAAAGACGCCGACGAAGATCACGACAATGACCCACAGCAGCAGGCTGTGCAGGTCATAGACACGCCGGGCCAGGTCCGTGGCCGGTGCCTGCAGGTTGAGTTCCCAGGCGGCGTTGGCGGTGCCGGCAAACAAGCCCGGCAGACCCGCCATGAGAAGTCCCGTGGATCCACGCCGCAAATGCATCGCGCTGCGATGCTTGTTTGAGTTTCGTGCCATCTTTCCTCCCCCTCCGCGCCAGTCTCGCGCCACGCGGCACAGCGTTGGCACGATTGGCTGACGTGTTCGAAAACCTACCAAAAAGGGTTCCGAGGAACCCCGGTCCAGTTTCTCAGCGAAGTAAAGGTTAACACACTCCTATTGATCTAAATCAATTACAGCTAGAAATTATCGATATAAAAGATATGCGTTGCGCGAATGACGAATGCCCAATATAACCGCATAATCAAAATGGCCTTTGGGGTCTGATCCGCGACATTGCCGGCACCGGGAGCGACTTCCCGCAGCGCCGGCGCGAAAGCGAAGCCAACAGGTCCGGCAGCCTGCTATGCGGCGAGAGCCGCCAGCAGCTTGTCATGCACGCCGCCGAAGCCGCCGTTGCTCATGATCAGCACCTGATCACCCTCGCGCGCATCGGCCGCGACGGCAATCACCAGCATTTCCAGATCGTCGAAACTCTTGGCCTTGCTGCCCAGCGGCGCCAACGCCGTCGAGGTGTCCCAACCCAGATTGCGCGCATAGCAGTAGGTCGCATCGGCGTCGGCAAGGCTTTCCGGCAGTTGCGCCTTCATCGCGCCCAGTTTCATGGTGTTCGAGCGCGGCTCGAGGACCGCAAGGATTCTGGCCCGCCCGACACGCTGACGCAGGCCGGCGAGCGTGACGCGTATCGCCGTCGGATGATGGGCGAAATCGTCGATCACGGTCACGCCGCGCACAGTGCCGCGCACTTCAAGCCGGCGCTTGATCCCGCTGAAGCTGGCCAACGCCTTGAGCCCGGCGGCCACAGGAACTCCGGCATGCCTTGCAGCGGCAAGCGCGGCAACGGCATTGTCCCGGTTGTGGGCTCCCGCGAGATCGAAGCAGTCGACCCGGCCCTGCGGTTTGCCGGCCAGACTCACCTCGAAGCCGCCGGCGGCATCCGGCTCCCCGGCCTGCCAGCCCTCGGTCCCGTTGAACCATTCGACCGGAGTCCAGCAACCACGGGCCAGTACGCGCTTCAGCGAGGCCTCCTGCGTGTTCGCCACGATCAGGCCATTCGGCGGCAAAGTTCTTACCAGATGATGGAATTGAGTCTCGATAGCTGCAAGATCATTGAAGATGTCTGCATGATCGAACTCGAGATTGTTCAGGATCGTCGTCCGCGGCTGGTAATGCACGAACTTGGACCGCTTGTCGCAAAAGGCCGTGTCGTATTCGTCCGCCTCGATGACGAAGAACGGCGAATCAGCGCAGTTACCCGTCAATCGGGCCGAAACGCCAAAGCCTTGCGGCACGCCGCCGACCAGGAAAGACGGATTCAGCCCCGCCTCCTCGAGTATCCACGCCAGAAGCGAAGTCGTCGTCGTCTTGCCGTGCGTACCCGCCACACCCAGCACCCAGCGGCCGCGCAGAATATTCTCGGCCAGCCATTGCGGACCGGAGACATAGGGCAAATTGCGCTCGAGAATAGATTCGAGCAGCGGGTTCCCGCGCGAAATCGCGTTGCCAATCACGAACAGATCCGGCTGGAGTGCCACTTGATCGGCGCCGAACCCTTCCACCAGATCGATGCCCTGCTCGCGAAGCTGCGTGCTCATGGGCGGATAGACATTGGCATCGCAGCCGGTGACGCGATGTCCCGCCGCACGCGCCAGAAGCGCGATGCCGCCCATGAAAGTGCCGCAGATGCCGAGGATGTGGATATGCATGTAACGGTTCCGTGAAATAATGCAGCGGATTCTATCCCGTCAAGGGATACCGTCCGCCGCCGCGAAGGCGGCGGACATAACCGCTCACTGCATTTGACGAAGCACGCCATGCCACGCCGCAAGCCCGCCCCCTCCGCCGCCAGCCATCTGCGACGCGCCATTGCCTGTGCTGCGGCGCGCCTGATGGCCGAAGAAGGCATCGGCGACTACGGCACTGCCAAGCGCAAGGCAGCCCGCAGTCTGGGCGCCACGGATGCCGAGGCGCTGCCTACCAACGAAGAAATCGAAACCGAGCTGCGCGCCTGGCAGTCGCTCTATCAGGAAGACGAGCAGCGCGAACGTGTGCACGATTTGCGCAGCACGGCGCTCGAGGTCATGCAATTGCTGTCCGAATTCAACCCCTACCTGACAGGCGGCGCGCTGGACGGCACCGCCGGCCGTTACTCGGCCGTAGAGATCGACTTGTACGCCGACAGCAGCAAAGATGTAGAGATTGCGCTGTTATCTCACGGCATCTCTTACGATACGATGGATAACCGTCGTGCTGGCCTTGATGCCCAACTGCGCCTCGACTGGAACGACCTTCCCGTCCTGATCTCGGTTTACCCCCCGGTAGCGGAGCGCCAGCAGCCCAGGAATGCACATGGAGGACGGAGTCGTCAGCGCGTGCGTGCCGAAGCGGTACTGGAACTGCTGCGGGAGGGCCCGAAATGAAGCGTTCCTCGCTGGCCTGGCTGGCGCTTGCCGGCGCCACCCTGTTTGCCGCTGGCATCGGCTATCGGTTCGGGTTTCTGGGCAAAGGCGCGGAGGCGCCGCCCCCGGCAGCCCCTGAAATACCGATATTCGATCTGGTCCTGACCGATCTGAAGGGTCGACCGCAGAGCCTCGGTCAATGGCGCGGCAAGGTTCTGATCGTCAACTACTGGGCTACCTGGTGCCACCCCTGTCGCGAGGAAATGCCCGGCTTTTCGCGCCTGCAGGAGAAATATCGCGACAAGGGTATTCAATTTGTAGGCATCAGCATCGATACCGCAGCCAAGATCGTCGAATTCCAGGAAAAAACTCCCGTTGTCTACCCTCTGCTGATCGGCGACATGGCGGTCATGGAAAACAGCGCCAAGCTGGGAAACACCCGACAGGCACTGCCTTTCACGGCAGTCTTCGACCGTCAGGGAAGGCTTTTTTCGACCAAACTGGGGCGTGTGGCCGAGCCCGAACTGGAACGCCAGCTGATCGAGCTGACAACACCCTAACTGGACAAAGTGCGGGTATTTGCGGCAAACTTGCGGTCATGACGAAGCAAAAACGCACCAAAGGCCAAGAGGGCAAGGGCTCGAATGACGCTGTTCTGGTGCTCCACGGGCCCAATCTCAACCTGCTCGGGACGCGCGAACCAGAGATTTACGGGCGCACGACCCTAGCCTCCATCCACGCCGCAATGGAAGCCCGCGCCCGCGCTTTCGGGGTCCGGCTGGAGAGCTTCCAAAGCAACCATGAGGGCGAACTGATCGACCGGGTGCAGTCGGCCCGCGAGCAGGGGGTCCGTTTCATCATCATCAATCCGGCTGCCTATACCCATACCAGCGTTGCCTTGCGCGACGCCCTGGCGGCGGTGGCCATCCCTTTCATCGAAGTGCATCTGTCGAACGTGCACGGCCGGGAGCCCTTCCGCCGGCACTCGTATTTTTCGGATATCGCCGTCGGCGTTATCTCCGGCCTTGGCGCACAAGGCTATGAATTGGCGCTGGAAGCAGCGCTGGCGCGCCTGCGCCCTCTCTGAACCAACCGGAAAGTGTGGCGGCTGCGGCCGCAAATCCTAGATTGAGGAGTCCCCATGGACCTGAGAAAGCTCAAGACCCTGATTGATCTCGTGCAGAACTCCGGCATTTCGGAGCTTGAGATCAGCGAGGGCGAAGAAAAGATTCGCATCGCCAAGCAGTTCACCGCGGCACCGGCCGCCACCGTGGTCAGCCTGCCTGTCGCGGCCGCAGCCCCGGTCGCCGCCGTTGCGCCGGCGTCGACTCCTGCCGTGGCAGCCGCCCCTGCGCAGGCGGAAGGCCATGTCATGAAGGCGCCGATGGTCGGCACCTTCTACCGGGCAGGCGCCCCCGACGCCGCCCCCTTCGTCGAGGTCGGCCAGACCGTCAAGGAGGGCGACACGCTGTGCGTGATCGAGGCGATGAAGCTGATGAACGAGATCGAAGCCGACATTTCCGGCGTGATCAAGGCCATCCTCGTGGAAAACGGCCAAGCGGTAGAGTACGGTCAGCCGATGTTCGTGATCGGCTGACCATGTTCGGCAAGGTCCTTATTGCCAACCGCGGGGAGATCGCGCTGCGAATCCTGCGCGCCTGCCGCGAACTCGGCGTGCGCACGGTCGCCGTCCATTCCGAGGCCGACACCGAGGCGAAATACGTCAAGCTCGCCGATGAATCGGTCTGCATCGGCCCGGCTTCGTCCTCGCACAGCTACCTCAACATCCCCGCGATCATTTCCGCCGCCGAGGTCACCGATGCCGAGGCGATTCACCCCGGCTACGGATTCCTGTCGGAAAACGCCGACTTCGCCGAGCGTGTCGAGAAATCCGGCTTTGCCTTCATCGGCCCGCGTCCCGAGACCATCCGCCTGATGGGCGACAAGGTCAGTGCCAAAAACGCCATGCGCGAGGCCGGGGTGCCCTGCGTGCCCGGTTCCGAAGGCGCCCTGCCCGACGACCCGAAGGAAATCGTCAAGATCGGCCGTGCCGTCGGCTACCCGGTGATCATCAAGGCCGCCGGCGGCGGCGGCGGGCGCGGCATGCGCGTGGTGCATACCGAAGCGGCGCTGCTCAACGCCGTCAACATGACCCGCAGCGAGGCCGGCGCCGCCTTCAACAACTCTACGGTATACATGGAGAAGTTCCTCGAGAATCCGCGCCACGTGGAAATTCAGGTGCTCTCCGACGCCCATCGCAATTCGGTCTATCTGGGCGAGCGCGACTGCTCGATGCAGCGCCGGCACCAGAAGGTGATCGAGGAAGCCCCGGCGCCCGACATCAACCGCCGCGTCCTTACCCGCGTCGGCGACCGCTGCGCCGAAGCCTGCCGCCGCATCAACTACCGCGGCGCGGGAACCTTCGAGTTCCTCTACGAGAACGGCGAATTCTATTTCATCGAGATGAACACCCGCGTCCAGGTCGAGCACCCGGTCACCGAACTGATTACCGGCATCGACATCGTGCAGGCGCAGATCCGCATCGCGGCCGGCGAAAAGCTCTGGTTCAAGCAGCGCGATGTCGAACTTCGCGGCCACGCCATCGAGTGCCGCATCAATGCCGAAGATCCCTTCAAGTTCACGCCCTCGCCGGGCAAGATCAACAACTGGCATCCGCCCGGCGGCCCCGGCATCCGCGTCGATTCCCACGCCTATTCCGGCTATACCGTGCCACCGCACTACGACTCGATGATCGGCAAAGTGATCGCTTACGGCGACACGCGCGAGCAGGCCATCCGGCGCATGCGCATCGCCTTGTCGGAAATGATGGTGGATGGCATCAAGACCAACATCCCGCTGCATCAGGACCTGATGCTGGACGCGCGTTTCATCAAGGGCGGCGCCAGCATCCACTACCTCGAAGAAAAGCTCGCCGCCAAGAGCGAAGCGACGAAGGGAAAGTAGGCGCCATGTGGGTCAGCGTCGCCCTGGAGACCGACGCCGCGCACGCGGATGCGCTCTCCGAAGCGCTGATGGCGGCCGGCGCCCTATCCGTCAGCGTCGAGGATGCGCAGGCGGGAACCGACGCGGAGACGCCGCAGTTCGGCGAGCCGGGCGGAGCGAACGACGAGCCCATCGTCCCGCTGTGGAACCTGAGCCGCGTGGTGGCGCTGTTCGACCCGGGCGATGACCTGATCGGCCGCATCGCTGCCGCCACGGTGGCGGCCGGCATCGACGACCTGCCCGAAATCGAACTGGACGAGGTGGCCGAACAGGACTGGGTGCGGCTCACCCAGTCGCAATTCGATCCGATCCGGGTCAACGACCGCCTCTGGATCGTTCCCTCCTGGCATGCGGCACCCGATCCGGAGGCCATCAATCTGGTGCTCGATCCCGGCCTGGCCTTCGGCACCGGATCGCATCCGACGACCTTCCTCTGCCTGCAGTGGCTGACCGAAACCCTGCGCGGCGGGGAGGCATTGCTCGACTACGGCTGCGGCTCGGGCATCCTCGCCATCGCCGCGGCCAAGCTCGGCGCCCGGTCGGTGCTGGGCGTAGACATCGATGACAATGCCCTGATCGCCGCCCGCGACAATGCCGCCAACAACGGCGTGACGCTGGAGCTGCGCCACTCGCGGGAAGCGCTGGACGAGCGCTTCGACATCGTGGTCGCCAACATCCTGACGAACCCGCTCTGCGTGCTCGCGCCGCTCTTGGCCGGACGTCTCGCCCCCGGAGGCCGCATCGCTCTGTCCGGCGTACTGACCGTCCAGGCGAAACTGGTCATCGCCGCCTACGCGCCGCTGATCGCACTGCGGGTGGGCGCCGAAAAGGACGGCTGGGTGCGCCTCGAGGGGCAATGCTCGGCAGGCCTGGAATTCCCCGTCGGAGGCGGGCAATGCTGACCCGCTGCCCGGCCTGCGCAACGCACTTTCGCATCACGCCCGCGCAGCTCAAGGCACGCGCCGGCAGCGTGCGTTGCGGCGCATGCCAGCACGTATTCAACGCCCTCGACAGTCTGGTCGAGGAACCGGTCGTGGTGGCCGCACCGGCGATACCCGAGCCGGCACAGCAGGCCCTTGGCGCTGCGATGCCCGATGAAATCGCCGTGTCGCCAGCGTCTACTCCCGAGCTGGCGGAGGAAGCACCGCAAGACATCGCGACACTGACCCCCGAAGTCCGGGAACCGTCGATCCCGGAACTGGCGGAAACCGTCCGGCCCGACGCCGATACCGATGCCGACAAGGACGTAGAGGAGAGCCTCGCGGAAGACCGCGCCGGAATCCTTCCCGAGCCGCCCCCGCCGCCGCGCCGCTGGCCGTGGGTGATCGGCAGCCTGGTCGCCCTCGCGGCGCTCGGCCTGCAGGCGGCGCTGGCCTTCCGCACCGAACTGGCAGTGGTATGGCCGCAAACCAGACCGACGCTGGCCGCCCTGTGCGAACCGGCCGGCTGCGAAGTCGGCCTGCCGGCCAAGGTCGCACTGGTGGGCATCGAGGCGTCCGATCTGCATCCCGACAGCGAGCGCAAAGGTCGCCTGATCCTGACCGCGACACTGAAGAATCGTGCCCCGTTCGCGCAGACCTTTCCCCATCTCGAACTGACGCTGACCGACACGGAGGACAAGGCGGTCGCGCGCAAGGTTCTGGCGCCGGCAGACTATCTGCCGCCGGGTACGCCCCTCCCGCAGGGCATGCACCCCGGCGCGGACATTGCGGTCGTGGTCGGCATCGACTCCGGCGAATTGCCGGCCAGCGGTTACCGCCTCTATCTTTTCTATCCCTGACTTTCCAGAAAGCTAGCATGAAGACACTCATTTGCGGATCGATGGCGTACGACACCATCATGGTATTCGGCGATCGATTCAAGAATCACATCCTGCCCGAGCAGATCCACATCCTCAATGTCGCCTTTCTGGTACCCGACATGCGGCGCGAGTTCGGCGGCTGCGCCGGCAACATCGCCTACAACCTCAAACTGCTGGGCGGCGAGCCGCTGATCATGGCGACCGTCGGCGACGACAGCGGCCCTTACATGTACCGCCTCACCCAACTCGGTCTGGAGGCCACCCACGTCAGGGACGTGCCCGGCACGTTCACGGCGCAGGCCTTCATCACCACCGACCTCGACGACAACCAGATCACCGCCTTCCATCCCGGCGCCATGACCCAGTCGCATCAGAACAAGGTCACGGATGCGCGCAACGTGAGCCTCGGCATCATTTCGCCCGACGGCCGCGACGGCATGCTGCAGCATGCCAGGGAGTTCCGCGATGCGCACATTCCCTTCATTTTCGATCCGGGCCAGGGCCTGCCGATGTTCGACGGCGAAGATCTCATGAACTTCCTGAAACTTGCCGATTACTGCACGGTCAACGACTACGAAGCCAAGCTGCTGATGGAGCGTACCGGGCGCACGCTGGAGCAGTTGGCCGGCACCGTGGAGGCGTTGATCGTGACTTTGGGCGGCAATGGATCGCACATTTACAGCAATGGCCGCCGCATTGAAATTCCCGTGGCTGCACCGGAAGCGCTGATCGATCCGACCGGTTGCGGCGATGCCTACCGCGCCGGCCTGCTTTACGGTATCGGCAAGGGCTGGGAATGGGAAAAGACGGGACGCCTGGCTTCGCTGATGGGTTCGCTCAAGATCGCCCACCGCGGCGGACAGAATCACAAGCTGACGCGCGACGAGATCGGCACACGTTACAAGGCGACGTTCGGCGACAATCTCTGGTAAGTTTTGGTGAAGGGAATTTCATGAACGGCTTGCGCTTGTTTGCTGTCACGCTGGCGGCTGCCGCGACGGTCGCACTACCCGGCTGTGCCGGCAGCCAGTCCGGTTCGGCCTACTCCCGCTCCCAGACCCGCGGCGAGATGCACGTTCGCATGGGAGTCATCGAGTCGGTGCGGACGGTGATGATCGAAGGCACGCAATCCGGTGTCGGTGCCGCAGCGGGTGCCGTGGTCGGAGGTGTTGCCGGCAGCGACATCGGGCACGGCAAGGGGTCGACGGTGGGTTCGGTGCTCGGCGCCGTGCTCGGCGGCGTGGCCGGCCAGGCCATTGAAGAAAGGACGACCAAAAAGGACGGTCTGGAAATCACGGTAAAGCTGGATAGCGGCCAGATCATCGCCGTGACTCAGGAAGCCGATGAACAGTTCCGTGCCGGCGAGCGGGTGCGGGTGTTGTCCGGCAGCGGAGCGACGCGGGTATCGCATTGAAGCAATGATCTTGTCAGCCGGTAACCGTCTGACAAGATCCCGCTTCAATCCCAGCCTGAGGGCTTGGCCTGTTGCGGGCAGGGCTGGCGAAATACGCGGCGGTCTTCCAGACGCACCGCAGTGAGGCAACCACCCCAGAGGCAGCCGGTGTCGAGCGCAAGGATATTGGCCTCGTCGCGAAAACCCAGCGCCGACCAGTGGCCGCAGACAATCGCGTGGTCCGCACTCGCGCGCGCAGGCGCCGCAAACCACGGCAGGCAACCCGGCGGTCCCTTTTCCGGCGGCGACTTGGCGCCTGCGGCACGGAACTCCATGGCACCATCCGTCGTCACGTAGCGCATGCGCGTCATCGCATTCACCACCACACGCAATCTGTCCCAGCCGGTCAGATCGTCGCGCCACGTTGCCGGCTCCGAGCCCCACATGTTGGCGAGGAACTCGCGATAGCCGGTCGCCACCAGCGCGTCCGAGGCCTCGTCGGACAATGCCTGCGCCTGCGCCACGGTCCAGCTCGGCAGCAGGCCGGCGTGCACCATGGCCCAGTCGCCTTCGACGTGAAACAGCGGCTGCGTCCGCAGCCAGGCCAGCAGCTCGTCACGATCTTCGGCGGCGAGCACCGCTTCGAGAGTGTCTTCCTTGTTGGGTTTGCCGTAGCCTTCGGCCTGCATCACCAGGTGCAGATCGTGATTGCCGAGGACCGTCGTCGCCGCGGCGCCAAGCGACTTGACGAAGCGCAGCACCTCGAGTGATGCGGGTCCGCGATTGACCAGGTCGCCGACGAACCAGACGCGGTCAATCGCCGGATCGAAACTGATATAGTCGAGAAGCCTGCGCAGAGGGTCGTAGCAACCCTGCAGGTCGCCGATTGCGTAAGTAGCCATAACCTACAAGTCTACCTTGAGCATTCCTTCCGCCCCGAAGATTCTGATCATTCGCCGCGACAACATCGGCGACCTGGTCTGTACCACGCCTTTGATCGCCGCCTTGCGCCAGCGATTTCCGGAAAGCTGGCTCGGTGCGCTGGTGAATAGCTACAACGCGCCGGTGCTGGACGGCAATCCTGACCTCAACGAAGTCTTCGTCTACACGAAAGCCAAGCACCGCGGCTCAGGCGAGTCGCTGCCGGGTATCCTCTGGCGACGTCTGCTGATGATGCGCCGGCTGCGCCGGATGCAGCTCGACGACGTGATCATCGCCACCACCTCGCCGCAGCCGCGGGTCATCACGCTGGCACGCTGGCTGCAGCCGAAGCGGATCATCGGGTTCGGAGAGGTCAAGGGGCTCGACGTCGCGCTGCCGCTCGACAACGCCGGCCGCCACGAGGTCGAGGATGTGTTCCGCGTCGCGGCCATCTACGGCATCGACGGCCCGCCGCCGGCCTGTCGCGTTTTTTCGAAAACGCCGCCACCGGTCACGACGTTCACCGTCGGCCTCCACATCAGCGCCCGCAAGCCCTCGCAACGCTGGCCAGCAGAGCGCTTTGCCGACACCATCAAGACGCTTGCCGCGCTGAGTCCGGTGCGCTTCATGCTGCTTTGGTCACCCGGCGCGGAAGACAATCCATTGCATCCAGGCGACGATGCGAAAGCGCAAGACGTACTCGCGAAAGTCGGCGCTGGCGCTACGGTGATCGCGCGGCCCACGCAAACCCTGCCGGAACTCATTGCGGCTCTCGCCGAATGCGATGCCCTGATCTGCGCCGATGGCGGCGCCATGCACCTCGGTGCAGGTTTGGGCCTGCCCATCGTCTGCCTGTTCGGCAACTCGGGTGCCGACCGCTGGCGGCCCTGGGGCGTGCCCTACCGCTTGCTGCAGAAGCCTTCGCTCGACGTGCAGGACATCGGCGTCGACGAGGTGATCGCCGCCTTCAATGCGTTGCGGGCCGATATTCCGGCACGCGCGCCTTGAGCCCCGCCTTCACTTCGGCTTCGTCGCGCCAGGGCGCCGCCAGCCATTGCTCGAGTTCGGCGAGCCACGCCGCATCCGGGAAACCCGTCGGCCGCGCAATGCGCAGCTTCGGGTGAGGCGTCGGCAAGGTCGCCTCACCGTCGGCGAGCAGTTCTTCGTAGAGCTTCTCGCCGGGACGCAGACCGGTGAATTCGATTTTTATTTCATCTTCACTGAAGCCCGAAAGCCGGATCATGTCGCGCGCCAGATCGACGATCTTCACCGGCTCGCCCATGTCGAGCACAAATATCCGGCCGCCTTCGGTCTCCCTGGCGGCCATCAAACCGGCCTGCAAAACAAGCTGCGCCGCTTCGGGAATCAGCATGAAGTAGCGGATGATCTCCGGATGGGTCACGGTAACCGGCCCGCCTTTTGCGATCTGTTCGCGGAAGCGCGGAATCACGCTGCCCGACGAGCCCAGCACGTTGCCGAAGCGCACCATGACGAAGCGCGTCGCGGAACGCTGTGCCTGTACTGCCTGGCACACGACCTCCGCCAACCGTTTGCTGGCCCCCATGACATTGGTGGGATTGACCGCCTTGTCGGTGGAAATCAGGACGAACTCGCCGGTGCCATTGGCAAGCGCGGCACGCGCGACGTTGAGCGTACCCTGCACGTTGTTTTTGACTGCCTCCCATGCATTGGCGCATTCCATCAGCGGCACATGCTTGTAGGCGGCAGCGTGAAACACCACATCGGGCCGGTATGCGGCGAACACCGATTCCATGCGCACGACATCCTTCACGTCGCCCACCACACAGGTCACCGGCTGCCCGACGAACTCCTGCTCGATGCTGTACAGCGCAAACTCGGACTGCTCCAAAAACACCAGTTGCCGCGGCCGGAAGCGGGCAATCTGGCGGCACAGCTCGGAGCCGATCGAGCCGCCGGCGCCGGTCACCAGCACGGTCTTGTTCTCCAGCAGACCCTGCAAACCGGCTTCATCGAGTTCGATGCGGTCCCGGCCGAGCAGGTCTTCCAACTCGACCTTGCGAATGGCCGAGATTGCCACGCGCCCGGTGAGCAGGTCTTCGAGCGAGGGCACGGTCATCACCGTCAAACCGACCGCCGCCGCCAGTTCTGTCGCGTGACGTCGCTCTGCGGCCGAAGCAGACGGCATGGCGATGATGGCATGGCGGGCATCGGCGCGTCGTGCGTGTTCCTCGATCGACTCGATTCCGCCCAGAATCGGCACGTCACCCAGCTGACGGCCCGCCAGCGCCGATCCCGTATCGACCAGACCAACGACGTGCCAGACCCGGCTGGTTTCCAGCTCCTTGATCAGGCGCATCGCCGTGTCGCCAGCGCCGACTATCAATACCGGCGTGCCGAAACCCGTACGCCGCAGGAAGAAATGGCCATCCTTCCATGCCCGGTACGCAAAACGCACGCCGCCCATCAGCATCACCAGTAGCAGTGGGTCGAGCAGAAACACTGAACGCGGCACCATGTTCAATTGCTGCGCCATCACCAGCGCAGCCGGCGAGGCCAGCGCTGCCATGCCACACGCGAGCAGGATGCGTTTCAGGTCGGCAACACTGGCGAAGCGCCAAAGCCCCCGATACAAACCAAATGCATAGAAGATGACTCCCTGCACCGGAATTACAACGACCAGCGCGGACCACATTGCCTGATGGAATTCGTCCGGAATGTCGAGGTTGAATCGCAGCCAATAGGATCCCAGCCAAGCGAGCGCCACCATCGTCAGGTCGTGAAGGAAAATCATCGCGCTGCGCGTCATGTCTGCTCTCCGTGGCTCGCCCGGTTGCTTGCCCAGCGGCGATCGATGAACAGCATTAGACCCGAATAGACGACAACCCACACCAACAGTCCCATCATCTGCGTCACAAAGTCGGCGCATCCCAGAAAAAGCGCTGAACCACCGCAAGCCGCCATCAGGATATATTCCATTAGCGCCAACTTGCGATGCGACCAGCCCATGCGCACCAGGCGCTGATAATAGTGGTCCCGATGCGCCTGCCAGAATCGCTCACGGCGCAGCACGCGCTTCAGCAGGGTCACCGACGCATCCGCCACGAACGGGGAAAATACCAGCAGTGGAAACCATACCGGCCATGCATCCTGCAGCCATCCAGTCAGCCCGATGGCTCCTGCCAGGAATCCGAGGGGAACGGATCCTGCATCCCCCATGAAGACCCGCGCCGGCGGAAAGTTGAGACAGAGAAAACCCGACGCCGCAGCCGCCACGGAAAAGGCCAACAGAGCCAGCGCGCCGTCACCGGCCAGCCACGCAGCAACCCCGCAGGCGCCAAAGCCGAACACCGCCATGCCCCCGGCCAAACCGTCCGAACCATCCATGAAATTATAGAGATTGGCCATCCACACCAGCGCAAACACGGCCGCAAGACCCAACCACCAACCCTCCGGAACCTGAACGACGACCCAGATGATCATCGCCAAAAACTGCGCGCCCAGCCGAACAGGAATCAACACATGGCCACGATCATCAAACCAGGACACGGCCGCCAACGGCAGCAGCAGTCCAGCCAGGAGCCACTGCTCCAGCAGGACCATCGTCAAGAGGACGCCCGCCACGATACCCAAACCACCGACCCTAGGCGTCGGCTCGGTATGCAGGGAGCGCTGGTTGGGCCGATCCAGCGCCCAACGATGCGCGCGTCCGCTTCGCAGCAGCCAAGCGAGCAGGCCGGCGCTTACAGCGAAAGCCATAAAGGGCAGGACGATCATGCCACGACGGCCGGCAACAGAAAGCTACCGACCTGGCTTGTGGCTCCTGTTACCAAGACGCGAACGACTTGCAGTTCAACGACCTTGCCCACTTCTTTCTGTTCGACGCAATCCATCAGGTTGCTTCGGCCGCATGCGCCCAAGCCTTTTCTTCGGCGATTAGTCTGAGGCGCTTGTCCTTGGTCCATAGCCGAGCGCCATGCATAACGGTGGCCGCAAGCAGATGGACGTCGATATAACCGATGCCGCACCCCATGAGGCGCTGTTGCTCGATGAAGAACAGCGATTCACTTTCGGTGGCGACAGCCAGTCGAGGCAAAGATTGCAGCAGGCCAAGCAGTTCCGTGCGGTTACGCAGATCGCCGCAGGCCAGTTCGCCGATCACGAAATCGTGAGTACAGATCAGGTCATTTTGCAGCAAGGCGGCAAGCGCCGGACTGCCGCTGCGCAGGTGCTCAATCCAGATAGAAGTGTCAGCCAGAATCACCGCTTGCCTTCGCGGCGGCGAGCGACTGTTTCCAACTGTGGCTCACTGCCACCTAGCCTAGCCAGGCGACGGGCGCTTTCGCGCTGGATGAGCGCGTCCAAGGCTTCCCTCAGCAAGGCGCTGCGCTCCTTAACGCCCGAGAGCAACTGTGCCCGACTGAGAAGAGTTTCATCAAGCGTTACGGTGGTGCGCATTGGAGCCTCCTGATAGCTGGTGCATCAAATATAGCATCATTCGAGTCTCTTGTGGATGCCGTCATTTGCGGAAGGGCACACCCATTCTCGGCAGAGGCGGTTATTGCCTGCCGCTACAGCTACCACTACCACTACCACTACCACTACCACTACCACTACCACTACCACTACCACTACCAAGAATAAAGCCGGACTTTGATCCGAGTAACTCAGGTCTTGCGCCAGACGGTGCGATTCACATAGTCGGTGTAACTCAGCACTATGCGCAGGATCTGCTTCGAGACCGGGCCGGCTTCGTAATCCACCACGGGGCGCATGGTTCTGGTATTGCGATCATGCTGCGCCATGACGATACGCACGGCATCGAGCACGCGTTCCCTTTTCAAACCGGCCATGATCAGCGTGCCGACATCCATGCCTTCCGGCCGCTCATGCGCGTTTCGAACCGTAACCGCCGGCAGATTGAGAAGGGATGCCTCTTCCGTGATGGTGCCGCTATCAGAAACCACGCAGGCCGCCTCCATCTGCAACTTGTTGTAATCGAAGAAACCGAAAGGCTTAGCAAACTGAACCAATGGATTGACCGGCCCGGCATCAAGCGCATCGAGACGTTTGCGGGTACGCGGATGCGTGGAAACCAGAACAGGGAACCCGTAACTTTCCGCAAGGGCGTTCAGCGTACTCAGGAGATCACGCAGATTTTCGGGCACATCGACGTTTTCCTCGCGGTGGATGCTCACCAGGAAATATTTCCCCGCCTGCAAACTTACGCGCGCCAACACATCGGAACCGGCAATTCTTGGCATGTAGAAGTCAAGCACCTCGCGCATATGCGACCCGGTCTTGATGATGGTCTCGGGGCGAACACCTTCGGCGATCAGATAACGCCGTGCATGCTCCGACAGCACCAGGTTGATGTCGCTCAAATGGTCCAGTACCTTGCGATTGAGTTCCTCGGGCACCCGCTGATCAAAACACCGATTGCCGGCCTCCATATGAAACACCGGGATCTTGTGCCGCTTGGCGGCGATGACGGCAAGGCAGGAGTTCGTATCCCCATAAAACAGCACCGCGTCAGGATTCTCCAAGCCCAGCACTTCATCGGCCGTGATGATGACCTGACCGATGGTCTGCGCGGCTGTCTCGCCGACGGCGTTGAGAAAATGATCCGGTTTGCGAATCCCCAACTCGTCAAAGAACACCTGATTCAATTCGTAGTCATAGTTCTGTCCGGTGTGAACCAGGACATGCTTCGTGTACGTGTCCAGTTCCGCGATCACGCGGCTCATCTTGATCAATTCGGGCCGGGTCCCGACGACAGTCATCACCTTAAGCATTGAGTTCATCCCGTATGAAGTCAAGTTTCATGAGCAGCGACTTGACCTGCTCGACATTCAGGCGCTCGGTGTTGTGCGAGGTGTAGTCTTCGAACTCAGACACGTGGGGCTCCCCCTCGACGAAGTATTTGTTGTAATTCAGATCCCGGTCGTCGGCGGGAACGCAGTAATAGCGGCCCATATCGGTGGCACGGGCCATTTCCTCCCGGGAGAGCAAGGATTCATACAACTTCTCGCCGTGACGCGTTCCGATTACCCGAACCGGGGTATCGCTTTGAAAGAGATCGAGCAGAGCCTGAGCCAAGTCGCCCACCGTCGATGCAGGCGCCTTCTGCACGAAGATGTCACCCTGCCCCCCATGCTGGAAGGCATGAAGCACCAGATCTACGGAATCTTCGAGCGACATCAGGAAACGCGTCATCGTCGGGTCTGTGACGGTCAGTGGCTTCCCCTCTTTGATCTGGCTGACAAACAGCGGAATTACAGACCCGCGCGATGCCATCACATTGCCGTAACGAGTGGCGCAAAGCACCGTCTCGCCGCTGCTTCGCATACGGGCCTTCGCCACCATCAGTTTTTCCATCATAGCCTTGGAGATACCCATCGCATTGACGGGATAGACCGCCTTGTCGGTACTCAGCACGATGACGCGCTGCACGCCGCAGGCTATCGCGGCATTCAATACGTTTTCCGCTCCCAAGACATTGGTGCGTACCGCTTCCATGGGATAAAACTCGCAGGACGGAACCTGCTTTAATGCCGCGGCATGAAATACGTAATCCACCCCCTGCATCGCCTCGTGAATGCTGTCGTAATTCCGCACATCGCCGATATAGAACTTGAGCTTCGGGTTGTTAAGCGCAATCCGCATGTCCTCCTGCTTCTTCTCATCGCGACTGAAGATGCGTATTCCCCTGACGTTCGTCGCCAAGAATCGATTCAGCACGGCGTTGCCGAACGATCCGGTGCCCCCAGTAATCATCAGTACTTTGTCGTCAAACATGATCTTGATTCGCTTGGCTAGCGGTTGGCATACATGGTCTCTATGAGTTCCGGCCAAGAAGGTACGACATATCCAGTCCTGGTGGAGAAACGGGAGGAGTTCAATGTTCGGTCGATTCGCAATTCGGTGTCAGGAACAATCTCGATTTTCTTCTGGTAAATCTGCGCAATCAAGCGGAGCAAGCGGTCCTTACTGATGGCCTGCCCACCTATATGATATAGCCCGGTCAAGGTCCTGTCGGGAATGACTATATCCCTTACTACCTTAGCAAAGACCACTGATGGCAGGCCGGAAAAGAACGCTTTGCTATACCCCTTGCAATGCTTCTGTGCAAGAAACCATTCGAGCAATCCGTGGCGGCCCTCCAGTTCGTGTCCGATAGTCGACGTTCTGAGCGTAACGGCATCGCCATTCATGACCTCGCCAAGCGCCTTGCTCCTTCCGTAGATATCCGTCGCGTCGGGATTGCTGTCCTCGGTGTAGTTTCCCCGAGTACCGGCAAACACGCAGTCGGTACTGACGTGTATCAGTCGGGCATGTGCAAGTGCGCAGAGATCCGCCAGCCGATGCGGGAACAGTGCGTTCATGGCGATCGCGGCTGCCGGCACATTGCCATCGGCCAAATGCTTCGTCAAACCGACGCAATTTATCACCACTTCTGGGCGCGTAGCAGACAGGACCCTGACCAACGCGCCAGAATCCATAAATTCGACACGTGAAATCAGATTCGCCGCTACCGCTCCGGAGAAATGGGCCTTGGCGCGTTCCGAGCGGACAGATCCCCAAACGGTCCATCCGTCTCGCTCCGAAAGAATCCGGAACATTGCGCTTCCGATCATGCCGCCGGCGCCAAGAACCAGGACTCTCATTTTTTCGTTCCTCTATCTACCGTCGTTTTCAGATGGCGGATCAACTCCGCCACCAGCGTCTGATGATCGAATTGCTGCTGAAAGTAGGCCCGGCCGTTGATACCCATCGCCGCGCGCTCCTCGACCGGCAACCGGTAAAGGCTAAGCGTAGCTGCCGCCAGCGCTACGGAATTCTCAGCGGGAACGGCGATGCCTGCTCGGGCCTCAGTGACAAGCTCTGCACCCTCGCCGTTGAGACAGGCGAGAATGGGTCTCCCCACGGCCATATAGGCCTGTACCTTGCTCGGCACCGTAGCAGCGAAGATTGCGCGATCCGCCAGTGTCACGAGCAGAGCAGAAGCCTTGCCGAGAAGGAAAGGCATGGCTTCCGCCGGAAAGCGACCGGCCATGAATACATTCTTCAAACCCCGCCGGGCGATCTCCGCCTGCATCCAGCCCAGGCGACTTCCCGCACCAAGGATGACGAAGCGAATCGCCCGATGCTCCTGGAGAAGCTCGGCGGCATCGATCAGAGTTTCCATCGACTGTGCCGCGCCCAGATTACCGGCAAACACCACCGCAAAACCCTCATCCAGTGCCGGCACGACTGGCTTGGAGCCCGACTCCGGATCGCAATAGAAATTCTCGACCGAGTTCGGATAGTAGACTGGTACCTGATGCGGCGCATAACTTGTCACGAAGGGGGAGAACGCTCTCGACGAGACCAGAATCAGATCGCAGTGACGATAGATGAAACCCACCAACTTTCCTACGGCACCCAGGATCATCTTGTTGCGCACGTAGCCTGTCGCCTCGAGACTTTCCGGCCAAAGATCTTGCACCCAAAGTACCAGCGGACATCCCTTGATCCGGGCCAACAGCAATGCGGGCAGGGCCTGCAATATGGGGGACAGGGCATAGACCAGCACGACATCCGGCTTGATCCGCCGCAACATCCAGCTGCCAAAGACAGCGGCTGAGACAATGAATGACAAATAATTCAAGGCCAATCGAATGCCGCTATTCTTGCCGCGCGGAGCGAGCGGCACCCGATGAATACTTGCTCCTTTCCATGTTTCGGCAACGCAACCACCGAGCCTATATCCAGAAAAGACGACCCCGTCGGGATAGTTCGGTTTGCCGGTCACCACGTCGACCTTCACTCCGCTATCCACCAGGGATCCAACCAGATCGTTAATGCGAAACGACTCCGGCCAGAAATATTGGGAAAACACCAGCAACCGCATCAAGCTTCCTTTTGTTGTGCAACTTCCTCCAGCAGAGCCTTGAACTGCTGCGCGATATCACGCCACAGGAACCGCTGGCGAACCATTGAGCGCCATTTCTCACCCCAATCGGCCAAACGTCCCGGGGATTCCAATGCAAGCCTCAATCCGGCCGTCAGCCCATCGATCGAGGCGGGGACAATTAAACCGGGGTTGATTTCGGCTAGGTCATCCAGACCGCACTGATCCGTCATCAATACTGGCGTTCCGCAAATACCTCCCTCCACAACAACAATAGACATAGCTTCAGAACGCGAAGGAACCACCAACAAACAGGCGGCCCTATATGCGGCCACCTTCAGCCCGCCACTGACAAAACCGCAGAAGAACACGCGATCAGTCAAGCCTAGAACCCTGATCCGCGCCTGAAGGCCGGCCTGCATTCCTTCATCGGGGCCAGCAAAAACCAGCCGATAATCAGGGAAGGCATCAGCGAGCCGACCAAAAGCCTCCAAGAGCAGATCGGGACCCTTGATCGGATTAAGTCGCCCCATGAAGAGCACAAAGGGTCCATCAGGTATGCCTGTCGTACTAAAGAACACTTCTCCATCGCTGGTGGCGAAATCGGACTCCCAAACCCCGTTTGAAATGACGGTAACTCGGGACCGGGGAATGCCATATGCCTCAAAATGGGGGAGCTCGGCCTTCGTGACGGCAATCCAACCCCGGGCGCGGGCTATCAAATTTTGGCCGACGACTATATTGTAGATGCGCTTGGCCCAGCGGGATCGGCCGAAAAGAGGCAGGGCGCCCGCCGGGCAAATCACGTAGGGCACACCTGCCTTCCTCGCCGCGGCCTGAACCATGACCCCGAGGAGGCTCCAATATCCCATCAGATGGATGACGTCCGCCTGCTGCACCAACTCCCGCACAAGGCGCCAAGCTGGCCACGGAATCTGGAACCGCGCGTTTAGGCAAGGCGCAACTACCAGCCTGATGCCGCAAAGCTGACCCAGCCGCGCCCGCAGGTCGCCTATATCCAGGGTCAACACCGTGCATGCGGTGCCACTTTCGGCCAAAACCCTCGACAACTGCACCGTCCGCTCGGCGTTGCCCCCCCCCTCGCGACCGGAAAGCACTGAAACGACGTTCAGAACTCGCATGCCGTCAGCACCCCGACCCGGGTTGCCAAGAGGAAGCAACTTCCACCCCGGTCATGACCCGTCGGTACCAATTGCCAAAGTCGGTAACCGCCTCGGCAACAGTGGGAGAGGGAACAAATCCCGTCGCGCGAAGCTTTCCTGAAGAGTACACACGCTCGATTGCGGGATCGGAACGACCACGCAGCGTCAATATCGACGAAAGCAGTATTCGCGGCAGGGGAAAAACCGGCACCTTCCGCGAAGGCAATCCCAGCGATGCTGCCAACAATCGCTCAACGCGAGGGAAACGGTTGTCGGAGTCATCGTCCGCAGCAATGATGAATGTCTCGTTACCGTAACGATCCGATGCTGCAACTAGATGCAGGATCGCCGAAACTACGGTCGCCACCGGCACCAAGTGCATCGGACGATTGCCAAACAGGGAGGCACGAACATAGTTCCAGGCCGCGGAATCGGAGAGCAAACTGCAGGCAAGAGTTCTCAGGTTGGCTCCGCCGGGCCCGACAATCGCAGTCGGTCGAACGATGATGGTACGCAGCCCATGACGACGCGCCTCGATCACCTTTTGCTCCAGGGCGACCTTGATTCGCTCATATGGTCCCAACGGCGCGCACCGCGCTTCCTCGGTAATGAGCAATGCGCTGCTCACACCCACAACCATCGCCGTGGAACAATGAATGAGACAGGAGGCCCGTTTCTCGTTGCAGGCCTCAAGCAATGCATTGATCAGCCGAATATTTGCTTCCTCGTCCTGAGCGAACGCGAGATTGACCACGATGTCACCCTCTTCGATGACTGCGGCCAGGGATGCGGCAGAATGAACGTCAACGCTCGCCCAGTCGACGATTGCATCGGCGGCTGGCGGAATGAATCCCCGGGTGATTGCCCTGACCGGTAAGCCGGCAGAAGTTGCCGCCGCGAGCAGATGGCGGCCGAGGAAACCCATGGCACCGAGCACGACAAGCGCCATCGGATCAGCGTCCCTGCCGCTTCATATTAGTCGTCCCGAATTGGCTCACCACGGGCCGCGCCAGCCGCTTGGCCAAGTAGCTGACCACCCTAGCAAGATAGAAGAGATACATGCGCAACGTGCGCCGCTCGCTCAGTTGCATGAAATACCGACGCGCACGAAAGTCGGCGCGCAAATTGCGGGAAAACTCACGCACACCGCAGGACGACTCATAGAAGGTCTCCAGCTTGCACACCGCAGCAGCATCGACCAGTAGCCGAACACCCTTTCTGCGCAAATGGCAGGAATGGATCAAGTCTTCGCAAAACGCCTTCCCCGCAAAGGGGAAGAAATCGTCGAGCACCAAGTTGGGCCTAAAATGCATCACGCAGCCGCCAGGCAGCCATTCGACGTCATGGATGCGCTGCTCTGCCGGACCGGCCCCTGGATCGATGCCAACCGGGTCCCCTGCGCGGTTTATCTTGCCCGGCTCGTAGCCGCCGGATGCATTTACTAGCCAGTAATAGAGCATCTGCAACAGTACCGGTCGGTCCGGTTTGCGATAGACCGGACGGCCACTGTGCAAATCCACCAACGCCGGCGCTATCGCCACCTTGGGCCCGCAAGCTGCAAGCGTTTCGACTAGCCGTTCGACGCAGTCCGGCGCCACCAGCATGTCGTCATCCATCTGCATTACCAGCGGGCCCACCGCCTCCCGGAAACCGGCCGCACGTTGCGCGACCTGCCCCCGGCATGGCGTAATGACGGCACGCACATTTGGGCCGGCCACCGACGCCACCCGCGGCGCCTCGTGCTCCGGTATGCAGACCAGAATCTCGGCCGGCACCACGCTAGCACGGTTGAGGGCATCTATCGTGGCCTGCAGACTGTCGCCGCCAAGCGTGGCGATCACCACACTCAGTCGGGTCGCTGGCGAAACGGGCCACTCCGGGAGCACCGGGTTGCTGACCTCTTGAATTGGCGGCAGCATGATCAGGGTGCCTCGAATACCGCGTCGAACAATTCCTCGCGCCTGCCTTGGCGCTCCTGCTCGCGCAGATCGGCAAACCACGTCTCCAGCGATCCCGGGGCGTAGGCGATCGCCTGCCTCAGGCGGGAATTGTCGAGCGACATATCCTTTGGCCGGACCGCATGCAAATGGGCCTGCTCCACCTTCGCCCGGTGAATCAGCTCCAGGGGCAATCCGAATGCAGCTGCCAGGTGAGTGCCGAAATCGTATTTTGAAATGCGTTCCCCACCGACAAGGTTGAATATCCCGCTCGCGCCCTGATCAACCAGGGCGTGCGCAGCGTGCGCCAGCGCGTCGGCCAGGATGGGCGTGATGAACACGTCGTCGAACAACGGCAGCGGCCTGCCGGCGCGCAGGCTATAGATTATCCAATCGCTGAACGACTGCCGTCCGGCATAACCCCAACCGAAAAAGTTGGTGCGCAAGATCAGTGCGTCCGGACAAGCCTGCTGCACCCATTGCTCCGCCAGCAGCTTGCTTCTTGCATACTCGTTCAAGGGCTCGGGGGTGGCCTGCTCGGCGTAGAACTGATGGATGCCCGAAAACAAATGATCAGTCGACACATGTATCAAGCGAATTCCCGCTGCCGCGGCGACTTCCGCCACGTTGCGCGCTAGTTCCGCATTGGCATGACGTGCCTCGGCCGGCATCTCCTCGCAGCGGTCCACATTGGTCAGCCCGGCCGTATGCACTATCAGGTCCGCCCCGATTTGACTGATCTGACGGCGCAGCGTATCGACATCGGAAAGATCCACGCGCAGCGAGTTCACGCCAGGCAGACGCGCGCCATGGCGGTGCGTACCCAATGTCACCTCAGACTGTCCGCGCATCGCGCAGGCCCAATTGAGGGCGAGCAGCCCAGTACCGCCGGTCACCAAGATGTGATGTCGTTTCAAGGTATCAAGTCTTCTCTGGCTCAACCGAGCTCACGAGCGTGCGCCAGCGCGGCAACTCTTCATCAAGCCAAAGAACAGGTCCAGCGCGACCTGCTCGCATGCTGCTTCCGATGTCGGCATCCGCTGGAGCAGCCTCGCATATATCGACGCTCGCGAGACCCGCAGCATGAACAACCCACGCCGGTCGAATATCGCGTACCAACTTCGCGCACTCTTCGTCATCTTCAAGCCGGACCCTGACGACACTGACTCCCTTCAGAGTGCACTCATGCTGATGGGCTGCAAGGACAACATCGTAGCGATCCCGGACCGCACATGCCCAGTTCAATCCCAGCAGGCCTGTACCGCCAGCAATAAGCAAACTTTCTCTTGTCATCCCGCGTCTCGTTTTCTTGACCTCTTGCCGCACATGCAGCGCCAATCAGGCAGGAAAACCCTAATTGCAACCGCCGGCCACAACCGGCTGATTATCACCTGATCCGAGGAGAGCCCTTCTTCTCACCATGGCACCAGCCAATTCCTCCTCAAGGTTATCCCGTGAATTGGCAAAACCGATCCACGGTGATGCCTCGAAGCTCGGCTTGAGCGTACCCGTCGGATCGAAATAGATCGCAGGAACTTCCAGATAACTCGCGACATAAGCTGGCGAGGAATAAGGGTAAACGATCACTGCGTGAGACGCCGAAATTAGTGCGAAGATATTCTCACTTGGCGGAACGAGTTGCAACTGTCCATCGCTGACAAGCCCATCAATGAACTCAAAATAGCCTTTGTCGTATACAGGAGTGTAGCCGCGCTTCTGCTTCAACTTGACAACCACTTGACAGCCGAGCCGCAAAGTGAGTGCGTCGCGTACCTCCAATACCACGGCAACAAATTCACGCAGGTTTTGCGGACGCCAATAATTCTCCATCTCGCCATGGCTTTCGGCAACCTCGTCACTGAATGGCATGAGATCGAACAGCATGAGCTCGATATGGTCGCTTGGGGGGATTCGGTATTCGGGCCGATACCACATGATCGGCCCGACCGCCTGCATGGTTCCCGCGGTGCCCAAGGATCCTAGATAGTCACCGAAATCGCTGGTCCACACCCAATGCGTGCCGACGTCGATCCAGCGCAGGTTGGGAATGTTGGACTGAAAATCATCGACGGCATATACCAGCGGCTTCCAGTTTTGCGCGTACCAGATCATGTGAGTCGAAAAGTTTGTATCACCGCGCATCCACAGCGCCTGGATAGTGTAATTGGAACAGGTATGAATGATCGCCTCGATCGCTCCGGCTTCGTCCATTGCCTGGACGGCACGCACGTAGGCGAAATCGCGCCCCAGCAAAGACAGCATTGGATCCCGAATGACGGAGCGGAAGAAGCTCATGGAAAGCATCAAATGTCTTGCCAGCAGGGCCAGTCTTCGCGGCGCACCAATTTTCGCCTCCCGCACTAGGGAGATCAATGGACGACGAACGTAACAAAAATTGGCGTCATTAATGACGCCGTTGCCCGATGCGTTTTCCACCAGGAAGCGGGTGCCGTTCCGAAGAGGAAGTATCGGCCCCGATCTGCAATAGCCTGTAAAGCGGGTGTCACTACCGTCGAGCAGAATGCTTTCCTGGCCGATGCCAAAGACAAGCGTCGCCGGCCGGCTGTCACCGCCTGTGCGCGGACCTGCCAGGATCGACATCAGGACAAAAGACCAGTGCGCGAAGAACTCCAGACAACCCTTCGCAGCCTGGCGCCAGGACAGCGAAACATACCCGGCACCCGTTGTCAGACTGACTGCAGCGCAGTCAACCACCGTCCCG
Source organism: Sulfuritalea sp. (assembly GCA_030247575.1). Classification (GTDB taxonomy): domain Bacteria; phylum Pseudomonadota; class Gammaproteobacteria; order Burkholderiales; family Rhodocyclaceae; genus Sulfuritalea. Next base: position 79,379 of record JAOTRV010000002.1, read on the forward strand.
GCTGGGGGAATCGGCGATAACCCAGCCTTGCGGCGGCGCGCCAGCAGGGTTGCATACGGCCCCAGGGTCAGCTCGACCAGACGCTGCATGAGCCGCGCATGGACCAGCGAGGGCAAATAGGCGCAGCTCGTGCCAACCTTTGCTTTCAGCCGGGTAGACGCAGCATCGATCTCGCGCTCGTAGGCGACATACGCGTGTCCTGAATGAAAGACGGGAATCGGCTTGCTGCTCACGTCACTTTCAATCGACATATTCGGCACGAATGGCGTCAGCAATCGCAATCGACGGTTCAATATCTCGCAGCTGAAAGAGCTGGCGATATACGCGTTCAATTTCATCCGCCGTCGGTGCTACAGGCCCGCCGGTCGCAAGCAAGACCTGCAGCGCCTGACCGAGGGACCGCACCGTATAGAACCTTGGAATCGCGACAACCTCGGCCAGTGCAGACTGATCTGGATGCGGGAAACGGAATTGCCACACCGGTTTTCCGGCAAGAAACGCCTCCTCGCCGACAGTGGACTGACTGACCAACACCAGATCAGCCCAAGCCAGATCCTCCTCCAGCGCCCCGGTACTCATTTCGAGTCGTGGCGAGAGATCTCGCCATCCCGGCTGCGATTCCATCCGGTCGAAGGGATGCTGTCGCAAGCGCAGCGCGACCTTCGATGGGAAGTCCTTGACCGCCATGACGGCCGCCAGAACCAACTGGATGTCAGCCCGCGCCGGCAGGCTCGAGGCAACCAGGACTCGCAGCGCACGGGAAGCTGAACCAGCGGCGGCATAGTTCCTTGTCGCCTCGAGCCGAACATGATCGTAACGCGCTGACCCCGTCGCCAGGACCTGTTCCGGCGCATAGCCGCAGTCGAGGAAAAGCCTGCGCCCCAGGTCGCCCATGGCGCAGACACGCCCCGGATGAGGCACCGCCTCGCCGTCGCCACCCCCTGCGAATTCCTTCTCCGGATGCATGGCCAGATAGGTCTTGCTGCGGTTGTAGCTTGCATGCTGCATAGCCCAGCAACTTGTCGCAGTTCCGTTCATGGCGGCATAAACGGCGCGCGATGGCGGGTTGTGTTCCTGGAAGCGAACAGTTACTCGGGGGTGCGTCAAGGCCTGCGCGCGGGAAGTGGCCAACTCGTAGAGCAGGCACTGGGGAATTCCGCTGCTGATGCCTCCGCGCAGAATTGGCACAGCAAACAACGGGAAGAAATCGAGTCCTCGCCGCCGAAACACGTTCCGAAACCTATCATCCCGCACTGCTGCCCACAATGCTGGAAAGGCGCTGAAATCGAGCGCGGCAACAAGAATCTCGCGAAAAGTCAGCAGCGCCTGCAACAACAGTACATCCTTCCGTCCGGCAAGCGGCCCCAGTACTTCCCGCCCCCCCCGCCCGGCTCCACCCGGACGGTTGCGCGGGTCGTACCAGCACCAGTAGCCGATCTGCATTCCACGCTGGCGCAGGCGCTCAGGCAGTACCCCGAAGTATCGATCGCGGAGGGATTCCGGTATCGCATCGTCGGCATAGACGCTCCAGTCCCAATAGCCCTGCAAGGCAACGTCCATCACATCGGCCGGGCGCCGACCATGGCGCAGCAACGCAAGCTTGGCGCCGAGAGCCCATGTGACGAACCGCCCACGCCCGAGCAGGCCGCGCACCAGATCGAACACGGCTCTCTTGGGCGCGGCCCGATCTACCGTAACCGTAAAGCAGCTTGTGAGAACAGCGGCCACCTCGTGCGGCGGGTGCACAAGATGCACGCTTCCTATCCCGCGCCGCACAGCCTCGTGAACGATTGCGAGAATCATCAGAAGATACGCGTACGTCGGCTCGCCTTCCGAATTGCGGAAGGTAATCGGGTGATACCACCATTGACTGGTCTTGCCTTTGCGATGCAGCACGGAACGCAAGGTCTTCCCGTCGCTCAACCGAAACAGGCCCGCATCGGCAATCATGTCTACGTAATATTCCCGCGCCTCCTCGCAAACATCGTCCATCAACCGCGACATCGTGACCACTTCGTGGCTGCCCCCAGCGCGACAGAATGCATCTTCTTCTGCGGGCGAAAGAAAGCTGAAGACCGTGGTTGCGGCTGATATATCGCTAGGCATCGCCCACAGAACGGTGCAGGAAGCAGAGCCGATCATATCGGTCGTGACGATCTACTTCGCATACGCGATGACGCTACACGGCGCGCCATCGCCATCGGCTATCCGCAGCGGCAACGCAATTACCGATTCGAGTGAAGCACCGGGAGAAATCGCACCGAGCGCAAGGTCCTCGAAGATTCTCACATCGCGCCCAAGAAATGCGCGGTGTGCAAGGCGCCCTTCATCGCGGTGACGAAGGCTTGAAATCGAGAGCGTATCGAGCCCGATGGCTGCAAGAAGCGGAAAGCGGTCCAGCAACCATGGTGCGAGGTCAGCGCTGAATCCCGGGCTTTCACGCCAATAGGCCTCCTCGGTTCTAAAACGCTCCATTCCGGTCCGCAGCAGCAGCAGATCCGTGTTTGCTGCGGGCTCGGCACACAGTGGCTTGACATGCGCCACGCTGACCAATTCGCCGGCATCCGCCCTGAGATCGAGCAGCAGCGGATGGCGGAACATCCACCTTTCGGGCGGATAATCCGTGACGTCTCTCCCGTCAATGAAAAAATGCCGCGGGGCATCGACGTGACTTCCAAGATGATTGGAAAGCGCCAGATGGACGGCGTTGCAGGAATCCCCGTGCGCCATGCTTTTCTCAACACCGATGCTCAAGCCGGCGCCGCCTCCGTAGGCCGGAGTGTTTGCGGCCAATACGTGGGAAAGCCAAATCCACCGCCCCGTACCGGCCGGCAAATCAGGGAGGTTCATGAGCATCGAGGCCGTCGATCGCCGCGCGACCCATTGCAAGAATGGCTTCCACGGCACTGCCGCCGATATGCGGCGTTGCCAAAAAATTGGGCAGCGTCAACAAACCCTGATCCTGTGGCGGCTCCTGCGCAAAAACATCGAATGCCGCTGCAGCCAGGCGCTTGTCCTCCAATGCACTTTTCAACGCTGCCTCATCGACCATGCCGCCACGGGCGGCATTGATCAGGATAGCAGTGGGACGCATCAAGGCAAGGCGCTCCGCCGTCAGCAGATTGCGCGTACTGCCATCGAGAGGAACGTGCAGGGTCACCACATCGGATCTCCGCAAAAGTTCTTCCAGGGTTACTGCCTCGACCCCGCATTCCCGATAAAAATCCGCGTAATTCCTGATGTCGTGCGCCAGAATCGGGCACTCGAAGGCTTGCAGGAGGCGGACCAGATCCTTGCCGATATGGCCGCATCCGATCACGCCGATCGTCTTCCCGGATAATTGATTCCCGACATGCTGCCGCCATGTTCCGGTGCGCACTTCCAAATTGGCCATCGGCACATGACGCAGCAACGCGATGCTGAATGCAATGACCAGTTCGGACACCGACCGGCGATTGACTCCTCCGGTCCAGCCCAGCTGCTTGCCGTGTCGACGCATCGCGTCCAGATCGATCATGTCGATGCCGACGCCATACTTGGCGATCACCTTCAGCTCGGGCAGTTGAGCAAGGACGATTTCATCGATCCGCTCCAGGGCCGTAATCGCCTTGTCATGCCCGCGAAGAAAGTCGATCAATTGCCGGCCGTCGAGTTGAAGTCCGGCATCGTTGAAGGTCACCTGTGCATAGCGCTCCATCAACTCCTTGCGTAACACCGGGTTGCGCGAAAACGAACGCGACGTTACCGCGACACGATCGGCGCGATTCATACACGCAGTCCGGCCAGCGCCGCTTCGCACTGTTGGCGGAAAGCGGCATCGTTGGCAATCTCAACCCGGGTGATGGCGGCATGGTCGCCGACCGGCAATATCACCACGAGCCGGTCGGTAGTGTTCTTCTTGTCCTTGGCGAGCGCCGCCAGCAGGCTGTCGACTGCAACCGGCGTAAGAGCGAATGCCCCGCAGTTCTCTATCAGCATCGGGCGCATGCGACGATAATTGGCTTCGGACAAGGTGCCGCGCAAGGTCGATACACGATTGGCTATCTCCATACCCATGGTCACCGCGACGCCGTGCGGAACGGCAAAATCAGTTGCGGATTCGATCGCATGTCCGAAGCTGTGGCCATAATTGAATACGTTTCGTATGCCGCGATCGAACTCGTCGGCTTCAATGAAGCGCTGCTTGATACGCAGCGCGCCATGTATATAGGTTCGCAGCAATTCTCGATCGGTCGCCATTCGGCCGAAATCGGAGGCGAGCCGGTCGTAAGAGTTTGCCGAGTCGATGGCATGGACCTTGATGATCTCGCCAATGCCCGATCGCACATCCTTTTCTTCCAGCGTATCGAGGAATCCGGTGCACAAATGGACTTCGCAAGGAGGATGGAAAGTCCCTAGAATATTCTTGGTACTGCCGAGATTAACCGAACTCTTTGAGCCGATACAGGAATCGGCCTGGGCCAAGAGCGTGGTCGGGATGAAGCGCCAGTTGACTCCGCGCAGCAGAGTGCTGGCAATGAAGCAGGTAATGTCCTGGATTACTCCACCACCGATCGCGACCAGCGTGTGATGACGACGAATCCTGTTATCCACCAGGAGGCGTATGACATCGACGATGCGTTCGATAGACTTGTTTTCCTCGGTCGCCTCGATTTGCAGGGTTTGCGGATTGGCCAGTATGTCACGCAGTGGTTCAGCGTAAAGACGGGCAATATTTGCGTCTACCAGTACATGGCATTCAGCGGTCGCTACCCGACCGAGAGCTCCGAGCAGCCCCTCGTCGAAAATGACCCGATACGGCCCCGTGTGCGACTGAACAAGCAAATCGTCAGACACGGGAGAATCCTCCGTCGATCGCGATGTTCTGTCCGGTGAGATAAGTATTGTCCGGGCTGACGAGCCAGACGACAAACCGCGCAATCTCCTCAACGCTGGCCAGTCGCCCAATTGGAACCGCCTCGATTATCTTCGCAATTCCCGCATCACCCAGCACCTTGCGGGTCAATTCGGTATCGGTGAAACCTGGAGCTACACAGTTCGCCAGGATACCATCCGCAGCATGCTCGGTAGCAAGCGCCAGCATCATGCCGTCAAGCGCAAACTTGCTGGCCGAATAGGAGGCCCGCTGCGCCTTGCTGATTTTCCCCCAAACTGAGCTAACACTAACGATGCGACCCCAGGCTCTGCCACGCATTCCCGGAATGGCCGCCTGACAGAAGACGAAGGGGGCCGTGACATTCACCTGCTGGATGCGCAGAAAGTCTTCCAGAGCGATCTCGGCGAACGGCGCAATCTTGTTGATGCCGGCATTGTTTACCAGTATGTCGGGGGCAATTCGGCGCACTACATCGGCACAGGCGCGAATACCGGCAAGACTCTCGAAGTCCGCCCGTACATACTCCTGCAAGGGTCCGCCATCATCAGATGCGCCGGTGCCGGTGCCGACAACACACGCCCCGGCTTCATGCAGGGCGACGGCGATGGCACGACCAATGCCGCGTGTGGCACCGGTGACAAAGGCGGTCTTTCCTTCGAGATTCGTCGACACGCGTCGCTCAGTCATTCGAACCGGAGCGCTGCTTGACCATGCGTATCAAATAGGCGCCGATCAAGTGATCCAGCACCATGTGCGCATCCTCAGCAGGGCCGTACTCCTTGGCCGCGGTCGCAACGTGTATGCCTTGCTCGGCCATCTGCTTCATCCGGCCGCCATCAAAAGCGGTGATCGCGACAGTGCGAATGTCCACCCTTGCGGCATGCTCCATCGCCCTGATCAGATTCGGCGAGTTGCCTGATGCCGAGATCGCCACCAGCACATCACCGGGCTTGCCCAATACGCGCAACTGCCGGACAAAAATCTCGTCATAACCATTATCGTTTGCCAGGGCAGTGACGACTGCCTGATTGTCAGTCAGACTGATGGCACGAAAAGGCTTGTTGTAGCTGTCAGTCCCATAACCGAGATCGTTTGCAAAATGGCTGGCGGTCGCCGCGCTTCCGCCATTGCCGATGAAAAAGACGATCGCCCCCCTCTCCCGTGCATCGAGCAAGGTGTCGATGAAGCGTTTTATTTCGCCAACGTCTATCCCGCCCAGGACACTGGACAGGTAGTCGATATAGCGTGTTGCGAACACTGCGGCGTCGGTATCAAAAAATCGGTCGATGTTGTTCATGGCACGACGGAAGCTGGATCGGGAATTTTAAACTTCTCGCGCCAGACTGGATCGGCGTGATAGATTTGGTAAACGAGTTTCATGGTTCTGAATGCGTCATCCGAAGAACCGCTCTCGATCGGCGCATCTTCAAGAATGGATTTCGCAAACCAGCGCAGTTCTTCATCCCAAGAGGGGTCACGATTGTAGCGCGTCGTCTGTTCCTTGGGGTCCCCCATATCACTGTCGGGATCGGCCAGCACCACGCTCAATGTCTCGGCGCCATAGCTCTTGGATCCGGAGAGAATGCCACCCAGCACGATACTGCCGCGCTGGAGATTGATGTCCAGATGAAAGCGATGACGCCATTGAGTCGCCGACGAATTGAGCATGCCGACAACGCCGTCCGCTGTCTGCATCAGCGCATAGGCATTGTCTTCGACATCGTAGCCCCAGTGGCTATTGGAGATGAAGCTATGCACCTGGGTAAACTCGCCGGCAAACAGGCGCATCAAGTCGACCATGTGAATGCCCTGATCGAGTAGCACGCCGCCGCCGGCCATTTCGCGCTTGGTTCGCCAGTCAGGCTGGTTGAAAGTAATCAGCTTCGACTTTCCGTACACGCCCCGCATGTTGATGATGCGGCCCAACTGTCCTGAGCGGATCAATTGCAGCGCCTCCTGAACCGATTCATGGTGGCGGTGATTGAAACCGTACATCAGCTTGAGCCCCGGATGTTGCCTCTCACAGCGGATAACCCGTGCGATGTCCTCAAGGTCGCGCCCCGGGGGCTTCTCGCAGAACACATGGAGCCCGGACTCCAGCCCGGCGATCGTGGCATCAGCAGCAACGTCGTTGCTCAGGCAGACGATCAGGACATCGAGATTTTCTTCGAGCAATCGCGAATAATTACGGACGTAGCGCATGCCGTCCGGAAACACTCCTTCGTCGGCGAAGGTCTGATCGCAGACCGCGACAACCTTCATATCGGGATGGCTCTCAATGCATGCCTTGCGGCGCTTGCCCACCACACCGTAGCCTGCAATCCCTACTTTCAGCATCGTCATCTGTCGTTGCCTTCGTAAAGCCGGCAGCCGGCTCTCAGTACTTGCCCCAGCAGGCATCGGCCTGCATATGCGATTCAACCAATGCGATGTCCGTCGGGCTATCGACCGAATACGATTTGACAAAGGGATAGGGAGCGATGTACTGCCGAAACGGCATATCGAGAATCCTGTTGCTGTCGCACGCCTCCAGTTGTTCAAGACGCGTTTCCGGATGCAGGGTGAAGGCCTGAAGGTACTGCCAGCGAAAAGCAAAGATGCCATATATCCGCCTCGCTTCCAGCGCTGGAGTGAATGCTCCCTTGCAATAGGGCACCGCCGCACGCGACGTGTAAAGCACCTCACCGTGCGCGTTGTAGATCAGCTTGACCGTATCCGGATTGCGCCAGATCCCTTCCTCCGTAATGTGCATGGCCAATACGGTGCAGGGAATTGCCGGGTCCCGCTTCAAGGGCGCAACGACCGCATCGATCATGTCGGGGAGCATCATCGGCTCGTCGCCCTGCACGCAAACGACGATATCGTTGTCGCCGAGTGGCGTAGCAAGCTTGGTGGCCGCTTCAGCCACACGATCCAGGGCTCGCGTATGGTGTGAGCCGGTCATCACCAATGGGTAGCCTTTGGCGTTGGCGAATTGTTCGATTTCGGCATCGCAGGTGGCAAGCACAAGCTCATCCCAGCCCTGGTAAAGGCGTGCCCGGCAAAATACGTGTTCGACCATCGGTCGGCCAAGAATCGAAAACAAGGGCTTGCCCGGAAAGCGGGATGCGGCCATGCGCGCCGGAACGATACCAACTATCTTCATCGTCTGTCCTGAGTATGAGTGGGTTGCAGTGGCGCCGGATCAAGCGGGCGTTCGGTACAGATTCGCCAGCGCCTCGTCCGCGCGACCAAGGCGCTGGCTGTCGCCGGCTGTCGCCACATCAGCCCAGTCACCTCGTTCATCGGCGACATAGAAGCTGTTGAGCAGGCGAATGGTCGACAGCGCGTCGTCTCGGGAGACCGAAAACGGCTTGTCGTCCCTGAAAAATTCAACGATTTCCTTATATAGCTGTTCATGACCGTGGCCATAGACGTTACCCGAAAAATCTTCCGAGTTCGCGACACAGGCGGACGGGTCTGGCGTATAGACCTGAAGCTCGTTCACGGCGATGCCGCCAATTTGCGCCAGACCGTTTTCGCATACCAGGGAAAGACTCGCTTCGTAGTCTATCGGCCGGGCCGCGGTAGTCACCTCAAGATTGCCGAGCGCACCGTTGCTAAACGAAACCGATCCCACTGCCGTATCCTCAACTTCAATCTCGACGCCGAGCGTAGACATCGAGGCACATACCCGAGCGACCTCTCCACCGAAATACCGCATCAAGTCGACGTGATGAACACCCTGGTTGGTCAAGCAACCCCCATCCATCGCAAAAGTGCCGCGCCAGGGCGCTAGGTCGTAATATCGCTGCGGCCGACACCAGCGAACGCGCACCGAAACGAGCCGTATGCGCCCCAATTCACCAGAATCGAGCCCCTGCTTCACCCGTTGAACGGCTAAATTGTGACGATTCTGGAATACCGGGAAAAGCTGCAATCCATACCTTGCCGCCGCTGCGTAGGCATGCACCAACTGGGAAGGTCTCATGAAGGTCGGCTTTTCGACGATGAGATTCTTCCGGTAGTTCTCGATGATGTCGAGTCCGTGCTCATGGTGCATGCCCGATGGCGTGACGATCGCCACCGTATTGATTTCGGGATGCGCGGCAAGCATCCTCCTGTAGTCGCTGTAGGCCTTGGCCCCAAACTCGTCCTGATAGACCTGCGCCTTGGCGATCTCGAGATCGCAGACGGCGACCAATTCGGCACCCGTCGTCTGCATTATCGAGCGGCAATGGTGGCCCGACACCCGGCCACATCCGATGATTGCAATCTTCGCTGACTTTTGGTTCATTTCACTTCTTCCATATGAACGGCTGCAACTGCCTTGATGGCCTCGACCATGGGCACGAATCCTTCGGCCGTGGTGGCCGAGAATCGGCTATAACCCTGCAGGCAGTCGTCCTTGAACTCCCTACGATACAGAACAAGTGGTTCCAGAGCGCGATGAACGACTGCGGCCCGGTGGCCAAATGCGACATGCTGAAAGTTGCCTTGGGTTGGCAGCACATCAAAGCCCAGGGATTCCATCTGCCCGGCGAAATATCGCTTACCGCTGTTGAGCCGTTGTACCGAAGCCATCATTGCGTCAGCGCGGTCGAGCATGCGTTCCATGAAAACAATGCTGAACGTGCCTACCTCATACATCGGCCGCAACTTGTGATAGTAACGGATTGTCTCCGGATGACCGACAGCATATCCGATCCGTAAACCGGCCAGCCCCCAGGCTTTGGCGAATGTACGTGCCACCACCAGATGACGGCAATCTCGGGTCCAGGGAACGCAGGTTGCGTCGTAAAACGGGTGATAAGCCTCGTCAATCAGGACAACCGTATCGAGGCGCTCGCACAAGTCGACGACTGCGCGCAACTCCTCAAGCGACAGTACGGTTCCAGTGGGACTGTCCGGATTCGGCAGGCAAAAGAGCCTCGGCCTGACGCGTGACAGATGCGCAAGAATCCGCTCTACCGTCAGACTCGGCCCCTGCGGCCCGCGCTCATACACCAGAGGCTCGACCCGTGCGCCGAACATCTGGCAATACACCGGATACATGGCGAAGGTCGGGACGGTGTGAACGACGGCGTCCCCCTCGTCAACGAAGGCCTCGAACGTCAGCCGGATGGCCCCGTCGCTGCCCGGGGTAAGCAACAAGGCCTCAGGCGGGACATCCAGCCAGCGCGCCAGCTTGCGATAGAGTTCGGCGCACTCGGGATAAGTGGCCAGGCACGCTGGATCGATTGCCTGCATGATTCCGGCGGTGACTTCCATCAGTTCCGGGTCGAGATTCTCGTTCTTGTCCAGCCACATCGGCCCTTCAGGACGCGGTGCGGTGCTTTGCCAATCCGGACGCGAAAGCGCCGGATTGAGGAGAGGATTTCGGGGTCGCACGATCATTCCTTTGCCAATCTCTTTTTCTGCCAGCTCACCAGGCGGCCCGCATCTGGTCAGCGATTGCCGCAGGCAGATTCAGTTCCAATTCGCGGGACTCGCCGCCGACAGGCTTCCCGATCGCCATTGCAGCGAAGCACAACTCCGAATACGAAGTCACGGCGGTCTTTCCCGGCGGACCGTAATAGCCATAGGCGAAGACGCGGTGCGCGCCCAACTTCGTCGCCCGGCGCATCAGGTCACCGGCGTTCAGTACAACGTAGGGCGCGATCTCACCTTCCAGCTTTCCGGCGTAATTGATGTACTGGTATGACTTGCCGATGTCGTTGACTCCGTCGTCAATCGCCAGCCGAAAGCTGGCAATAAAGGTTCCACCCGGTCTTACCATCGCCCATGCCCTGGCCAACATATTCTCGAAGGAAAGATTCCAGTCGATACAGCTCAGCGAGAACACCAAGTCGTACGACGCTTCGGCAATACTACCCGGCGGCAAGCGAAGAAAATCCCCACTCAGTATCCTAGCCCGGGGATTGAGCCTTGCCGCTGAGGCAGCCGCCTCGGCATGGATTTCATTGCCCGTATAGCGCTCCGCACCGAACCGCTCGCGCAGAGCGAGCCCCAGTCCGCCACAGCCGCAGCCGATATCAAGGATTTCCGGCGAGCCACCAGGCCAGACGCGCTCCATGACCACCCGCTCGGATTCATAAAACTGGTCCCACCGGATCCGATTCTGGCTGAAGTAGCGCTCGAGCTCTACAGTGCTGTAGGCAAGATTCCCGATATCACTATTCATACTAATGGCCGTCTGTAGCTTGGCCGGAACTCAACATCATTGGGCCTTGCGCACGAAGATATGGTTGTAGATACAGTTCATCTCTCCAATGTAGAACTCGTCTGCATGTTCGCGCTTGTGCAGGACAAGGCCATGCGTATCCATGATGGCATTGATCTCCGCGCATTCGTCAAGATTGATATTGAGTTCGATCAGCACGGATTTTAGCCGCTTGTCGGCAAGCGTCGCTGACGCACCATCGACGATCTTCTTCTCGATGCCGTCGACATCAATCTTCAAGTGGGCCGGAAACGGTGGATTGAACTGGCGAATGAAATCATCGATCGTAAAACCCAACATCGACTGCTTGAATTTCGGCGTGTAGGCTTCACCCTTCCAGTCCTTTGCCTCGCCGAAACTGTTTAGCGCTCCGCCCAATTCGGTATTGGCCATAAAAAACGAGTCAAGACGCGTGTCGTCGTTGAAGGCTATGCAATACGATGAAATCAGGTTGTCGAAACCGTTCAATTCGATGTTCCGGCTAAGCAGGAAATAGTTGCCGGGTGACGGCTCGAAGGCAAGCACCGACAAGCCCCTAAGCGCCGCATAGAGCGTATATAAACCGACGTTGGCGCCTACATCCCAGAGAATATCCGACTTTGCAAAGCCGTCGATCCACTCCAGGGTTTCCGGTTCCTTGGTCATCAGCGTACGCGCCCGCCACTCCGGCAATCGACTCGGACAATAGAACTTCAGGCGGCCGATCTTCGCGTCTTCCTCTACCACCGGCACCAACTGCTCCGACAAGTGGGAGAAAATCTGGGACGCGTAGCGCCCTGTTCCCAGCCGAATCCCCGCTTTCAGCGCTGCGGTGGCGAAATCAATTGTGACTCTCCTAATGCCCATATGCTTCTGTTCCAGTTTGTATCAATTCAAAAGGCCAATGCCCAGAAGTCCAAATACTCCAAGACGCATGACTCGATCAGAGCCGCCAGTAATCACCACACGCCCCATCCGCCATCGACCATCAGATTCTGGCCGGTCACATACTTCGACATATCGCTTGCCAAGTACGCGACAACACCACGAAAATCATCCTCAGTCGCCATTCGTCCCATAGGCGTTTTTGCTTGATACCGAGCAACAAACTCTTCCGGCTGGCCTCTAGCTATTCCACCGGGTGATATTGCGTTAACGCGCACATAAGGGGCAATGGTCGTCGATAACCAACGGGTAAATTGGATGAGTCCACCCTTTGACACTCCATACGCAGCTGGGTTACTCATTGCCGTTCCCTCGTACAAACTCCAATCAGGGCCGTACTCGCCATAGATTGAGGCTATGTTGATAATGCTCGCACCGTTGGCTACCTTTAGCAATGGGGCCAAACCCTGGCAAAGATGGAACGCGGCCGTGAGGTTTACTTCAATTGCACGACGCCAAGTAATCACGGTCTGTTCCGCGAACGGAACTGCCCATCCTTGTAATTCTGAAGTACCTACAAAGGCCGCGTTATTGATGAGAATATTTATACCTTCGCCACTACAGCTTATCCAGTCTATCAACTCCGCACGCTGCTCCTGGTGCTCCAAATCACAATGGCGATGCTGAATTCTTGACCCCCAACGTTGGCTCAGCTTGTCGGACAGACGTTCGAAATCCGAACCTGGCTGATCAATCAAGACCAGATCAGAACCGAGTTCGGCCAAGGTTTCGGCCATTATCTTCCCTAGACCGCCGGTTGCGCCAGTGACCAAGGCACGGCGCCCTTTAAGGCTCATGAGTTTTTCAATTGTAGTCACGATTCGCGCCTTCTGATATCCAGAAGACATTCTGCAATCTGGAAGTCCAGTAGTGTGTCAATGTCAATTGCGCGATGCACTGGCACCTTGGTAGCCCGCACTCGCCCTTCGAAAATGGAGTTGTGGGTCATCACAAACTCTGGCCGGACAACGTAAGCAACGGTTGCCATGTCATAAACCAACGGCGAATCCTGCCGATGACCAATTACAGAATTCGTTGGGATCAGCACCCCAACCGTTCCGTCGGGGTTAAATTTCACCATGTTGAAGTAAGGGCTACGATGGGCCTCAGCGACAGTGATAACTATGTCTGCATCGCCCTTTTCAAATTCGTCCAGACAGTCTTCAATGTCGGCAGGTAGCCTCAAGGGCGCCGTAGTTGGTACGGAGACCATCGCACTGGGTAGCGCTCCATTCGATTCTCGCAAGTAATTGAGCGCGTGCTGCCAAGCCAACCATTCGGGGCTATTGTCGCGCGCAAGTTCTTCAGGGCGAATAAACGGTACCTCAGCCCCATGCTCGCGTGCCACGGCCGCTATCTCCTCGGAATCTGTTGAGACGAGCACGCGCTCAATGCGCTTGACCGCATGTGCGTGTTCGATAGACCACGCTATTAATGGCTTGCCGCCCAGAAAGCGGATATTCTTGCCGGGCAAACCTTTTGAACCGCCACGAGCGAAAATGAAAGCGGTTGCGTTCATGCGCGGGCTTTCCACTTTTCTTGCATTCTTTCGACTCGTATCTGGCTACCCGATTCAGACGCATTACGCGCCGCGTCAACGATTTGCAGCACCTTCAATCCATCCTCACCTGTAATCAAAGGCTCCTTGTGCTGGCTGGCACAACTCAGAAAATGCCGCCACTCGGCCAAATAGCTATCATCACGCTGGTGTTGGTACCGGAACAACTCACGCCACTCCTTTTGCCCTGCTTCAAAGTGTTCAACCATACCTGTTAGACCATTCCAGCGCAGACTGCCGTTTTCACCAATTGCAGTACAAAGCCTTGTACTGTCGTGGCGAACGAAATCTAAGGTCACTGTGCCGATAAGCTGGTGGCCGCTCTCTGTTGGCGTAAAACCAAGAATCAAGTGAGCGGTGTCTTCAACATTGATCTCCAATCTACTTTGCCTACTAAGTGTGGCCTTTACCCAGTCTACTTCGCCAAAGATCCAACGCAGATAATCAAGCTCATGACTCATCTCAAGTAGTGCCCCCCCCCCGAGTTCCCGTCGTGCCGAGACTCCCTTTCTGTAATCGGTGTCAGGACGCCAAGACGGCAAGTATTGGCCAATCTCACAGCGGACAGATAGGGTTCGGCCAATCATCTTTTCGTTGAGCACGTCACGGAATTTTCTTAACGAAGGCAGGAAGCGAAGGTTATAACCAGTGAGCAGCACGGCTTTCTGTTCGCGACAGGTTTTAAGCAACTGCGTTACACCGTCAAGACTGGCCGACAGGGGCTTCTCAACAAGAAGATGCACCCCGGCCTGTGCCAATGGCTGGGCCGTATTCAGGTGAAGCGTCGCCGGGCTTGCGATGACCGCCACCTGAGGTGCAAAGGCGATAGCCTGTTCCAAGTGAAAAACGCACCCATTTGCATACTCCGGAATTGAAACACATTCCTGATGGCGCAAGACGCGGATGTCCGAATCGGGTAGGAGTTCCCTGGCAAGGCGCAGATGACGATTGCCGATACTACCGAGGCCAACAATGAGAATGCGGTTAATCAATTGAATGAGGCCGTGTCTTGAGCTTTCCGATGCTGCTCGAGCAACTGGACATCCCAAACAGGCAGATCAACTCCGCCGGCAATAAGCGATTGGCGTGCTCGCTTCAGTCCATCTCCCACAAAGTTATGCAGATGTGCGGTTGCTACCGCATCAACACGCGCGTCCGCAAGCCCTGTGGCAAGGTGAGTTGCGTTTCCGGCCCCTCCCGCCAAAATCACGGGCTTGGGCATATCAAGCGGTAACTGATCAAGTAGTTGCAAATCGTAGCCCTGACCGGTGCCATCGCGATCTATCGAATTGAGATAAATCTCACCAACAGCAGTGTTTGTAACCCGCTCAATCCAATATGCAGCTGGACCCTCTACGCATCGGCTACCGGCTTCCGTCCAAGCCCGGTACGCGCCATCTGCTACACGCCTGATGTCGATTGAGGCTACAACACATTGCTGACCAAACTCACGAGCTAATTCACCAATAAAGCCCTTGCTCTCATAGAGCGGAGTATTCACAACCACCTTGTCGGCGCCTGAGTGGAGTAATGCATGGGCGTGGCTAATGGTACGAATCCCCCCTCCAGCCGCAATGGGGACAAAGCACCCTTCTGACAAAATTTTTAGGGCCTCGCAGAAGGCTCCTGTGTCACGCTCGTTCCGAGTAACATCGAGCACGACCAGTTCATCGATCGAGAACGAAATCTGCGAGAAATTGTAGTTGGTCTGCAGCCACTTAATATCGCCCACCTTCTGCAAGCGAAAATTTCGGCTAAGCATGAACTGCCCACTGTTGTAGAGCAGAGCAAATATCAAACGCTTTTTCGGCATAAAGTGATCATTGGGCTATTGCGCCAAGAAATTTTTCAGGAGCAGCAGGCCGTTGGTCTGACTCTTCTCGGGGTGAAATTGAACAGCGAAAATATTGTCCTTCTCATAGGCCGCCAAGAACTCAGTCCCATGCACACACGTGGCAACCTCTCCACTCAGCCCAGCGGACAACATGCGGTATGAATGGACAAAGTAGAAATCTGCTGTTTCTGGCAAACTCCGAAAAATAATTGCATCGGGCTTACTGCGTACCGAATTGAAACCGATGTGGGGTATTTTGTTTACCCCAATTTCCTCGAATGTGAACTTATCTACTGGTATCGGGATCAAGCCAAGACCCAACGTATCACCGTCCTCAGAGCCATGACTTCCCATCAACTGCATACCAAGACAGATTCCGAGAATCTTCCTGCCCCTATTTTGTACCACTTCCAAGATCGCCTTATCTAGCCCAGTATGACGTAGCGTGGTCATTGCTTTTCGAAAGGATCCAACACCCGGCAACACAAGTCCCTGTGCCCGCACGACTTCATCTGGTTCACTGGTAACAATTGGATTGCAGCCGAGATATCGTAGCGCACTAAGCACGGACCAAATGTTTCCCATACCATAGTCGACGACGACAATGCGAGGGTCCATCATAGAATCGTAAATTTCGGCTTCCAGCGACCACCTGTTCTTTCAAATAAATCCCGGTTAGCATATCGGTCAAATACACCATCAAATTCAACGGCAGTCATCTGGTAATAATCCAGATACTTCTCCATAAACTCTTCCGGGTAATGTCCATCATATAGACGGACCAGATTGACCGCCTGTTCCCGAGCCATTGCACCGCGCCGTACCTCAATACAGGCATCCTGATTCGCCCTACCAAAACCAAACTTCAAGTACATCACGTAGGTGTGCAACGCATAAAGCGCTTGGTCGTTTTGCGAAAAATTGGTAAATGTTCCGGAATTTGAACCTTCCGCCTCCATCAATCCGCAATGTTCCTTCGCAACCAGGTAGTTTCGGTAAGGATCCCAATTTTCAAAATAGGACCAGTGAGTTAACTGGATCGGGTGTAATCGGAGTTCATCGTCCTCGGGAAAACGGAAAAAGTAGAGATCCTCATCAACCGAGCCACATGTTGCTAACACTTTGTCGTATCCACCTTCGAGGTACACTTTCTTTTGATAATGAACATCGTAGATTGGGTTCGTTGATGTTTCGGTGGACCCCCCGTACTCTACCTCTCCGTCTTCTCCATAAAATATCAGCCCTATGCCAAAACCTATAGCAGCGCGAATAACCGCCGTATGTATAGCGATCAGCCATCCATAATAAGGGAACCCCATTTCAATCAGGCCGACCTTATTGAGAGCCCGCATGGCCTCATGGGCTGGATCAATAGATATATGGTTATATCCACTTTCGACAAAGGCACGAAGATTTCGATCACCTAGCTCTAACGGCAAAGCAGGCGTTACCGTGAGAGTTAGCGGATTCATACCGTATTTATGCTTCAGGTTATATGCAACGTATGAACCATCCTTTCCGCCGCTGACGGGAACAAGACAATCGAACCGGCCGTCATTGCGCCTGTGCTTATGAAGAAGATTGCCCAGTTCCTGCTGTCTAGCATCCCAATCAAGAGTCTTTTTCTTTTCAGTCCATACGCAAGCGTTACACCACCCTCTCGAGTCAAAAGTAATTCTTGGACGAGTTGACATGGTCAAGCAATTTGAGCACCAGCGGAGATCTTTCACATTAACTCTCATCATTCAAGTTCCATCCTATGCATGTCTACCATTTGCAGTAATCAAATCATCCGGCCGGCCTACATCCAACCATGGCTCGTGCATCGGGTACGCCACAGTGCGCTTGGCCTTTGCCTGAAGGCGTTCAAACAGGGTGGGCATGTCGCAATGGCCATTTGCGCTCAAGACTCCTAGGGCGCTAGGGTCAAGCGCATAGACCCCCGCATTGATGTGGCTTCGGGCGATTGGCTTTTCCTCGAAGCCAACAATTTCGACGCCGTCGATCTGCACCACCCCAAATGGATGCTGCCATTCGTGAACACGCACAGCCATAGTCGCGGATGCGCCATGGCGAATGTGAAAATCGAGCAATTCGCCATATCGTATGTCCGTCATAACATCGCCGTTAGTTACCACAAAAGAAGCGTCGGGGCGGGGGTCGAGCAGCCCTAGCGCTCCCGCGGTTCCGAGGGGCGATTGCTCGCGGAGGTAATCAATTCGTACCTGCAATCGGTCACCACTGCCAAAGAAGTCCTCGATCATGTTGCCCAGGTAATGAATGGCCAACACAAAATGACTGAAACCTTCCAACTTGGCACGCTCGATGATGTGCTCCAGCATTGGTTTGCCTGCGACGGGCAACAAGGGTTTGGGACAATTTTCCGTACACGGACGGAGCCGGGTGCCCATCCCGCCGGCCATGATGACCATTAGGTTTTGACGCGCTGGCGGTTTGGTGATTTCATTCCAAAGATGCAAGCCGAAGACATGGCGGTGCTCATCGACCACGGGAATCTGCTGAATCTTATTCGCGACCATCAATTGCACCACCATGTCACGCTCCATGGTCGCCGGAACTACAAGCGCATTTCGATGAACGACGCTTTCGATCGAACTGTTGAGGTCAAGGCCCCTTAGCAAACCACGCCTTATATCGCCGTCGGATATCGTGCCTTGTAATTCGCCAGCTTCATTGACCACCAAGACGATCTTGATCGCGACCTGATCAAGATTGCCTATTGCCTGCTGTATGGTGGAGCTCAGAGGGAGAATGGCTCGGCGCCAGATATCGTTATCTGATGTCATCTTTTCGCACCAACTCAGCACACGGGTAGATCATAGAATGCCTTTTTGACTATTCCATCAAACACATAGTGTTTTATGGTTTCAACCACCTTTTCACTTGCACCACCCTCGCCGTAGGGACTGCGCACTTCCCCTAAACTCGCCTGAAATTCGGCAGAGTAAAGGCTCTGTAGTGCATCAGCAATGGCCAATCGATTGGGTTCGCAATTGATAACACTACTCGCCTGCAAGCGTCCCCGCTGGCGATCGCCGATGTTGATCGTTCCTTTTTTGAAACTTGGAGCTTCTGCCAATCCGCTGGAAGAATTGCCCACCACTCCATCAACGAGGGCCATACACGACAAATAGCGCAGTTGTCCAAGGGAAGTGTAAGCGCGTGCGTTGGCGTGCTTTGCCACAAATTGCTCCACCAACCTGATCAGTGCGCGACCGTCGGTATCGGCGTTCGGCAAGGTAAAGATAAGCCGTGTATCTTCCAGCACGGCTAGCGCCGCCAGCAGTTCTGACATTTGGTCTGCAGCGGTGGCCGCCTCAAGTGTGACCGGGTGAAACGTGATCATCAGATTTCTCTTTCCAAGCTTGAAGTCAATTGAAGCTTCCAATTCTGCGCGGCCAAGAAGCTTCAAGCGTTTAATGCTATCTACCCCCATACCGCCGACCAGAAAAACACGGTCAGGCTGTTCGCCCAGTTGAACGACACGCTGACGGTATTCCTCCGCTGCCACGAAATGCAGATGCGACATTTTGGTGATCGCATGCCTCATTGCTTCGTCAATAGCGCCCTCTGTCGCTTCTCCTCCATGCAAATGGGCAACCGGGATACGAGCGACCAAGGCAGCGGCCACTGCCGCAAAGATCTCAAACCGATCGCCAAGCACCAGAATCAGATCAGGCTTCAACTCGCTCAAAACGTCACCAAAGCCTATCAACCCCAAGCCCATGGATTTGGCAATTCCGACGACAGTGTCAGAGCTTGTCAGCATTTCGACCTTGCGGTCAATCGCGAAGCCGTCTTGCTCAATCTCGCGATAGGTAAGGCCGAATTCAGGGGACAGGTGCGTGCCCGTGGCGATGACTTGCAGCGTCAGCTCAGGATCGTCCTTGATCCCTTGCATGATCCAGCGTAGCAAACCGTATTCAGCCCGGGTGCCAGTGATGACGCAAAACCTGCGAGTCATAGTTCGATCAACTCGTCTGCCAAAAAATCGCGTGGCGCAGGGCGGCCAATGACTTCATCCCACAGCATGGGAGAAATACCCGTACCGGGGCGCTTGGCCATGATGTTCTGTGTGCTGAAGACCTCGCCCGCTTTGATCGCTTGGCTGGTCACCAATGACTTACGAACAATCGGTCTATTCTTAGCCTCACTCGGGGTGGGGCGCTTGATGCCGTCGCCCAAGGCGACTTCAATATTGCGAATGGCTGCGACCATAGCCTTGAGTTGATCAGGTTCAAGACTAGCCTTGTGGTCAGGCCCCGGCAGGTTGCGGTCAAGCGTGAAGTGCTTTTCAATGACGGTGGCACCCAATGCTACTGCAGCAATCGCGACCTCGATGCCGCGTGTGTGGTCAGAATAACCAACCGCTACACCAAAGACCTTATGAATGCTTTGCATGGCACGCAGGTTCACTTCGGACATCGGTGTGGGGTATTCGGTAGTGCAATGCAGTACCGTAATGCTGGCACGTGGCGTGCCGGCTCGTTCGAGTACATCGATAGCCGTCTCAATCTCACCCAGCGTCGCCATGCCGGTTGAAATGATGATGGCCTTGCCGAGCTGACCAATGTGGCGCAAATACGGCAGGTTGGTAATCTCCCCGGAAGGAATTTTGAAATGGTCCTGACCGAGGCCTGCCAGCAGATCGATGCTCTCGATGTCAAAACCGGTGGAGAAAAATCCAATGTCGCGCGCCGCACAATACGCGATGAGTTCCTTGTGCATCTCGGCGGAAAGCTCCAGGCGGCGGAGCATTTCGTGCTGGGATTCGCTGATGTCAGTGGATTGGTTCTGGTAGTCAGCTTTTTCTGCAGTGCGTATAACTTGGCGGTCAGCACTGAAGGTTTGGAACTTGACAAGATCAGCCCCGGCTTCCGCTGCAACATCGATCAACCGCTTGGCAAGAGCGAGCTCGCCGTTATGATTGACGCCAGCTTCGGCGATGATGAGAGTTCGCCCGGTCATGACCTATCGTTACCCACAAATCGGCAATGATCCTCTAGGTCGTGTCGCACGGACAGGCCCATTCCCACGACACAGCCCTTCCCAATAGTAACTCCCTCTTTAATCACGCTGCCGCTGCCAACAAAGCTACCTGCACCAATTTTCACATCACCATTGAGGATAGCGCCGGTTGAGATGTGGCAATGATCTTCTACTGTCGCATCGTGCTCAATCAGTGCGCAACTGTTGATGATGCAGTTGTTGCCAACCGTCGCGCCTACATTGATGACTGCGCCGTGCATCACGATGGTGCCAGCACCAATGATCGCGTGGCGTGAGACATGGGCAGTAGGTGCGCTGATAACAGGCAATTGAAATCCGAGCGTGGTGGCTTGCTGAAAAAGTCCAACGCGGTTGTCCGGCGAGCGAATCTGGCCCACGGCGATGAGGGCGTATTGATACATTTTGACCAACTGCGACAACTCATCGTCCGTGGCGATAACTCGATAACCGAAATGTTTTCTATGCATCTCCTCTGGCATGCCGACCAGCCCCGCAATGTGGTATTTGGCATGCTGTTCGATTACATCAATACAGGCATGCGCATGACCGCCGGCGCCAATCAGAATCAGGTTGGGCTTACTCATGGAGCGACTGGAACCAAACTCGAACTGCTCGGAATATTAATCAAGCGCTGCGAAAGCGACTGGGCAGCCGCCAGATCCATATGCGGGCAACTTACGAATGGCTTCAATTCGTTCATCAGTATCCAGACGGGACGCGTCATGAAGCCAGCATCGTTCGTTGCCTGCAATATGGCATCGCGCTGATCAGCGCACTTTGGCTCCAGCAGTAGTGCCTGCAGCCAATAGTTGCTATGGCATTGTTCGGGCTCGGCCATCAGTCTTGCACCCATCACTGGCGAAAATGCGGCATGGTAACGCTGAAACAGTTCTCTTTTTGCCACAAGCATGGAGGGAAGTTGTTCCAACTGGGCGCAGCCCAAGGCCGCATTTAGATTGGGCAGTCGGTAATTGTAGCCAATCTCGTCGTGGCGATAGTCCCAGGCGTGCGGCACCTTGGCAGTGGTAGTGAGGTGTTTGGCATGGCACGCGAGTTCTGCATCGTTGGTCAGAATCGCACCCCCGCCGCCAGTGGTGATGGTCTTGTTGCCGTTGAAACTTAAGGTACCCATTAAGCCAAAGGTCCCGGTATGCTGCCCGCGGAAGTAGCTACCCAAGGACTCGGCCGCATCTTCGACCAGCGCAAGCTTGAAATCGTGTGCCACAACCAGCAGTCCCTCCAGGTCCACCGGATGGCCGAAGGTGTGCATGGGCACCAAGGCCCGAATAATTCTCCCCGTAGCACGGTTGACGCACTGACCGGCACGTTGCTCTGTATGGCTGGCGAGATAGTCACGCAGTTTTTCAGCATCGACGCCCAGAGTGCGCGCTTCACTATCGACAAAGTGCGGCGTGGCCCCGCAATAGGTGACGGCATTAGCCGTGGCGACAAAGGTAAGTGCTGGCACCAAAACTTCATCGCTAGTCCGTACCCCAGCAAGCTTCAGTGCAATGTGCAACGCCGCTGTGCCATTGACTACCGCTACCGCGTGTTTGGCGCCGGTAAAAGCGGCCAGACCGGCTTCGAAGCGATCGACGAACTTGCCCACCGAAGAGACGACGGTCGAATCGAGGCATTCTTTAAGGTACAGCCACTCATTTCCGGAAAAGCTGGGTTCGTGCAGAACCGCTGGCCCCGCTCCGACGACACTGCGTATGGCTGCAACGACCTGCTCGGAGAGGGTAGTCGGGATGCTCACGGTACTCACAGGTTATAGATATTCGCCTTGTAGCCGCGCAGATTGTCGGGTTGGGCGAACCATTCGGCGGTTTCGGCCAGGCCGCGCTTGAACCCTTCGCGCCCGCCATAGCAGGGCTGCCAACCGAAGAGTTGTTTGGCTTTGGCGTTATCGGCCCACAAGCGCTCGATCTCGGAATTCTCCGGGCGCAAGCGCGCTTCGTCCGTGATGATCTCGATTTCGGTATTCATTGTCTCAGCGATCAACCGGGCAGTGTCGCCAATGGAAATCTCGAAATTACTGCCAAAGTTGACCACCTCGCCCAGACCCTGCTCGGAGTTAAGCGCGGCTATGAACCCCGCTACCGTGTCCTGCACAAAGTTGAAATCACGTGTGGGTGATACCGCACCGAGTTTGATTTGGCGCTGGCCATTAGCGATCTGGGTGATGATAGTCGGGATCACTGCACGGCCAGACTGACGAGGGCCATAGGTATTAAAAGGGCGGGCAATTACGACGGGCAGGCCGAAAGACGCATAGAAGGAATAAGCCAATTGGTCTGCAGCGATCTTGGTGGCCGAGTATGGAGACTGCCCCTGCAAGGGGTGATGTTCGTTAATCGGTACAAACCGCGCCGTGCCATATACCTCGCTCGTGGAGGTATGAATTATCCTCTTAACACCTAGTTCTCGAGCCGCTTGAAGCACATTCAAGCTGCCTTTGACGTTGGTATCGACATAGGTATCGGGTGAGTGGTAGGAATAAGGAATTGCGATGAGAGCAGCCAGATGTAGCACCGCATCGCAATCCTTCATCGCTTCTTTTACGCCATGCGGATCACGGATATCGCCGGCGAAAACCTCAAACTGACCTTTGATGGCAGGTGCGCAATGATCCAGCCAACCCCAGGAGTTAAATGAGTTGTAGAGTACGAAAGCGCGGACCTTGTACCCTTGACGAACCAGAGATTCCGTGAGGTGCGATCCGATAAAGCCGTCGGCGCCCGTAACTAGAACGCGCCGCTCAGCCATTTCTGAAGCCATCGCCGAATATCGCGTCGACAAGTCTCATGGTTTTCATGGCATCTTCCAGACTAGGCAAATTGTGGGGCTTCCCCAGCACTGCCTTGAGCGCCTCCCCCGCTTGCACTCGCAGACCTGGCTTGAACTTCGTATCCCACTCATGCGTCACTGTGGGTTCCAGTTTGCGCGAACCATAGGATTGGAATGATGCCTGCTCCAGCGGCCGCATCTCCCAACGCTTTTCCTGAGTAGTTACCGTTACGGCCCAGGGACCAGGCCCGTTCCATACCGCTTCATAGATGCCCACATCCCCGGAGTCATAAGTAACTTTCGCCATGACGAATCGGGGATCATCTGGCGTCCATGAAATGATGGAATCCACAGATATGATCTCGCCACGGCCCAGTATGCTCAAGTAATCAACCAGGTGAATCGAATTGGCGTACATCCAGTTTTTTACGACAAGTTCCGGCTGCCCAGCCTTTCGCGCGGCAATCTGATCTTCTTGATCGAACACATGAATCAGCCTTGGACCTTCTTGTTTGGCAATATCGTCAAGAACGATTCGCGTGCTGCTGTGGTGACGTCGGTTAAACGCGACGAAAGCCTTTCGCTCGTTAGCTGTGGCGCCCGCCAAAATAGTCTCGGCATCTGTCAAGTTGTAACCGGCCGGTTTCTCAATCAGGCAAACCCAAGGATGGTTGAAAGCACGGAGACAGACTTCTCGAACCGAGAGTTCCGATACCGAAATAATGAGTAAATGCGCACCTGTTTTCTCGTACAACTCGTCCACAGAATCACACACTGTCGGTATGCCGAATTCCCCAGCGAGCTTCTCAGAGCGACTCCTTGTTCGACTGTAGATTCCACGCAGTTCGACACCGGGAACATCCTTGAATGCCTTGAGATGCTCGGATGTCATATAGCCGGCACCGATAAAGGCGACTTTACATATGTTGTTTTCGGTCATGAATTCACTATTTCCATTCAATCAAAACGCACAACTTCGTGACGACAATACTGCATTTGGCAGCAGACATTTCTGCTGTTGGAATTCGAGTAGCGAAACTGCAGATCCCGGCTCTGGACTATTTTGCCCGTGGGCACCCAACGAAGGGCGTGATAATGGAAGAATCTACTCGTGGTAGTTGCCACTTATTGTCTCAATTCAAGCCCACGGGAATACTCGGCTGTGGTCTAGCTTGTGATCCAAACGCACAGCAACACTACCGTTCTCTGCTGATGTGTAGGCGGCAACCAGAACCTTGACCGCTAACATCCCTTGCTGTGCCGTCACATTATTCTGATCATTGAGTAGCGCACTAAGTACCTTCGCAGTCGAGTCGATCACTTCTACCGGCTTAATAGTCTCACGCCCGGCCTTTGCTGGCATGCCATAGCGGGTGGTCGGTAGCTCGCGGTATTGTGGCTCACGCACCGAGGTGGTCATTTCCCCGGTCAACTCATTGATGCCGATTATGCCGTTACGACCCGCATAGGTCACCTGCAATCCATGTCCTTGGTCTGATCCAATTTCTATGTACAGTCGCTTGCCGCTAGTAGTTACTACTCGAATAGACCCAGCACGATCTTCAAACTGCACACCGCGTGGGTTTGCGACAACATCGGGCGAGAACCATCCTGTAATCTCGGCCGGTTCTTCACCTGTGATATACCGGAACGCTTCAATGTAGTGCGTCCCATTCATGGAAAAGC
Organism: Sulfuritalea sp.; assembly: GCA_030247575.1. Taxonomy (GTDB): domain Bacteria; phylum Pseudomonadota; class Gammaproteobacteria; order Burkholderiales; family Rhodocyclaceae; genus Sulfuritalea. The sequence goes on from JAOTRV010000002.1 coordinate 104,280, forward strand.
CAAAGTTGCCGCCCACAACGGTCATACTCTTGAAGCCACCATATTCATCACTTTCAAGCATGGCCTTTGGCTTCGAGTACTGTTCCATGAAACGCATTTGATGATTGACTGCTAGCTTCACCCCGTATGTTTCACATGTACGGATCATCCGTTTGCATTCGTCCAACGAGACGGCCATGGGCTTCTCGACTAGGATGTATTTTGTGCCCCGTTCCGCAGCATTGCATGTCATGGTGCAGTGAGAATCGGCGGTAGTGGCAATTATCAGGCACCCGGGCACCACTGACGCGTAGAGATTCTCTGGGCTGTCAAAGAGTAGGTCTGAGTCTAGATCGTGCTCGCGTCTAGCCTCCTGCAGCGCATCTCGAGAAACATCCACAATGCCTACGAGTTCGAACCCAAGCTTGCGAACCACGTGGATATGTCTTCGCCCCATCCGACCCGCGCCGACAATGCCCACCTTCAAGTTGTTGCTCTTCATTTATTTACCTCCGTCTGGGCCATCGGTAACTGAAGCATAGACCGGCATGAAGTCACTGTTATGACGAGTTGAGGAAGTCAGGAGGCTATTGAGAGAGATATGAGCAGGCACAAATATGACTCGCAACTTGCGCATCATTATTCTCACTGGCTTTGGTAGCCATGTGTGCCGAACCGAGGAAAACCCGCTTCCTGACATCACGGTATGACGAGAAATCCATTTTTGAAGATAGTTTGCGAATGCCTCATCAACCACATCGGCAGCCGCTTCTTGGGAAATCCGATCCATTGTTGAAATCTCCTCTGCTAAGCAGAGTCTGAAATAAGTGTAGCTGGGCGACCATTTTTCCGACGAAATCCAGTCAAACCAACTTGGCAGCAAGTATCTGTCTTCATGAACCTGGCGTACAAGGTACAACCGGTCAAGTTGCTTGATCTTTCCGCATACGGCTGACAGACAACACGGAAGCAATTCATCTACAAAAGACTTGTCGCGCACGTCGCGTGGGCGCCGCGCTTTGGCAACGGGGGAAAACATCCTTTTCCAGACAGCAACGCGATGCACCGAAAATAGGCTGACGCTGTATCCTGCAAGATGGGCTATTAGTCTTTCGGCGGCCGTGCCGCTATCAAGCTCAGGTTGAGGATAGTAAGAGGCTCCATCGATGCGCCTGCAATCCCCGCCCTCGGAACTCACAAGAACCCCGATGCCGTGGGCTGCAACGTATTGGGGGTTGGACACCAAGAACGATATGCACTCCTCGATGCCACTTGGAGTCAAGAAATCATCGTCTGGTAGCAATGCGACGTAGTCTGTTATAACGTCCTCTGCCAGTATTGAAACAACTTCTGAGACTGAATGCCCTGGAAGATAGCGATGTTCTACAAACAGTCTATCCACATAGGCGTTCAATTTTCCCGCAGTCTCCATGAAAACTCTCTCTTCGGAGCTATCTCCAATCAATATTCGACCGCCGAAGCCAAGACCATGGTAATAACGGATCAGCCTCAAGAGCAGTTCCGGTCTATTCATCGTTGGAATAATCAGGGAGAAATTCATGGCACTGCAACGCCCACTTTGTTAAGGACCATCCGCCAAAACAAATCGCCGTTATAACAGGACGCGGCCCGGTCAAGCCCATTCTTCGCAATCTGACGAGCTTCTTCTGGGTGGGCTATGTAGTGCCGAACCTTGTCGCACAAGTCCTGCTTCGAGGAAAATGGAACGTAATGGGTCATCGGTTCAAATAGAGCACTTATTTGAGGATTTTCACTTTCAAGCAAAAGACTTCCGCTTAACATGATCTCAAAAACTCGAGATTTCAGTTGATGGCATGAGACGCTGTATGAGAGATTTATTGACATCAGGGAGCGTCGCAAGATACTGGCGTATTCTCGGTGAGAAACTTGGCTATGACGGTCGGCTGTGGAGAAGTAACCAGCGATGCCGCTGGAGATGAGATGGTCAACGAACTCTGAGCGGTACGCTCGATAGGCAGAAGCCTGTCCAAGAAAGGAAACGGGAATATCCTTTCCCCCTCCTGCGCTATACAAGCTTGAGTCTTCAGGTACCCATAGCCAGAGGAAGCTATCGTTTTCGTTCTCGAGTGCGTCAGCCAACAATCGGCGCGGATTATCAACTACAACGTGGCAATCTATTTCGGCGACAATTGATTGCACATCTTTCCAAAATTTAGTATTACATGTGTCCCACCAGATTGACACCACTGGTATCTTCAGTTCTCTGCGAATATATCTAAGAGAAGCAATACTCGGATGACGTGGAGCTTCTCCCCAAGAGCTGAGAATAACGACGGCTGGCTTTTCTGACTCACATTTTCTAATTAACTGCAGGTCAGCTAACGGCGAAATCAAGAGGTCATGATCGTAGGTTAAAGCTTCAAAGGTCGCCAACCCCGATGCGCTTAGTGTGTTGTCTAAGTGCATTTCTTCTGTAGATGGCTGCCTGCTGTCCCGAGCGTAAAATTTATTCCGCAAGATGAGTACATGCGGTTTCGCTCTCTTGTCTTCGGTGGTTGCGTTGGCTGCACAAAGCAGCGGCGCAAGGTGCCTCACGACCGGCTCAGACAAGTACCATTTGGGAAGCCTTAGGGCCTTTGTCGTTGCGTCCTCCACAAAATTCGACAAGGCGCGGCCTAACTTTGCTGTATATAAACCTGCACGATGGTACATCACGCATTTACGGGCCGAGGACAACAAGTAACAGCCGCGGCGCCTATCAATCGATGAGCCGATTCATCGCAGGGCTGCGTCAAACGTTACCGTACAAAGAGTTCCTGATCATGGTGTAACCCTTGATCAGTTCGCCAATCCCCCGATCGAGGGAAAACTCGGTCTTGAAGCCTGTTGATTCAATCTTGGCGTTGGAAACAATGTAGTTGCGCTGATCCGGATCTTTGCCCACCGGCGCCTCAATAAAAATAAAGCTGGGAAGCTGCTTCTGAATATGCTCGCAGAGTTCCTTCTTGGATACGTTGGCATCTGAGAGACCTACGTTATAGATTTGCCCCTTCATCTTGTCATGGTTGGCCAATGCGTGCTGAAACACACGCGAGACATCACGAACATGAACGTAGTTCCTCTTGAAGTGGCTCTCGAAGAGAACGACAAATCGGTCATTCACGGCGCGATAGGTGAAGTCGTTCACGAGCAAATCAATCCGCATCCTCGGTGACATGCCGAAGACAGTTGCAAGACGAAAGCTGATGGCGTTGGGGTGGTCCATCAGTTCCTTCTCGATCCCGACCTTCTCTATGGCGTACTGTGAAATGGGCCGTAACGGGGACTCTTCAGTACAGTGGTTGTTTTCGTCACCCGTTCCATAAGCGCTGTTGGTGGTTGGCATGAGCACGATCTGCTGTTTTGAGAGGTGCTTCAACATTAGGGTGATGGCATCATGATTCACCGTTGTCGCCCCTACCGGGTCCTGGCTGCAAAGGGGAGCACCAACCAGAGCGGCAAGCGGGATGATGACGTCGGCCGTCTTCATCAGCGGAGCAATGACGCTTTCAACTCGAATGTCGCCCTTGACCACCGAAAAATTCGGATGGTGGCAAGCATGATTGAGACTGGCTTGCTTGAACATGAAGTTGTCCAGCACCGTGACCTTATGGCCAGTATTTAGCAGGTCGGGAACCATGGTAGAGCCAAGGTATCCGGCACCGCCGGTAACGAGAATATTGTATTTCATTGTGAATTTCCCCGATCGCAAAGTTTTCAGTCAAAAATCGCGCGCTCAACACATTCGCACAGGGAATGTGCGAGCACAATATGCAGTTCCTGAATCGTCGCAGTGGTCGCACCTGTAGCGACAATGCAATAGTCGGCCAATGCCCTTGCCGGTCCACCGTCGTGACCGCTGAACACTATGGTCGGCAACCCCATTTCGCGGCATTTCTCAAGCGCCTTAAGTATGTTCGGCGACTTGCCGGAAGTGGTGATTCCAAGAAAGATGTCGTTACCCGACATTTTGCCAGCAATCTGCCGCGCAAAAACCTGCTCATAGCCGTAGTCGTTGCCGATTGCCGTCAATATCGAGGTATCCACCGTAAGTGCCTCAGCCGGAAGCGGCGCCCGATCTCGGGCCAACTTGCTCACAAATTCAGCAGCGAGATGTTGGGCGTCGGCCGCAGAACCACCATTACCGGCGATATAGAGCCGCCCCCCTTTGCGGTATCTCGCAATTACCTCGACTACGGCCCGCTCGAAAATTTCGAGTTGCTCGGCGTTCTGCAGAAACTGCTGCTTCGCGCGAATCGATTCGAGAAGATTCTTCTTCAGGATGGCTGACGGGTTTTCCAATTGCCTCAGTCCTTCACTTAGCGAGCATGGCAACAGACCGGACATAATCTTCCGGCACACCGATATCGATGAAGCGGCCGCCGCACTCGAGCCCGTAGAACCGGATCCCATCTTTGAGCAGGGCCGGCATAATGTCTTCTTCCAGCGAAAGTCTAATGCCCCGCTTCCACGCCGACGCACTCAGGAGCTCCGCCTTGAGCAGATAGACGCCCCCATTGGCAAGCCATCGCGGCTGAACGCCTTTCGAGCACAAGGATAGGATACAGCCGTCGACATCGACTTCAAGTCCCATATAACGCCCTGTGTCGCTGGTGGCAAAAAGCGAGATGGTCCAATCGGCTTGGCTCCTGGCGTGAAAGCCAACCAGTTCGTCCAGACTCACTTCGAAAAAAGTGTCGCCGTTAAGCAGCAGAAAAGTCTTTTGGTCGACGAGTCGGTCGACCGCGAGCAGCAGGCCGCCGCCTGTACCTAAGGGTGTGGTCTCCACAGCGTAGTCGATCCGCGCATTCCGGTAATACGTGCCGAAATGCGCCATGATCACCTCCCGTCGGTAGCCAACGGAGAGGATGAAGTGGTCAATACCCTGCCCGATCCAGTAATCGATCTGGTGTTCGAGAAAAGGCCGGCCATTGACAGGGGCCATTGGCTTCGGCACATCGGGCACGGCATCGCGCAAGCGGGTGCCCAAGCCCCCGGCCAAAATCACAGCCGAGGTCACGTTTTCACTCATACTGAATTGAGAATGGCGCATATCTCATCGACTTCCGCGTCCTTGAGATCCGGGAAGTTGCCGATATAGAACCCATAAAAGTGAACATGCTCCACTTCAGGAAAGTCGAGATGGTGATCTTCCGGCACGATGCCTTTCAAGTAGGGTTGGCGAATCTGGTTGCCGCCACCCGCGCTGCCGCGCCTGAATTCGACCTCCGACTCTCGCATCTTCTGCATGAGTCGCCCTACGAGGTCATCGTCGACATGTTTCAGGATCAAATTGAAAGCATAGTTGCTGCAACCTTCGAGTTTGAAATCAGTTCGGTACTTGCTGGGGTCGATCTGATTGAGAAAACGCACGAGGTTATGGTTGCGACGTTTCACGTTTTCATCGAGTCGCTTCAACTGGCTGCGGCCCATGATCCCGCCAATTTCTGTATTGCGCACGTTGTACGCCGGAAACGCAAAAATGAAATCGGGGTTCAATTCTGGATTTCCCCGCTGATAGGCGTCCCGCACCGCCGGATCGCTCGCCTCCCGCACCATCCCATGGGAACGAAACATCCGCGCTTGCTGATAGACCTCGTCATCGTCGGTGCAGATCATTCCACCTTCAATGGTGCTCATGTGATGCGCGTAGTAGAAGGAGAAATTCGAGATCCAGCCGAAACTACCCAGTTTTCTACCGCTATGGGTTGCACCATGCGACTCGCACACGTCCTCAATCAGCGGAACCTTGCGCTGTTGAAGTTCATGCAGAAGTTCGTCAGTCAGTCCGTCGAACCCTTGAACATGCGTAAGAAATACAGCTCGGGTTCGCGCGTTGAGTTTGGCAATGATCTGCCTGGAATCGATTGCCAGGCTCTGCGGATCGATATCAACAAACACCGGAGTAAATCCGTTTTGCAGCACCGAAGCGATGTCCGACACCCAGGCAAGCGGCGGCACAATCACTTCACCTCCATCAGGATGCCGGGTACGCAAGATGGCCATGCTGAGCAAATTGGCCGATGCTCCGGAATTGACAAAAATGCTGTATTTCACACCCAGCCACTGCGACCACTCGGCCTCAAAGGCACGGACATTGGCTCCATGAGTCAGGATGGGATCGTCCTGCCTCAAGTGCTCAATTACGGCATCTAGATCCTCGCGGAGGATGTTGTTTCGCATTAATGGAAATTTCATTCTTTTCCTACCAGACTGTTTCTCATACCGACAACGACTTGGAAAACGCCGAGATGCTCTTCTCGACGGCGCCGACACCTATTCCGACCTGTTCGTGGAGTTCGGCTCGCGTACCCAGTTCAAAGCGGTAGGCGGGCTCCACGCCAATGTTCAGAACTCTTGCATCAAATTTGCGGCGAGCCAGGAAATCGAACATCATCGAATCAAGACCGCCGCGGCCACGAAATCCCTCTTCCATCGTAACGATTCCGGAATAGCGACCCAGGGCGGCGAGCAGGCTTTCGGCGTCGAAGCCACTGAAGTTGAACAGGTCGACTACGCCGACGCTGATGCCCGCGCTTGCCAGGCGTTCAGTAACCTTAAGCGCGGTATGCACCATGTACCCAGTCGCCACGAGGCATATCTGGTGACCATCGCGGTGGACATTAAAGCCATGAACCATATCCGGCGCGGCGTTCTCATAGACAACAGGCAAGACCTGCGCGTCAAGACGAAGATACTTCGGCCCCGCCGTGGCAACGCATTGGTCGAACAGCGCGGCGGCTGTTACATGATCCGCGGGCGAGTAGACCTCTACGTTAGGCAGGGCACGCATCACGGTCAGATCTTCGTAACACTGGTGCGTCGGCCCCGATACGACGTAGCTGTAGCCGGCACCAACGCCGACGAGATTGACGTTGATGGGGCGGACTTCGGACAGCAGTGCCAGGTTGACCCTGATTTGCTCGTAGCACCGCATGGTTATAAACGGAGCAATGGCGTAAGCGAATACCTTGTACCCTTCCAGCGCGAGGCCTGCTGAAATGTTGATCAGGTTTTGTTCGGCAATGCCGACATTGATGAATCGATCCGGAAACTGCTCCCGAATCTTGTCCAATACCGGCGATCCAAAATCGGCCGTGGTAAAAAAGATTTTCCCGTCGTGCGCCATGGCGCGCCAGATCCGGTCCAGAAATGCATCGCGCATCGCCAGCGGTTTGGTGCTCAAGGCTGCTGTCCCAGAAGGCTGTCGATCAGTTCCGGCTTAGGGTTCGTGATGTGACACAAAGGGGCGTTCTCCAAGCCTGGAACGCCTCGCCCCTTGATGGTACGGGCGACGAGCGCCTTCGGTTTATGGTTGTACCGGGCCTTCATGCGTTGCAGCGCTGCCTGAACGGCCAGCACATCGTGGCCGTCAACCTCTTCACATTCCCAGCCGAAAGCGCCGAGGCGGGCCGGCAGCGGGCCATGAGAGACGATATCATCCGTGTAACCCAGCATGCTTATACGATTGTCGTCAACGACCAGATTGAGGTTGTCCAGCTTGTGCTGGGAGGCGAACATGAATGCCTCCCAATTAGCGCCCTCATGGAGTTCGCCGTCGCCCACGATGACAAAGACACTGCGGTCGCTACCCTTGCGCTTGAGGCCAAGGGCCACACCGGTGGCAACGCCCGAACCGTGCCCAAGCGAGCCATTGACTGTTTCGTACCCTGGAATAATCGGATCGGGGATGCCTCCGAGAAAGCCACCGGTGGCACAGACCCTTTGCAGTTCATCCATGCGAAAGAACCCGAGATCGGCAAGGATCGGGTACATGCAGATCGAGCCATGTCCCTTGCTGATAATGCAGCGATCACGGCTCTCCGCCAATGGGCTGGCGGGGTCAAAACGCAGCACGCCGCCATAATAGAGCGCAACGAAGATTTCGATCGATGAGAGCGATGACGCCAGCCGTGTTTCGGGCGAGCGACGATGCACGGCCAGCGTTTCACGCCATACCCACTTCGCCTTTTCTTTCAAATCAATGGGACTGAAAATCACGAACCTTCTCCGCTGTTGACAGTTCAGCTGCCGGCGGCAGGATTGCCGCATGGTCGAGATACCATTCATAGGTGCTGCGCAACCCGGCCGCCAATTCCACCTGTGGCCGCCAGCCACAACCTAGTATGCGGTTGCTGTCAAGCAGCCTTCTTGGCGCACCGTCAGGTTTTCCGGCATCCCACTCGATGCGCCCCCGATAGCCGATGATCCCAGCAATGGTTTCAGCCAGTTCACGAATCGAATGATCTTTTCCGACACCGACATTTACCGGCAATTCGAGATTCGATAAGTCGTTCGACAACAGCCACAGGCAGGCATCGGCGACATCATCGGCGTGGACGAATTCACGCCGGGGGGTGCCTGATCCCCAGAGCACGACAGACTCGACACCAGACTCCCTAGCTTCGTGAAAACGCCTGATCAATGCAGAAAGCACATGACCGGACTTGGGATCGAAGTTGTCGTTCGGACCATAGGCGCTGTTCGGAATAATCGGGATAGAGCGCTTACCGGCATATTGCTGATTGTAGGCGAGACACATCTCAACGCCGGCCAGTTTGGCGATGGCATAGGCCAGACTGGTTGGTTCAGGCTTGCCGGACAGCAGCATCTCTTCAGGCATGGGCTGCGCACAGTCTCGCGGGTACATGCATGACGACCCGAAATAAACTAGGCGCTGCACTCCCTTTCGATGCGCCGCCTGGAGAACATTGATCTGAATGGCCAGATTGGTGTTTATGAAATCAGCCGGATCGGCCTTGTTTTCGACAATGCCCCCGACTTTTCCGGCGGACAGCACGACATACTTCGGACGATATTCCGTGAAGAACTCATCCACTGCGACAGCGTCCGTTAGATCCAAGGCCGAATGATCGCGCAGAACCAGATTTTCGAAGCCCTCGCGGAACAGGCGGCGCACAACGGCCGACCCAATCAGGCCGCGATGGCCGGCAACAAAAACAGGCGACTCTTTCTCCACTGCAGATCTCCTCAGTTGAGACCGTTAGGCTGATAGAGAACAACCCGACTACCGGAATTCTCGAACTGGAAAGGAACATGAATGAGATTTTTCAAACGGTCCCTGACACGTGCCTGCAGTTCCGGCTTAACGAACAACAGCAGGAAGCCGCCACCACCGGCACCAAGTATCTTGCCTCCGATAGCCCCAGCATTGAGCGCTTGGTCGTAGATGGAATCGATTTCTGGTGTTGAGACTCGGTCAGACAAATTCCGTTTGTGCTTCCAGCTTTCATCCAGAAGTTTGCCGAAAGCGTCGATTGACACTCGCTGATCCTGCAGGATGTTAAGACCTTCGTCGACCATCTCCTTCATGAGGCTTAGCTCATGCGTCCGGTACTTGATGTTGTCAATCTTTGATTTGGCCACTTCCGATGCAATCCGCGAAAAACCAGTGAAGCACAACATGAGATGACTCTGCAGTTCTGCATGGCGATTGGCTGGCAGAATAACCGGAGACACGTCAAAGGTGTTGTTCCGGCGAAACTCGATGCGATTGAAACCACCGAAGGCGGCCGATATCTGATCCTGCGAACCGACATTCTCCTGAATGACATTCTGCTCTATATGAATAGCACTGGTAGCCAACTCTTCTTTCGAGATGTAACGTCCCCGCAGAGCGCTTAACGCGTGCACCAGCCCGACGGTAAAAGACGAGCTGGAGCCGAGCCCGGAACGTGCAGGTAGATCCCCGTCATGATGAATTTCCATCCCCTCCTCGACGTCCGCCCAACCGAATACCGCTTTGACGGCGGGATGCTGTATGTCGGCAATCTCGCGCACGTTTTCAATATGGGAGTAAACAATACGATGCTTATGCTCAAAAAATGGCGGCAGATAGCGACAACTGATGTAGCAATACTTATCTATGGTAGTCGCCAAGACGACACCTCCATGCTCTTGATACCAAGCTGGATAGTCTGTACCGCCGCCAAAGAATGAGATTCTGAATGGAGTCCGCGTAACGATCATGTCAGAGATCTAGTGTTCAAATGCTTTCAAGAAGGGTGAATGCCGTGACCTACCGTGTCTTGGCTTTGCAAGCCACGGTGGTCAGCCTTTGCGCGCTTGCGTGTTCAGCTTTGGAATAAGGCAGTCGCCGAGTTCTGGATTTTACGCCAACGAAACAGTTCTCTCAGAGTTTCACTGATCAGCATTGGAATTCGCCATCACACGAAAATGGGAATTTTGCTCAACGAGTTCTTGAAAACTGCCTTGAGCGACAATGCGTCCGTTTTCGAGTTGGATAACTCTGTCACAGCGTCGAACGGTTGTCAGACGGTGGGCAATCATAACTACGGTCAGGCTTCTATCTAGGTTTTCGATGGAATCCATTACTGCCTGCTCGGTTGCATTGTCCAAAGCACTGGTGGCCTCATCAAAAACCAGTACTGAAGCCCGCTTATATAAGGCCCGTGCAATTCCTATGCGTTGACGCTGGCCTCCAGAGAGCCTGATACCTCGCTCGCCAACTCGCGCCTGGTACCCCTGCGGAGAAGATTCGATAAAACTCGATATCTGTGCCTGCTCGGCTGCGCGCTTTACCCTCTCAAAATCCACGCTGCCGGATGGCACTCCAAACGCAATGTTCTCTGCAATTGAGGCGTCCGCCAAGTAGATGCTCTGCGGCACGTGCGCTATTGTTTGCTGCCAGGCTACCCGATTGCTTTGGTCGATTGGTATGCCGTCGACCGCCATACGACCACGTGTCGGTTTAAGCAAACCCATTAGCAGGTCCAGCAGCGTGCTCTTCCCGCTACCAGTGCTACCTACGAGACCAACCCGCTCACCTTTGGCAATGGTCAGGTCAAGATCCTTTATCACCCAAGGACCGTCGTCCCTATATTGAAAACTTACGTCCTCAAAACAGATTGCTTTTGTAAGCCCCAAAGGAGTCGGCATGGGTCGCAATGCATCAACAGGTAGAGGCTGATCAAGAAGGTCTAAAGCATCCAAGACCGACGCGCGGCTACTCACAATGTTCACCCAGGCGGCATAACTTGCCTGCAGCGCGGGCAACATACGCTGTGCGCCTAAAGCCAATGTTCCCAGTATCGGCAGGGCACCGTTTCCTCCGTCGGAACGAAAACTAAGCCAATAGGCAAGCGCGGCGATGAGCACCATACCCGTGGCTTCCATTACATATCTCGGTGCAACGCCAATAAAGAGATTGCTTGCCTGCGCTTTGCGCAAAGGAATATCGGCATCTTTATAGATTGCACAATAGACAGACTGTGTTCCGTCAAGCAAGACGTCTCGAATACCGCCCAACCCCTCCTGCAAGGCCTTGACCACTTGGGAGGATTCTCTCGCCATTAAGCGGCTGTTGCTCTCCAGACGGCGATGAATAAGCCAAGAGATTGCCGCATAGGCGGAGCCAAACCCAAAGGCCGACAGCATCGCCGTCAAAGGATCAACAAGAATCAGCGTCGCAATCAGAGCAATCAGCAACACAGCAGAACTGATCAACACAAAAGTCTGATGTAACATGGTCATGGCTTGACTGACCTTCGAGCCAATGCCACTGATAACATCACTGCTATTACGTGCGAGATGCACCGCGTAGGGTTGATATAGCGTGCGCCGATAGATCTCGATGCTCAAGTCCGCCCCGGCGGCAAATGAAACTCGCGTCGTCGCCCACAACAAGAGTAACCGGACTGCCCCGGCGGCAATGGCCGCCAGAATAAATATGGCCGTAAGTGGAAGCATCAGCCCGGCGGAGGTTAAAACTCCCCATGACCGAGCAATCGAGTTAACTGCTGGATTCAGATACACCTGATCAGGTGAAATCAGGACTCCCAGAAACGGGAGCACGGCACCGAGGCTTACCACCTCCGCGAATGCACTTACACCCATCAGCATTAACAGCCACAAGAACTGCCGCTGCCGACGATGACTCAGGTGTCGCCATAGACGGGCAAGAAGTTTCGGGAAGCTGGAATCCATATTTTATTAGGCGTGACAGAAACTCTTTAGTTCGTCTGTTTAGTGGCGCGAATGATCACTACGTGACACTGCAACTTTCGCATTGACATCCGGCATCATCAGCGGTACCAGGCATTGCTCCACTGCTGCGGGAGCGATTGAGACCGCTATCCCCGCCGCGTTCCTTTGAAGAGTGCACAATTTACTTGCTCTCCAGATGGCGCAGCAGCATATTCATAGGCTACCGATAAGCGGCCAAGCAATCAAAAATCGCCAGCGCGGTTTTTGCATCGTAGGTGTAGGACAACCGCTGGCGATACGGCGCGGATATGTGGTTGGGTTCGAGCCCACTCTCCCTGAGGGCCATCTTGGGGTTCTCAACGGCAACTTTGGCTATGGGGTCGATGTGACGGTTGTAGGCGTTTATCTTGTCTTCTGAAAGATTGGCCTCTATGGGCTCAAGCTTGTTGCAAAACTCAACGACGAGCTCCCATCCAACGTAGCGTGAACCTACTATTTCGTCCTCCGACGTGCGGTGCGGCAGGTTCATACAGTGGCGTCCCTTTCCGCGTCGCGTCGTAATTCTTCGATCTCGTTGCGGATGGCTTCGTATTCGGCGACTTTGTGCTTGAGAAAGCTGACGGTGAGACGGGCTTTTTCCTCGATTCCGGTCGGGGTAAGCAAGTAGCTGTAGGCGAGCTTGTTGTCTGCGCGACGGAAGTTGTCCATTTTTACCAGCCCCTTCTGCACCAGCGCCTGAAGGCAGTAGTTGGCTTTGCCCAAGCTGACACCCATCGCCTTGGCCATTTCCCGCTGCTGAATGGCGGGGTTGGCTTCGATGAGTTTGAGCAGCTTGTAGTGATGGGGGTCGGGAAACACGGCGAGCGGGATGTCGGCAGAGACTGTTCAAGGATTGAACTGGAGTTTAGCTGGCTGATCCGGCATTGGCAAGTTGCTGCTGCAGACGGCACCGCTAAACGCGGTCTACCGCGCAACTCGTCGATGCGATGCTCGATGGGTGACTGATCTATCTGCTTTCTGCGGATATGCAGCACGGAGATCGGGCGGTCGTGTTGCGCCCCAAGCTCGCCCGCGCGCATGGCCTCAACGAGACTGGAATCGATGCATTACTGACAGAGATCACGGCGAACGCCCTCTGGCGGGTCCACCCGCAGATGACTTGCATCAAGTGCCCAATCCGCAGGACGGCCATTTATGGTCGCTTCTGGCGGGCGAACCTTCAGCCATGCTAATTACAGGAGACCGCTTGCTGCAGGAAAACCCGAGGCCGGACGGTTTGGTGATTTCGCCTGCACGGTGGGCGGGCGACTTCCTGGCGTAACCCCTTCCTCACCCAATCACCTATCGCGGCTGGCCGGGCGGCGTCAAAGCTTGTCCCGCGCCCGCAGATACCTCTTGAAGCGCGGCATGCCGTTTTTTGTAAGCTCGCGGTAGCGGTAGGTGATCAGAGTGCCGACCGGCGGCGGGTTGCGTCGCAGGACATCGGTCAAGCCGCTGCCGAGAGAGAAGCGACGGCCGTCGGGCAACTCCATTCGCAGCGCACCGGCCATGCCCGCATATTTGCCTTTTCCGGGCAGATGGGCAACGACGCGGGCTTCGGCATCGAGCCATAGAATCACTTTAAGCAACGCGCTTGAACGACCGGTTTCGTAGACGGCATCGTCGCGATGAAGCATCAGTCCCTCGCCACCGCGGCGGACGATATCGCGCAGCTTTTTCTGCAGCGCATCCGCATCCGGAAAACGGAATTGGGGAACCGCCTGCAGCCAGGGTAGATTCGCTGCGACGGTGACCGCCTTGATCTGCTCGACGCGGCCGGTAAAGCTGCCGGAGGCATTCGGTAGTTCTAAAGTGGACCCCATAGCCATCATCGGTCAACCGCCACTGGAAACTCGAAATCCGCCGACTATTGTTACAACACCTGACCCCTGTCGAACTAGCCTCTTGTTAGTTTGACGCTCGTGCAGATTTGCCCTCAGACGACCGATCCATACTATATGCATATACCCAGAGCATTGCCGCTACAAACGAAAAACCGGTCATGCGCGATCCAGACAAAACTCCGTCCACCGCGCTACGAACGACAAAGTTCACCAAAACCAGCACCGCCGCCAAGCCAGCCACCGAACCAGACTGGTAGCTATGCCAATTCGTTCGGAATATTGCTGCAAACAACGCCAGTAACAGAACCAGGCCCACTATTCCATTAGCCAATGCGAAATCGATCCAGCCGCTATGACTGCTAACAAAGCCCGAAGGACCACCGATACTTTCAAGGTAACGGCCGAACGCATTCGCACCGTACCCTATCCCCAACGGGTTCGCCAGGATGCCTTGAATCCCCTGTCTAGCCCAGGTCAGACGTAACCAAGCCGATTCTTCACGTCCATCGGGAACCGAACCGATATCAGAAGACGTCGGAATGGATGTGGGTGATTTAAGTTCGTCAGCTACCGTAGCAAACACACCGGACCAACGATCCGAAGTTGCGAGCGTTCCTGCAATCAGTAGCACCGAACAAAGCGCACACGCGAGCACGACCATCTTGCCGCCACCACGCGCCGACACCGCAATACCTACCACCAGAAGCATGATTAACATTACAAGCAAGCCAGCTTTCGCCTGAAGCATGCCTTGGGCCACCACGGTAGCGACGATCATCACCGCAAGCCAGGAATTCGACATCGGTAACCACCGCAAACGGCTGATTCGCAGGACGACTTCCGCCAGAAGAAAACCGAAGGCCCCGGTAACGAACGGTGACACAAGATCATAGCCGCCAAGAATACTAGGCCCTACCGCCATGCGCCCAAGTGTAGCCAAGCTCCAGCCTTGCCGTACCAAGGTCGCTATGACGTGTAAAAAATGTCCCGCAAAAAGACCAGCCATGATCCAACTCGCTGACTGCGTGTTGGCGCAAGCTACTCGCGCCAACTGAACCCCCAGGCCAACCATCAATAGAAGCTTCAGCCATTCGCTCATAAAGTTTGGGAGCGTAGTCCGCGAATCGGCCGAGAATGCGATGTTCTGTATTACCAACCAAACAATCAACAGCATCAGCAACCATCCCTCCAATTTTGGCAAGGCCAGTCGAACAGGCTTGTCTGACAATGAGAGCTTTAACGTGTGACCGATACCGATAAGCAAGAAGGCCGTCCGCAATGCTCCGGTTCCCGGAATTGACTGAAAAGCTACCAAGCCAGGAAGCCAAACGTAGCCGAACCAGTTACCGAAATTCATAACAGTGATACCTTGAAGTAATTCTTAGCGGTTTGACGCGAAATTGCTGCAGAAATGACGCACACGTCATCAACTCACGACAATCCGAAATCTACATTCCGTCACCGAGTGGCGCTGTGAAAAAGGCTATCACGCACCCGCAGATATCTCGGAAAACGCGGCATGCCATTTTGCGTCAGTTCGCGATAGCGATAGGTCACGAGCGTACCTACCGGCGGCGGGTTGTGCCGCAGAACATCCGTCAGGCCACTGCCAAGGGAGAAGCGGCGTCCGTCGGGCAATTCCATTCGCAGCGCACCGGCCATGCCCGCATATTTGCCTTTTCCGGGCACATGAGCGACGACACTGGCTTCGGCGTCGAGCCATGGAGTCACTTTGAGCAACGCACTGGAGCGGCCGGTTTCGTAACCGGCATCCTCGCGATGCAGCATCAGGCCTTCGCCACCGCCGCGAACAATGTCGCGCAGCTTTTTCTGCAGCGCAGCCGCATCGGGCAGGCGGAATTGAGTAACAGCCTGCAGCCAGGGCAGATTCGCTGCGGCGGTGACCGCCTTGATCTGTTCGACGCGCTCGGTAAAGCTCCCGGAGGCATTCGGCAATTCGAAAATCATGTAGCGCACACGACGCCATTCGGAGTCGTCGGGCGACTGACGACGGACCATGCCCGAAAGTTGATCGAAAGTGCCGCGTCCGAGCCAAAGCTCACCATCCAGCGGCTGCTTGGGCAAGGCTTCGAGAAACCACCTCGGAGCGGGGACCGGATTGCCGCTGCGAAACTGGAGGGCCTTGCCATCCCAACTGGCACGGACGCCGTCGAGCTTTTCGCTGACCCAGTATCGCGAAACATCGATACCGCCGTGATAGCGCTCGGCCAAGAGCAGGGGAGGAGGCACGGGCTCGGCAGCAACTGCCGGCATTGACGTTGCCACGGCAAGCAGCGCGAGCAATATGCCGACGACACGTTGCAACGGCCTGCCCGAACAACAGAAGTCAGCCGCCATGGCGCGCCAGAAAATCCCGGTAGGCCAGCGCGATCCCCTCGCTCAGCGGCGTGCGGGCCTGCCAGCCGATGTCACGGAGTCGACTGACGTCGAGCAATTTACGTGGCGTGCCATCGGGCTTGGCGGCGTCGAACACGATGCTGCCAGGAAAGGCGACAACAGACATCACGGTCTCGGCAAGCTCGCGGATGGTGACGTCCTCGCCGGCACCGATATTGTAGAAGCCATCGGTGACGCCGCGATCCATGAGAAAAGTGCAGGCGTCCGCCAGATCGTCAACATAGAGGAACTCCCGTCTCGGCTTTCCGCTGCCCCACACCACGAGTTCGCTGTCGCCGCGCTGCTTCGCTTCATGCGCCTTGCGAATCAGCGCGGGCAGCACATGACTGTTGGCCAAATCATAGTTGTCGTTGGGACCATAAAGATTCGTCGGCATGACCGAAAAATAGCGCGTGCCGTGCTGGCGATTGTAGCTTTCGCACAGCTTGATTCCGGCGATCTTGGCGATCGCATAGGGCTCGTTGGTCTGTTCCAGCGGACCCGTAAGAAGATAGTCTTCCTTGATCGGCTGCGGACAGTCACGCGGATAGATGCAGCTCGACCCGAGAAAGCACAAGCGCTGAACACCGGCCAGCCAGGCGCCATGTATCAGGTTGGCTTCGACCATCAGGTTCTGGTAGATGAAGTCGGCGCGATAGGTATTGTTGGCATGGATGCCGCCCACGATGGCCGCCGCAATAAAGATGAAGTCCGGCTTTTCCTGCGCCAAGAACGCATGCGTCGCAGCCTGATTGAGCAGGTCGAGCTCCGCATGGGTGCGGGTGAGGATGTTGCTGTAGCCGGACTGCTGCAATCGGCGAACGAGCGCCGACCCGACCATGCCGCGGTGACCAGCGACGTATATCTTCGCAGCGGGCTCCATCATTCGTGACGATCCATGGTCTTGTAGCCGTGCTTCTTGACCAGTTCGTCCCGCTCCGCTGCCTTGAGGTCTTCGCGCACCATCTCGGCGACCAGCTCGGCGAAGGTGATCCTGGGCGTCCAACCCAGTTTCTCGCGTGCCTTGGTCGCGTCGCCGAGCAGCGTCTCGACTTCCGTCGGCCGGAAGTAGCGCGGATCGACCTGGACGATGCAATTGCCCTGCGCGTCATAGCCTCTTTCGTCAACGCCCGTGCCGCGCCATGTCACGGCAATGCCGATCTCGGTGGCCGCGGCATTGACGAAATCGCGCACGCTGTATTGCACGCCGGTGGCGATGACGAAATCCTCGGGCTTTTCCTGCTGCAGCATCAGCCACTGCATTTCGACGTAGTCCTTGGCATGGCCCCAGTCGCGCTTCGAATCCAGGTTGCCGAGAAACAGGCAATCCTGCAGGCCAAGCTTGATGCGCGCCAGCGCCCGGGTGATCTTGCGCGTAACGAAGGTCTCGCCGCGGATCGGCGACTCGTGGTTGAACAGGATGCCGTTGCAGGCGTACATGCCGTAGGCCTCGCGGTAATTCACCGTGATCCAGTAGGCATAGAGCTTGGCCACCGCATAGGGGCTGCGCGGATAGAAGGGCGTGGTTTCCTTCTGCGGAATCTCCTGCACCAGGCCGAACAGCTCGGACGTGCTGGCCTGATAGAAGCGGGTCTTCTTTTCCATGCCGAGAATGCGCATCGCCTCGAGCACGCGCAAGGCGCCCAGGGCATCCGAATTGGCGGTGTACTCCGGTTCCTCGAAACTCACGGCAACATGGCTTTGCGCCGCGAGGTTGTAGATTTCGTCGGGTTGCACCTGCTGGATGATGCGCACCAGGCTCGAACTGTCGGTCATGTCGCCGTGGTGCAGGGTGAAGCGGCGGTTCTTGACGTGCGGATCCTGATACAGGTGATCGATGCGGTCCGTATTGAACAGGGAGGTGCGGCGCTTGATGCCATGCACTTCGTAGCCCTTGTCGAGCAGGAACTCGGCGAGATAGGCGCCGTCCTGGCCGGTCACGCCGGTAATCAATGCGATCTTGTGGGTCATTGCTTTCGTCCGTAGTTGTCTTCGAAGCGCACGATGTCGTCCTCGCCCAGATAGCTGCCCGATTGCACCTCGATGATTTCGAGCGGAATCTGGCCGGGATTTTCCAGGCGGTGCTTGACGCCCAGCGGGATGTAGGTCGACTCGTTCTCGCCGAGCAGGATGATCTCTTCGCCGCGGGTGACCTTGGCGGTGCCGCGCACCACTACCCAGTGCTCGGCGCGGTGGTGATGCATTTGCAGCGACAGGGTGGCGCCGGGGCGCACCACGATGCGCTTGACCTGGAAGCGCTCGCCGCTGTCGATGCCGTCGTACCAGCCCCAGGGCCGATGCACCTTGCGGTGCAGATCGGCTTCACTGCGACCGGCCGCCTTGAGGCGGCTGACGATGGTCTTCACCTCCTGGGTGCGCGCCTTGGGCGCGATCAGTACGGCATCGGCGGTTTCCACCACCACCATGTCCTCGCAACCGATGCAGGCGACCAGCCCGTGTTCGGCGATCACCAGGTTGCCGTGCGAATCCTGCAGCCAGACGTCGCCCTTGACGGCGTTGTCGTCGGCGTCGCGATCGATCGCCTGCCACAGGGCGTCCCAGGCGCCGACGTCGGACCAGCCGGCGTCGAGCGGAATCACCCGGCTCGGAATGCCCAGCTCCGTCGCGGCCGGGAGCTTTTCCATGACGGCATAGTCGATCGAGTCCGCGGGGGAGGCGGCGAACGCCGCCGCATCGAGGCGCACGAAATCGCCGTCGTCCTGCGCGGCATCCACCGCCTTGCGGCAGGCGGCAAGCATCTCCGGCGCGAAACGGCCGATGGCTTTCAGCCACACCGAGGCGCGCAGCATGAAAATGCCGCTGTTCCACAGGTGGTGCCCGCCCGTCAGATAGCCTTGCGCCGTCGCCAGGTCCGGCTTCTCGGCAAACGCCGCCAGCACCCGCACAGCGGCCTTGTCGCTGCCGGCGCGGGCCTCGATATAGCCGTAGCCGGTTTCGGGGCGGTCGGGAACGATGCCGAAGGTGACCACCGCGCCGCGCTCGGCTTCCGGCAGGCCGCGCCGGACAGCATTCCGGAACGCATCGGCGTCGCGCACATGGTGATCGGCCGGAGTGGCCAGAAGCACGGGATCGGCGCCATCACGACTCGCATACAGGGCGGCCGCCGTCAACGCGGGGGCGGTGTTGCGGCCGACCGGTTCCAGCAGCAGGGTCCAGCTCGCCAGTCCGAGCTGGCGCAACTGCTCGGCCGTGATGAAGCGGTACTCCTGATTGCTGACGACGATCGGCGTTCCCAGAGGCAGGCCTTCGAGACGGCGCAGGGTGTTCTGCAGCAGGCTCTCGCCGTCCAGCAGGGGCTGCAGCTGCTTCGGATGCTTCTCGCGCGAGACGGGCCACAGCCGCGTGCCGGAGCCGCCGCTGAGAACGACCGGAAGCAGCAGCGCATCAGACATTCATGTAGGCCCGGTACCAATCGACGAAGCGGCGTACGCCGTCGACCACGGGCGTCTTTGGCGAGAATCCGGTGATGCGGCTGAGTTCGGCGGTGTCGGCGTGGGTGGCCGGCACATCGCCGTCCTGCAGCGGCAGGAAATTCTTCGTCGCCTGTCTTCCCAAGGCCTGCTCCAGCGCCTCGATGTAGGCCATCAGCTCGACCGGCTGGTGGTTGCCGATGTTGAACACGCGATACGGCGCCCAGCTGGTCGCCGGATCGGGAACCTGCTTGTCGAACGCCGGATTGGCCTGCGGCGGACGATCGAGGACGCGGATCACGCCTTCGGCAATGTCGTCGATGTAGGTGAAGTCGCGCCGCATCTTGCCGTGGTTGAAGACATCGATCGGGCGGCCTTCGAGAATGGCCTTGGCAAACAGAAACAAGGCCATGTCGGGGCGACCCCACGGTCCATACACGGTGAAGAAGCGCAGGCCGGTGGTGGGCAGTGCGAACAGATGGCTGTAGGTGTGCGCCATCAGCTCGTTGGACTTCTTGGTCGCGGCATAGAGGCTGACCGGATGATCGACGTTGTCGTGCTCCGAAAAAGGCATCCGCTCGTTGCCGCCGTAGATGCTTGAGCTGCTGGCATAGACGAAGTGCTCGACGCCGCCATGGCGGCAACCTTCGAGAATGTTGACGAAGCCGACCACGTTGCTGTCGACGTAAGCATGCGGATTCTGCAGCGAGTAGCGCACGCCGGCCTGCGCCGCCAGATTGACGACGCGCTGCGGGCGTTCCCTGGCGAACAGGGCGGCGATGCCGTCGCGGTCGGCGATGTCGAGCCGCGACAGCTTGAAGCGCGAATGGGGGGTCAGGCGCGCCAGGCGCGCTTCCTTGAGGGCAACGTCGTAGTAATCGTTGAGGTTGTCTACGCCTACCACCTCGTCGCCGCGCGCCAGCAGGCGCTCGCAGACGTGCATCCCAATAAAACCGGCGGCGCCGGTGAGCAGAACTTTCATTGATTGCTTCTCTGAAAATCGAGCATTTTCGCATACTTGGCGAAGCTCGCCGCGCAACCGACAAGGATGTGCACCAGACCGGGAAGCCCGTCCAGCAGTCCCATCCGGAGAAAATAGAACTTCATGAAACGCAGCAAGGGCGACAGCAGCAGATGCATCACCGTCGCCCGCTTGCCGCACGCCAGCGCCGCCTCGGCGGCGAGAGTGCTGTAACGGTTCTGCTTGGCGAGATAGGTTTCCAGCGACTCCGCCGAGTCGTGCAAGAGATCGCCCGGCAGCGTGCCGGTTTTGCCCGTGGCCAGCACCTTCTCGTGCACCGCGTCGTCCGACCAGCGCGCGCGGCGCCGATCGAAGAGACGCAAGCTCCAGTCGGGATAGCCCTCGCCATGCTTCAGGTAGCGCCCCATGAAACGATTGCAGCGGGCGAAGCGATAGCTCCGATGGGTCGGCGCCGACAGCGCGGCGAGAATGCCCTCGCGCAGGCCCTCGCTCACCCGCTCGTCGGCGTCGATGCAGAGCACCCAGTCGTGGCTTGCCTGTTCGACGGCAAACTGCTTCTGCGGCCCGAAGCCGCGCCAATCGCACTGGACGACCCGGGCGCCGCGGGCCTCGGCGATTGCGACCGTTTCATCCTCGCTGCCCGAATCGACGACCATGATTTCATCGCAGAAATCCACGCTCGCAAGACACTCGCCGAGCTGACTGGCGGCGTTCCTGGTGATCAGCACGGCGGAAAGGGGCAAGCGGTCGGCGGAGGTCATGGCGGCTATAATTGCGTTTGGGATGCATTTTACGGCGCAAGGCGTCATCCCGCCCCTACCGATGCGCATTCTTCTCATCAAAACATCCTCCCTCGGCGACGTGGTACACAACCTGCCGGTCGTCGGCGACCTGCGCCGCAGCTATCCCGAAGCAAAAATCGACTGGGTCGTGGAGGAGGGCTTTGCCGACATTCCGCGCCTGCACCCGGGGCTTCGGCGCGTCATCCCCGTTGCACTGAGGCGATGGCGCAAGGCCATGTTCGCCCCTGCGACATGGCGGGAAGTCCGGTCCTTCCGCACGGCTCTGCGCGAGGAAAACTACGATCTGGCGATCGACACCCAGGGTCTGTTGAAGAGCGCGCTGATCACCCGCCTGGCGCACGGCCGGCGCTGCGGCTACACCGCCTCGTCGGCGCGCGAACCCCTGGCCGCACGCTTCTACGATGCCCGCTTCGAGGTCGCGAAGAATCTCCACGCCGTCGAGCGCAACCGCCGCCTGGCGGCGCTGGCAGGCGGTTACACCGCAGTCCCCGCAGTTGACTACGGCATCGCCGTGTCACCGGCGTCGACTCCTGGCGGGCCGCATGCGGTGCTGCTCACCGCCACCTCGCGCGACGACAAATTGTGGCCGCCGGAACGCTGGATCGCCACGGGTCGGGCGCTGCACGAAAACGGCCTCGCCTGCCTGTTGCCGGCGGGCAGCACAGCCGAGCGGGACCGCGCCGCACATATTGCGCAGGCCATTCCGGGCGCCGTTGTCCTGCCGTCCATGGGGCTGAAGGAACTGGCCGCGCAACTCGGCGCGGCGCGCATCGTGATCGGCGTCGATACCGGTCTGGTCCATCTCGCTGCCGCGCTGGGGCGACCCGCGCTGGCGCTGTTCTGCGCGTCCGACCCGGCACTCACCGGCGTACTTGCCGCGACGCCGGCCGTCAATCTCGGCACGCGCGGCCGGCCACCGACCGTGGACGACGTGCTCACGACGGCGCTGCCGCTGCTCTGATGGCCCGCTTCATCTACACCCTTGCCGTGCTGGCGCTCTTGCCCTGGGCAGCCCTGCACCTGCTCTGGCGCGCCCGGAAGCAGCCCGAATATCTGCGCCACTGGGGGGAGCGCTTCGGCTTTTTTGCCACCGCGAAGGTTCAAGACCCGCCGCCGCCGACCATCTGGCTGCACGCCGTGTCGGTCGGCGAAACCCGCGCCGCGCAACCGCTGGTGGCCGCGTTGCGTCGGCGCTACCCGGGCCACCGCATCCTGTTCACGCACATGACGCCCACCGGACGCGCGACCTCCTCAGCGCTGTTCGGCGACGGCGTCGAACGCATCTACCTGCCCTACGACACGCCCTGGGCGGTGCGGCGCTTCTTGCGCCACTTCCGCCCCGAGTTAGGCCTCATCATGGAAACCGAACTGTGGCCGAATCTGATCGCCGCGTGCCGGCAGGGCAAGGTTCCGCTGCGACTGGTCAACGCACGCCTGTCGGAGCGCTCGCGGCGGCGCTACGCCAGATTTCCCGCGCTGACGCGCGAGGCGCTGCTGGGCCTGACGGCGATCGGCGCGCAGTCGGCCGCCGATGCCGGGCGGCTCGAAGCACTGGGCGCACAAGGCGTCACTGTCACCGGCAACATCAAGTTCGACATTACGGCGCCGGGAGAACAACTCGCGCTGGGCCGCGAGTTTCGTGTCCGCCGCGGCGGGCGGCCGGCATGGCTGGCGGCCAGCACGCGCGAGGGAGAGGAGACGCTGATCCTCGATGCATGGCAGAGAGTAGACGCTGGCGGGACGGCGCTGCTGGTGCTGGTTCCCCGCCATCCGCAGCGCTTCGCCGAAGTGACCCGGCTCGCGGCCGAGCGCGGCTTCAAGCTGCAACGGCGCAGCGACAGCGCGGGGATCGAGGCGGACACGCGGGTGCTGATCGGCGACAGCATGGGCGAAATGTTCGCCTGGTACGCATCGGTCGACGTCGCCTTCATCGGCGGCAGCCTGCTCGATTTCGGCAGCCAGAACCTGATCGAAGCGGCGGCCTGCGGCACGCCGATCCTGATCGGACCATCGACGCGGAATTTTGCCGAGGCGGCGCGCGAAGCCCTCGCCTGCGGCGCGGCGCGGCCGATCCGCGATGCCGATGACCTGGTGGCTCAGGTCAATGCGCTGCTGGCGGACGCCGGGAAACGGCAGGCCATGGGCGCCGCCGGACGCGCCTTCGCCGAGCGCCATCGCGGCGCCACGGCGCGTACGCTGGAAATGCTTACTCCAACAGGGCGTTGATCGCCGCCACGTCGTCTTCGCCGAGGCTGCCGGCGGCAGCCTTGAGCTTGAGCAGCGCGGCCAGCGTGTCCAGCCTGGCCTTGGCCAGCTTCTGGCGGGTGTCGAAGAGCTGGCTCTGCGCATTCAGGACGTCGATGTTGATGCGCACGCCGACTTCGTAGCCCAGCTTGTTCGAGTCGAGGGCCGACTGCGAAGAGGTCAGGGCCGCCTGGTACGCCTGCACCTGCGCCAGTCCCGAACTCACGCCCAGGTAGGCTTGGCGCGCATTGAGCGCCGCGGTGCGCCTGGCATTTTCGAGATCGGACGCCGCCTTTTCCTTCAAGGCGACGGCTTCGCGATCCTTCGAGACCGTCGCGCCGCCGGCGAAAATCGGCAACGACAACTGCAGGCCGATGGCATGGACGTCGGTATCGCTGCCGGGACGCACGGCGCCCAGGGAGTAGGAGCCGGTATTCGAGCTGCGGCTGCGGCTGGCGACCAGGTCCAGCGTCGGCAAATGGCCGGAGCGCTGCTTTTCGATTTCACGCTGGGCGATTTCATACAGGGCGGTATAGATCTGCACCGAGGCGCTCGCGGACTCGGCCATCTCGACCCACTTGTTGATGTCCTCCGGCTGCGGGCGCGCCAGTTGCACGCCGGGCTTCAGGTTCTTGAGGCCTTCCGGCTCCTTGCCGATCACCGCCCGCAGGGCCTGGCGCTTGACGCTCAGATCGTTCTGGGCTGCGATTTCCTGCGCGCTGGTCAGGTCATGTCGCGCCTGGGCTTCGTGCGTGTCGGTGATCGTAGCGGTGCCGACCTCGAAATTGCGCTTGGCCGATTCGAGCTGTTCGGCGATCGCCACCTTCTGCGCCTGCGCCACCGCCAGCGTGTCCTGCGCCAGCAGCACATCGAAGTAGGCCTGCGCCGCGCGCACGATGAGATCCTGCCGCGCCAGGCCGAACTGGGCTTCGGCTTGCGCCACGGCGAGTTCCGACTGGTTGTAGGCGACCCAGTTCTGCCAGCGGAACAGCGGCTGGGAGAGGCTGACCGACCAGCCGTTGCTGTTGTACTCGGTGCTGCTGCCCGTCGGCGGCTCGCTGCGCACGCCGGTGGCCTGGCGGTTCCAGGTGGTGTTCGACGACAGGCCGGCGGTCGGCAGCAACCCGGCGCGGCCCTGCGGCAGCTTCTCGCGGCCGGCGTCGAGCGCGGCGCGCGCCGAGGCGTACTGCGCATCGTAGGCCAGCGCGTCGCGATATACCGCCAGCAGATCGGCGCCGTGGGCGGCCTGGACAAACCCGCCGGTGGACAGGAAACCGGCAATCATCAGGGGAAGTGCTTTCCTGGTTGCGGCCGCTACGGTCGACGTCGACAGGTCTGACGTTGGCCTGCACTGAAACGTTGTTTTCATGCGAACTCCGGGTTCTTTTCGGGTTTAGTACGTAGGCATTGTCGGATCGACATCCCGCGCCCAGGCGGCGACGCCGCCCTGCAGGTTGACGATGCTGGTGAAGCCCATCTGTTCCAGGAACATTCCGGCCTGAAAGCTGCGCGCGCCATGATGACAGATCATCACGATGTCATCGTCGCGCTTGAGCTCGTGATAGCGGGCGGGTATGCCGCGCATCGGCATCGATTGCGAACCGGCGATGCGGCAGGTTTCGAATTCCCAGGGCTCGCGGACGTCGAGCAGCACCGGCCTGGACCGCTCGGGGTCGGCTAGCCATTCCTTGAGCTGCGAGGCGGTAAGCTGGCGCATCGGTTCAGAACACGAAAGCGGGCGCAGGTTCGGCTTCGCGCAAGGGCGCCACCACGGTTTCGAACACGGCGACGCGGCGGAATTCATTGCCGACCCGCGTGTAGAGCGCGGCTTCCATCGCCGGCGCCTCGCCTTCGATGGCGAACAGCCTGCCGCCGGGCTTGAGCTGATCGAGCAAAGCCCTGGGTGTTTCGGCCACGGCGCCCGAGACCATGATGACATCGTAGGGTGCGTGGGCGGGCAGGCCCGCCAGGCCGTTGCCGACCTCCACGGTGACATTGGTCACGCCGGCGCGGCGCAGATTTTCGCGCGCGGTCGCGGCCAGCTGCGGGTCGATTTCGATGGTCCACACCTGATCCGCATGGACGCCCAGCAGGGCCGCCATGTAGCCGGAACCGGTGCCGACTTCCAGCACCTTTTCGTGCGTCTTCATGGCCACCGCCTGCAGCGCATGGGCTTCGACCGTAGGCGCCAGCATGCAGGCGTCCGCCTCCGCGCCCAGCGGAATCTGCGTGTCGGCGAAAGCCAGTCGACGATGGGCGGGCGGAACGAACTCTTCGCGCTTGACCACGAACAGCACTTCGAGCACGCCGGGATCCAGCACCTTTCCCGGGCGCAATTGCTGCTCCACCATGTTGAAACGGGCTTGTTCGAAATTCATGACATCTCCTGAAACGCTATATTAGCATAGGCTAATATTTCGACACTGCTGATAAAAAAGAGATTCTACGCTGCCGTGGCAGCGGAATCCGGCTCCCTGACCCTGAACCAGGCCGCATACAGCGCGGGCAGGAACAGGCAGGTCAGCACCGTGGCGACGATCAGGCCGCCCATGATGGCTACCGCCATCGGACCCCAGAACACCTGCCGGGTCAGCGGAATCATGGCCAGCACGGCGGCGGCGGCGGTCAGCACAATGGGGCGGAAGCGACGCACGGTAGACCCCACGATTGCCTCCCATTCGCTCTTGCCGGCTTGCTCGTCCTGCTCGATCTGGTCGACCAGGATCACCGAGTTGCGCAGGATCATGCCCATCAGGGCGATCACGCCGAGGTTGGCGACAAAGCCGTAGGGCACCTGGAATACCAGCAGCGCCAGCGTCACGCCGATCAGGCCCAGCGGCGCCGTGAGCAACACCATGATGGTGCGGCTGATGCTCTGCAGCTGCATCATCAGCAGGGTGATGACGCCGACGATCATCAGCGGCACCGCCGCCTTGATCGAGTTCTCGCCCTTGGCCGATTCTTCGGTCGAGCCGCCCATTTCGATGCGGAAGCCCGGCGGCAGCTTCGCCCGCAGGCTGCCCAGCTGCTGATCGATCTGGGCCGATGCGGCCTGCGGCTGCATGCTGCCGGCGATGTCGGCGCGGACCGTGATGGCCGGCATCCGATCGCGGCGCCAGATCAGACCTTCCTCCAGCACCGGCACCAGACGCGCCACCTGGGCCAGCGGGATATGGCGGCCGCTGGTCGACACCACATCGAGGTCGGGCAGCCGCGACAGGGTGCGCGGATCGGCGAACTCCGGGCCGTTCGCGGCGCGTTCCACGCCCGCGCGCCAGACCACGTCGATCAACTGGTCGTTCTCGCGGAACTGGGTCACGGTGGCGCCCACCAGCCAGCCTTGCAGGGTGAGCGCCACGTCCTGGCTGGAAACGCCCAGCGCGCGGGCGCGAGCCTGGTCGATCTCGACCCGCACGGCCTTGACGCGATCGTTCCAGTCGAAGTTCACGTTGCGCAGGTTCGGATGGGCGCGCATCAGTGTCGACAGGCTCTCCGCGTTGTCGCGCAAGGCGGCGAGGTCTTCGCCGAGGATGCGGAACTGCACCGGATAGCCGACCGGCGGGCCGTTTTCCAGCCGCACCACGCGCAGGCGCAGGTGCGACCACGAACCGTCGGCGGCATCGAAGGCGGCTTCCAGCCGGTTCTTGACGATTTCGCGCTCCGCCAGTCCCTTGGTGATGATCACCATCTGGCCGAAGTTGTCGGCGAACAGCTGCTGGTCGAGCGAAAGGAAGAAGCGCGGCGCGCCGTTGCCGATATAGGACGACCACGAGGCGATGTTGTCGTCCTTGTCGAGCAACGCTTCGACGCGCTTGACCTCGCGCTCGGTGGCCTTGAGCGACGCGCCCTGCGGCAGCCAGATGTCGATCATGATCTCGGGCCGGCTGGCGGGCGGGAAGAACTGCTTCTGCACGCCCTTGTTGAAGGCCACCAGCGACAGCGCGAAGAAGCCGACCGTGGCGAAGATCACCAGCCAGCGATGGCGCAGGCACCACACCACGATCGCCCGGAAGCCGCGATAGAAGGGCGAATCGTAGATGTCGCCGCCGTGCTTTTCGGCGATGGCGCGCAGCTTGGCGGGGTCGAGCAGCTTGTAGCCGAGCCAGGGCGTGAACACCACGGCGACGATCCACGATACCAGCAGCGCGATGGTGACCACCTGGAAGATGGATATCGTGTACTCGCCGGCGCCGGATTTGGCGAAACCCACCGGCGTGAAGCCGGCGGCCGTGATCAGCGTGCCGGTCAGCATCGGGAACGCGGTCGAGGTGTAGGCGAAGGTGGCGGCCTTGAAGCGGTCCCAGCCCTGCTCCATTTTCACCACCATCATTTCCACCGCGATGATCGCGTCATCGACCAGCAGGCCCAGCGCGATCACCAGCGCGCCCAGCGAAATGCGCTGCAGGTCGATGCCGAAAACCTTCATCAGGAGAAAGGTGATCGCCAGCACCAGCGGAATCGACAGCGCGACGACGGTGCCGGTGCGCCAGCCGAGGCTGAGGAAGGACACGGCGAGCACGATGATCATGGCTTCGCCCAGGGTGCGCACGAACAGGTTGAGCGAGGTCTTGACGATCTGCGGCTGGTCGAACACCACATGCACGTCCATGCCGACCGGCAGATCGCGCTGCAAACGCGTCATCGCCTGCGACAGGTTGTCGCCCAGATCGATCACGTTGCCGCCGCGGTCCATGACCACGCCGATCCCGATCGCGTCGCGTCCCGCCACGCGCATGCGCGGCTGCGGCGGATCGGCCAGGCCGCGCGTGACTTTCGCGATGTCGCCCAGCCGGAACGCGCGTCCGCCCACCGCCAGCGTGCTTTCGCGCAGCGATTCGACGCTGTCGAACGGCCCGCTGACGCGCAGGCGCACCCGATCGGTCTCGGTTTCGACGTGGCCGGCCGGCGCCACCGCGTTCTGCCGCTGCAGGGCCTCGAACACCTGGGTCGGCACCAGGCCCATGGCGGCGAGTCGCGCCGGGCTGACGTCGATGTAGATCTTTTCGTCCTGCACGCCGATCAGTTCGATCTTCTTCACGTCCCCGACGCGGCGCAGTTCGCGCGCCAGCTTGTCGGCCTCGCGGCGCAGGTCGCCCATGCCGTAGCCGGCCTTTTCCTGCGCCGTCAGGGCGAAGATCTTGATCTGCACATCGCCGAACTCGTCGTTGGGGAAAGGTCCCTGCACGCCCGCCGGCAGCGTGTGGCGAATGTCGTCGAGCTTCTTCCTGACCTGGCGCCAGGCCTCGGGCACTTCGGTCTTCGGCGTGTAGTCCTTGAGGATCACGATGGTCAGCGACTCGCCCGGCTTGGACGCCGTGCGCAGCACATCGACCCAAGGCGTCTCGGCCAGCTTCTTCTCGATGCGCTCGGTCAACTGCTGTTCGACCTGCGACGCGGAAGCGCCCGGCCACAGGGTGCGCACCACCATGACCTTGAAGGTGAAGTCCGGATCCTCGGCGCGGCCGAGCTTGAAGAAGGCCAGCGTGCCGCCCACCATCAACACGATCATGAGGTAGAGCACCATCTGCTGATGGCGCAAGGCCCATTCGGAGAGATTAAGCTGTTTCATCGCGGCGCCGCCACGCGGACCTTCTCGCCGGCCGTGAGCAGGTTCACCCCGGCGGCGACGATCTGCTCGCCGCCGGCGAGGCCGCCGGTCACCAACGCGCCCCGCTCGGTAAATTCCGCGACGCTGATCGCCTGCAAAGTCACCGTGTTGTCGGCGCCAACTTTCCATACCGCCGGCTGGCTGCCCTGCTGGAAGATCGCCGTCAGCGGCACCGTAAGTCGGGTGGCACCGGGTGCGCCGGACGGGAAGCGCACCGTCGCGCTCATGCCCAGCGGCAGCAGCGGATCGGCATCCTTGAGGCTGATGCGCGCGGCGTAGGTACGGGTCACCGGGTCGGCCACCGGCGAAATCTCGCGCAGCCGCCCCGCCAGCGGCTTGGTGGCCGGGCCCGAATCGGCCCAGAACGACACCTCGGCGGCCTGCCCGAGCTTGAAGGCGCTTACTTCACTTTCCGGCAGTGCGATGGCAACCTCGCGCTCGCCATCCGGCATCAGACGGAACACGGCTTGCCCGGCGCTCACCACCTGTCCGGGCTCGGCCAGCACCTGACCGATTACGCCGGCACGCTCGGCAACGAGGCTGGTGTAGCTCGCCTGGTTCTTCGCCAGGGCGGCCTGGGCTTCCGCCGCCTTGAACGTGGTTTCCCTGGCGTCGAGCGCCGAGGCGCTGATGAAGTTCTTTGCCCTCAGCTCGCGGTAGCGGGCCACATCGGCCGCCGCCAGCGCCCGCTGCGCCTCGGCCTGCGCCGCCTGCAAGCCGGCGTCGGCCGGGTCGAGGCGCGCCAGCACCTGCCCGGCCTTGACGGCCATGCCGGTATCGACCTTGCGTTCGACGATCTTGCCGGCGATGCGAAAGCCCAGCGTGGTCTCGATCCGCGCGCGAACTTCGCCGCTGTAGCCGCGTGGCGCACCGTCGATCGCCGTGTCGCCAGCGCCGACTTTCATGACGCGCACCAGCTTGGGCACGACGGGAGGCGGCGGCGGTTCGCTGCAGGCGGCCAGCACGAACGGCAGAAGAAGGAGCGGGGTGAGTTTCATGCGGAGTCTCCGGAAGGCCCGGCAAGGCGCCGGCGCAGCCATAGGGTGAAATCGTCGAGGTAGGTATAGATCACCGGCACCACGATCAGGGTCAGCAAACTGGACGTCATGACGCCGCCGATCACGGCCTGGCCCATCGGCGCGCGCTGCTCTGCGCCGTCGCCCAGCGCCAGCGCCAGCGGGAACATGCCGAAGATCATGGCCAGGGTCGTCATCAGGATCGGCCGCAGCCGCACGCCGCCGGCCGCGATGACCGCGTCGCGCCGCGATTGCCCGGCGGCGAGGCCGTGATTGATGAAATCGACCAGCAGGATCGCGTTCTTGGTCACCAGGCCCATCAGCATGACGAAGCCGATGATGGAAAAGATGTTCAGCGTGCTGCGGCACACCACCAGTGCCAGGATCACGCCGACCAGGGACAGCGGCAGCGAGGCCATGATCGCCACGGGCTGCAGGAAGCTGCCGAACTGCGAGGCGAGGATCAGGTAGATGAAGATCACCGCGAGGCCCAGGGCGATCATGGCGAAATTGACCGATTCGATCATGTCCTTGGTGGCGCCGCCGATGCGCCAGCTGTAGCCCGGCGGCAATTCCGTCTGCTCCATCAGGCTGCGCATTTCGCGGCCGATGTCGCCGGCCGGGCGGCCGTCGTTGTTGGCCGACACCAGCACCTCGCGCGTCTGGTCCTTGCGGTTGATCTGGCTCGCGCCCAGCGCCGTGCTGACCGTGGCGACATCGGCGAGCCGGATCATGCGCGGATTGCCCTGCGCGTCGGGGCGGCCGCTGGCGATCGGCAGCGCGGCGAGGTCGGCGGCGGATTCGCGCGCGGCCGGCGGCAGCTTGACGGTGAGGTCGTAGAACTGGTCGTCCGGCCCGCGCCAGTTGCCGACCGCCTGCCCGGCCAGCAGCGGCCGCAGGGTCTGCGCCGCCTGGCCGACGCCGATGCCGAGATCGCTGGCGAGTTCGCGATTGAAGCGGATCGACAATTGCGGCCGCGCCGCCTTGGTGCTCGACTCCAGATCGACCACGCCCGGCAGGGCGCGGATCTTCGCCATCACCTGGCCGGCGATGCGGTCCAGCACGGCGCGATCGGGACCCATCAGGCTGACCTGCAGGTTCTTGCCGGAAGACACCGCCTTGAAGGCCGCCACCTGGGTGATTTCGATGCCGGCGATGCGCGCCAGCCGGTCGCGCATGGGCTGCGTCAGCGCCTGCTGTGAAATCCTGCGTTCGCGGCGCGGCACCAGCTGGACGAACATGTTGACCGAATGCTTGCCGCGCGAAAACCCGGTGTTGATCGTGGTGTAGGTGTACTGCACTTCGGGGAATTCGTGCAGCGCCGCGTCGGCCTGCTCCGCCTTGGCCTGCGTCAGTTCGAGCGAGGAGCCGACCGGCGTGACGAACTGCACCTGCAGTTCGTTGAGGTCCGGCTCGGGCACGAATTCCGAGCCGAGGAAGGGCAGCAGCGCCAGCGCGCCGACGAGCGACGCGACGGCGATGCCGAGCACGCTCTTGCGGTGGTCGAGGGCCCAGGCCAGCAGCAGCTCGTAGCGTTTTTCCAGGCGCCCGGTGAACAGCGAAAACCAGTGCAGCAGGCGCCCGAGCCGGCTGCGGCTGTGATGGCCCTCGGCTTCCGGGTCGTGCCAGATGCTGGACAGCATCGGGTCGAGCGTGAAGCTGACGAACATCGAAATCAGCACGGCCGCCACCACGGTGACGCCGAACTGGTGGAAGAAGCGGCCGATGATGCCGCCCATGAATCCCACCGGCAGGAACACGGCAACGATCGACAGCGTCGTCGCCAGCACCGCGAGGCCGATTTCCTGCGTGCCCTCCAGCGCCGCCTGGCGCGGCGGCGTGCCCATCGCGACATGGCGCACGATGTTCTCGCGCACCACGATGGCGTCGTCGATCAGCAGGCCGACCGAAATCGACAGCGCCATCAGCGTCAGCACGTTGATGCTGAAGCCGAAGGCGTAGATGAACAGGAACGCGCCGATCAGCGAGATCGGCAGCGTGAGCCCCGTGATCACGGTGCTGCGCCACGAGGCTAGGAAGAAAAACACGATCAGGATGGTCAGCCCCGCGCCCTCGACCAGCGTGATGCGCACGTCCTTCACCGAGTTGCGAATGGCGAGCGACGCGTCGCGCACGATTTCGAGCTGGACCCCGGGCGGCAGTTCCTTGGCCAGGGTCGCCACCATCTCGCGCACGCCGTCGGCCACGGCAATCGTGTTGGCGCCTTGCGACTTGACGATGTCGACCGAGAGGCCGCGCTTGCCGTTGATCAGCGCGACGCTCTCCTCGTCGGCCTGCGCATCGGCCACGTCGGCGACGTCGCCCAGGGTCACCGGCTTGCCGCCGCGGCGGGCGACGATCAGGCGGCGGAAGTCTTCGGTCGTCGCGGCGCGGCCGAGAATCTGCACCACCTGCTCGCGGCCGCCGCCGGTGACGCTGCCGACCGGCACTTCCTGGTTTTCGCTGCGCAGCGCAGCCAGCACCTGGTCGGCGCCGACCTGCCGCGCCTCCATGTCGGCCGGCCGCAGCAGGACGCGCATCTCGCGCTTGACGCCGCCGACCACCGTAGCCTGGCCGACGCCGCGCACGTTCTCCAGACGTTTCTTTATGCGCTGGTCGGCCAGCGTGGTGAGCTCGCGCAGCGCCGTGCCCGTGCCGACGACGGCGACGGAGAGGATCGGCTGGTCATCCGGGTTGTAGCGGGTGACCCGGGGCTCCTTGATCTCGTCGCGAAAGCTGGGCCGCAGCGCGGCGATCTTCTCGCGCACGTCCTGCGCGGCGAGCTTCGGATCGGTGGAGAGATTGAATTCGACGATCACCAGCGACTGGCTCTCGTAGGAGCGCGACGAGAGCTGGTTGATGCCGCTGATGGTGTTGACCACTTCCTCGATCGGGCGCGTCACCTCTTCCTCGACGGCCTCCGGCGCCGCGCCGGGATAGTCGGTCTGGATCACGATCACCGGAAAGGCCACGTCGGGGAACTGCTCTACGGGCAAGCGCTGGGCGGAGAACAGGCCGAGCACCAGCAGCGCCGCCATCATCATGGTGGCGAACACCGGATTGTTGATGCTGACGCGGGTGAACCACATGAATCGGGGTCCGGATCAGCGAGTAGACGCTGGCGAGACGGCGACCGGCGCCGCAGGTTGCGGCGTGGAAGGTGGCGGCGTGGCGGGCTTCACCCTGGCCGCACTGTTGTCCTTGAGCGGACCGAGGTTGTGGCGCACCACGCGCTCGCCGGCGGCGAGGCCTGCCGTAACCGCCACCCAGCCCGCCTGGGCGATCGCCGTCTTGACCTGACGGCGCTGCAGCTTGTCGCCGGCCAGCACGTACAGCACCTGGGCCCCGCCTTCCTCGCGCAGCGCGCTGGCCGGCACGGCCACGTGCTCCTGCGCGGCGCCGGCCGTGACATGGCCCTGGGCGAACAGGCCGCCGCGCAGCCGTCCTTCGCGATTGTCGATCAGCGCATACAGCTCGATCGAGCGCGTGCCCGGTGCGGCCGCCGGATTGATGCGTTCGATGCGGCCGGCGATGCGCAGGTCGCCGAGGCCTTCGACCGCAATCGCAATTTCCGCGCCGGGAGCGAGGCGCGCCGCGTCCCCCGCCGCAACGCTGGCGGCGAGTTCGAGGCGCGTGATGTCGGCAACGGTCACGATGCGGCCATCGACCGGCACGCGCTCTCCGGCCTGGACGATGCGCGCCGACACGATGCCGTCGATCGGCGCCGCCAGCGTGGTGTCGGCCAGCGCCTTGCGCGCGACCTCGGCCGCGGCGCGCGCCGCGTCGAAGCGCGCCTTCGCGGCGTCGCGATTGCCGGACGTGGTGTCGTAGGCGTTGCGCGAAATGAAGTTCTTCGCCAGCAGCGATTCCTGCGTGGTCTGGTTTTTTTCGGCCACGATCAGCGCGGCCTGCGCGGCGGCGACGTCGGCCTCGCTGCCGGCCAGCCGGGCGCGGTAATCGGCGGCATCGATGCGGCCGATGACTTGGCCCTGCTTCACGGCGTCGCCTTCGCGTACGCCGAGCGCCTGCAGCTCGCCGGCGACCTTGGCCTTCACTGTCGCTTCGCGCCATGGCCGCAGCGTGCCGGAGAGCTGCACGGTCGGCGCCATCGGCCGCAATTCCGCATTGACCAGATCCGCAGCGGAAAACTCCAGCGCCGCGGTGGCGGCAGGCGGTGGCGGCGCACGGTTGCAGGCGGCCAGCGACAGGATGGCGAGGGTCGCGACTATCGGCAGCAGTTTCATCGGGCGGTCCGGGTTCGGGTCACGGGAGCGACGAGTCCGCCCAGCATCATGTCGAGCTGGGTGTTCAGGTAGGCCTGTGGATCGTGCGCGATGCCGCAGCAAGCCCCCAGCGAGTAGCGCCAGATCAGCATCATCAGCACCGGGGCGAAAATCACGTCGATCGCGGTCTCGACGTCGACGGCGCGGAACTCGCCGGAGGCGATGCCCCGCTGCAGGGTGCGCCGCATCAGGTCGCGGCCGCGCACGATCACCACTTCGTTGTAGTAGGTCGCCAGCTCGGGGAAGTTGCCGGCCTCGCTGATCATCAGCTTGGGCACGCCGGCCAGAGGCGAGCTGCCCATGCGCTGCCACCATTCGCCGATCAGCGTCCGCAGCAGATCGGCGCTGCCGCCCTGAAAACTGTCGACCAGGCCGGCGCCCTCTTCGAGCAGCGGCACGATGCCTTCCTGGATCACGGCCTTGAACAGCGCCTCCTTGTTGTCGAAGTAGAGATACAAGGTCCCTTTCGACACGCCGGCGCGCGCCGCCACGTCCTCCAGGCGGGTGCCGGCGAATCCCTTTTCGACGAATAGCTCCAGCGCAGCCGCCATGAGTTCGGCGGGACGCGCTTCCTTGCGACGCTGACGGGGCTGGGCAACTGCTTCCAAAGTCGGGACCATTAGTTACTGACCGGTCAGTCAGTATACCCAAGGAATATCCAGCGTCAAGTACGGCATCTGGTTACCTGTGCAGCGCAAGCAATCGCGGCGCCATGAAGCCGGGTAGCAGGATTCCGCGGTAAGCTCGCTCTAACGGCCGCGCGCAGAGCGCCGCAATTCATTCCGGAAGCGGCTGCGCCGCCGCATCCGTACCGCTCACCCGGCATTCCGGGAAGGAAGCTGCCATGCGAATCGAAGAAGAGCTGAAGCTCGATTTCCAGGACGTACTCATACGGCCCAAGCGCTCGACGCTGACTTCGCGCTCGGAAGTCGACATTTCCCGCGAATTCGCCTTCCGCCATTCCGGGCGCAGCTATCGCGGCGTGCCGATCATCGCCGCCAACATGGATACCGTCGGCACCTTCGAGATGGCCCGGGCGCTGGGACAATTCCAGATGGCGACGGCGCTGCACAAGCACTATGGCGAGGCCGAGCTGGTCGATTTCTTCCGCGCGCTGCCGCCGGCGGCGACGGTGTTCTACTCCATGGGCATCACGCGCGAGGACTACGAAAAATTCTGCCGCGTCAAGCAGCTGGCCGGCGATGCCGTCGCCCATGTCTGCGTCGATGTCGCCAACGGCTATACCAAGTCCTTCATCGACTTTCTCCAGCGCCTGCGCGAAAAGCACCCGCAGATCACCCTCATGGCCGGCAACGTCGTCACCGGCGAAATGGCGGAGGAACTGATCCTCGACGGCGCCGACATCGTCAAGGTCGGCATCGGGCCCGGCTCGGTGTGCACCACGCGCAAGATGACCGGCATCGGCTATCCGCAGCTCTCGGCCATCATCGAATGCGCCGACGCCGCCCACGGCCTGGGCGGCCTGATCTGCGCCGACGGCGGCTGCACCTCGCCGGGCGATCTGGCCAAGGCTTTCGGCGGCGGCGCCGACTTCGTCATGCTCGGCGGCATGCTCGCCGGCCACGACGAATGCATGGGTGAGGTCGCCGAACAGGACGGCGGGCGCAAGGTGCGCTTCTATGGCATGAGTTCGCGCGCGGCGATGGACAAGCATGCGGGCGGCGTCGCCAACTACCGCGCCTCGGAGGGCAAGGAAGTGCTGCTCGACTACCGCGGCCCGGTCGAGGCGACGGTGCAGGAGATTCTCGGCGGCGTGCGCTCGGCCTGCACTTATGTCGGCGCCCACAAGCTGCGCGAACTCTCCAAGCGGACGACCTTCATCCGCGTCGCCCGGCAACTCAACGAAGTCTTCGGCCAGTCGTGATGTTCATGAACCTGCCGGCCCGGATCGCCCGCGGCTTCCTGTTCCTGCTGGTCCTGCTGCTGGCCGCCTGCGGCGGCGGCAAGAAGGAAGACGTCCTGCCGACGGGAAGCAAGGTGCTGGCATTGGGCGACAGCCTGACCGCGCCGCACGGGGTCAAGCCCGGCGAAGACTGGCCCACCCTGCTGGGACAGAAGACCGGCTGGGTCGTCATCAATGCCGGTATCAGCGGCGACACCAGCGCCGGGGCGCTGGGGCGCCTGCCGGCCCTGCTCGACGAACATCAGCCGCAACTGGTGCTGGTGACCCTGGGCGGCAACGACATGCTGCGCAAGATGTCGCAGGCGCAGACCGTCGCCAACCTGGGCCGCATGCTGGACCTGGCCAGAGGCAGCGGTGCCCGGGCGGTGCTGCTGGCGACCCCGAAACCCAGCATCGCCGGCGCCGTGCTCAACAATCTGTCGGCCGCCGATTTCTACGCCGAGGTGGCCAAGGACAGGAAGGTGCCGCTGATCGAGGATGCGATCGCCGACGTTCTCTCCGATACCAACCTAAAGGGCGACCAGTTGCACCCGAATGCCGCCGGCCACGCCCTGCTCGCCGACAAAATCCACGCCGCCCTGAAGAAGATCGGCTTCGCCGGATAAGACCGGCTTGTCCTTGCTGCGCGACGGGTTGCATTCGACGCGCCTTTCCAGTAGTTTCAGACCCCTGCCCCACCCCCACCAGAATCGAGTTTCCCCATGAATGCCAACGAAAAGTTCATCGCCGCCGACGCCCATGTAGACGCCGCCGCCATCGCCCCCCTGCCCAACTCGCGCAAGGTCCATGTCGCCGGCAGCCGCCCCGACATCCGCGTGCCGATGCGCGAAATTGCACAGAGCCCGACCGGCGACATCCCCAATCCGCCGGTCACCGTTTATGACTGCTCCGGCCCTTATACCGACCCGGTGGCGACCATCGACATCCGCAAGGGCCTGCCCCAGCTTCGCGCCGCCTGGATTGCCGAACGCGGGGATACCGAAGAATTGCCTGACCTGTCGTCCGAGTATGGCCGCCAGCGCGCGATCGACGCCGAACTGGCCGGCCTGCGCTTCGACCTCGCGCGCCGCCCGCGCCGCGCCCTTGCCGGCAAGAACGTGTCGCAGATGCACTATGCCCGCGCCGGCATCGTCACGCCCGAGATGGAATACGTCGCGATCCGCGAAAACCAGAAGCTGGAAGGCCTCGACGAGCTGCTGCGCACCCAGCATCCGGGCCAGAGTTTCGGCGCCTCGATTCCGCGCGTGATCACGCCGGAGTTCGTCCGCGACGAAGTCGCCCGCGGCCGCGCCATCATTCCCAACAACATCAACCACCCCGAGTCCGAGCCGATGATCATCGGCCGCAACTTCCTGACCAAGATCAACTGCAACATCGGCAACTCGCCGCTGGCCTCGACCATCCAGGACGAAGTCGACAAGATGACCTGGGCCATCCGCTGGGGCGGCGACACGGTGATGGACCTCTCGACCGGCAAGAACATCCACGAAACCCGCGAATGGATCGTGCGCAACTCGCCGGTGCCGATCGGCACCGTGCCGATCTACCAGGCGCTGGAAAAAGTCGATGGCAAGGCCGAAGACCTGACCTGGGAAATCTTCCGCGACACGCTGATCGAACAGGCCGAGCAGGGCGTCGATTACTTCACCATCCACGCCGGCGTGCTGCTGCGTTATGTGCCGCTGACGGCCAAGCGCATGACCGGGATCGTCAGCCGCGGTGGTTCGATACTGGCCAAGTGGTGTTTGTCGCACCACAAGGAGAACTTCCTCTACACGCATTTCGAGGACATCTGCGAAATCATGAAGGCCTACGACGTCGCCTTCAGCCTCGGCGACGGCCTGCGTCCCGGCAGCATCTACGACGCCAACGACGCGGCACAGATGGGCGAGCTGGAAACCCTGGGCGAACTGACCAAGATCGCCTGGAAGCACGATGTGCAGGTGATGATCGAAGGTCCCGGCCACGTGCCGATG
The DNA here is from genome assembly GCA_030247575.1 of Sulfuritalea sp. GTDB lineage: Bacteria > Pseudomonadota > Gammaproteobacteria > Burkholderiales > Rhodocyclaceae > Sulfuritalea. The sequence continues at coordinate 142,794 of JAOTRV010000002.1, forward strand.
CACATGATCAAGCACAACATGGACGAACAACTGCGCCTCTGCGGCGAAGCGCCCTTCTACACCCTGGGCCCGCTGACCACCGACATCGCGCCCGGCTACGACCACATCACGTCGGCGATTGGCGCGGCCATGATCGGCTGGTACGGCACCGCCATGCTCTGCTACGTGACGCCCAAGGAGCATCTCGGCCTGCCGGACAAGAACGACGTCAAGGACGGCATCATGGCCTACAAGATCGCGGCCCACGCCGCGGATCTCGCCAAGGGCCACCCGGGAGCGCAGATGCGCGACAACGCGCTGTCGAAGGCGCGCTTCGAGTTCCGCTGGGAAGACCAGTTCAACCTCGGCCTCGACCCCGACAAGGCGCGCGAATTTCACGACGAAACCCTGCCGCAGCACGGCGCCAAGCTGGCGCATTTCTGCTCCATGTGCGGACCGCATTTCTGCTCGATGAAGATCACCCAGGATGTGCGCGACTACGCCGCCAAGATCGGCGTCTCGGAACAGGAGGCCTTGAGCAAGGGAATGGAGACGAAGTCGGTCGAGTTCGTCAAGGCCGGCAGCGAGATTTACAAGGCTTCATAGAAGTCGGCGCTGGCGATACGGCAAATGCGCGGCTAAACAATGGACTGCCGAGCCGGCTGCGGCGCCTGCTGCATCGCGCCTTCGATCAGCACGCTGGACAAGCCCGCCGGCGAGCCCTGCGTGCACCTGACGCCCGACTATCGCTGCACGCTGTTCGGCAGCGACCGGCGGCCATCCTGCTGCTCCGGCCTGCAGCCTTCGGCCGAGATGTGCGGCAGCGACCGCGAGGCGGCGCTGGCCTGGCTGGCGCAACTGGAGACAGACACCGCCGCATGCTAGACTCGGCGCCCTTCCCTGGCGCCTTTTTATTCTCCTGACATGGATTTCCACCCGCTGCTGCAGGCGCTGATCCTCGGCCTGGTCGAAGGCTTCACCGAATTCCTGCCGGTCTCCTCGACCGGCCACCTGATCCTCGCCGGCGACCTGCTCAAGTTCAACGACGAGCGAGGCAAGCTGTTCCTGATCGTGATCCAGGCGGCGGCGATGCTGGCGATCTGCTGGGAATACCGCGCACGCTTCGGCCGCGTGCTGGCCGGGCTCGGCAGCGACCCCGTGGCGCAGCGCTTCGCGCTCAACATCGCGGTCGCCTTCATGCCGCTGGCGGTGCTCGGTCTGGCCTTCGGCAAGGCGATCAAGGTCACGCTGTTCAATCCGGTGGCGGTGGCGACGGCCTTCATCGTCGGCGCCTTCATCATCCTCTGGGCCGAAAAGCGCCGGCACACGGTGCGCATCGAGAGCGTCGATGAACTGACGCCGGCGGACGCCTTCAAGCTCGGCCTGGCCCAGGCGTGCGCGCTGATCCCCGGCACCTCGCGTTCCGGCGCGACGATCATCGGCGGCATGCTGTTCGGCCTTTCGCGCAAGGCGGCGACCGAGTTTTCCTTCTTCCTTGCCGTGCCGACGCTGATGGCCGCCAGCGCCTACCAGCTCTACAAGGAACGCCACCTGCTGGCCATGGACGACCTCGGCCTATGGACCGTCGGCTTCGTCGCCTCCTTCGTTTCGGCCTTTCTCTGCGTGCGCTGGCTGCTGCGCTTCATCTCGACTCATGACTTCACGATCTTCGCCTGGTATCGCATCGCCTTCGGCATCGTGGTGCTCGCCACCTGGCAGATGGGCATCGTCGATTGGAGCGCGGCGTGATTCTGTATTTGCATGGGTTCACCAGCGGCCCCGCTTCGCACAAGGCGCAGGCCCTCGGCGCACGCATGCGCAACCGCGGCCTCGGCGACAAGTTCGTCTGCCCGCAGCTGCCGGCTTCGCCGCGCGAGGCCATCGCGCTGGCCGAAGGCCTGATCGCCCGCCATGGCGCCACCACCGTCGTCGGCTCCTCGCTCGGCGGCTACTACTCGACCTGGCTGGCGGAAAAGTTCGATCTCAAGGCGGTGCTGGTCAATCCCGCCGTGGTCGCGCATCTCTCCTTGCAGAAATACATCGGCCCGCAGCGCTGGCTTTACACCGGCGAGGCCTTCGAGTTCGGCCTCGAACAGATCGAGGAACTGCGCGCCATCGAAGTGCCGGTGCTGAGCAAGCCCGAACGCTTCTGGCTGCTGGTGGAACAAGGCGACGAGACGCTCGACTACCGCCAGGCCGTCAGCCGCTACGCCGGCGCGCGGCAAACCGTGCTGCCCGGCGGCGATCACAGCTTCACGCGCTGGGACGATTATCTCGATCCGATCATCGAGTTCGCCGGGCTGGCGTAAGGGCAACGCACGCCATGCATCCGGCGGTCACACGCGAAAACACCCGGCTCGGCATCGTCGCCGGGTTCATCGCCTACTCGGTCTGGGGCCTGGTGCCGATCTTCTTCAAGCAGATCGCCGAGGTGCCGGCGGTCGAGATCATCGCCCACCGCGTGGTCTGGGCCATGCTGCTGATGACCGCCCTGCTCGGCTTCGGCCGCGGCTTCGCCGATGCCTGGCGGGTCGCGCGGATTCCTGCGCAACTGGCGCGCATCGCGCTGGCCTCCGCGCTCGTCATCATCAACTGGCTGACTTTCGTCTGGGGCGTGAACAACGGCCACATCCTCGAAACCAGCCTCGGCTATTTCATCCTGCCGCTGTTCAATGTGGCGCTGGGCGTACTGGTGCTGAAGGAACGCCTGCGGCCGCTGCAATGGCTGGCCGTGCTGCTGGCGTCTACCGGGGTCACGATCGAAGCCGTGCGCGCCGGCGGCCTGCCCTGGATCGCGCTGGTGCTGGCCGGCACCTTCGGCATCTACGGCCTGCTGCGCAAACGATTGCCGCTCGACGCGGCCAGCGGCCTGTTTCTCGAAACCATGTGCATGACGCCGCTGGCGCTGGCCTGGCTGGGCTGGCTGGCATTCTCCGGACAGAGCCACTTCGGCGGCGGAACGGGCCACACGACCGCGCGCGATCTGATGCTGATCGCCACCGGCCTCGTCACCGCCGTCCCGCTGCTGCTGTTCGCCGTCGCGGCGCGGCGCCTGCCGCTCACCATGCTGGGTTTCCTGCAATACCTGGCGCCCTCGATCGCCTTCCTGATCGCCGTGTTCGTCTATCACGAACCGCTGAACCCGACGCGTACGCTGGCCTTCGCCACGATCTGGACCGGGCTCGCCGTCTATACCTTCGACCTCTTCCGCTCCGCCGCCGGCAGGGCCGCAAGCACCTCATGAGCTTCGATTCCGCCCAGTTCAAGCGCCTCGAACGCGCCGGCTACAACCGGATCGGGCCGCGCTATCTGGCCGCGGCCGGCGCCCGCAGCGAACTGGCCGCGGCGCTGCTGGCTGCCGCCCGGCTGAAACCGGGCCAGCACGTGCTCGATCTGGCCAGCGGCCCCGGCCTGCTCGCCCGCGGCGCGCGCGACGCGGTGGGCGACAGCGGGCTCGCCGTCGCCAGCGACATCAGCGAGGGCCAGTTGGCCTGCTGCCCCGATCTGGTCCGGGTCGCCGCCGACGGCGAGGCCCTGCCTTTCGCCAGCCGGAGTTTCGACCGCGCGCTGTGCGGACTCGGCCTCATGTTCTTCCCCGACGACCAGGCAGCGCTGCGTGAGATTCGCCGCGTGCTGCGCCCGGACGGGCTGCTCGCGCTGTCGGTCTGGGGCTCTGCCTGCGAGGTGCCGCTGGCCGAGGCGGCGCTCGCCTGCATGCGCCGCCTGCTGCCGCCGCCCAAGGTCGCGCGCCCGTCGATTTTCCGTTTCGGCGACGCGACGGAGCTGGCGAGCCGTCTCGCCAGCGTCGACTATCGCGACATCGATATCCGGCCTTTTCGGCTGACCGTCGGCTTCAGCGATGCCGCCGCCTACTGGCAGGGCTTCCTCGATCTGGCCGGCGGCGCCGCGGAAAGCCTGTCGCGCCTGCCCGTCGAAAAGCAGCAGGCGCTCGCCGTCGCGGTAGCCGATGAGCTTGCCCCGCATGCGGTGGCGGATGGCTTCGAACTGACCAGCACCGTCCTCGTCGCCACGGCCAGACCGGTATAATCCGCCCCCTCGTTTCCCGCTCACCGCCCCGCCCGGGGTGTTTCCCTCCATGAATGTCCTGTTTGAAGAGGACGGCGCTTTCCGTGCCGGCACCGTGCTTGCCGACAACGTGGCTTCGCTGCAGATCGAGCTCGCCTCCGGCAAGCGCTCCAAGGTCAAGGCGGCGAACGTCCTGTTGCGCTTTGCAGCTCCGGCGCCGGGCGAACTGCTGGAGCGGGCGGAAGCCGAGGCGGAGGGCATCGACATCGATTTCCTCTGGGAGGTCTGCGGCGAGGCGGAGTTTGCCTTCGAGGAACTCGCCGCGGAATACCACGGCAGCAAACCCGATGCGGTGCAGGCTGCCGCGGTGCTGCTGCGCCTGCATTCGGCGCCGATGTATTTTCACCGCAAGGGCCGCGGCCGCTTCCGCAAGGCGCCGCCGGAGATCCTGCAGGCAGCGCTGGCCGGCCTCGAAAAGAAGCGGCAGCAGGCAGCGGCCATCGAGCGCATGGTCGAGGAACTCAAGGCCGGCCGCTTGCCCGCCGAGTTCGCGCCGCTGCTGACGCAACTCATCTACAAGCCGGACCGCAACCGCCCCGAGAGCAAGGCGCTCGAAGCCGCCTGCGGCGACACCGGAAAATCGGCAGCGCGCCTGCTGTTCGAAGCTGGCGCGCTGCCCTCGACGCACGACTACCACCTCGGACGCTTCCTCTTCGAGTTTTTTCCCGAGAGCAAGGGCGGCACCGGTTTTCCGGACTTTGCCGCACCGGTCGAGCCGGCCGATCTGCCGCCGGCGGACGTCGCCGCGTTCAGCATCGACGATGCGCATACGACCGAGATCGACGATGCTTTTTCCGTCACGGCGAAAGCCGATGGCGGCTGGCACATCGGCATTCACATCGCCGCTCCGGGCCTGGGCATCCGCCCCGGCTCGGACCTCGGCCGCATCGCGCGCGAACGGCTGTCGACGGTGTATATGCCGGGGCGCAAGATCACCATGCTGCCGGAAGGCGTCGTCGAGCATTTCACGCTCGCCGCGGGGAACACCGTGGCCGCCGTCTCGCTGTATCTCGACGTCGCCGCCGACTACCGCCTGCTCGGCCACGAGACACGGATGGAGCTCGTGCCGATCGTCGCCAATCTGCGCCACCACGACATCGAGCCGCTGTTCAACGCCGATACGCTGGCCGCAGGCCTGACGGAATTTCCGTACCGCGACGAGCTGAAGCTGCTCTGGGAATTTGCCCAGGTGCTCGAAGCGGGACGCGGCAAGCCTTCCGACACCGGCACGCGCAAGGACTACAACTTCATCGTCGACTGGAATGCCGACAGCGGCATTGCGGCCGAACCCGGCAAGGGTTTCGTCGCCATCGACCAGCGCGAGCGCGGCAGCCCGCTCGACACCCTGGTCGCCGAACTGATGATCATGGCCAACGCCACTTGGGGCGCGATGCTGCGCGATGCCGGCATCCCCGCCCTGTACCGCGTGCAGACGGCCGGCAAGGTGCGCATGAGCACCGTCGCCGCGGCGCACGAAGGGCTCGGCGTCGAGTGCTATGCATGGTCGTCTTCGCCGCTGCGACGCTACTGCGACCTGCTCAACCAGTGGCAGCTGATCGCCTTGCTGCGCGAAGAGGCTCCGCCGTTCCCACCCAAGTCGGCCGACCTGCTGGCCGCGATGCGCGACTTCGAGCTGACTTACGCCGCCTATGCCGAATTCCAGCGCGGCATGGAACGCTACTGGTGCCTGCGCTGGCTGCTGCAACAGGGGCTGCAGGAGGCGACGGGCCATGTGCTGCGCGAATCCCTGGTGCGCCTGGAAGCCATCCCGCTGGTATTGCGTGTCCCGTCGGCACCCGAGCTGCCGCGCGGCGCGCGCGTACGGCTCGGCATCGAAGGCATCGACCTGCTGGAAGCCGAACTGCGGGCCCGTTATCTCGAGTTGGCGCCTGAATTGGCCGCCAATAACCGCCCTGATGCGGAGTTCGTCGGCGACGAGGGAGACGAAGTCGCAGAGTAAAATCGTTGCTTCATGCCAAAACCGTCCAGCCCGTCACGCTTCTCCCTGCCTTCCCTGCCGTCACTGCCGATGCCGGCATTTCTCGCCGCAATGGAAAGCTCGCAGCGCAACCTGACGCTGGCGCTTGGCGTTTCGCTGCTGCTTCACGCGGCGCTGCTGGCGATCCGCTTCACCCCGCCGGATCTGGTCGACAAGATGCGCGAACGGGCGCTCGACGTGATCCTGGTCAACAGCAAGAGCAAGACCCGGCCCGACAAGGCGCAGGCCAAGGCGCAAGCCAACCTCGACGGCGGCGGCAACACGGCGGAGGACCGCCGCGCCAAGACGCCGCTGCCGCCCTCGCCGAACACCCGGGAAGGCGACCAGCTGATCGAGGCGAAGCGTCGCGTCACCGAGCTCGAAGCGCAGCAGCAGCAGATGATGACGCGCCTCAAGAGCGCAAAAGCCGTCAGCGCCGACCGAAGCCGGGTCGAGCCGACGCCGGCGCCCGAGCCGAGCCGTTCCGGCGTCGATCTCGCCAGCAGCGCACTGGCCATCGCCCGCATCGAAGGCCAGATCGCGCGTCAGATCGAGGAATACAACCAGCGGCCGCGCAAGAAGTTCATCGGCGCCCGGGTCGAGGAATACCGTTTCGCGCAGTACGTCGAGGACTGGCGGCAGAAAATCGAGCGTATCGGCAACCTGAATTATCCGGCCGCCGCCAAGGGCCGCCTTTACGGCAGCCTGGTGCTGACCGTAGTCATCAAGTCCAATGGCGACCTCGATCGCGTCGAGGTCAGCCGCTCCTCCGGACAGAGCCTGCTCGACGACGCCGCGCGCCGCATCGTGCAGATGGCCTCGCCCTACGCCGCCTTCCCCGATTCGATCCGGCGCGATACCGACGTGCTCGAGATCACCCGCACCTGGACTTTCACCAACGCGGATCGTCTGCGCTCGGATTGAGGACCTGGTCATGACCGACCGTTACGCCGTGTTCGGCAACCCCATCGGGCACAGCAAGTCGCCCCGCATCCATGCAATGTTCGCGGCGCAGACCGGGCAGGACATCAGCTACGAGGCGATTCTTGTCGACAAGGACAGCTTCCCGGCGGCAGTGGATGCCTTCATCGCCGGGGGCGAGGGGCCGGCACGGGGCGCCAACGTCACCGTGCCGTTCAAGGAAGAAGCCTTTCGCCTCGCCACGCGGCGCACCGCGCGCGCAGAAGCCGCCGGGGCCGTCAATACGCTGAGCTTCGACGCCGGCGCCATCACCGGCGACAACACCGACGGCGCGGGACTGGTGCGCGACCTGAAGAACAATCTCGGCTGCGATCCGGCCGGACGCCGCATCCTGCTGCTGGGCGCCGGCGGTGCCGCGCGCGGCGTGATCCTGCCGCTGCTGCTCGAAGGCCCCGCCGAACTGGTGATCGCCAACCGCACCGAAGAAACCGCCGCGCGGCTGGCCCTCGAGTTCGCCCGCCTGCCGGGCTGCGCCATCGGCGTCAAGCCCGATGGCCTGGGCTTTCCCGGCCTCGCCGGCCGGCAGTTCGACCTCGTCATCAACGCCACGTCGGCCGGCCTCAGTGGCACCGCGTTGCCGCTGCCGGCGTGCGTTTTCGCGCCGCGCTGCATCGCCTACGAAATGGTCTATGGCCGCGAAACCCCTTTCATGAGCCAGGCCCGCGGCGCCGGAGCCCGCGTCGCCGACGGCCTCGGCATGCTGGTCGAGCAGGCAGCCGAAGCCTTCTTCATCTGGCGCGGCGTGCGCCCGCGCACCGCGCCGGTACTTGCAGCACTGGCGAAAGTCCCATGATCCTTGAGCGAAGCGAACCGAGCGGTCACCCCCGCCTGGGCGGGGGGCGTAGGCGGCGTTTCGCAAAGCACTGCTTTGCGCCGCCGAAGCCGGCTGGCTGTGCAAAGCCAGCCGTGGATGGGGATGCGCGGCCGTTCAATTTGCCGTTGCGTTGCCTGGTGGCAACGCAATGAGACCCGCACCGCGCTGGCTCAAAATCGGGCTCGCAGCCCTCGCCGGTTTGCTCCTGCTCTGGCAGGGCTGGTACCTGGGCTGGGTGATCTGGTGGAAGTGGGCGAATCCCGGCATGACCAGCTTCCAGAGCCAGCGCCTCGACGAGGCGCGGCAGAAGAACCCGAAGGCGGAACTCAAGCGGAAGTGGGTGCCCTACGAGAAGATTTCGGTGAATCTGAAGCGCGCCGTCATCGCCGCCGAGGACGACAAGTTCATCGATCACGAGGGCTTCGACTGGGAAGGCATCCAGAAGGCGCTGGAAAAGAACCAGAAGAAGGGCAAGGTCGTCGCCGGCGGCTCCACCATCTCCCAGCAACTGGCGAAGAATCTTCTGCTGTCCCCGACCAAGTCCTTCCTGCGCAAGGGTGAAGAAGCCATCATCACGGTCTGGATCGAGCTGCTCTGGGACAAGCGGCGCATCCTCGAGGTCTATCTCAACGTCGTCGAATGGGGCGACGGCGTCTTCGGCGCCGAAGCCGCCGCGCGGCGCTATTTCGGCATCCCGGCCGCCCAGCTCGGGGTGGAACAGGCGGCGCGCCTGGCGGTCATGCTGCCCGCCCCGCGCCGCTACGAGCGCAATCCCTGGTCGGCCTACATGGAGGGCCGCACGCAACTGATTGTCGGCCGCATGCCACACGCCGAAGTACCGCCGTAATGTTCAGCGGCTAGAATGGCGCACTCTCCCCCGAGAACCGCCATGAGTCCGCAGGTCGAACAGCCCGCCGAACGCGAAGAGCCGCATCACCACGACGACATGCAGGACAGCCTGCGTGAAGTCCAGGTATTGCTCGCGCGGCAGAAGCGTGTGGAAAGCCTGGTACACCGACAGGACATGCCAAAGCATGAACTGATCGAGAAGCTGGTGCATCAGCAGCACGCCAACGAACTGCAGCACCGGCTCGACGAGATGCACCCGGCAGACATCGCCTACATCCTCGAGGCGCTGCCGCTCGATGAGCGCCTGCTGGTCTGGGACCTGGCCAAGGCCGATCGCGACGGCGACATCCTGCTTGAAGTTTCCGATGCGGTGCGCGAGTCGCTCATCGAGCACATGGCGCCCTCCGAGCTGGTGGCGGCCGCCGAGCAGCTCGATGCCGACGAACTGGCCGACCTTGCGCACGACCTGCCCAGCGGCGTGCTGGCCGACGTATTCCGCTCCCTGCCGGCCGAGGAACGCGAGGAGCTGCGCGCGGCCATGTCCTACGAGGAGGACGCCGTCGGCGCGCTGATGGATTTCGAGATGGTCACCGTGCGCGAGGACGTCAGTCTCGAAGTCGTGCTGCGCTACCTGCGACGCTTCGACGAACTGCCCGATCACACCGATCAGCTTTTCGTCATCGACCGCGACGAGCATCTGCGCGGCGTGCTGCCCCTCAATGTGCTGCTGGTGAATGCGCCGGAGACGGAGGTCGCCGCCGTCATGCTGACGGAAACCCTGACCCTGGAAGCGAGCGACAAGGCCGAGGCGGCAGCCCAGGCCTTCGAACGCTACGATCTGGTTTCGGCGCCGGTGGTCGACAGCGACCGCAAGCTGGTCGGCCGCGTCACGGTGAATGCGGTGGTCGACTACATCCGCGACGAGGCCGAAGCCGAACAGCTGGCCCAGGCCGGCCTGAAGGAGGAAGAGGACATCTTCGCCCCGGTGATCGACTCGGTGAAAAACCGCTGGGCCTGGCTGGCGATCAACCTCGTCACGGCCTTCATCGCCAGCCGCGTGATCGGAGCCTTCGAAGGCTCGATCGAAAAGCTGGTCGCCCTGGCCGCGCTGATGCCGATCGTCGCCGGCATCGGCGGCAATTCCGGCAACCAGACCATCACCATGATCGTGCGCGCCATCGCCATGGGACAGGTGCATCCCGATGCCGAGCGGCGCCTGCTGAAAAAGGAATTCGGCGTGGCCCTGATCAACGGCCTGGTCTGGGGCGGACTGCTCGGACTGATCGCCTGGTGGCTCTACAGCGATGCGCGCCTGGGCGCGGTCATGACGGCCGCGATGACGCTGAACCTGCTGGTGGCCGCCAGCGTCGGCGTCCTGATTCCCATGACTCTGCAGAAAATCGGCCGCGACCCCGCGATCGGCGCTTCGGTGATGATCACCGCCGTCACCGATTCGGGTGGTTTCCTGATCTTTCTCGGCCTGGCGACGATCTTCCTGCTGTAGCGGAATGGGGCGGCGGGCGTCGCCCGCCCGTCGCTCACTTCTTCAGGATCGCAACCAGGTCGGCCAGCAGCGTCGGCTGTTCCTTGACCAGGGCCGATACCGGATGGCCGCTGCCGCCCAGGGCGAAGAGCTGCCGGGGCTCCGCCGATTTGTCGAAGGCCGCCGGCTGCCAATTTGCCCAGCGATCGTACTTGTTGAAGGCGAACACCTTCTTGGTCCGCGTCTGGGCCAGACCCTGATCGTCCACCGAGGACAACTGCACGACGGTATCGAAGGTGCCGTCGGGTTGCTTGCGGGCATAGTTGGCCGCCAGTTCGCCGCCGCGGCTGTGACCCATCAGGGAAATCTTCTTCGCCCCGATCGCCCTGGCGTGTCCGACCGCCGCATCGACCTCGGCGAAGCCGCCGCCGGCCTGCCCCGACCATGTCACGGCGATCACCCGAAACCCGGCCTGCGCCAAGCCCTGGGCGAATTGCGCGCCGTTGTCGCCGAAGAAGAAACTCTTGGTGTTGCCACCGGCGCCATGCAGGGCGATCACGACATGCTCGCCACTGCCCATGCTGGTCGCCGAAACCACCGTGTCGCCGACCTTGATCTCGCTATCGACCTGCCCCCAGGCGGCAAAAGGCACCATCAGTGCCGCCAGCGCGCCCGCAATCCGCTTCGCTCCAGTCATCGCTGCATCCTCATGATTGATGCCGCGGACGACCTCCACGGCGCACGGATTCTACGTTCGCCGTGGAAGTCGTCCTTGATTCCGCTCAATGCGCGGCAATGACGGTGGCAAGCGCCGGATAAACCCGGCGGCGGCCTACTTCGTCACCAGCTTCAGTCCGAGAATTCCGGCCACGATCAGGCCGATGCAGACCAGTCGGGCGATCTCGCGCGATTCGTTGAACAAGGCCATGCCGAGCAGCGCGGTGCCGACCGCGCCGATGCCGGTCCATACCGCATAAGCCGTGCCCACCGGCAGCGCCTTCAGCGCCCAGGCGAGCAGGATCACGGAAGCCGCCATCGCCGCCAGCGTCCATGCGCTCGGAATCAGGCGCGTGAAGCCCTCGGTGTATTTGAGGCCGATGGCCCAGGCGATCTCGCACAGGCCGGCGATCAGCAGGACGATCCAGGCCGCGGCAGGGGTCAGTGCCGGCATTTGCGCTCCTGTCGCCGTCCCGCCGGCGTCTACTCTCAGCCGGCGGCGAAGATCGCGTCGGCAGCCGCTATCGTTGCCGCGATGTCGGCATCGCTGTGCGCGGCCGAAACGAAGCCCGCTTCGAAGGCCGAGGGCGCCAGGTAGAAACCGCCATCCAGCATGGCGTGGAAGAAGCGGTTGAAGGCTTCCTTGTCGCTGGCCATGATTTCCGCATAGGAGGTCGGCGGCGTAGCGGCGAAATAGACGCCGAACATGCCGCCCACGGACTGCGCCGAAAACTTCACGCCGCGCTTTTTCGCGGCGGCGGCGAGGCCATCCACCAGGGTTTTGGTCTTTGCCGTCAGCGCGTCGTAGAAGCCCGGCGCGGCGACTTTCTTCAGCGTCACGAGGCCCGCGGCGACCGACAGCGGATTGCCCGAGAGCGTGCCGGCCTGATACACCGGCCCCAGCGGCGCGATCTTTTCCATGATGTCGCGGCGACCGCCGAAAGCGCCCAGCGGCATGCCGCCGCCGACCACCTTGCCGAAGGTCGACAGGTCCGGCGTGATGCCGTACAAGCCCTGTGCGGAGCCCGGTCCGACACGGAAGCCGGTCATCACTTCGTCGAAGATCAGCACCGCGCCATGCTGCGTGCACAGCTCGCGCATGGCGGCGAGGAACTCGGGCTTGGGTGCGATCAGGTTCATGTTGCCGGCCACCGGCTCGACGATCACGCAGGCGGTGGTCTTGCCGTGCTTCGCAAATGCGTCGCGCAGGCCCTGCGCGTCGTTGTAGTCGAGCACCAGGGTGTGCTGCGCCAGATCGGCCGGAACGCCGGCCGACGAGGGATTGCCGAAGGTCAGGAGGCCCGAGCCGGCCTTGACCAGCAGGCTGTCGCCGTGGCCGTGGTAGCAGCCCTCGAACTTGATGATCGCATCGCGCCCGGTGAAGCCGCGCGCCAGACGGATCGCGCTCATGGTGGCTTCGGTGCCGGACGACACCAGGCGCACCATCTCCATGCTCGGCACGCGCTGCACCAGCAACTCGGCCAGTTCGACTTCGGCTTCGGTCGGCGCGCCGAAGGAAAGGCCCTTCATTGCGGCTTCCTGCACCGCGCGCACGGTATCGGCGTCGGCATGGCCGAGGATCAGCGGACCCCAGGAACCGACATAGTCGATGTACTCCTTGCCGTCTGCATCCCAGACCCGCGGACCCGCCCCTCGCGCGAAAAAGCGCGGGGCGCCGCCGACGGAACGAAAGGCACGCACGGGAGAATTGACGCCGCCGGGAATGGTTTTCTGGGCGCGAAGGAAGAGTTCTTCGTTACGTGTCATGAGGGGGTCCTGTTGATTCGGGGCAGTGCGCAAGACAAGGGCCGTTCAGGAAACCCGTTGTTCGCGGCTGCCGTGTGCCGCCTGATTGAAAAGTTCCTGATAGGCCTCGGCCCGCGCCTTGATGTCCATCGCGTCGAACAGGTCGCTGACCACGGCGAGGATGTCGGCGCCGGCGGCAATGAGCTCCGGCGCATTATCCAGGGTGATGCCGCCGATCGCAGCGACCGGCAGGCCGAAACGGCGCCGGGCCTCAGTCAGCATTTCCAGCGGGGCGCGCACCGCAGCGGGTTTGGTGCGCGAGGAGTACATGCTGCCGAAGGCGAGGTAGTCGGCTCCCGCTGCCGCGGCCTCTTCGGCACGAGCAAGTTCGTTGTAGCAGGAGACGCCGAGGATGCGCTTCGGTCCCAGGGCGTCGCGCGCGGCGGCCAGCGAGCCTCCCGGCGCATCGTCGCGGCCGAGATGGGCGCCGTCGGCGCCGATTTCCACCGCCAGCCAGACATCGTCGTTGATGATGAGCTTCGCGCCGCTGGCGCGGCAGATGCGCAGCATCTCGGCGGCCTGGGCGCGGCGCAGGGGTCGCGAGGCCGCCTTGTTGCGATACTGGACGAAAGGCGTGCCGCCGTCGAGCGCCGCCTTCACCAGCGCCGAAAGCCGCGGCAGGAGCGGGTCGTCGAGCGTAACGGCGCAAAGGCCCCTGAGCTTCATCCGGGCACGCTCGCCGCAAGCGGCAAGTACTCAGATTTCATCGGCATCATCATCCTCTTCCCGCGACCAGAACAGTCGGTCCGGAATGAATTGTCCCATGCCGGGACGAAATCCGGCAGCCAAAGTACGCCAAGTGTATTCCTGCGCAGCCACCACCGCGTCGACGACATCGACGCCGCCGGCAAAGTGGGCCGCAATCGCCGAGGCGAGCGTGCAGCCCGAGCCGTGATAGCTTCCGGGCAAGCGGTCCCAGCGGTCGCTGCGCACCGTGCCATGGCTGCCATAGAGCGTATTGACCACTTGCAGCGTGCCCTCGTGCGTTCCGGTCACCAGCACGTACTCGCAGCCGGCATCGACCAGGCGATGGGCGCACCCGGCCAGGTCCGGTTCAAGCCGGCCATCTTCGTCCGCCTCGCCGATCTCCTGGGCCAGGCGTCGGGCTTCGAGGCTGTTGGGCGTCAAGAGCGTGGTCTGGGGCAGCAACAGGCCGATCATGGCCTCGATCATCTGTTCGTCGGCAAACTGATCGCCGCGTCCCGACGCCAGGACCGGGTCGAGAATCACCGGGATCCCGGGATAGTCGGAGATGACCTCGGCGATCGCGGCGATGACCTCGACGCTGCCCAGCATGCCCAGCTTGAAGGCCGCCACCGGCATGTCCTCGAGCAGGGCACGGGCCTGGTCGGCGACCCAGCCGGCGTCCAGCGGCAGGACCCCTTCGACACCGGCGGTGTCCTGCACGGTAATCGCGGTCACGACCGACAGCGGGTGGCAGCCGAGGCTGGCAAGGGTTAAAATGTCCGCCTGCAGGCCTGCGCCGCAGGTGGGATCGGAAGCGGCAAACGTCAGCACGATGGGCGGCGACAGGTTGGCGGCGGGGGCAACAGGCATGAATGTCCCGACTCGACCCTGCACTTCCGGGCAGCGAGCCGCTTGAGTTAATATGGCCCAATTCTATCCGAAGGGATGCCGTCCCCGGCGCAGGCGCGGGGGGCATTCCCGACTTGATGCCGTCCCCGGGCAAGCGCACGGAGACATAGCCCACAGTTCGCCCACAGCCCGCAATGAGTCCTGAGCCGCCCTACGCCAAATGGATGTGTCTGATCTGCGGCTTCATCTACGACGAGGCCAATGGAATCCCCGAAGAAGGCCTGCCGGGCGGCACGCGCTGGGACGAAATACCGCCCAACTGGACCTGCCCCGAATGCGGCGCCCGCAAGGAAGACTTCGAAATGGTCAAAATCTGAGTATGATTAAGGTTATAGAGTTTGACCTCGGCGGCAAATTAGAACAAACGAGGCGACAGGGAGAAGCAGAGAGCGCTCGGGAGTACGATTGCATCCATGCTTGTTTTTCTGGTTCCCCGGCAGTCGCCATGATTGAAGCCCTGATTCAGCATGGAGTAACGTGAGCGAAACGCCCCAGCTTTCCGGCATCAAGGTGATGGTGATCGATGATTCGAACACCATCCGCAAGACTGCGGAAATTTTCCTGCTGCAGGCCGGCGCCCAGGTCGTGCTCGCCGAGGACGGCTTCGACGCGCTGGCAAAAATCAACGATCATCTGCCGAACGTGGTGTTTTGCGACATCCTGATGCCGCGTCTCGACGGCTACCAGACCTGCGCGCTGATCAAGAAGAATCCGAAATTCGCGGCCACCCCTGTGATCATGCTGTCGTCCAAGGATGGCCTCTTCGACCGTGCGCGCGGGCGCATGGTCGGCTCCGACGAATACCTGACCAAGCCGTTCACCAAGGACGGCCTCCTCAAAACCGTTGCCGCGCACGCTGCGCGCACTTGATCCATGTTTCTTTCTTGTTAGCGAGGTAGCCACCATGCCTGTCAAATCCATTCTCGTCATCGACGATTCCCCGACCGAACGCCATCTCCTGACCCAAATGCTGGTGGCCGGCGGTTACGAAGTGAGCACCGCCGACAGCGGCGACGAAGGCATCGAACGGGCCAAGCAGATCAAGCCCGACCTCATCCTCATGGATGTGGTGATGCCGGGCACCAACGGCTTTCAAGCCACCCGCGCCCTGTCTCGGGATCCCGTGACCAAGGACATCCCGGTGATCATCTGCACCACCAAGGATCAGGAAACCGACCGGGTCTGGGGCATGCGCCAGGGCGCCCAGGCCTACGTCACCAAGCCAGTCGATGCGCCGGCCTTGCTGGCCATGATCGCCGCGCTCGGGTAAGCAACGGCGATGGCCAAGCGCATCAGTCTGCGCGAGTTTCAGCGGGACCTTTCCGAGCGCCTCGTGTCCGCACGACGCGGCGAGGGGAGTCAGGCCCTGCTTGGCATCGAATCCGGCGCCGATGATCTCCCCGGCGGCAGCCACTGGCTGATCGATCTCGCCGACTCGGGCGAAGTGGCGCCGCTGCCGCCGCTCACGCCCGCGCCGCTGACCAAATCCTGGTTCGCCGGCATCGCCAACATTCGTGGCGTGCTTTACAGCGTCGTGGACTTTTCGGCCTGGCGCGGCGGCGCACCGACGCCGATAAACGCGCAATCGCGCTTGCTTCTGATCGGTGCGCGGCACGGCGTCAACACCGCCCTGCTGATCCGTCGCGCACTCGGCCTGCGTCCGGCGCTGCAGATGCACGCCGCAGGCGAATCCGCAGGCGGCGCTGTCGAGGCGGCACCCTGGCTCGGCGGACGTTTCAGGGATGCACAAGACGTTATCTGGACCCAGTTGCGCATCCCGGCACTGCTGGCCGACCCCAACTACCTAGACATCGCTCTCTGAGCGTTCCGGAAAGAAAAGCCATGGCCTTCGATCTCAAGTCGCTGTTCAAGAAAACCGCCTCGCCCTCGCCCTCGCCGCCTCCGGAAGCAGCGGAAGGGTCGCGCCGCAAGGGGCTGCCTCTGATCGGCCACCTGGACATCGAGACGCAGTTCCGAATTCTGGGTACCGTCTTTCTGATCAGTCTGCTGATCACCATCGCCGCAATCTTCATGCAAGGCCAGGCGACCAACCGCGGCACCGTATTCCTGTCCGTCGTGGGCCAGATCGCCCCGTTGAACCAGCAAATTCCCAAGTCCGCGCTGAACGCCATGCAGGGACAGAAGGATGGCTTCACGGAACTGCGCGACGCCCGCGACACCTTCAGCAAACTGATCGAAACCCTGGTTGACGGCGGCGAGGTGAGAGGCGTCAAGGTATCGCCGACCGGCGCCGAAGCGCGCCCGGCCCTTGACGCTCTGCGCGAAGCCTGGGCCAAGGAGGACGAGATCATCGGCCAGTTGCTGGCCCAGGAAAACCGCTTCGTTGCGATCGGTCGCCTCGCCGCCGAAGCACAGAAGCAGGGCAAAGCCATGACCGATGCGGCAGATGCCGCCGGCGGCAGGCTGCCCCATCTGACGGCACGCATCCTGCACGCGTCGAACCAGCTGGCCTTCGCGCCGGGCTTCGACGACGCCATGGCGGCACAACTGGCGGGCGATATTCCCGCTGCGCTGAGCCTGGCTCCCGCCGACTCCCTGCTGGCCAGGAACCTGAAGGTCATGGAGACTGCATTCGCCAGCCTTGGCGCCGACCTCAAGCCGCTGGCAAAGGCGCGCATGACCGGCAAAGCGCTGATCGACGGCTGGCGCGCGATGGCGACGAATACCGACAACCTGATCAAGGCCTACGAAACTGAAATCGCCGCAACGGAAACCTCGACGTTTTCGGCCAGCTTTTTCGGCTCGCTGGCTCTCGTGATGCTGGTGCTGATGGTGAAGGCCTTCAACGACGAAGGTCTGCGTCGAAGCGAGGACGCCGACCAGCAGCGGCGCATGGCGGAAGCGGCAAAGGACGCGACGCAGGGCGCCATTCTGCGTCTGATGAACGAAATGGGCGACCTCGCCGACGGTGACTTGACGATCCGCGCCACCGTGTCGGAGGACATCACCGGCGCCATTGCCGACTCGGTGAACTACACGGTTGAAGAACTCGCCGTGCTGGTACGCCGCATCAACGACGCTGCCGAACGCGTGACCCGCGCCTCCAACGCCGCCCAGAGCACCTCCAACGATCTGCTCGCGGCGACGAAGGTGCAGTCGGCCGAGATCCAGGGCGCCAACGCCGCGGTTCTTGAAATGGCCAACTCGATGAAGACCGTGTCCGCCTCGGCTCTCGAGTCTGCCCGTGTGGCGCGGGCATCGCTCGAAGCCGCTCAGAAGGGCGCGGCCGCCGTGTCG
The DNA here is from genome assembly GCA_030247575.1 of Sulfuritalea sp. Taxonomy (GTDB): domain Bacteria; phylum Pseudomonadota; class Gammaproteobacteria; order Burkholderiales; family Rhodocyclaceae; genus Sulfuritalea. Next base: position 160,341 of record JAOTRV010000002.1, read on the forward strand.
AACTCGATCACCGGCATGAACGAAATCCGCACCCAGATCCAGGAAACCTCGAAACGGATCAAACGCCTCGGCGAATCCTCGCAGGAGATCGGTGAAATCGTGGAACTGATTTCCGACATTACGGAGCAAACCAACGTGCTGGCCTTGAACGCCGCCATTCAGGCCGCGTCGGCCGGCGAGGCCGGACGGGGCTTCTCCGTGGTTGCGGAAGAAGTGCAGCGACTGGCCGAACGTTCCGGCGAGGCGACCAAGCAGATTGCCGCCATCGTGAAGACGATTCAAACCGACACGCACGACGCCGTGGCCGCCATGGAATATTCGACGCAGGGTGTGGTCGAAGGAGCCAAGCTGTCCGACGCCGCCGGTCAGGCACTGAACGAAATCTCAAGCGTGTCGCAGGATCTTGCCCGCCTGATTCAGGCGATCTCGAGCGACACGCAGCACCAGGCCGACATCGCCACCAAGGTGGCGGACTCGATGCAGGACATTCTTCGAATTACCGGCCAGACCACCACCAGCACGCAGCAAACTGCCGTGTCGATTGGCGAACTTACCGAACTCGCCGTCGAACTGAAAGGCTCGGTTTCGGGCTTCAAGGTGTGAATCGAGAGCAAATGAACCACGGCGTCGTGAATAGCTTCTGATGAGCACCGATCTCGACATCGGTCCGCTGTCCTGGGTCAAGGGCGAAATCGACCTTGCGCTGGAACGCGCCGGACTCAGTCTCGCCGCGCACGCCGGCGCTCCTGGCGGCGACGAGCTGAAGAAGGCTCTCGCCAGCATGCACCAGGCACATGGTGCGCTGGCCATCGTCGGCCTCGACGGCGTCACCGAGTTCGCCGCTGCGATCGAACAGCTGCTGGCTGCGCTGAGCGATGCCACTGCGCCGGACGCCGGTGCCGCAATCGCCGCCGCGCAAAACGGATTCACCGCGCTGCGCGGCTATCTCGACGACCTGATCGCCGGCCACCCCGACCAGCCGCTGAAACTTTATGCTCCCTACCGCGCGATGATCGTTGCGCGCGGCCAGCCGGCTCCGGCGCCGGCCGCCCTGTTTTTCCCCGATCTCACCCAGCGTCCGCCCAAACGCGAGAAGGAGCCGCAGCCGCTCACGCCCGAGTCCCTCGCCGGGCGCCTCAAGGCCGCGCGCATGGGCTTCGAGCGCGGCCTCCTGAAGTGGATCAAGAACGATCCCAAGGGCATCAACGAGATGAAAGTCTCGGTGGCGATGGTCGAAATGACGCGCACCACACCGGCCGGCCGTGCCTACTGGTGGGTTTCGCTGGGCGTTCTCGACGCGCTCGCTGCGGGTGGTCTGCCTGATGCGGATGAAGCCAAGCGCTTTGCCATGCGCCTCGGCGCACAGATCAAGAAGCTCATCGAAACCCAGACGGACGCCGGCGAAGCGCAATTGCGCGAGGCGCTGTACCAGGCGGCCTGCGCCACGGCGGGCGGCGAGGCGCTGGCCATCGTGCGCGCCGCCTATCGCCTGGAGGGCATGGTGCCTACGGCGACGGCCGCGGAAACCGAAAGACTGCTGCCGCACATCCGCCGCTTGCGCGAACTGCTGGCCGCCGCCAAGGAAGACTGGAACCGCCTTTGCGCCGGCACCGCCGCTGCGCTGCCGCCTTTTCACGAGCGCACGGCAAAAATCGCCGAAGAGGGCGCCGCCACCGGGCAGCCCGACTACACGCGCCTGACGGCGGCCATTCTCGAGCAGGCCGACAGGCTGCGCCAGGATCCGACGCAGCACAACGAAACCGTCGCGCTGGAAATGGCCACGGCGCTGCTGCTTGCCGAAACCTCGCTGGAAAACTTCCAGTCGCTCGACGCCGATTTTGCGCGCTCGGCCGGCATCGTCGTCAATCGCCTCGCGGCGCTCGGGCGTGGCGAAGAGCTCGGCATGCTGGAACTGCCTCAACTCGACGCCATGTCGCGCCGCGCGCAGGAACGCTTGCTGCTTGAATCGGTGGCGCGCGAGATCCGCTCCAATCTCGGCACCATCGAACAAACGCTGGATGCTTTCTTCCGCGACACCTCGCGCCAGGCGACTCTGGCCTCCCTCACGCAGCCGATTCGCCAGATCCAGGGCGCCCTGCTGGTGCTCGGCCAGGACCGCGCCAACGCCATATTGGCCGAATGCACAAAGGCCATCGAACATTTCGCCGCGCCCGGCTTCAGCGCGCAAGCCGGCGAGTTCGAAGACGTAGCCAAAAAGCTTTCTGCGCTGGGCTTCTTCGTCGCCCAGCTGCAGGGCGGCGCTGCCGACATCGACGCGATCCTCGAGCCACCCGTCGTTCAGCCCGTACGCAAGGAGGCCGAAGCGGCCGCGCCGGCGGCACCTGCGGCCGTGGAACTGCCCGCTGCAGCCCCGGCAGAAGAATCTGCCGTCGAGCCCACGGCGCCGGAACCCGTATCCGAAGCCGGGGCCGAACCGGTTGCCGAAGAAGAACTGGAACTGCCGGAATTCGAAGTGGAAGCGCTGCAGCCCCCGCCGGAGCCCGCCCCGCCGCCGCCCGCTCCCATCGAAGCGCCGGCGCCGTCGGCCGAGACGACGCGGCTGGTGGAGGTCAGCGAGGAAGAACTCGACGCGGAACTGCTCGCCATCTTCCTCGAAGAAGCTCACGAAGTGCTGGGTACCATCAACGAGAATCTGCCTGCCGTGCATGCCAACCCGGGCGACCAGGCCGCACTCGTCACGCTGCGCCGCAGCTTCCATACCCTGAAGGGCAGCGGCCGCATGGTCGGCCTCACCGATCTGGGCGAAACGGCCTGGGCCGTGGAGCAGGTGCTGAACGGCTGGCTGCATGAGGCACGCGCCGCGACACCCGGCCTGCTCGAAATGCTCGACCGCTCAGCCGACATGTTCAAAATCTGGATCGAGCACCTCGAAGCGGGCGGCGGCACCCGTCTCGACGATTCCGAACTGATCCGCCGCTGCGAGGCCTTGACCGCGCCTGAGGAAGCTGCAATCGCCGTACCGCCGGCGTCGACTGTTCAAATGGCCGAAGCCGCCGCTGCCGAAGCCGCCGCTGCCGCCGCTGCCGCTGCCGCTGCCGCTGCCGAAGCTGCCGCTGCCGAAGCTGCCGCTGCCGAAGCTGCCGCTGCCGAAGCCGCCGCTGCCGAAGCCGCCGCCGCCGAAGCTGCCGCAAACGTGCCGGAAGCCGGTCAGCCGTCGGCAGCCGTCGTTTCCTTCCCGACGCCGCCGTCGATCCGTGTCGGCGACGTGGAGGTGGCCCCGACGCTGTACAACCTGTATCTCGGCGAAACCCGCGAACACGTCGCCACGCTGCAATCCAATCTTGGCTTGGAAGTGGTGCCGGGCAACGACGTCATCCGCGCCGCTCACACTACGGCCAGCATTTCCGCCGGTACCGGCTTCGCGCCGATCGCGAGCCTCGCCCGCGCGCTCGAAAACGCACTAACGCGCCTGTCGCTGCTGGAAGCCTGTCCAACCGAAGCGCAGCGATTCGTATTCGCACGCTGCGCCGGCGCTCTCGAAGGCATGCTGGGTGCCGTTGCGGAGCGACGCATGCCCGGCGAGGAGACCGCGCTCGCCGAGGAACTCGATGCAATGACGCCCGCGGTGGCACCTGCCGAGGCCGCCGCACCTGCCGAGGCCACTGCACCTGCCACGACTGTCGCAACGGTGATACCCGAGGCGCCGGCCGCACCCGAGGTCCCGGAGGTCCTCATGACCGCCGCAGAGCGCCGCGCGGCACGGATCGAAGACGAAATCGACGAGCAGGTATTGCCGCTGTTCCTCGAAGAAAGCGTGGATCTCATGCGCGAGATCGGCGAGGCGCTGCGCCAATGGCGGGCCGCACCGACCGACCTCGAGATCTCCCGTACGCTCCAGCGCACGCTGCATACGCTGAAGGGTAGCGCGCGGATGGCAGGCGCCATGGGCTGCGGCGAATTGCTGCATTCGATGGAAGACCGCGTCGATCAGGCGACCGCCATGAAGTCGGTGCAGCCGGCCATGATCGACGGCCTCGAAAGCTCGTACGACCGGGCCGCGATGCTGATCGAGCATCTGCGCAATCCCCAGGCGGCCCGTCCCGAACTGGAACTGCCGCTTCCGGCCGCCGGACTCGACGTGACGATCGAGAAGCTGACGGAAGAAGTGCCCGTGCTCCGGCAGGAAGACGTGACCGAGGCAGCGCATGTTCCCGCTGCGCCGGCCGCAACAGCGGCGGCGGCCTTCGCCCCCGCCGCACAGGTGCATCTGCGCGTGCGCGCGGACCTGGTCGACCAACTGGTCAATGAGGCCGGCGAAGTCGCCATCGCCCGCGGCCGGATCGAAGGCGAGCTGCTGGCGGTGAAGGCCTCTTTGCTCGAACTGACGGAAAACGTGATTCGTCTGCGCAAACAGCTGCGCGAAGTCGAGATTCAGGCCGAGCTGCAGATGCAGTCGCAACAGGCCCTGGCAACCGAGCGCGGACAGGAGTTCGACCCGCTGGAATTCGACCGCTTCACCCGCTTCCAGGAAGTGACGCGGATGATGGCGGAAAGCGTAAACGACGTCGCCACCGTGCAGCAGAACCTGCTGCGCAACCTCGACCATGCCAATGCGGCCGTGACGGCGCAGGCACGCCTCTCCCGCGAGCTGTCGCAGCGCATGATGGGCGTGCGCATGGTGCCCTTCGAAAGCCTTGCCGAGCGCCTGCATCGCGTGGTGCGCCAGGCCGCGAAGGACACCGGCAAGCGCGCCAACCTCGACATCCGCCACGGCCAGACCGAACTCGATCGTTCGGTACTGGACAAGATGGCTGGCCCGATCGAGCACCTGCTGCGCAACAGCGTCGCCCACGGCCTGGAAGACCATGCCGCGCGCGCGGCGGCGGGCAAGGATGCGATCGGCCAGATCACCCTGTCGCTGGCGCAGGAAGGCAATGAAATCGTGCTTTCCATCGCCGACGACGGCGCCGGACTCCGCTTCGACCGGATTCGCCAGCGCGGCATCGAGCGCGGCCTGATTCCGGCGGACGCGGAAGCCGACGACTCGACGCTGACACAACTCATCTTCCAGCCCGGATTCTCCACCGCGGAAGATCTCACTGCGCTTGCCGGCCGCGGCGTCGGACTGGACGTGGTGAAGAGCGAGGCCGCCAGTCTCGGCGGCCGCATCGAGATCACGTCGACTGCCGGCCGCGGCACCACGTTCCGCATCTACCTGCCGCTGACCCTGGCGGTAACACAGGCGGTGCTGGTCACTGCCGGCAGCCGGACTTTTGCCATTCCGTCATCGATGATCGAGCAGGCCACCGAGCACAAGCCCGATGCGGCAGAAAAGCTGCGCAGCACAGGCAGCGCGGAGTGGTTGGGCAACCGCTATCCTTACCACTATCTTCCCGTCCTGCTGGGCGAAAAGAGCGCAACACCGCCACCGGCGCGGCGCCACTGGATACTACTGGTCAAGGGCGGAACCGAACGCGTCGCCCTGGAAATCGACAGTCTCAGCGGCAACCAGGAAGTCGTGGTCAAGGCCGTCGGCCCGCAACTGGCCCGCGTGCCGGGCCTCGCCGGCGCCACGGTACTGGGCAACGGCGAGGTAGCGCTGATTCTGAACCCCGTCGCACTGGCGACCCGCGCCTTCGAGCGCCTCAGCACCCCGGTGCAGTTGACGGCGGCCCCGGTCGAGGTTCCGGCCGCCGCCCCGGTTGCGGCCGCGGCCGCCGCCGCCGTGATGGTGGTCGACGATTCGCTCACCGTGCGCAAGATCAGCGGTCGGCTGCTGGCACGCCACGGCTATCACGTGCTGACCGCCAAGGACGGCGTCGATGCGCTGGAACAACTGGGCGAAGTGATTCCCGACGTCATGCTGCTGGACATTGAAATGCCGCGCATGGACGGCTTCGATCTGGCGCGCAACATCCGTGCCGACAAGCGCCTGAAGGGCATTCCGATCATCATGATCACCTCGCGCACCGCCGACAAGCACCGCCAGATGGCGACGGAAATCGGCGTCAATCACTACATGGGCAAGCCCTACGACGAGGAGGAGCTGCTGGCCCGCATCCGCGAGTGCATCGCGCACAAGCCGTAAGGCGCCAACGGCAACACGGCACGATTCCCGAGCAATGAATTCATCGATGAGCCAAGCAAACGCGCGCCCCTTCAAGGTGCTCGGCATTCAGCAGATCGCGGTTGGCGGTCCCTCCAAGGATCGGCTGAAGAAGCTCTGGGTCGACATGTTCGGCCTTGCCGTGACGGGCAATTTCGTCAGCGAGCGCGAGAACGTGGACGAAGACATCACGGCGATGGGCAGCGGCCCCTTCAAAGTGGAAGTCGACCTGATGCAACCGCTCGATCCGGCGAAAAAGCCCGCGGTCAATGAGCCGCCGCTCAACCACGTCGGACTCTGGATCGACGATCTGCCGGCCGCCGTCGAATGGCTCACGGCACAGGGCGTACGCTTCGCACCCGGCGGCATCCGCAAGGGCGCCTCGGGCTACGACATCACCTTCCTTCATCCCAAGGCCAACGAGCAGTTCCCGATTTCCGGCGAAGGCGTGCTGATCGAGCTGGTGCAGGCTCCCGCCGAAGTGATCGAAGCTTTCGCCCGCCTGGCCTGAGCGCCCGGCTACGCCGTTCGCCGCAGCCCGCCTAGGCGGCCGACATCCGGCAGCATCCGCCGCCGGCATCCTTCGCCGCGTGCATCGCCTGATCGGCGCGGCGCAGCAGTTCGGACGGCGACAGGTCGCCGCCGGAGAACATCGCAACGCCGACGCTGGCCGCGACTTCGAGCGGCACGTTGAGCACGCGCAGCGGCTCGCCGAGATTGGTGGTGATCTTCTCCGCCATCCGTTCCGCGTCGGCGGCATCGCCGATGCCGGACAGCGCGATCGCGAACTGGTCGTCGCCGAGGCGGGCCACGGTATCGACCTCACGCACCGTTGCGCGCAAACGATCCGCCATGCTGCGCAGGACCTCGTCGCCGATCGCCTGGCCGTAACCGTCGTTGATCGCCTTGAAGCGGTCGAGATCGACCACCAGCACCGCGAGCTTGCCGTGGCTGCGTCGCGCATGCTGCATCGACTGCTGCAAACGGGCGTCGAACAGCAGCCGGTTGGCAAGGCCGGTCAGGGTATCGTTATGGGCCAGCGACTGCAGCTGGCGTTCGTTCTCGCGCAGCCGGGCGTTGGCGGCTTCCAGCTCGGCGGTGCGCCGGGCAACGCGCCGTTCGAGGCTCGCCTCGGATCGCTGCAGTGCTCCCACCAACTGCTGCTTGGTTGCCAGCGCCTCGCCTTGCGCCGCATCCTTTTCGCGTCGCAGCGTATTGATGCGATCGGCCAGGGCAAACGAGAGCAGCAGCATTTCCAGCGCCGAACCGATCTGGATGGCATAGAAGCTGAAGAACGTGGTCGGCAGCAGGTCCAGGTTGCGCAGGCCGACGATGGCGACGCCCAGCAGCAGGATGGTCCATGCCAGCAGAAAGGTGCGTGCGCCGGGCTGGTCCGTTCGCCAGCAGCGAATGCCGGCAAGCATCGCCACCAGAGAAAACGCAACGCCGGTCAGCGAGGTGAGGATGGCCGCCAGGCGATAGGGCGCAATCAGGGGCGCCACCATGCACAGGGCGAACAGGCCGGCGAGGCCGATCACGGCGCCGTCGAGGCGCGGCACGCTGTGCCGCGTGTCGAGAAAACCCCGGGTAAACAAGGCGCCGAACAGGCCGGTGGCGGCGAAGCCCGTCGAATAGGCCATGTTGCCCCACGCCGGCCAGTCGGGCCAGAGAAACTGGTTGCCAAGTCCGCTCAGGGAAAGCTGCCCCACGCCCATGCTGACGGCGAACATGACGTAGGTGATGTAGGTGTTGTCGCGCAGCGCAAGCCACAGCAGCAGGTTGTAGAGGGCCAGCGCCAGCAGCATGCCGAAATAGACCGACAACAGGGCGTAGCCGATCAGCGACTTCTGCCAGAAACTCTCGGGGCGCCACAGGCGCAGCGGCACGGTCAGCGTGCCCTCGGACGCGATGCGCAGCCAGACCGTGCTGTCGCCCGTCCCGCTCAGATGCACCGGAAACACGAAGTTGCGATGCAGCAGCGGCCGCTCGGCAAAGGGCCGGAGGTCGCCGGCGCTCAGATGTTCGCCGCCGGGACCGAAGTAGTCGACGCTGTCCAGCGTCGGGAAAGCCACTTCCAGCAGCCAGTCGCGCGGCGCGGCGGGGTCTGCCTCGATCGTGAAGCGCAGCCACCACGCAGACGAGGAATAGCCGAAGTTGATCGCCGCATCGGCCGGCAACTTCGAGGGTACGAATTGCTTGCCGCGGGCCTGAACATCGGCCAGCGACAGGCGGCCGCCCGGGTCTTCCAGGATGGCCACCTCCGACGCCAGGGAAAGAGATGCGATGCCCGGCGCGAGGCGCACGTCGGCAAGGGCGCAGCCGCCATGGCCCAGCCAACAGCACAACAGGAACAGAACAGCTGGAATGCGCAACACAGCACGATCCGGTTGGGATATCCGGGAAATTCTACCCCCTCACTTGGGTAGAATCGCTTTTTGGTTGCGGCCGGCGTCAGCCTCCGTCAAATCTCCGTCTTTCCCATTTCCGCATTCTTACAAGGCTCACTCATGCTCTTCGATTCGTATTCCAGTTCGGCCCTGCAACTCGCCAACCGCATCGCCATGGCGCCCATGACCCGCTGCCGCGCCGACCACCGCGACGCCGTACCCAACGCGATGATCGCCGAGTACTACCGCCAGCGCGCGAGCGCCGGCCTGATCATCTCGGAGGGCGTGCCCATTTCCGATCGTGCGCGCGGCTACCTCAACACGCCGGCGCTGTGGAACGAGGCGCAGGCGGCGGGCTGGAAGCCGGTGACCGACGCCGTGCATGCCGCGGGCGGCAAGATGTTCGCCCAGATATGGCATTGCGGCCGCGTCTCGCATGCCGCGCTGCACTCCGACGGCAGCGCCCCGGCCGGCGCGTCGAACAAGCCGGTGGCCACGCAAACCATGATCCCGGGCCTCGACGGCAGGCCCGTGCCTGTCGACTGCGGCCAGCCGCAGGCCTTGAGCCTTCAGGAAATCCGCGGAGTCGTCGGCGAGTTCGCCCATGCCGCGAAACTCGCCATGCAGGCCGGCTTCGACGGCGTCGAGATTCACGGCGCGAACGGCTACCTGCTCGACCAGTTCCGCTGCCCGGCGGTCAATGACCGCAACGACGCTTACGGCGGTTCGCTGGCCAATCGCTACCGCCTGCTGCTGGAAGTGGTCGATGCGGTGGCGGCGGAAGTTGCGCCCGAACGCATCGCCGTGCGCCAGTCGCCTTATGGCGTGGCCAACGGCATGGTTGCCGACCCCGAGCCGCTGGTGACTTATCCGTGGCTGGCGCGCGAACTCGATCGGCGCGGCATCGGCTTTCTGCATATCTACTGCCAGAGCACCGACTGGATTCACGACGCGACGCACTCGATGATGCCGGCATTGCGCGACGCCTTCCACGGCGCGCTGATCGCCTGCGGCGGCTTCAAGACGGCGGCCGCCAGCGAAGCGATTCTGGCGCGCGGCCACGCCGACCTGATCGCATTCGGCAAGCCCTTCATCGCCAACCCGGATCTGGTCGAGCGCCTGCGCCGCGATGCGCCGCTCAACAAATGGGATGCCGCCACGTTCTATGCCCCGGGTGAAAAAGGCTACACGGACTACCCGACGCTTTGACGAGAGTAGACGCTGGCGACACGGCGTTCCTGAAGATGCCATCGCGGAAACGGCTCCTCGCGGGGATCGTCCTGCTCGCCGCCCTGGCACCTCCGGTGCTGGCCGCGCCGGAGGCAGCGCCTGACTATGCCAGCCTGACCCTGACCGGCGACTGGAACGGCGCCCGCAGCGAACTCTGGCAGCGCGGCCTGGCGTTCGAAGCCGGACTGAAATTCGATAGCCTGCGCAACCGGGGCGGTACAGCGAATGGCAGCCAGACGGTCAGCCACCTTGAGTTGAAGCTGCGCGCCGACCTGGAAAAGCTGCTGGGCTGGAGCGATGCCGTCGCCTATGTCAATACCGATACCGACGGCGGCGCCGGCATCAACGCCCGACGCTCCGGCAGTCTGATGGGAGTCAGCAACATCGAAGTGCCGGTGCCGACCACGCGCCTGTTCCATGCCTGGCTGCAGAAGGGCTTTCTCGATAGCCGCTTCTCGATCCTGGCCGGTCTCTACCCGATCGACTCCGAGTTCTTCACCATGGATTCGGCGGCGACCTTGCTGCACCCCGCCTACGGCACGCCCGCCGATCTGGCCCTGACCAGTTCCCCTTCCGTATTCAACAATGCCGCCTTCGGCATCCGCGCCAAGTGGCTGGCGGAGAATCGCGACTGGTATGCGATGGGCGCGCTGATGGACGGCATGCCGAACGATCCGGCGCGGCCGAAAGCCACGGCGATCCGTTTTGGCCGCGGCGACGGCGCCTTCGTCATCGGCGAAATCGGCTGGATGCCGCTCGAGTTCGGCCATCTCTTCGAGCCGGTCGACCCGGCACAGGTGCGGCAGACGCCCGGTCTGGTTGCCCACGAGAAATACGGCGGCCTCAGCAAATATGCCATCGGCTTCTGGCGCTACGGAAATCGGGTGCCGGATCAACTCGACATCGATGCCGATGGCACCGCGCTGCAGCGCCGTTCGCAGGGCGCCTACGTGCTGGCCGAGCGCACCCTGTTCAGCCTCGGCGGCGACGCCGGCCGGGACGTCACGGCCTTCGGCCGCTACGCATTCAGCAGCGGCCACTCGACCGCCATCGATCGCATGTGGAATCTCGGCGTGCGCGTGCGCGGACCATTCGCCGGCCGCGTCGACGACAGCGTCGCCGTCGGCTGGACGCGCGGCCGCCTGGCGCCGAAGTGGCGCGCGCTTCAGGCCGCCGCCGGCACCGACACGGCTGCCGCGGAAGATGCCGTGGAGATCACCTGGCGTGTCGCGATCCGGCAGTGGTTCCAGCTGCAGCCCAGCCTGCAGCACGTCCGCCATCCCGGTGGCACAGCGGCGGCGCGCCATGCGACGCTGATCGGCGCGCGGGTCGAACTGACCCTCTGACCGCTTTCCGTACCGGCCGCTCAGTCGACTTCGGTGTTCCAGAGTTGATGCGCGTCGAGCAGCAAGCGATAGCGCGCCTCATTGGCCTCAAGTTGCGCCTGTATCGCCGCCAACCTGGCCTCGATGCCCTGGCGGCGGGCCGCCTGCAACTCGGCGAACTGGCCTTCGCCCATGCGCCAGGCCTTATCCAGCAGCCGCACGTTTTCTTCCATGCGCCGGGCGACATCATCGAGTCGCTGCCATTGGCCGCGGGTGCTGTGCGCCAGACTGACGGTGCGTTGCGCCTCTGCCTCGGCGCGCGCCAGCGCCAGAGCCTCGCGCGCGCTGGCCGCGTCCGCCTCCGCCGCGCCGGCACGGGCCGACGCCGCACGGCCGCTGCCTGGCAGCGGAATCGTCAGTTGCACGCCGACGATGCGCTCCTGGCCGTCGCGCTCGCTGCCGAACTTCACACCCAGCGTCGGATCGGGCAGACGCTCGGCGTCGAGCCGCTGCGCCATCATCTGCCCGCGCCGCGCCGCGCTGCGCGCCATCGCCAGTTCGTGATTGTGCTCGAGGATGCGCTGGCGCCACGTCTCGGCAGATTCCCCGATCGCCTGCGGCTCGGGCATCTCGGGCATTTCATCTGCCGGCAGGGCGATGCCCGGAAAGGTCTGGCCAAACTCCATCGCGATACGCTCGCGGCGCCCCGCGGCCTGCGCGAACTGCGCCTGTGCCTGCGCCAGTTGAGCTCCCGAAAGCAACTCCTCCAGTTTCGCCGCATCGCCGGCGTCGACTCTCTTGCCGACGACCTCGTGCTGGCGCCGCAGGGTCTCGACTTGCAGCGCCCACTGCCGCGCTGCCGCCGCTTCGCGCCGCCACTCGAACCAGCGCGTCAGCAGCAGGCGCGCGGTTTCGTGCATGGCATCGCCGAGGGCAAAACGCGCGTGCTCGATGCCTGCAGCACCCAGCGCGGCATCGCGGGCGGCCTTGCCCGGCAGCCGGATGGCGCGCTCGAGACCCACTTCGTTCTCGCGGTAGCCGATGTCGAGCGGGCGATCCCTTCGCTGCTGGCTGGATAGTCTCAGCGCAAATTCATGCGGACCGGCTTCGAGCCGGTCTCGATTGGCCTCCTCGACCTGCACGCCGGCAACGGCGCCGCGCACCAGCGGGTGGGCACGGAGCGTCTTCTCGACTTGCGCCGCCGCCGGCAAATCGGGAGGCTCGGCGGCGCAGACGGCCGCCGGAAACAGGAGCAGGATCAAAAGGCGGTTCATGCCAGCGTCCCCGAATCGAGTACCGGACTCAGCCACCAGACCACCTCCGGGCTCGGCAACTCGCTTTTCAATTCCTGCAGCAGCTCCGCGACATGGCCCGAGTCCATGAGAATCTTGATGCGCACCCGCTCGGCGCGGCCGCGCACCTGCTCGCTCGCGCTGGCGATGCCCTCGGGGTCGCCATGTCCCTCGACGCGATGCGTGTTGAACGGACCGACCCACGCCGGATGCTTCAGCAGGCTGTCGAGTATGCGCGACTCCAACCCCTTGGGCAGCACCAGCGTCAGGCAGACATCGAAACGCTTTGTCATGTTTCTTTTCCCCAGCGTTGATAGAGAATGGGCAGCATCACCAGCGTCAGCAGGGTGGAGGTGATCAGGCCGCCGATGACGACGATGGCGAGCGGTCGCTGAATCTCCGAGCCCGGTCCGCTGGCGAACAGGAGCGGCACCAGGCCGAAGGCGGCGATGCTGGCAGTCATCAGCACCGGCCGCAGTCGGCGCTTCGAACCCTCGACCACCACGCGTTCAAGCGACATGCCCTGCTCCCGCAACTGGTTGAAATGGGAGATCAGCACCAGTCCGTTGAGCACGGCGATGCCGAGCAGGGCGATGAAGCCGACCGAGGCCGGCACCGACAGGTATTCGCCGGCAAGCAACAGCGCAAAGACGCCGCCGATCAGCGCGAACGGAATATTGACGAAGACCATCGCCGCCTGGCGCACCGAGCCGAAGGTGGTGAACAGGATGTGGAAGATCAGCGCCAGCGCCACCGGCACCACCAGCAGCAGGCGTTTCGCGGCGCGCTGCTGGTTCTCGAACTGCCCGCCCCAGGCCAGGCGATAACCGGCCGGCAATTTGACCTCGGCGGCCACCTTCGCCTTGGCCTCCTCGACGAAACCGACCAGGTCGCGGCCGGTGACATTGGCCTGGACCACGACCAGGCGCGCCGCGTTTTCGTGGTCCACCTTGACCGGGCCGGCGAGCCGCCTGAGCGTGGCCACCGAAGAGAGCGGCACAGTCTGCCCGTTCGCCAGCGCCAGGTGCACGCCGCCGAACAATGCCGGCGACATGCGCACCTCGTCGCTGCCGCGGATCACCAGCGGCGTGCGGCGGCCGCCCTCGAGCACCAGTCCCAGCGACTGGCCTTCCACCTGCGCGCGCAGGGCGCCGGCGATGTCTTCGACGGAGAGCCCGACACGACCGGCCATCAGGCGGTCGACCTCGACCGTGAAGTACTGCACGCCCTCGTTCTTGACGGTCAGTACGTCCTGCGCGCCGGGCACGGTCTTCAGCAACCCGGCAATCTTCTCGGCCAGCGCGTTGAGTTCGCCCAGATCGGTGCCGAAGACCTTGATCGCCAGGTCGCCACGCGTTCCCGTCAGCATCTCGGAAACGCGCATTTCGATCGGTTGGGTGAAGGCGATGTCCATGCCCGGAAAGTCGGCAAGCACCTTGCGGATTTCATCGGTCAGCCATTCCTTGTCCGGCTGGCGCCATTCCTTGCGTGGCGCCAGGACGAGGAAACTGTCGGTCTCGTTGAGCCCCATCGGATCGAGGCCGAGCTCGTCCGAGCCGGTGCGGGCGACGATGTCCCTGACCTCCGGCACCTTTTCCAGCAGCGCCTTCTGCACCGCGAGGTCGGTCTGCGCGCTCTGTTCCAGGCTGATCGAGGGCAGTTTGGCCAGTTGCATCAGGATGTCGCCCTCGTCCATGGTCGGCATGAAGGTCTTGCCGAGCAGGAAGAAGGCCGCGATGGTGGCGGCCAGCGCCGCCAGAGCGGTCGCGATCACCTTGCGCGAATTGGCCAGGCTCCAGGCCAGCAGCGGTTCATAGAGGCGCATCGCCTGGCGCGGCAGCCAGGGTTCGTGATGCCCCGTGCCTGGTTTGAGCAGGTAGGAGCTCAGCACCGGGATCACCGTCAGCGACAGCAGCAGCGAGCCGGAGAGCGCGAAGACGATGGTCAGCGCCACCGGAATGAAGAGCTTGCCCTCCAGCCCCTGCAGGGTCAGCAGCGGCAGGAAGACGATGACGATGATCGCCATGCCGGACACCACCGGCTCGGTCACCTCGCGCACGGCGCGGTAGATGCGATGCAGGAAGGGCAGCTTGGCGCCGGCCGGATCGCCGAGCTGGCTTTCGACGTTTTCCACCACCACCACGGCGGCATCCACCAGCATGCCGATGGCAATGGCCAGGCCGCCCAGGCTCATCAGGTTGGCCGACATGCCGAAGACGCTCATCAGGATGAAGGTCACCAGCGCCGCCAGCGGCAGCACGCAGGCCACGGCAACCGCAGCGCGCAGGTTGCCGAGGAAGGCCAGCAGCAGGATCAGCACCAGCACGATGGCCTCGGCCAGCGCCCTGGCCACGGTGCCGATGGCACGATCGACCAGGGCGCCGCGATCGTAGAAAATCTTCGTCGTCACACCCGGCGGCAACGAGGGTGCGATCTCGGCCAGCTTGGCACGCACGCCTTCGACCACGGTGCGCGCGTTGGCACCGCGCAGGCCGAGCACCAGCCCCTCGACCGCCTCCTGCTTGCCGCCGCGGGTGACGAAACCGTAGCGGGTCAGGCTGCCGATGCGCACCTCGGCGACATCGCCAACGCGGGTGACATGCGGCGGGTGGGCGGTATGCGGATCGGGCACGAGGATGGCGCGCAGGTCGTCGAGCGTCTTGACGCTGCCTTCGACACGTACCAGCAGGGATTCCTCGCCTTCAGTCAGGCGCCCCGCGCCGTCGTTGCGGTTGTTGGCCTCCAGCGCCGTGCGCAAATCGGTCAGGGTCAGGCCGCGCGCCTTCAGCGCCAGCAGGTTGGGCACCACCTCGAAGCTGCGCACCTGGCCGCCCAGTGCATTGACGTCGGCGACGCCGGGCAGCGTGCGCAGTTGCGGGCGGATCACCCAGTCGAGCAGGCTGCGCTTTTCGGCCAGCGACAGATCGCCTTCGATGGTAAACATCAGCATCTCGCCCAGCGGCGTGGTGATCGGCGCCAGGCCGCCGGAAACGTCGGCGGGAAAATCCTTCATTGCGCTCGCCAGCCGCTCGGATACCTGCTGGCGTGCCCAATAGATGTCGGCGCTGTCTTCGAAATCGAGCGTGATGTCGGCGATGGCATACTTGGCCACCGCGCGCAGGCTGCGCTGCTTGGGGATGCCGAGCATTTCCAGCTCGATCGGCGTGACCACGCGCGCCTCGACTTCCTCCGGCGTCATGCCCGGCGCCTTGACGATGATCTTGACCTGGGTCGAGGACACATCGGGATAGGCGTCGATCGGCAAGCCGCGCACGGCATAGGCGCCGGCGCCGATCAACAGCAAGGTGGCGATCAGCACCAGCAGGCGCTGGGTCAGCGCAAATTCGACCAGTTTTTGCAGCATCTCACTGGCCTCCGCCGAGACCCAGCCAGGATGCCTTCAGCGTCGATGCGCCCCTGATCGCAAACCGGGTGTCGCCTGCAAGATCGGCGGTCAGCAACGCCGTGTCGGGCGATTCGTCGAGCAGCTTGACGGGCACCGGACGAAAGCCGCCCGCCGCCTCCACGAAAATCCAGGCCTGCCCCTCATGGCGAACCAGGGCGGCGGCGGGCAGGCGCCAGGTCTTCTCTTCCGGTGGCCGTGCGGAGCGGATTTCCACCTGCACATACTGGAAGGGTCGCAGGCATCCCTCCGGCTTGCGCAATTCGGCACGGATCAGCAGCGACTGGCTGGCGGCCTGCATCTGCGGCGCAACGAGAGTCACCCGGCCCGGCTGCGCGCAGCCGGGAACGCTCACCGCATCGCCCGGTGCGATGCCGGATGCCTGCACCGGCGCAGCCTGAATCTCCAGCCAGAGCGGTGCCAACCGGCCGAGCTTGAGCAGTGGCGTCATGGCGTCGACGCGCTGTCCGGGCTGGACATTGGCTTCGAGCACCACGCCGTCGAAGGGCGCGCGCAACTCGGCGACGCCGGAGACCACGGTCGCCGACCCGGCCATGCCGGCCAGCTGCATCGCGCGCCGCTTCTCGGCGGCCAGCGCCGCCGCCTGCCGCTCGGCCGCCAGAGTCGCCGACAGCCGGCTCTGCGCAATGATGCCATCGGCAAACAGCGACTCGTCGCGACGGCGATTCTCCGCGGCAAGTTGCGCCTGCGCATTTGCGTTCAAGTGGTCGCGCTGCAATTCGAGCAAAGCCCCGCCCTGCAGGCGCAGCAGCGGCTGCCCCCTTTTTACCGTCTCGCCATAGGCGACGACTACACCGGCAACCATCGCGGGCAGCGGCGCCGCGATCACTTCCACCTGAGCCGGCGGCACCACCGCCTGGGCGGGCAAACGAATGCCGGCGCCAGCCTTCATGTCGGCAAGGGTGGCGCTGACGATGCCGGCGCGCGCCACCTGTTCGGGCTTGAGCCGGATCAGTTCATCGGCCGCCAGCGCCTGCGCCGAGGCAGCGAGCAGCAGAAAGCAACGCAAGAGAACGGACATGCTGATCTACCTTCGTTCGATCGAAGAAATCAGTATATGTCCGCTCGATTAACCCTCGATGAACGGCCGCGAGCGCTCCGCAACCTGACGATCGCCGTGCCGCCAGCGTCGACTCCTGCTCCCTACTTGAAGGCGATGATGGCCTGATCGACGGCCAGGCTCTCGCCCGGCTTGGCCAGCAGTTTCGCCACCACGCAGTCGCGTTCGGCCTTGAGCACGTTCTCCATCTTCATGGCTTCGATCTTGGCCAGGATTTCGCCGGCCTTGACCTCCTGACCCACATCGACGGCGATCTGCGTCAGCAGCCCGGGCATCGGCGAAAGCAGGAAGCGCGACATGTCGGGCGGCGCCTTGACCGGCATCAGCGCCTTGAGCACCGCGGTGCGCGCCGACATCACCTGCATGTCCGCCTGCACGCCCCAGTGAAACAGCCGATAGACGAGGCCGCGCCGCTCGATCTGCATGCAGATCGACTGGCCGTTGAGCGTGCCGATGTAGAGCGGCTCGCCGAATTGCCAGTTGGATCGCAGCTCGTAGCGTTCGCCGGCGAAAGCGACGTCCCAGCCGCCCGCGGCCTTGACCACGGTGGCGTGGTACTGATCCGTCCCGAGCAGCACGACAAAATCCTCGCCGGGAACGAACTCGTGCCCCGGCATCTGGCCCGAGATGGTTCCGTTGCGCTCCAGATACTGGCGATGGATCGCGGCCGCCACGGCCACCAGCATCGCCGGATCGTCGTGCGGCACGTCGGCGGCGTTGAAGCCCTTGGGGTACTGCTCGGCGATCAGGCCGGTGTTGAAATCGCCGGACAGAAAGCGCGGGTTCTGCATCAGCGCGGCCTGGAAGGCGATGTTCGACGCCACGCCGCGGATCACGAACTGGTTCAATGCATCGCGCATGCGGGCGATCGCCTGATCGCGGGTGGACGCATGGACGATCAGCTTGGCGATCATCGAATCGTAGAACATCGAAATCTCGCCGCCTTCATAGACGCCGGTATCGACGCGCACGCCATGTATCTCCGGTGGCGGCAGGTACTTCACCAGTCGGCCGGTGGACGGCAGGAAGCCGCGGAACGGGTCTTCGGCGTTGATGCGGCACTCCATGGCCCAGCCGTCGAGCTTGACCTGCTCCTGGGTGAAGGGCAGCTTCTCGCCGGCGGCGACGCGGATCATGAGTTCCACGAGATCCAACCCGGTGATCAGTTCGGTCACCGGATGTTCGACCTGCAGGCGCGTATTCATTTCGAGGAAGTAGAAGCTCTTGTCCTTGCCGACGACGAACTCGACGGTGCCCGCGCTCTGGTAGTTCACCGCCTTCGCCAGCGCCACGGCCTGCTCGCCCATGGCCTTGCGCGTCGCCGGATCGATGAAGGACGACGGCGCCTCCTCGATCACCTTCTGGTGGCGGCGCTGCAGCGAGCATTCGCGCTCCCAGAGGTAGATCGTGTTGCCGTGCGCATCGCCGATCAGCTGGATCTCGATGTGGCGCGGCTCCTCGACAAACTTCTCGACGAAGATGCGGTCGTCGCCGAAGGCATTCCTGGCTTCCGTCCGGCAGGCGATGAAACCCTCGTGGGCCTCCCTGCCGTTATAGGCGACGCGCAAGCCCTTGCCGCCGCCGCCGGCGGAGGCCTTGATCATCACCGGGTAGCCGATGCCCCTGGCGATCTCGACCGCCTGTTCCGGCGTGTCGATGGCGTCGTTGTAGCCTGGAATGGTGTTGACCTTCGCCTCGTTGGCCAGCTTCTTCGACGCGATCTTGTCGCCCATCGCCGCCATCGAATAATGTTTGGGGCCGATGAAAACGATGCCGTTCTCTTCGAGGCGGCGCGAGAATTCGGGGTTCTCCGAAAGGAAGCCGTAGCCTGGATGCACGGCCTCGGCGCCGGTCTGCTTGCAGGCCGCGATGATCTTGTCGATCACCAGGTAGGATTCCTTCGACGGCGGCGGGCCGATGCAGACGGCCTCGTCGGCCAATCCGACATGGCGCGCATCCTTGTCGGCCTCGGAATACACCGCGACGGTGGCAATGCCCATCTTGCGGGCGGTCTTGATAACGCGGCAGGCGATTTCTCCCCGGTTCGCGATCAGTATTTTCTTGAACATATTTTTCTCTCCGACGCTTACAGCGGAATGTTGCCGTGCTTGCGCCACGGATTCTTGATGTCCTTGTTTTTCAGCATCGCCAGGCTTCGGCAGATGCGCTTGCGCGTCTCGTTGGGCATGATCACGTCGTCGATGAACCCGCGCGCGCCGGCGACGAAGGGATTGGCGAACTTGGCCTTGTACTCGGCTTCCTTCGCCGCCAGCTTCGCCGGGTCGCCCTTGTCTTCGCGGAAAATGATCTCGACCGCGCCCTTCGGCCCCATCACGGCGATTTCCGCCGAGGGCCAGGCGAAATTGACATCGCCGCGCAGGTGCTTCGAGGCCATTACGTCGTAGGCGCCGCCGTAGGCCTTGCGCGTGATCAGCGTGACTTTCGGCACCGTGCATTCGGCATAGGCGTACAGCAGCTTGGCGCCGTGCTTGATGATGCCGCCGTATTCCTGCGCCGTTCCCGGCATGAAGCCGGGCACGTCGACCAGGGTGATGATCGGGATGTTGAAGGCGTCGCAGAAGCGCACGAAGCGTCCGGCCTTGATCGATGACTTGATGTCGAGGCAGCCGGCCAGCACCATCGGCTGGTTGGCGACGATGCCCACAGTCTGGCCTTCCATGCGGCCGAAGCCGGTCACGATGTTCTTGGCGTGATCCGGCTGGATCTCGAAGAAGTCGGTGTCATCGACCATCTTCAGGATCAGCTCCTTCATGTCGTAGGCCTTGTTGGCGTTGTCCGGCACCAGCGTGTCCAGCGAATAGTCGAGACGATCGGCAGGATCGGTTGTCTGCCGGACCGGCGGCTTTTCCCTGTTGTTGAGCGGCAGGTAGTTGAAGAAGCGGCGCAGCATCAGCAGCGCGTCGACATCGTTCTCGAAGGCGAGGTCGGCGACGCCGGACTTGCTGGAATGCGTCACGGCGCCGCCGAGCTCCTCGGCGGTGACTTCCTCGTGCGTCACGGTCTTCACCACTTCCGGACCGGTGACGAACATGTAGGAGGAATCCTTGACCATGAAGATGAAGTCGGTCATCGCCGGGCTGTACACCGCGCCGCCGGCGCAGGGGCCCATGATCATCGAGATCTGCGGGATCACGCCGGAGGCCATCACGTTGCGCTGGAACACGTCGGCATAGCCGCCGAGCGCGGCGACGCCTTCCTGGATGCGGGCGCCGCCCGAATCGTTCAAACCGATTACCGGCGCACCGACTTTCATGGCGTGGTCCATGATCTTGCAGATCTTCTCGGCATGCGCCTCTGACAGCGCGCCGCCGAACACGGTGAAGTCCTGCGAGAAGACGAACACCATGCGGCCGTTGATGGTGCCGTAGCCGGTCACCACGCCGTCGCCGGGGATGTGACTTTCGTTCATGCCGAAATCGACGCAGCGATGTTCCTTGAACATGTCCCATTCTTCGAAGGTGCCGTCGTCGAGCAGCATCTCGATGCGCTCGCGCGCGGTCAGCTTGCCTTTGGCATGCTGGGCGTCGATGCGCTTCTGGCCGCCGCCAAGCGCCGCCCTGCCGCGCTTTTCGTCCAACTGGTGAATGATGTCGTGCATGCGAAACCTCCGATCGAACAAACTAGAAATGGCGGCTGACCAGCCCGAGCAGGCGCTGTGCGGCGGCGGCCGGCGTGGTCGTTCCCGCCTCAACGGAATCTGACAACTCGGCCAGCGCCGACTGCACGGCGGGATGCTGGCGAAAGCGGCTGCGCAGGCCCGAGTCGATTTGCTGCCACATCCAGGCCAGGGCCTGGTGGCGGCGCTTCCCGTCGAACTCCCCGCTGGCGGTCAAGGTGCTCCTGAACTTTTCAATCACCTGCCAGAATTCGGCAAGGCCGTCCTTGCGCAGAGCCGAAAGCGTCAGCACCGGCGGCTGCCAGTTGGCCGAAGCCGGATGCAGCATCGACAGGGCCGAGCGCATTTGCGCCGCGGCAAGCTGCGCGGCCTGCGGATCGATGTCGGCCTTGTTGAACACGACCAGGTCGGCGAGTTCCATGATGCCCTTCTTGATCGCCTGGAGATCGTCGCCTGCATTCGGCAGCTGCAAAAGGACGAAGATGTCGGTCATGCCGGCGACGGCGGTCTCGGATTGGCCGACACCCACCGTTTCGACAATGATGATGTCGTAGCCGGCGGCTTCGCAGAGCAGCACGGCTTCGCGCGTGTGTTCGGACACGCCGCCGAGACTGCCCGAAGAAGGCGAAGGCCTGATGAAGGCGGAGGTCTGCTGCGAAAGCAGTTCCATGCGCGTCTTGTCGCCGAGGATCGAACCGCCATGGACGCTGGACGAAGGGTCGACGGCCAGTACCGCGACGCGGTGCCCGCTCTCGATCAGGTACATGCCCAGCGCTTCGATGAAGGTGGACTTGCCGACGCCCGGTACGCCCGAGATGCCGACGCGCATCGAGCGGCCGGTGTGCGGCAGGATGGCGTCGAGGAGTTGTTGCGCCCGCTGCCGGTGCTCGGGACGCGTCGACTCGACCAGGGTGATCGCCTTGGCCAGCGCGCGGCGGTTGCCGGCCAGCAGGTCGGCGACCAGCGGCGCATCCACGTCGGCTTGGCCCAGTTCGGGCGTCGGTTGCATCGGGTTCAGGCGCTGGCCGGCAGATGGGCGGCGCGAATGGCGCGCAGCACTTCGTGCGCGCATTGCGGGATCGGCGTGCCGGGACCGAAGATGCCGGCGGCGCCGTCCTTGTACAACTGATCGTAGTCCTGCGGCGGAATTACGCCGCCGACGAAGACGACAATGTCATTGCCGCCCTGCTCGCGCAGCGCCTTGACCAGCGCCGGCACCAGCGTCTTGTGCCCGGCCGCCAGCGTCGAGACGCCTATCGCATGGACATCGTTTTCCACCGCCTGGCGCGCCGCCTCTTCCGGGGTCTGGAACAGCGGGCCGACGTCGACGTCGAAGCCGAGGTCGGCGAATGCCGTGGCCACCACCTTGGCGCCGCGGTCGTGTCCGTCCTGTCCCAGCTTGGCGATCATGATGCGAGGCCGGCGCCCTTCAGCGGCGGCGAAGTTGTCTATCAGGTCGCGGATATCCTGCATGGTTCCATCCTCGCCGAAAGCCGCACTATAGACCCCCGACACGGTCTGCGTCGTGGCGCGGTGGCGACCCCATGCCGCCTCGAGGGCATCGGAGATTTCACCGACCGTCGCGCGCAGCCGGCTGGCCTTGATCGCCAGATCGAGCAGGTTGCCGCTGCCTGTCTTTGCCGCGTCAGTGAGCGCCGCCAGGGCCGACTGGACGGCGGCGCTGTCGCGAGCGGCGCGAATCTGCTTGAGGCGCGCGATCTGAGCGTCGCGCACGGCATGGTTGTCCACGTCGCGCGTTTCGATCGGTGCCTCTTCCTTGAGCTTGTACTTGTTGACGCCGACGATGACGTCCTTGCCCGAATCGATGCGCGCCTGCTTTTCGGCGGCGCATTTCTCGATCTGCAGCTTGGCCCAGCCGCTCTGCACGGCCTGGGTCATGCCGCCCATCTGGTCCACTTCCTCGATGATGCGCCAGGCTTCGTCGGCGATGTCCTGTGTCAGCTTCTCCATCATGTAGCTGCCGGCCCAGGGATCGATGACGCTGGTGATGTGGGTTTCTTCCTGGATGATGAGCTGCGTGTTGCGCGCGATGCGTGCCGAGAACTCGGTCGGTAACGCGATGGCTTCGTCCAGCGAATTGGTGTGCAGGCTCTGCGTGCCGCCGAACACCGCGGCCATGGCTTCGACCGTGGTGCGCACCACGTTGTTGTAGGGGTCCTGCTCGGTCAGCGACCAGCCCGAGGTCTGGCAGTGCGTGCGCAGCATCATCGACTTCGGGTTCTTGGGGTCGAACTCTTTCATGATCCGCCACCACAGGAGGCGCGCGGCGCGCATCTTGGCGATCTCGAGATAGAAGTTCATGCCGATTGCCCAGAAGAACGACAAACGCCCGGCGAAGGCATCGACGTCCATGCCCGAGGCCAGCGCGGTCTTCACATACTCGCGGCCGTCGGCCAGGGTGAAGGCGAGTTCCAGCGCCTGCGTCGCCCCGGCTTCCTGCATGTGGTAGCCGGAAATCGAGATCGAGTTGAACTTCGGCATGTTCCGCGCCGTGTAGCCGATGATGTCGGCGATGATGCGCATCGACGGCTCGGGCGGATAGATGTAGGTGTTGCGGACCATGAACTCCTTGAGGATGTCGTTCTGGATGGTGCCGCTCAATTGTTCCTGCGAAACGCCCTGCTCCTCGGCCGCGACCACGTAGCCGGCCAGTATCGGCAGCACGGCGCCGTTCATGGTCATCGACACCGAGATCTTGTCGAGCGGGATGCCGTCGAACAGAATCTTCATGTCCTCCACCGAATCGATCGCCACGCCGGCCTTGCCGACGTCGCCGGTGACGCGCGGATGATCGGAGTCGTAGCCGCGATGGGTCGCCAGATCGAAGGCCACCGAAACACCCTGACCGCCGGCGGCGAGCGCCTTGCGGTAGAAGGCGTTGGATTCCTCGGCCGTCGAAAACCCGGCGTACTGGCGGATGGTCCACGGCCGCACCGCATACATCGTTGCCTGCGGCCCGCGCAGGAAGGGCGCGAAGCCCGGCAGCGTGTCCGCGTAAGGCAGCCCCTCGACGTCGGCCTTTGTGTAGAGCGGCTTGACGGTCAGGCCTTCGGGCGTGACCCAGTTCAGCCGGGAGACATCGGCATCGGGCGCCGACTTGGCGGCCGCCCTGGTCCAGGCCTCGATCGAGGGAATGCTGACTGCGGGTGCCTTGCTCATGGTCTTGCCCCTTATGCGGCATCGTCCCCGGAACGCAAGGAACAATGCGGTTGACTTCTTGACGAAGAGTCATGATACTGCATCCATAATTATGAATGCAAGGCCATCATCACATATTCTTACCGCGCCCGCCTTGTACGAGCAGGTGGCCGAGCGCCTGCGCAGCCGCATTTTCGCGCACGAACTGCCGCCGGGAAGCTGGATCGACGAGCAGGCGCTCGCCCTGGAATATGGCATCAGCCGCACGCCGCTGCGCGAGGCCCTGAAAGTGCTCGCGGCCGAAGGCCTGGTGGTGCTCAAGCCGCGCCGCGGCTGTTACGTGACCCAGTTGTCGGAACAGGACATCGACGAGGTATTCCCGGTGATGGCGCTGCTCGAAGGGCGGGTCGCCGAAGAGGCCGCGCGCCGTGCCACCAGCGTCGACTTTGCCCGCCTGGCGGCGATTCACGAGGAACTGGAAGGGCATGCCGCGGGCAATGACACCGACCGCTTTTTCGAGGCCAACCAGCGCTTCCATGCGGCCTTGCAGGAAATCGCCGGCAACCGCTATCTCGCCCAACTGATCGACGATGCGCGCAAGGTCATCAAGCTGACGCGCCGGGATTCGCTGCGGCTTGAAGGCCGGTTGAAACAATCGCTGGCCGAACATCGCGAAATCCTCGAAGCCTTGCGTCTGAAGGACCCCGGCCTGGCGGGGCGGCGCATGCACGACCATCTGCTGTCGGGGCGGGCGGCGCTGGCCAGGCTGGTGGGGGCCTCAAGCACCGCGGGTGACGGCTCATCGGCTCCGGCATGAACCCGGTAAGAATCTCCGCTCCATTGCGCTCGGGCTCACGCGCCCGGATCTGCAGTACGAACCGGACTTGAGGATCGCGCGATTTCATATAGCACAATGTTCACCTGCCGCTTTACGAGCTGACCCCATGCGGAAAGGGTCCAGCTTGCCTCGATGACAAAGCCATTGTCATGAATCCAGTGCTGCAGTCGCTGGAAATTCCTCGGAAAGGCATCGCAATACTGCAACCAGATGCGCCCGCCTTCCGCCAAGTGCGGTCCTGCATCGCGGAAGAATCTCTCGACCACGCCGCAGTCGTAAAGGGCGTGATCGAAGGGTGTCTTGATCTCCCCCTCGGACCAGGGGGCCGCGAAAATAATGGTATCGAAGACGCCTGCGACGTTCTCGAATAGATTGCTGTGCACTACCGTCGCGGTCGGCAGGAGTTTCCGGGTGTGTTCCACTGCGGCGGGGTTGATGTCCAATGCCGTTATGTCCCTTACCCCTCGCTCGAACGCAAGCTTTGCGAGTACCCCCGACCCGGTCCCGACGTCCAGGACCCTGGCGCCGAATTCAAGGTGATCGGCGAATTGTTTGACCCGCTCGGGCGCGGGTATCAGAAAGGCCGGCATTCCGAAAGTCACCGGCTGGCGAAAGCGAAACCGGGCTTCCGCTTCTGGTAGCCCAATTCCTCAAAATCCGCTCGATAGAATTCATTCACGAGTTGAATGTCCTGGGCATCCCACTCGATTTCCTTGCCATAAGCATCGCCCGACAAAAAGCGCTTCCCGGAGAGCGTAATCCGGACACCCGATTCTTCGCTGACTCGATTGATTATCTCGTCGAGCCGATCCTCATAGCGGAACACGCGCACGCCGGATCCGAGAAACTCGACCTGTGGCCGAAAGTGATTTGCCAGGAAATGCTTGTCGCGTCCAGCCTGGTGAATCGAATTGGCCAGCCAGACTGAAAATCCCGCCGTAGCCCCCCAAAGGCCCTGGCTGCTGAGAATCGCCCGCATCCGATATTCGCTTTCGATGCGGTGGTAGGGGTTTCTGATCACGGCGAACGCGTAATCAAAGTGTCCTGCCGGGAAGAGTGCGGCATAGTCGCTCCAGGTAAAGTGTTCGGGCGGCACTTTCAGCGAAGGCGGGATCGCCCGGCTGCAAAAACAGACGTCCGCAACGTCTTTCATCGATTCTTCAATTGACGTGCCGCCCGTCTTGGGGATGTGGATGAACAACAGTCTCTTGCCATTGCATTCGATAAACGGCACGGCTTTTCCTCCCGGCATTCCTTCGCTTGCCTGCACTGATTACAGCGACACGGCGCGTAACGTCGTTCTCAACCGGAAATATTTTACCCAGTTGCAATCGGTGCACTGCCCTCAGCGTCGCGGATTCGAAAAAAACAATCGGCGCTATCCCGGTTCACGATTTTCGTCCGGCGCAGGCATGTAATCGGACGTGAAGTCCTGAAACTTTCCCCCGGGGGAGCGGGCGATGCAATCTACCTGGACAATATCAAGTACGCCATCCGCGTGCGACGGCTCCTGCCGCCATTGTTCAATGACGCGGCGATGGAACTCCGGCGACATGGGTTCCGTACTTAAAATCCGCAACTCAAGGCGCCCGCCACGATACTGATGAATCTGGAACTGGCGCAGACTCCTCACCACCTCCGCCGGCATCTCCTCGAGCGCAACACGAATCCTTGCCACCCGGGCAAGCGTATGTTCCGGAAGGTAGGCGATGCGGCTGTAACGCCCGGATATCTCGCCAAATGCCGGCAGGGTACGTCCGCACGGACACGGTCCAGCGACGGCTTCAGCGATGTCGCCCGTATCGTAACGCAGCAGAGGCATCGCCATGTTGCGTAGCGCAGTGACCACCACGCGCCCCCGCTGACCCGGAAGGCAGGGACTGCCGGCAGCATCGACAATCTCGACAATGCAGTGCTCGACATGCCAGTGGTATCGACCGGCATCGCAGCGAAGCGCGACCAGCCCTATCTCGTTGAGTCCATATCCCTGCACGATCGGTGCGCCGAGAGTCGATTCAATGCGCCGGCGCATCGATGAGGTCAATTGCTCCGAGATCGCATTGAGCTTCCTGATGCCAGGCACCGGCCAGGCGCCATCGCAGGCAAATGCCAGATGTTCGAGAGATTCCGAATACGTTTGCAGGTAGTCGGGGCAAATGCGCTTGAGCCAGTCAATCTGCACTTCGACGGGATTCTCGATATTGAAATGGAAGTGCGGTCCAGTCGCATAAAAGTTTCCGGAGTACCTCCAGGCCGGCGCCCGCAGGGCGGCGCCCATCGGCAACGGCGTGCCGTCTGGCTGGGACGGATTCTGGCTGGTGATGCGTATGGAAGCCATCGTCCCCTTCGGATCGAAGCGAAACCAGCGATGGCCGCGCTGGACTAGCAGATTGAACATCATGTTGCTCAGCTTTGTGTGCAGCACCCGGGCCGGACGACCGGTAGTGCCGGAACTTGAAAACCAGCCATACAACTTTTCGCCAGGCGGAAGTGCGCGAGCCACGAGCGCCGGACCGGCCTGTGCCAATTCGACCTTGCTCAAGACAGGAAGCGCCGACAAATCGTCCGGCGAATCGATCGAAGTCAGATCTATCCCGGTTCTCTTCGCCATATCCTCGTACCAGGGCACGTTGCGGGCGATGTGCAGCATCACCCTTTGCAATCGTTGTCCTGAAGCCGCTTTGAGGGCATCGGGCGGCAAGAATTCGTTGCTGACGAGACGGCGAAAGAAACCGGCGAACCTCTGTGCCCCAGGCCTGAGATGCCAGCGTTCCTGTTCGGCGGACTCTTGGGTAAAGTCGGTCTGCATTCGGTCAACTTGACTGGCAATAAGCGGGGTCTGGCAAGCCCGACACGGACGCAGGGCGATGCCGGAGCATTCTACTTGCCGCGCGGATCTCTGGAAAGGATCGCCGCGGCTGCAATCCATTGAGGTCGCCCGGCCTTCTCGATCACACAAGATCCGATTGACGCGGCGAGAATGCCGATCTTCCAGGTATCTTCTCTCGCGTCCATCCAGAAATTCTCAGATCGATCACCGGATTTCGCGGATGTGCGCGGATTGACCAGAGGCCTGGCAAGCTCCGTTGCGACCGCGCGAGAAGACACGCAGCAATCGGACCCATCGCTGGGTTCGGCGTTGAGCGACTTTCCGGGACTGCCGCCCGGCACACCGCCGTACCGCCAGCGCCTCTTTGCAGAACACTCCGCGCGATCACGCGATGCCGCGAATGAAGTCCTCGAACGGACGTCCGGGCAGCAAAGGTGTCGCACATGCAATGTGTCGCACTGTCCCGCCTCGTGTCGCATCCTACTGCCATCTACTGACGAAGCCGCCGGCGTAAAACTCACAACTGTCGAAAGATGAACGGGGAACGCAAGGCACAGCTGTTGCCGATCGATTTCTGCATCCCGCATTTCGCCCCGGACTAGGCCAGCCATGAACCTGCCTGGCCGATGCCTCCAGGAAGCACCCGGATTGCGTCGACAGCATGCGCAACCCGGCACAAGCGTCGCACGTTCGCGGCTTGCTGCGCAGCCTGCTACCATGCCCATATGAATCCCGATTCCATATTCCGCTCGGCCATGGCCTATCTCGGTTGGCCTGCGTTTCCGGCACCACTGGCGGCCAACAAGCTCGCATTGCTGTTCCAGATCGAGCAGAACCAGTGGCGTACCCCCGAGCAAATTGCGACCAGCCAGTTCGACCAGCTCCGCCGCGTGGTCGCCTTCGCGTCTGCAACCGTGCCGAATTACCGCCGGGCACTCGGCCCACGGTTTCAAGCCGGCGAACTCACCCCGCAGAACTGGCATGAAATCCCCGTGCTCGGCCGCAAAGCGGTATACGACGCGGCCGCCGAACTGAGGAGCGAGAGCATCCCCCGGGAGCATGGCAGAACCTTTTCCCAGAAAACCTCGGGCTCGACCGGCATGGTGGTGGAGGTACTGGGCACCGATCTCACGAGTCTGTTCTGGCAGGTCTTCTGCCTGCGCGACCATCTCTGGCATCGCCGCAACCTGCGCGAGAAACTCTGCGCCATCCGCTTCCAGAGAGACCCGGCGCTGAAAGGCACGACACGGACGGAGGGCCGAGGATGGGGGCCGGCCACGGACGATGTGGCGATCACCGGGCCTTCGGTGACCTACGACATCCTGCTGGATGTCGCCTTTCTCGCCGAACGGCTGGCCATCGAACGCCCCGGTTACGTGCTTGGCCATCCAAGCATGATCCTGGGCCTCGCCAAGTATTGCCTTGATCACGAAATTCGGCTGCCGGGCCTGAGGGAAGTGCGGACGCTTGGGGAAAGCCTGGACGAGTCACTGCGCGAACGCTGCCGCGAGGCGTGGGGCGTGTCCGTCGTCGACATGTACAGCTGTCAGGAAGCGGGCTATCTGGCGCTGCAATGCCCGGAGCACGACCACTACCACGTGCAATCGGAGAATGTCCTGCTCGAGGTCGTCGACGATAGCGGGCGGCCCTGCAATCCGGGCGAAATCGGGCGCGTGCTGATCACCAGCCTCAACAACTTCGCCACGCCGCTGATCCGCTACGAACTGGGCGACTACGCCGAAGTCGGCGAGCCGTGCTCCTGCGGCCGCGGCCTGCCGGTGCTGAAGCGTATCCTGGGGCGCTACCGCAGCCTGCTGACGCTGCCTGACGGCTCGCGACGCTGGGGACTCATCGGCTACCCGACATCGATCGCACCGATCGAGGAGATGCAACTGGTCCAGACCGATCTGAACAAGCTCCAGGTTCGTCTGGTGATGCCCCGAGCACTCGACGATTCGGAGACGAAAGCACTGACCGCGTACATCCACGGCAACTGCGGCTACCCCTTCGAGCTGTGCTTCGAGTATGTCGACCGCATCCGCAGTTCCGTCAATGGCAAGGTCGAACAGGTGATTTCCCTGGTCCAGCCGGGTCGCTGACGCCGTCTCGCCAGCGTCAACTCCTCCGCTTCTCAGCCACCGCGGGAACGCTGGCGGCGGCAACGGAATTCACACGCCGTTATGGCGCAACCACTCCAGCATACGTTTCCAGCCGTCCTCGGCGGCGTCCTTGCGATAGCTCGGACGGTAGTCGGCATGGAAGGCGTGGGGCGCCCCGTCGTAGACGTGAATCTGCGATTTGCCGCCGGCCTTGGCCAGCGCGTCCCGCATCGACTGGACATCGTCCAGGGGAATACCCTGGTCGACGCTGCCGTACAGGCCCAGCACCGGCGCTTTCAACTGCCCCGCGAGGTCGAGGGGATATTTCGGCGTGCGATCATTTACTTCGCCGTCGAGGCGGCCATACCAGGCCACGGCGGCCTTCAACGACGGATTGTGGGCTGCATACAGCCAGCTGATGCGGCCACCCCAACAAAAGCCGGTGATGGCGAGCTTGGCCGCGTCACCGCCATTCCTGCCAGCCCACTCGGCACAGGCGTCGAGGTCGGACATCACTCCGGCATCAGGCACCCTGGCGACGATCCCGGCGAGAATGTCCTGAATATTGGCCAGCTTGCGCGGGTCGCCGTACCGGGCGAACAACTCCGGCGCAATCGCCATGTAACCCGCCCTTGCCAGCCGGCGGCAGACATCGGCGATGTACTCGTGCACCCCGAAGATTTCGGATACCACCAGCACGACCGGGAGCCCGGTCCTGTCGGCCGGCATGGCGCGGTAGGCCACCAGCTCGCCACCGGCAGCGGGTAGCTTGACCTCGCCGGCAGTGAGTCCTTCAGTGCCGGTCTTGATCGGACTTTGGGCGGCAGTCGGCTGCACTGCCAGCGCGAAGCCGGCGCCAAGCGCAGTGACGATGAAACCGCGCCGGTCGAGCTGGGTTGCCGGCAGCAGACTGTCGAACTGCGCCTGATGGTCGGTCTTCTTTGCGGTCTTCTGTGCGGACCTGTTCATTGAAGTCTCCTTGGTTTAAGTTGGGGAAATCGTAAAATACGCCGACGCGAAAGCTATTTCAACGAGGACATCATGAGCACGCCACCCATCAGTCGCTATCCCGTTCCGAAACTGGAAGACCTGCCCGAAGACATCCGCACCCGCATTCTCGAAGTGCAGGAAAAATCCGGCTTCGTCCCCAACGTGTTTCTCGCGCTGGCGCACCGGCCGGCCGAATGGCGCGCCTTCTTCGCCTTCCACGACGCGCTGATGGAAAAGGAAAGCGGCCTGTCGAAGGCCGAGCGCGAGATGATCGTGGTTGCCACCTCGAATGCCAACGGCTGCCAGTACTGCGTGGTTGCCCACGGCGCCATCCTGCGCATCCGGGCCAAGAATCCGCTGGTCGCCGACCAGGTCGCGGTCAATTACCGCAAGGCCGACATCACGCCGCGCCAGAAGGCCATGCTGGATTTCGCCATGAAGGTCGCGCTCGACTCCGGCGCAATCAGCGACGCTGATTTCGCCACCCTGCACGAGCACGGCTTCAATGACGAAGACATCTGGGACATCGGCGGCGTTGCGGCCTTCTTCGGCCTTTCGAATCGCATGGCCAACATGACCGCCATGCGGCCGAACGACGAGTTCTACCTGATGGGACGAGTGCCGAAGCAGAAATGAGCGCGGCCACGGATCCCTCGCGCCCCGCAAGGAATTTCCCGATGACAGCACCCACCCCGCCGGATATGCGCCAGATTGCGAAAAGCGAACGGGCGCGCGCGCTCCGGCAGAAACCTTGCGTCGTATGGCTGACCGGGCTCAGTGCGGCCGGAAAATCTTCCATCGCGAGCGGCCTGGAATCACGGTTATTCGGGCGCGGCCTGCACTGCTACCTGCTTGACGGTGATACCGTGCGCCAGGGACTGAGCCGCGACCTCGGCTATTCCGATGCGGACCGCCAGGAACACATCAGGCGGGTGGGTGAGCTGGCCCGACTTTTCGTCGATGCCGGACTCATCGTGATGGTGGCTCTCATCTCGCCTTTCCGCGCCGAACGCAGCGCCGTTCGCGCCCTGTTCGAGCAAGGCGAGTTCATCGAGGTATTCGTCAATACCCCGCTGTCGGTTTGCGAGCAGCGCGACCCGAAAGGGCTGTACCGGCGCGCAAGGAGCGGTCAGGTACCGCTTTTTACCGGCATCGACTCGCCCTATGAAGCGCCGGAACACCCCGAAGTGATGCTGCCTGCTGACGAGATCGGAATCGACGAGTGCGTTTCGCGCCTGGTCGATTTTCTGGAAAGCCGCGGGAACATCCCCGTCAGGGACGAACCATGAGCACGCTGCAGCGACTGCTCGCGGTGTTGTACCAGAAGGACAGCTTGGAGTACTGCTCGAAGAGATCGGGCGGGAGAATGGTCTCGCGCGGCTCCAGACCGACTTTCTGCCGCACCTTGTGCAGCCCGGCCAGGCCCAGACCTTCGTCATAGTCGGGCGTATCGAACTGAAGGTTGTCGTAGTCGTGCGGGAATGCTTCCTCGCCGAGAAACTGGTAGATCAGCGGCACCACATGGGCAGGACGCTGCACCAGCAAGTCGTAATCGACCACCAGCATCGCCCGTCCCTGCTCGCCGTAATAGGCTTCCTTCAGCCCCGAATAAGCCAGACCCACCAGCCGGTTGCGCTGGGCGAGCGTCTCCGTGCGCGTAAACACCGTGCTGCGTTCGGCATCGTTGGAGAACAGCGCAGTGTTCTCGTAGGGATTCTTGCGGTACAGACGTTCGATGCTGTCCATTACCCAGGCGACGTTGCGCACGCAAGCGATCAGCCTGGCCTGCGGAAACATGTCCAGCAAGGCCGGCAGGCGCGCCGTCCAGACGCGGTTGGTGTCGAACACCACTTCCTTTTGCGCCGGCAGGTCGGCGTAGTAGGACTCGAACAGTCCGAGGAGCAGACGACGACGCTGTGCGGTCGTCACGCGCGCCGACCACTCGCTGCCGACGCTGACCTGGGAGAGAAGAGATGAATGAAAGGCTGCCAGCGGACTGCTGACGCCCGCGTGAAAACGCGGGTTCTGGCTCAGGATCGCCGAGAGCAGGGTCGACCCCGAACGGGGAAGACCGGAGATAAAATGAAAGCGTTGCACCTGTGAATGGCGGTCAGGCGGTCGCTTTGCAGACCTGGAAATTCGCTGCGCGGCAGGCCCCTTGCGGACTTGGAACGCCGCTTCGCGGGCATGTCACATCTTGCATTCGGCATCCTCGCCCTTGCCGATGCCCTTGCCGCTGCCCTTGTTCTGCGCGATCGAACTCGGCATAGTAACTTGGATGCCCTGTTGCGGCGGCACCGGAACCGGCGGCGTATTGGCATTCGCGGCAAAGCCGAACTGGCCGGCATTGATTTCCACCGTGCCGGCCCTGTTGCTCATGACGATGGCGCCGCTGGTGACATCCACATGCAAACCGTTTGGCGGCGGCTGGCCGCCGGTGGTCGGCACGTTGCCGCAATCGTTCTGGCACAGCAGAGCGCCGAAGTGGGTGCCGCGGATGCCGATAGTCGCCGTTTCCGTCTGGAAACTGACCTTTTCCCGGTTGCGCTTGCCGATCAGACCCGTCACCGCACGCAAGCCTCCCTTGAACATGTTCATGACGATGCTGTCGCTCTCGGGCTTCGCAGAGCTGTAGGCGTAGCTCTCGATTTTCAGCTGGGTGCCAGGACGCATGACCACTTCGCCGCCGTCGACGAACTTGATCCGCGCATAAGTCTCTGCCTCCGTGCCGAGCATGTCGCCTTCGAGAACCTCCGACTTGACGGACAGCAGCTTGCTCGTGCCGTCCGCCCGCTTGGCCGAGAGCGTACCCGACAGGTGGGTAATCTGTCCCGCCGCCGCCGCTTGCGCGACCGGAGTCCAGAAGAGGCCGACGACCAGGACCGCGAGCATGGTCCGCATTACGCCGGTCTCCGGCTTATGAACACTGGGCAACTTTTTTCTGGGCTGGCTTGTCATCTTTTTTCTCGTCTTTGGCTTCGTCCGACTTCTTGTCCTTCTTGTCCTTGTCTTCCTTTTCGTCCTTCTTTTCGTCCTTGCCGTCGCTCTTGCCGTCACCGCCCGCGGTGCCGGCGCCATCGGAACCCTCACCACCGAAGGTGCCTTCCTCGCCCCCTGTGGTCTTGCTCAGGTCGGCTGGCTTCGTCGAATCAGGCTTGCTGGTATCGGGGGGAGGCGGCGCGGTGTTTTGTTCGGTTGGCGGCTTGTCGGGCGTCTTGCACAAGGCCGGATTGATCAGGCAAGGATCGACAACCGTCTTGGCGGCATAGCCGAGAAGAAGGCCCGATCCTTCGACGGCAGGATTCCCGTAGCCGCCGACGTAGAAGCCACTGCCGCTCGAACCCGGCCTGGTGCCCTCCACACCGTCGACCATCACGCCGCCACTGGACCGCGAGGTAAAGTCGAGATGGATGGTCGTCGGCGCGTTGGCAAGAACATAAGCGCCGTTGCTCAGCGAGAGCATCGAATCCCCGCCCAGCAAAGTCAGTCTGACGTCGTTGCCGGCCTGGAAATACGCACCGTCATTCAGCGTGATGTTCTTTGAAACGAAGCCGGTAATGTCGCCGGTGGATGCATAAGTCTGAAGGAAACCGCCCGAACCGCCGATGAGGTCGGCGAAATTGAATTCGAGCTGATAGTTGGCATAGACTCCGCCATTCAGATTCAAGGTCCCGAATCCTTCCGCCGGCCCCCGCAGCAGCACATTGTTGCCGCCCACCCTGGCGGAACCCGGGTCGATGGTGACTATCGATCCCATCACGATCGCATCGTTCGTGGCGATTACGGAGCCGCTGCCGGTAATGCTGGTGGTCGCTCCGGAAATGACCACGTTGCGGCCGCTGACCGGCTGATCGATGGTCAGCAAACCTCCTGCCGCCAGTCCGATGTCGCTAAGAGGCTTCGCCATTTCCCCGGAAAGGGAAAGGTTGCCTCCTGCGGCCGTGAGGAAGATGCTCGCCGGATCTCCCACAAATCGATCGGTCGCGATACCGCTCAGCGCCCCTCCGGAAGCGACGGAGATTTGCCCTCCGCTACCCGCATCGTACACGTGGCCCGACGCTGTCAAGTCGAGATCCGCGCCGTTGTACACCGAGATTACGCTACCGCTTCCATCTCCTCCCGCCAGACCCGCGTCCGCCCAAAGGCCAGTGGGAGCAACTCCGCTGCTGGAGCCATATCCGCCGTTGGCGCCGACGCCCCCGGTACCCCGATTGGAACTCAACATGCTGCCCATGGTGATACCGCCGGAGCCGCTCTGCAGCCCGATAAACCCTCCTCCGCCGCCAGTGCCGCCGGTGCCGCCGGTGCCGCCGGTGCCGCTGCCGGTACCGATATAACTGGAGGTCCCGTAATCGTAGTAGGCGTAACCGGTACCGTGGCCGCCGCTACCGGCCGAGCCCCCCGAGCCGCCGTTCGGCGCCAGAACGGCTGTGCCCATCTGTATCGAGTCACCCGTACCGTTGGCGACCAGAAGGATGCTGCCGCCGCCGCCACCGGCGCCGCCGCTGCCACCGGCACCGCCGATACCGCTGCCTGCAGCGTCCAGAGTGCCGTAACCCATGCCGGTGCCGCCATTGCCGCCCATGCCACCACTGCCGCCGCCGGCGGTCAGTGCCACGGCGCTCCCCAGCACGATGCTGCCGCTGCTGCCCGCAGCCTCCAGCGCAATGCTGCCACCCGCCCCGCCGGCACCGCCACTGCCGCCGGCGCCACCTTGCCCCGTAACGGCGCCATACCCGAGGCCGGTGCCGCCGTAGCCGCCCATGCCGCCCGAACCACCGCCGGCGAGGATGCTGCCGCTCACGATCTCGATCCCGCCGGTCAAGGATTTGATGCTCGCGTCACCGCCGGCGCCGCCATCGACGCCGGCAGAGCCCGGTCCGCCGGTCATGCCGTCGGCGCCGTCGTTGGCCCTGACATAACTGAGGTCGCTGCCGCCGCTGACATCGATGGCAAGATTGGCGAGCAAAATATTGCCGGTATTCGCCTCCAGTCCGACATAGCCACCAGCGCCGCTGGTGCCGCTTACCGCTCCGCTGTAGCCATAGCCATAGTAGGCGGTATCGCCACGGGCGCCGCCGCGTGCCGCAAATGAGGCGGAGCCGACGGCAATGATCTCCCCGGCCTGCACCTTCACGCTACCGCCGCCGCCGCCCATTCCACCCTGGCCTCGAGCGCCGGGATCGTTGTAATAGCTGTATCCGCCATAGCCGCCCTGGCCGCCCTGGCCACCGTCGCCGCTCAACTGGGCGCTGGTTGGCACTTCGACGCTGCCTGTGGCAGTCAGCACGATGCTGCCGCCAACACCTCCGATACCGCCTTGCGCACCCGGGCCGGGGTTGCCGTAGTAGCCGCTGTTGCCACCGGCGCCGCCTTGGCCACCCGTGCCGCCGTCGACGTACAGCCCGGCGTTGTTCAGCACAATGCTGCCGGCGCTTCCCGTGGCTTGAAGGTTGATGCTGCCTTGGCTGCCGCCGGCGCCGCCCAGGCCACCAGCGTCACCATAATAACCGTAGCCACCGCTGCCGCCCTGGCCGCCCTGGCCGCCACCGGCTTGCAGCCAGCCGTCGTTCAACACGATACTGCCGCTGCTTCCCGTGGCTTTCAACGTAATGCCGCCGCCCATGCCCCCTGAGCCGCCCAAGCCGCCAGCGCCACCGTACCAACCGTAGCCTCCGGTGCCGCCCTGGCCTCCAGTGCCGCCGTAGGCATTCAGCCAAGCGTTGTTCAATTCGACGCTACCGCCGATTCCCCGGGATTCAAGCAGAATGCTTCCGCCGTTGCCGCCTGTTTGGCCCTGGCCTCCGGTTGCACCCTGATTGCTGTTGGTCCCTTCGCCACCGTCCCAACCCATACCGCCGGCATTGCCGCCACCCGCATCGAACGTGCTGCTGGCGATCGAGATGCTGCCGGCACTGGTCACGGAAACCGAGTTCAAGGCGGCATTGCCGCCCTTGCCCCCGACACCAGCGAGACCAGGATCACCTGCCATACAGTCGTATTGGGCATTGTCGCAGTTGTAGCCACTGCCAGCGCCACCGCCACTTCCGCCGTCGCCGCCGCGGGCACCCAGCCAGCCGCCGCCCATGACGATGTCGCCGCTCCCGCTGTCCAGCGCGATGATTCCGCCGCCGCCGCCGGTACCGCCCTGGCCGCCGTTGCCGCCGTAGCCGTAGCCGGCGCCGCTGGCATAGGCGACACCCCTGCCGGCGCCGCCGCTACCGCCTTGGCCGCCTCGACCGCCGCCGGCATCCAGATTCAAATAGCTCGTGCCGATTTGCAGGGCAATGCCGCTGCCGTTGGCAGTCAGCTTGATACTGCCGCCGTCGCCGCCAGTACCGCCCTGGCCGCCCTGGCCGCCCCTGCCGTAGCCGTAACCGGCGGCAGAATTGCCGTAACCGAGGCCATCGCCGCCGCTGCCGCCGTTCCCGCCCTCTCCGCCGCGAGCGCTCAGATTGATGTAGTCGGTCAGCCCGATACTGCCGCTGCTTCCCGTGGCTTCCAGCGTGATGCTACCGCCCTTGCCACCGGTGCCGCCCTGCCAGCCGGCGCCGCCTTGGCCGAAGACAGCACCTTGGCCAATGCCCGTACCGCCATAGCCGCCGTAACCGCCTTCGCCGCCGTCGGCATAAATGCTGCCGTTGATCGCGATGCTGCCAGCCGCAGAGCTTATCTTGACGTCGCCGCCGGTGCCGCCGGTGCCTCCGGTCCCGGAGGAAGGGCTGTAGCCGTCGCCGCCATTGGCATTGATGCCGGACCACCAGTTTCCGTCGCCCACGGTCAGATTGCCCTTGGACCAGAGAGTGACTTTGCCGCCGCCATGCCCGGCATGACTGGCGCTTGTACCCCATCCGCCCCGGGCGCTGACAGTCGCAATTTCCAGCGTGCCATTGACCGCCTTCAAGTCGACGTCGCCGCCATTGAAGCCCTGGGCTCCATCCGTGTTGATGCTGCCGAGGATGCTGATGCTGTCGGCGGCCTCGGCCTTGAATGCGCCGCCGCCGGTTATGAAGACTTCCCCGCCACCGGTAATCGAACCAGTCGTCATGCCAACCGTCCCCGGCGAGCTCGTGCTGATTCCATCCCAACCGGCGATCATGAGCACATTGCCGCCGCTGGTCGCATTGAGGCTGCCCGAGCCGCCGTAGCTGGCGATGCTGGCGCCGGTGAATGTGATATCGCCGCTCGTCAGCAGCGAGACTGCTTTCGCGGCGGCGTTGCCGCCGTTGCCTTCGCTTCCGTAGGATCCGGAATAGCCCCGGCCGTTGTCGTCATAGCTTTCGGTCTCGCCGACATAGCCGTAACCCTGACCCGAGCCGCCCCACTCGCCACTGCCGCCATCTCCGCCTCGGGCAGCGAGCTGGCCACCGGCTACGGAAATGCCGCCGATCCCGGCGACCAGCGCGACATCGCCGCCAAGGCCACCGGTTCCGCCGAGACCGCCGGTGCCGCCGTAGCCCACACCGCCGCTATTTCCCCAGTAACCATAGCCAACACCTGTACCGCCGGCGCCCCCTCGTCCGGCGGTGCCGCCGCTGGCATCCAGCTGGCCGCTGCCGATCTGCAGTTCTCCGGCCGTCAGCTTGATGCTGCCGCCGGCACCGCCGTGACCGCCATGGCCGCCCTGGCCACCCTGACCGTAGCCGCCGAAGTACGATTCGCCATCCCAATCGTAATAGCCGATACCAGTGCCACCCTGACCGCCCTGCCCGCCAAAGCCGCCTTGAGCCGTAAGCCGGACGCCACTTCCCAGCACGATGGTGCCGCCACTTCCCTTGGCCTCCAATATGATGCTGCCTCCCGCGCCACCTGTGCCGCCTTTGTCGCCGGCGCTGCCCTGACCATAAACCAAGCCTTCGCCGTAGTCGCTCGAGCCGTAAGCGCCCATTCCGCCCGTGCCGCCAACAGCGGAAACATTGCCATTCACCTGCACATTGCCGGCGAGCGATGTGATCTTGACTTCGCCGCCCTTGCCGCCGGTGCCGCCGTCGCCGCCGCCTTCGCCGCCGTCGCCGCCGGCGGCACCATTGGCGTTGATGCCGCCGGCCCCGACCGTCAGGAGGTTCTTCGCCCAAAGCGTAACGTTGCCGCCGGCGCCGCCGGTGGCGCCATACTCGTTTGCAGCGCCGCCTTGCGCGCTGATCGAATTGAAACTCAGCGTGCCGTTGACTGCCGTCATGTCGACGCTGCCGCCAGCGGCGCCGCCGGCCGCAATCGCGATCACGTCACCAAGGGAAATGCTGCCCGCAGCCCGTACGATCAACGCACCGCCGCCAATGTTCAGTTCGCCGGTGCCGCTGACGGAAGCCGCCGAGCCAGTCGTCAGCGGCGCCGTCGTCGGTGAAGTGCCATCCCAGCCCGCAACCATGAGGACCGAACCGGCGTTGCTGGCAACTTTCGGATCGTTGACTCCGAGCCAGACGCCGCCCGCGTTGGCCGCCGTCGTGATGTTGCCTTTGGCAAGGAGATTGACCGTGGTGCCGCCATTCATGTTGCCCAGGCTGCCGATCATGACGCCGCCGTCCGTGCCGCTGCCGCCGTTGAGACTGATGGTGCCATTCACGAACAGGTTGATCGCACCGCCGCCATATTCGCTGCCGATGTAGGCCGGCGTGGCTTTGAAATCGCCGCTCGACGACGCGCCACCGGTCATGGTCATGTCGCCGGCGACATGAAAGGTCTGGCTCAAGCCATTTTCGGTGCCGAAGCCGGCCCCGCCGTAGCTGCTGGAGCTGCCGCCGCCGATGATGGTGATGTTGTTGGCGTGGACAGTTCGCGAGCCGGTGGTGTTGGTCTCTCCCAGACTGATGTCGGCGCTGTTTTCGTGATCCCACGAGCCGCCGCTGCCGCCGTTCAGGAAGATATCGGGATTGCCGTCGATGTCCTGGTTGCCTGCGTGGCTATTGATGTTGGCATAATTGGCGGCGCCGGCAAGGCCGCCGTATAGCGCCATCGAACCGCCCGTGCCGGAGAAAGTGAAGGTCTGCCCGGCAGCACCGAAGTTGCGGATGCTTGCCGAATTGCCGCTGCAGCCGCCGCTGTAGCAGTCGCCGCTCCATTCCCCGTAAGGCACATAGCCGTCGCCGCTACCGGCCTGAAGCCGCAGCTTCGAGCCGTTCTGGAAATCAAAAGTCTGGCCGCCCGAGCTGCCGAATTTTTCGATCATGGCCTGGCCGCCGTATACGCCCGCTCCGTTGCCTCCGGTCAGGAACACGCCGCCGGAAGCACCATCGACACTGTCGATGCCGACCGTGAATGACTGATTGCCGTTGCTGGCAATGCGGGCAGCCGCATTGTTTGTGGTGCCGGCAGTCAGCACGATGCTGTTCGCCACAATCGTCAGGGCGCCGGCGGCCAGGTCAATGCCCGCCATCTGTGTGCCGGTGCCGGCGGCATTGTTGATGTTCACGGAGTTGGCCGCCTTGAGCGTTACCGCGCCCATGGAAACTATTCCGCCGCCGCTATTGATGTTGATGCGCTGGCCGGAGTTGTAGGTAGTGACGAGCGCGGGATTCAAGGTGCCGCTGGCACTGTTCCAGCCGGCCATGACGTTGATGGCGCCGCTGCCAGCGTTGCCGAAAATGGCATTGATATCGACGGTCTGGTTGGCCAGCAACGAGAGGCTGTTGCTGCTGGTGAAACCCGCGCCTGGCTGGGTATTCCACCACGTGCCCTGCGAATCGGTATGGCCGATGGTGATGTTTGCCAAGCCGGGACTTTCATTGACGATGATGTCGCCGGTTGTCGAGGTGATCGACAAGTTGCCGCTGCCAAGCGCAGCCTGAATGGTGTTCCAGCCAATTGTGGCGGGCACACTGCCGGGGTATAGGGACGCCAGCACATCGCTACTGAGCAATTCGTCACCGCCATAGGCATCGTTCTGGACGATGGTGATGCTGTCGGGGTCAAGCAGCAATGAGCCGGCATTGCCTCCCGGAGCACGCAAGTCCGTATGAGCCCGATAGGCCAGATAACGCTTTCCGGACACCTCGACAAATCCGCCGTTGCCGCCATTGGCGCCGCCTCTGGCAGAGATGTTGCCGTACGCACGCGTCGTGTCGTCGGCCCAGACGATCACCGTACCGCCATCGCCGACTCCCGTGGCATCGGCCTTGAGCTTGGCATTCGGGCCAAAGTAGGCCACGTCGGCGTTCCGGATGTCCGGGTTCTTGCCCTGGTAATCGCCGCCGACAAGAATCTTGCCGCCACCGTCGGTACCGCTGGCGTCGACCTCGGCGTTGCCGGTCACTGCGACGCGATTGCCCAGCACCTCTACGCTGCCGCCCCTGGTGCCCGTCGTTATGATGCGACCATTGCCATCGACGTAAGCATCCTGGCTGGCTTTGAGGAAGATGCGTCCGCCTTCACTGACGACGCTGCTGGCGTTGAGTGTACCGCTGTTCCTGACGATGACGCCGGCGATGCCGATGCGTCCGGCCTCGGCAGTGATCGTGCCGAGATTGGTGACATTGCCTTCGGCGCCGGTGACGTCGACCTTGACGCCGGGCAGGGCACTGTCGATCAGGCTGACAGTGGCGCCGGCGGCGAGGATGGTTTCGCCGCCCGGGGTGGTAATGATGCCGCTTTTTGGTTCGCCGGCCACGCTTTCGTTTTTGACGTTGCTGCCTATGAGATAAACGCTGCCGCCGGCGGGGGTTTTGATCTCGCCCTGGTTGATGACATCCTTGGCGCCGCCGTCATTGATGAACAGGTTGCGGCCGGCGATGAAATCTTCGTTGCGGATGGCCAAGGTCGTGGCGACAAAGCGGGCGGCGTCAACCTGTCCGCCGGGGCCGACAAAGATGCCACCGGGATTGACCAGATAAACACCGCCGTTGGACGACATGCTTCCGTAAATGACGGACGGATTGTTCGACAGAACACGAAACAATACGTTGGCAGATACCGTCGGCTGATCGACATTGACCCGATAGCCAGCGGCAATGTTGAAATTCTGGACGTCGGCAGCCGATCTATGGTCCGACGTGATGATGTTCAGACTATTGGCGCCGGCAACGATATTCTTGGCGTCGATACCAACAAGGTTAGTGAACCCGGTCGGCAGGTTGGTTGCCGGTACCGGCGGCGCCGCAAACAAAGGGGCGGTGATGAAGCATGCAGCCACTGCAACAACCCCGAGGCGGACAGGCGTGGACAGCCGGGAGGGCCGCTTGGAAGAAGGATTTCGGTAGCTCATGACGCAAACTCCAAGGGCGGGACAGCCGCCCATTTATGTTCCTGTATATAGCCCTAAACGCGCGCGTCTGCCAGGGAGTATGTCACACCCGATCAAGTCGCCACATGCGGTCAGAAACCGAAGGCGAGGCCGAAATGGCCGCGGATATCGCCGTCGAGCGCAGTATTGGGAGCCCCATTTGCCCACACGCCGTCCATGACTCGCGCAATATCGAAGCGAGCGCTGACATCCTTCTTGAGGTTGTAGCGCAAGCCGACACCAATCGAGGCGATATTGACCTTCTGGTTGACCGACGGGTTGAGGTTGTCACCCCGCGCCGTATCGAGGAACACCAGCCATTTCAGATTTCCCGGCATGCCCACGCGGGCAGCGATATCCGGCGAATAGGCTTCGACATTGGCGAAATAGCCGCGATCGGCGGCCACCGCGCGTTCGAGGAAGCCGCGCACCGCATTCGACCCCGCCAGACCAATTCTCTCACCGGCGGGCAGGGGATTGTCCGTATGCTGGCCGCTCGCTGCGATGCGCAACAGCCATTCGCCGGCCACCGCCGCGGTATAGCTGCCACCGAAGCGCAGCGCGGAGAACTGGTCCTTGGTCTGGTAACCGGACGCGGCGGAGTAACGGTCGTTGCCGCCGGGTGCGGTAGCGGCGGGGGCACCGGCGTAGTCGAATCGACTTCCCATCGGGAACATGTTCTGCGTCACGCCGACATTGAAATCTATGGCTTCACCCGGCCTTTGCCACTGGCCGCTGTAGGTGGCCGACACAGGTCGCAGGGTATAGGGCGTGCAACCCGCCGCGCCGAATGCCGTAGGGTTGCCCGCGAAGGTACAGCGGCTGTTCACGTATTTGTAGTCGAAGCCCAGTACCAGCTTGGAGGTGTATTCGCCGACGCGGCCGAGCATGTGGTTGTAGCGCAGGCCGAACACCTCACCCTTGCCGTTGATCGCGAGCCCCGCGCCGAGGTTCGGCGAATTGGCCGGCGAATCGCTGCTCGAGTTGCCGTAGATGAAGTCGACGCTGTCGCCGATCGAATATAGCGGCAGGCGGTAGCCGATGCTGAAGATATCGACCTTGACGCCGCGGCCGTCCTGCATCGGATTCACCCGGTTGCCGAGCATCTTCATGCCGCCCGGCGGATCGACTGCGGTCATGTAGGCCAGTGTCAGCACCTGATCGCTGTTGCCCACATTCGCGTTCTGGTAGGAAATGCCCAAACGGTGCTTGCCGGTGCCCTTGGTGCCGGTGTTGTCCAGCGTGAGGTAAATGCGGGCGGGCTCTTCTTCCTTGACCTCGACCTTGGCGTCGACCTTGCCTTCCTCTTCACTGACGCCCAACGTCACTTCGACTTGCTTGGCCGGACTTTCATTGCTGAGCTGGATGTTTTCGGACAGCTTGCGCATGTTGGGTGCCTTGCCTTCCGTCAGGTCAGGCAGGCTGCGACGGACATTCTCGTCGTTGAAATGCTTGTTGCCGGTGATGTTGACCTTGCCGATCACGCCTTCGGTGACTTGCAGCCGCACCACGCCGGAAGTGAGTTCCTGCTCGGGAACATAGACCTGGACGGTGCCGTAGCCGAGCCGGCGGAACTCTCCTTCGAGGGCCTCCAGGGCCTTTTGCACGTCGCCGTAATTCCTGCGGCTGCCGACAAAAGGCGCCACCAGTTGCTGAGCCCGTTCAGCCGGGAGAATCGTATTGCCTTCGATCTGGAAACGCACGACGTCGAAACTCGCATCCTGCGCTATCGCGTGATTCAGCGATCCAGCCGCCAGAATCGCGGCGGCAGCCAAAAACTTGGCTATCGCTTTAGTCATAACCAGACCTCCAAGACAATCATTGGCAAATAACGCATATAGCTTAGATTCTTTCCGTGTGCTAGACAAAAGCTAACAGAGTTCGGCTTCAACAGCAACGTGGATGCCGTGCAGCCCCGCTTGGCACAAGGGAAAGCGTTGTGCGACGACCATTTCCTGCAGCCGGCGAGTCCTCGGACAAGCCGGGGGCGCACAGCGAACTATGCCGTCACCTTGCCGCCGATCGGTCGCGCGGCTTGACGGGAGACTGCTGCGCGGGAAGATTTTTCAGATTGTGGTCAAGACGCAGGCGCAACGTGCCCTGCTCTACTGCCGGCTGGCGCAAGGACGCGACAGGAGTCCTGCCCAGCCAGAACCCGGCGCCTGCTCCGACCAGCAGGGCCACAGCCGTGCCGGCAAGCAGACGGCGCCAGTTACGCGACGGACCGCCACTCGAAGGTGTCATGCCGTCTTCCGGCGCGAGCGGCGACTCGGACGACCGGACCGTCAGCTCCGCAGCGCGCCCTTCTGCCTCGGCGCGTTCTGCGCCCAACCGTGCCAATTCCTCTTGTTTTCTGATCCGCGCGGTGGCGGCCTTGGCCAGTTCGGCGGCGGCGCGCTCGTTGCGCCGCGCCGCCTTCAACGCACGCTGCTCGGCCTCGATTCGGATGCGCAGCGCGGCTTCGTCCTGGCGTTCGGCTTCTGCCTGCCGGGCGGCCGCCTCGGCCTCGGCAACCAGCCGCTCGGTCTGTGCCGCGTCGGCCTGTTGCTCGGCGGCGTGGCGCGCAGCGGCGGCGCGCCCGGCTTCGGCCTCCTGCTCGGCGCGGCGGCGGGCTTCGCGCGTCGCTTTCTCTTCGGTCGCCGCACGCGCC
Source organism: Sulfuritalea sp. (assembly GCA_030247575.1). Taxonomy (GTDB): domain Bacteria; phylum Pseudomonadota; class Gammaproteobacteria; order Burkholderiales; family Rhodocyclaceae; genus Sulfuritalea. The sequence goes on from JAOTRV010000002.1 coordinate 204,544, forward strand.
AAGGCCGCCGCCTCGGCAAGCTGTTCGGCCCGCAACTGCTCGGCTGCCTGATCCGCAGCCCGACGTTCGGCTTCCGCCCGTTCCGCGGCCAGCCGCGCCAATTCCTCTTCCTCCATGATTCGGGCCGCGGTGGTGCTCGCCAGTTCGGCGGTGGCGCGATGGTGGTTCTCGGCTTCCGTCAAAGCGCGCCGCTCCGCCTCGATTTTCCGCTGCAGCTCGGCGATGGCCCGTCGCTCGGCAGACTCGCTGCGCTGGGCTTCCGCCACGGCGTCCTGTTCTGCTTCGATTTGCGCGCGCAGCGCGGCATCGGCGCGACGCTCGGCTTGCGCCTGTTGTTCCGCGGCGGCTTCCGCTTCGGCCAGTGCACGTGCCGACTGCGCCGCAGAGGCCTGCTGCTCGGCGGCACGGCGTGCCGCCGCGGCACGTTCGGCTTCGGCTTCCTGTTCGGTGCGGCGTCGCGCGTCGGCAGCCGCCTCGGTTTCAGCGGCCGCGCGCGACAAGGCCGCGGCTTCGGCGAGCTGCTCGGCGTGCAACTGCCCGGCGGCCTGATCGGCAGCCCGGCGTTCGGCTGCGGAACGCTCGGCGGCCAGCCGGGCCAATTCCTCTTCCTTCGCGATCCGCGCTGCGGCGGCACTCGCGAGCTCAATGGCGGCCTGTTCATTGCGCCGTGCTTCCTCCAGCGCGCGCTGCTCTGCCTCGATTCGAATGCGCAGCGCAGCTTCCGCCAGACGTTCCGTTTCGGCCTGCTGGGCGGCAAGCTCCGCCTCGACGGCCAGTCGGTTGACCTCCGCCATGCGGGCCTCCTGCTCGGCGGCGAGGTGTGCGGCGGCGGCGCGGCCGGCTTCGGCTTCCAGCTCGGCACGGCGCAACGCCTCCTGCGTTGCCTGCTCTTCGGTCGCCACGCGCGACAAGGCTGCTGCTTCGGCAAGCTGCTCGACTCGCATCTGCTCGACGACCCGATCGGCCGCGCATCGCTCGGCTTCGGCACGCTCGGCCGCCAGCTTGGCCAACTCCTCTTCTTTTCTGGTCCGGACCATGGCGGCGCTGGCCAGTTCGGCGGCGGCCCGCTCTTTGCGCTGAGCTTCCGCCAACGCGCGCTGCTCCGCGGCGAGACGCGCGGCGGCGGCGCGGCCCGCCTGGACTTCCTGTTCAGTGCGGCGCCGGGATTCCTGCGTTGCCTGCTCGTCTGCCGCTGCATGCGACAGGACTGCGGCTTCGGCGAGTTGCTCGATCCGCAGCTGTTCGGCGGCCTCGACGGCAGCGCGATGCTCGGCTTCGGCACGCTCTAAGGCCAGCCGCGCCAGTTCCTCTTCCTGCGCAAGCCTGACGGCGGCGGCACTCGCCAGTTCCACGGCGACACGCTCATTGCGCCGAGCCTCCTCCAGCACGCCCCGCTCGGTCTCGATTCGCGCGCCGAGGGCGGCTTCCGCCAGGCGCTCTGCTTCCGCCTGTTGCTCGGCGGCCTCTGCCTCGACGGCCGCGCGTCCGGCCTGCACCACAGCGGCCTGCTGCTCCGCGGCGAGGCGCGCGGCGGCGGCGCGGCCCGCTTCGGCTTCCTGTTCGATGCGACGGCGGGCCTCCTGCGTTGCCTTCTCCTCTGTCGCCGCATGCGACAAGGCCGCCGCTTCGGCGAGTCGCTCGACCCGCAACTGTTCGGTGGCCTGATCGGCGGCGCGGCGCTCCGCATCGGTACGCTCTGCGGCCACCCGAGCCAGTTCCTCTTCCTGCGCGACGCGGGCGGCGGCGGCACTCGCAAGTTCGGCGGCGGCGCGCTCATTGCGCCGGGCTTCGTCCAGCGCGCGCCGTTCGGCCTCGATGCGGATGCCCAGCGCGGCCTCGGCCATGCGTTCGACCTGGGCCTGTCGCGTGGCGGCGGCCTCCGCCGCCGTCTCTTCGGCAACGCGGTTGAGCGCCTGTTTTGCGGCCAGTTCGTCTGCCTGCTGGCGCCGCTGCGCGGCAGCGGTCTGCTCGACGGCCTGGGCCTGGCGCGACTCGGCTGCGGCTCGGACAGGTGCGTCCGCCGCACCGCGAGCCGGGGACTGGCCCGCCACGGTCCGCTTGGCGTCCGCGACCTTGCCCGCGGCGCGTTCGCGGCGCAGCCGTTCGGCTTCCATCAAGCCAGTCAAGAGTTTGCTCAAACCTGTACTCCCAGTTCCGGACGCGAAGCCGGCGCTGTGCGCCGCTGCAACTTCGTTTCAGAGCCTCCGGGTGGGACAGGCTACCCCAGAGCCAGCACGCGCCGAAGGTAGAATAGGCCGATGGAAACCGGTCAAACCCGCAGCCAGATCCTGCTCGTTCTCACCCATCTGCCCGACGAGGCCAGTGCACAAGCGCTGGCAACGGCGCTGGTGACCGAACACCTGGCGGCCTGCGTGAATGTCCTGGCGCCGTGCCGCTCGGTGTATCGCTGGCAGGGCAAGGTCGAAAGCGCGACGGAAGTCCCGCTCCTGATCAAATCCACGACGGCGCGCTACGCGGCCCTCGAGGCGGCAATCCGCGCCCGCCACCCTTATGAACTTCCCGAGATCGTCGCGGTCCCAATCGCGCACGGCCTGCCGGAGTATCTGACGTGGCTGATTGCCGAAACTGGCGCCGAAACCCTCCCCGAAACCGCTGACGGAAAGTCCGCTTCATGCTGATCCGCTTGTTGTTCCTGCTGCTGTTCGCAGCGACGGGCCTGGCCCGCGCCGAAGAACCCCTGCCTCCCGAGCAGGCCTTCCGCTTCTCGGCGCGCGCGATCGATGCCAGGACCATCGAGGCGCGCTGGCAGATCGTCGACCAGTACTACATGTACCGCGACAAGTTCAAGTTCGTGCTGGAAGGCGGCACGCTCGGAACACCGAAGTTGCCGCCCGGCAAGATCAAGGAAGACGAGATCTTCGGCAAGGTCGAGACCTACCGCAAGGAAGTGAAGATCCAGATTCCGGTCGAGGGCGCCGGCACGGTGACCTTGAAGGCCGTCTCGCAGGGCTGCTGGGATGGCGGCATCTGCTACCCGCCGATCAACCAGGAGGCGCAGATCGAATTGGCCGCAGCTGCGGGCGCAGCCGGTTCGGCGGCGGCGCCGGCGACAGCCGTCGCCGTGTCGCCGGCGTCTACTCCCGGAGTGCCGGCTTCGGCGCCGCCCGCCGACGAGAGCTCGCGCATCGCCGGGCTGTTCAAGGGCGACAATCTGGCCTTGGTGCTGGTCAGCTTTTTCGGCTTCGGCCTGCTGCTCTCGCTGACCCCTTGCGTGTTCCCGATGATCCCGATCCTGTCCGGCATCATCGTCAATCACGGACATGCGGTGAGCCATCTGCGCGCCTTCGTCCTGTCGCTAGCCTATGTTTTGGGCATGGCCGTCACCTACGCCATCGTCGGTGTCGCCGCGGGATTGTCGGGCACGCTGCTCTCCGCCGCATTGCAGAATGTCTGGGTGCTGGGCAGCTTCGCGCTGGTATTTGTCGTGCTCTCGCTGTCGATGTTCGGCTTCTATGAATTGCAGATGCCGGCGGCGCTGCAAAGCCGGGTGTCCGACACGGCCAACCGCCAGGGCGGTTCGCTGCCGGCCATTGCGCTGATGGGCGCACTCTCGGCCCTGATCGTCGGCCCCTGTGTCGCCGCACCGCTGGCCGGCGCGTTGCTTTACATCGCGCAGACCGGCAACGCGGTATTGGGCGGCACCGCGCTGTTCGTCATGGCGCTCGGCATGGGCGTCCCGCTGCTGCTGGTCGGCGCCTTCTCCCGTTCCCTGCTGCCGAAGTCCGGGCCATGGATGGAAGGCGTCAAGAAGTTCTTCGGCGTCGTCATGCTGGCGACCGCCCTGTGGCTGGTGTCTCCCGTGATTCCGATGTGGCTGCAGATGCTCGGCTGGGCGCTGCTGATGGTCGTCCCGGCGATCTACCTGCATGCCCTCGACCCCCTGCCGCCGCACGCGCACGGCTGGCACCGCATGGGCAAGGGCCTCGGCGTCGTGCTGCTGGTCGGCGGCGCGGCAATGATCATCGGCATCCTGGGCGGCGCCAGGGATCCGCTGCAGCCGCTCGGCTTCCTGCGCGGCGCCACAGCCGCCGTATCGCCAGCGCCGTCTTTCGAGCGAGTCGCCACGATCGAGCGGCTCGACGCCCGGCTCGCCGAGGCAAAAACCGCAGGCAAACCCGTGATGCTGGATTTCTACGCCGACTGGTGCGTGAGCTGCAAGGAGATGGAGCGCTTCACCTTCGCCGATCCGCAAGTCGCCGCACGCATGAAGCAGATCGTGCTGCTGAAAGCCGACGTGACCGCCAACACCGCTGCCGATGCGGCGCTGCTCAAGCGCTTCGGCCTCTTCGGCCCGCCGGGCATCATCTTCTGGGATGCCGGCGGCCGCGAAATGCTCGACCTGCGCGTCGTCGGCTTCGAGCCCGCGGACAAATTTCTGCCTACCCTCGAGCGCGTCCTGCGCTAATTTTCAGGAGTTCCCATGTTCACGGGCATCATCACCGCCGTAGGAAAAATCAGTCGCGTTCAGCCGCTGGAAAAGGGCGTCCGCCTCACCGTCGAGGCGCCGGGCCTCAGGCTCGCCGACGTCGCGCTGGGCGATTCGATCGCCCACGGCGGCGTCTGCCTGACCGTCATCGCGAAGAAGCGGGGCAGCTATCAGGTCGATGTCTCGCGCGAGACGCTGGACTGCACGGTCGGCCTCGACGCACAGGGCGGTGAAGTCAATCTGGAAAAAGCCATGCGCCTGTCCGACTTCATCGGCGGCCACCTGGTGTCGGGACATGTCGACGGCGTCGGCGAAGTCGAGAAGTTCGAGCCGGTCGGCGAATCGCATGAACTGGTGATCAAGGCGCCGAAGAATCTGGCGAAATACATTGCGCGCAAGGGCTCGATAACCGTGGATGGCGTCTCGCTGACCACCAATCGCGTGGGTGGCAAAGGCGGCCGCCGCTTCTCCATCAACCTGATCCCGCACACCGTCGAGGTGACGACCCTGAAGCACCTGCACCCGGGCGCCAAGGTGAATCTGGAGATCGACCTCATCGCGCGCTACGTCGAACGGATGCTGACGGCCGGCAAAGCGTAAAATGCGCGCCTTTCCAGGTTTGGTAGAGCAGCCATGAGCATCAGCCCCGTTCTCGATATCGTCGCCGACATGCGTGCCGGCCGCATGGTCATTCTGGTCGACGAGGAGGACCGTGAAAACGAAGGCGACCTGGTCCTCGCCGCCGAGCATGTCACACCCGAAGCCATCAACTTCATGGCCAAGCATGGCCGCGGCCTGATCTGTCTGACGCTGACCGAAGCCCGCTGCCGCCAGCTCGACCTGCCTCTGATGGTGCGCGACAACAAGGCGCAGCACGGCACGGCGTTCACCATGTCGATCGAGGCCGCCGACGGCGTCACCACCGGCATCTCCGCCCACGACCGTTCGCGCACGGTGCAGGTCGCCGTGGCGAAGAACGCCAAGCCTTCCGACATCGTGCAGCCCGGCCACATTTTCCCGCTGATGGCGCAAAACGGCGGCGTGCTGGTGCGCGCCGGCCACACCGAAGCCGGCTGCGACTTCGCCCATCTCGCCGGCTGCGAACCCGCCGCGGTGATCTGCGAGATCCTCAAGGACGACGGCACCATGGCGCGCCTGCCGGACCTGCTCGAATTCGCCGCCGAGCACAAGCTCAAGATCGGCACCATCCGCGACCTGATCCAGCATCGTTCGGAAACAGAAAAGCTGATCGAATGCGTCGCCGACAAGGACGTCGAATGTGCGCAAGGGCATTTCCGGCTGCGCGCCTTCGCCGACCGTTCGAGCGGAGACGTGCATCTGGCGCTGTCCTGCGGCGAGATCAAGGCCGGGGAGGAAACCCTGGTGCGCGTGCATGAAGCGGTCTGCGTGCTCGACTTCCTCGATCATGAAAGTCGCGGGCATACCTACAGCGTGGACTTTGCGCTGCGCAAGATTGTCGAGGAAGGGCGAGGGGTGCTGGTGATGCTGCATCGCGCGGAATCCGGCAACGCCTTGCTGGCGGCGCTCAAGAGCGAGCGTACGGAGCGCCCGGCCTACACTTGGGATCCGCGGATCTACGGCATCGGCGCGCAGATCCTGCGTGAAGTCGGCGTCGGCAAGATGCGCCTGATGTCCAGCCCGAGAAAGATGCCGAGCATGGCCGGCTTCGGTCTCGAAGTCACCGGCTATTTCACTCCGTCGGGAGAAAGAACGGCATGAGCATGAACGAAATCGAGCCCGATCTGGCCGGGCGCGGCCTGCGCATCGGCATCGCCCAGAGCCGCTTCAACGAGGACATCGGCGAAGGCCTGCGCTCGGGTTGCCTGACCGAACTGGAACGCCTCGGCGTGGCCGGGGCCGATATCACCTTCGCCACCGTGCCCGGCGCGCTGGAACTGCCCCTGACGCTGCAGACCATGGCGCAAAGCGGCCGCTTCGATGCGCTGGTGGCGCTCGGCGCCGTGATCCGCGGCGAGACTTATCATTTCGAGGTGGTCTCCAACGAATCTGCGCGCGGCATCACCGACGTGCAACTCAATACCGGCATCCCGATCGCCAACGCGGTCCTGACCACCGAAAACGACGACCAGGCGCTGGTGCGCATGCTGCAAAAGGGCGCCGAAGCGGCCCAGGCGGCCGTCGAAATGGCGAACTTGCTGAAAGCCGTCAAGTAATGAATGGCGGCAAATCCCCGCGTCGGCGCGCCCGCGAATTCATCGTCCAAGGGCTCTATCAGTGGCAGGTCGGCGACCAGGATGAGGCGGCGATCCAGGTGCAGGCGGAAGGCGTGGCCGGCTTCGACAAGGCCGACAACGCGCTCTACAGCACCCTGCTGGCCGAGACGCGGCAAAACGTGGAAGCGCTCAAGCTTGATCTCGCGCCCTACATCGACCGCGACTGGAGCGAGGTCTCGCCCATCGAGCGCTGCATCCTTTTGCTGGGTGCCTGCGAACTCAAGCTCCACCCCGAAACGCCCTACCGCGTCATCATCAACGAGGCCATCGAACTGGCGAAGACTTTCGGCGGCACCGACGGCCACCGCTTCGTCAATGGCGTGCTGGACAAGCTCGCGGCGACGCTGCGGGCGACGGAGACGAGAAAGCCCTGAGAGGTGCCGTCGGAATTCGAGCTCATCGCGCGCTTTTTCACGCGCGGCACCTCCCACACAGTTCTCGGCGTCGGCGACGATGGCGCGCTGATCGCGCCGACACCCGGCAAGGAGCTGGTGATCTCCACCGACCTGCTGGTCGAAGGCACCCATTTCCTGGCCGATGCCGACCCGGAAGCGCTGGGCTGGAAGACACTCGCCGTGAATATCTCGGACATGGCCGCGATGGGCGCGCAGCCGCGCTGGGCCTTGCTGGCCGCCGTGCTGCCAGCGTCTACTGTTGACTGGATCGAGGCCTTCGCGCGCGGCTTCTTCGCCTGCGCCGACAGCCACGGCGTCGACCTGATCGGTGGCGACACGACGCGCGGCCCGCGCGCCTTCTGCGTCACGATTATCGGCGAAGTTCCCGCCGGACAGGCGTTGCGCCGCGACGGCGCGAAGGCCGGCGATTCGATCTGGATTTCCGGCAAACCCGGGCGCGCGGCGCTGGGCCTGGCTCACCTGCAAGGCCGCACCACGCTCGCCGAACCCCAACTCGGCGAATGCCTCGCCGCGCTGCACCGGCCGCAGCCGAGGATCTCACTTGGCCTCGCGCTGCGCGGAATCGCCAGCGTCGCGATCGATGTTTCGGACGGGCTGCTGGCCGATCTCGGGCATGTCCTCGAACAGTCGAAACTCGGCGCGCGGCTGCAGATCCCGAACCTGCCCGTGGCCGGACTGGAACGCGATTGCGTCCTGGCCGGCGGCGACGACTACGAACTGCTGTTCACCGCCGCCGCAGGGTCCGACAGCGACATTGCTGCCTTGGCCGGCAAGCTCCAACTGCCGCTGACCCGCATCGGCGAAATCGTCGCCGGCCCGCCCGGCGAACTCGTCCTGCGCGACGACAGCGGCAGCATCATCACGCCTGCTTGCCGCGGCTACGACCATTTTCTCTGATGGCCAAGCTGCCTCCGCCGCCCGTCAAGTTCCTGTTCCATCACCCCGCGCATTTCATCGCCTGCGGCATGGGCAGCGGACTTTCCCGGTTCGCGCCGGGTACCGCCGGCACGGCCTTCGCATGGCTTACCTATCCGCTGCTGCGCATGTATCTGGAGAGCGATCTGGGGCTGGCGATCTTCCTCCTGCTGGCCTTCGCCGTCGGTGTATCGGCCTGCCAGATCACCGGGCGAGCGCTCGGAGTGGTCGATCACGGCGCCATCGTCTGGGATGAAATCGTCCCTTTCTGGGCAGTGCTGATGCTGACGCCACCCGAACTGCTCTGGCAGCTCGCGGCCTTCCTCTGGTTCCGCTTCTACGACATCGTCAAGCCCGAGCCGGCCCGGTTCTTCGACACGCAAATCAAGAACGGCTTCGGCGTGATGATGGACGATGTGATCGCCGCGGGCTACACGGTGCTGACCATCGCCGTTTTCAAGGCTTTTCTGCCCTTCTGATGGACGCCGACCTCGTTGCCCTGTCCGAGTCGGTGGGTTCGGCGTGTCGTCAGCGCCGACTCCTGCTTGCCACGGCCGAATCCTGTACCGGAGGCTGGGTGGCGCAAGTGATCACTCACACGGGTGGAAGTTCGGAGTGGTTCGAACGCGGTTTCGTCACTTACTCGAATGAAGCCAAGACGGAACTGCTCGGCGTTCGCGAAGAAACCATCAACAACCACGGTGCGGTGAGCCCCGAAACAGCGGCGGCAATGGCCGAAGGTGCGCTGAAAAATTCCAAGGCATTGATTGCATTGTCTATTACCGGCATTGCGGGACCAACGGGTGGCTCACCTGGTAAGCCAGTGGGCACCGTATGCTTTGCCTGGTGTCGAGTCGGCGAAACGGCAGAAACGGAAACCGCGGTTTTTGCCGGCGACCGCGAGGCAGTGCGCCGCCAAGCGGTGGTTCACGCCTTGCGCGGCCTGCTGCTGCGACTCGACGCCAGGTAGCAAGCCCGCGCCAAACCCGGACAGCGCAAAAACTGTGCCATCCATGACATAATTCACACAATTTCTGAGGAACGCATTCAATGGACGAGAACAAGAGCAAGGCACTGCAAGCCGCCCTGGCGCAGATCGAAAAGCAGTTCGGCAAGGGCTCGATCATGAAAATGGGCGAGGGACTCGCCACCGACGACATTCAAACCGTGTCCACCGGCTCGCTCGGGCTGGACATCGCCTTGGGCATAGGCGGCCTGCCGCGCGGCCGGGTGGTCGAGGTGTATGGCCCCGAATCCTCCGGCAAGACCACCTTGTGTCTTCATGTCGTGGCCGAAATCCAGAAGGCCGGCGGCGTCGCCGCCTACATCGATGCGGAAAACGCGCTCGACCCCGGCTATGCCGCCAAACTCGGCGTCAATGTTCCCGACCTGCTGATTTCGCAACCCGACACCGGCGAACAGGGCCTGGAAATCACCGACATGCTGGTGCGCTCCGGTGGCGTCGACCTGATCGTGATCGACTCGGTCGCGGCACTGACGCCGCGCGCCGAAATCGAGGGCGAAATGGGCGACCAGTTGCCCGGCCTGCAGGCGCGGCTGATGTCGCAGGCCCTGCGCAAGCTCACCGCCAACATCAAGCGCACCAACACGCTGGTGATTTTCATCAACCAGATCCGCATGAAGATCGGCGTCATGTTCGGCAACCCCGAGACCACCACCGGCGGCAACGCGCTGAAGTTCTACGCCTCGGTGCGCATGGACATCCGCCGCACCGGCGCGATCAAGAAGGGCGACGAAGTCATCGGCAACGAAACCAAGGTCAAGGTGGTCAAGAACAAGGTCGCGCCGCCCTTCCGCGAGGCGCACTTCGACATCCTCTACGGCGAAGGCATCTCGCGCCAGGGCGAAATCGTCGAACTCGGCGTCGAGCACAAGATCGTCGAGAAATCCGGCGCCTGGTACGCCTACAAGGGCGAAAAGATCGGCCAGGGCAAGGACAACGCGCGCGAGTTCCTGCGCGAGCATGCCGATATCGCCGTGGAAATCGAAAACCGGGTGCGCGAGGCCGTCGGCGTCGCCGCGCTCAATGTCGCAGATCCCGCGAAAGGCAGCTAGGCAGAAGGAACAGCGGGCACGCAGGCAAGGAGGTCACAGCGTGTCGAAAGGCTCCAATGGCGCTCGCGTCGGTCAATACCATGTCGAATGAACTGCGCCAGCAAGCGATCCGCCTGCTGGCACGGCGCGAGCACACCCGCGCCGAACTGGCACGCAAGCTGGCGGGTCTCGGCACGCCGGAGGAAATCGAGGCGGTGCTCGCCGAGATGGAGGCCAATCACCTGCAGTCCGACAACCGGACGGCGGAAAGTTACCTGCGCAGCAATGCTTCGCGTCTTGGTGCCTCGCGCCTGCGTCACACCCTGAAAACCCGGGGCGTGGCGCCCGAACTGATCGAGGAGCAACTGGCGCAGGCCGATCTGCCCGAAGAGATCGAGCGCGCGCGCGCCGCCTGGAGCCGAAAGTTTTCCGCCGCGCCGGCCAATCCCAAGGAATGGGCGCGCCAGGCGCGCTTTCTGCAAAGCCGCGGATTTGCCGGCGACGTCATCCGCAGACTGCTGAAGGAACCGATGGACGGGCAAGAAGAGTGAATCTGCCGGCCGCCACGCTTTCGGCGCACAATCTGCGCAAGAAGTACAAATCGCGGACAGTCGTCACCGATGTCTCCTTCGAGGTCGGCGCGGGTGAAGTGGTGGGCCTGCTCGGCCCCAATGGCGCCGGCAAGACGACCTGCTTCTACATGATCGTCGGCCTGGTCGCCGCCGACGGGGGCGAGATTCGCGTCGAAAGCGGCAGCGAGCATCAGCGCCTGACCCACATGCCGATCCACCAGCGCGCCAAACTGGGCCTTTCCTATTTGCCGCAGGAAAATTCGGTTTTCCGCAAGCTCACGGTCGCCGAAAACGTGCGCGCCGTGCTGGAACTGCAGGATCTGGACGAAGGCGTGATGGCCGAGCGCGAAGAAACCCTGCTGCAGGAACTGCACATCACCCACATCCGCGACAGCCTGGCGGCATCGCTCTCCGGCGGCGAACGCCGCCGCGTCGAGATCGCCCGCGCGCTGGCGACCAGCCCGCGCTTCATCCTGCTCGACGAACCCTTTGCCGGGGTCGACCCGATTGCCGTGATCGATATCCAGAAGATCATCCGCTACCTCAAGGAAAGCGGCATCGGCGTGCTGATCACCGATCACAACGTGCGCGAAACCCTGGGCATCTGCGATCGCGCCACGATCATCAACGCGGGCGAAGTTCTTGCCGCTGGACAGCCGGCGGAGATAGTCGATAATGAAAGTGTGCGTCGGGTCTATCTCGGCGAGCATTTCAGAATGTGATGAATGTCATGAGGCAGGGACTTCAGCTCAGGATTTCGCAGCACTTGGCGCTGACGCCTCAGTTGCAGCAGTCGATCAGGTTGCTGCAATTGTCGACGCTGGAGTTGAACGCCGAGATCGATCAGGCATTGCAGGAAAATCCTCTGTTGGAACTGGACGAGCCGGGCGAGCCGGTCGTGTTCGGCCTTGATTCCGCAGGCGATTCGCTGGCGACACCGCAGACCGCGACCCCAAGCGAAAGCGACGAGCGTCAGGAATCGAAGAACAGCGACGACGAAGGCTGGGGTGTGGATTTTTCCGGCAGCCACGGTCAGCGCGATCCCAACGACGACGACCTCGACAGCGGCGAGACGCAGGCGGGTTCGACCTCGTTGCGCGAACATCTTGGAACTCAACTGGCAATGACGCAGTTGCCTGATCGTGATCGGGCACTGGTAAGTTTTTTGATCGAAGCCCTCAGTGAAGATGGCTACTTGACGCAACCATTGGACGAGTTGGTCGATCTCCTGGTCGCCGAGGACGACGAAGCACGGGAGGTGCTGCTCGAAGAACTCGGTATCGCCTTGGCCCATTTGCAGAACTTCGATCCGCCGGGTATTGGCGCGCGCAATGCAAAGGAGTGTTTGTCGCTGCAGTTGCAGTGCCTGCCGGCCTCTGCGAGCCGCAGTCTGGCGCTGGACATCGTCGCCAATCACCTCGATCATCTGGCGGCACACGACTTCGCGCGCATCAAGAAGTCCCTCGGCTGCGACGACGATGGTTTGCGCGTCGCGCAAAGCCTGATCCGTTCGCTGAATCCGCGGCCCGGCGCACAGTATGCGCCGATCGACACGCGCTACGTGGTGCCGGACGTGACGGTGAAGAAATCCCAGGGACGCTGGACAGTCAGCCTCAACCGCGAGGCGATGCCGCGTCTGCGCATCAATCGGCTCTACGCCGACATCCTGCATCGCCATCGCGGCGGCAACGCTTCCTCGGCGGGACTGGCCAGCCAGTTGCAGGAGGCGAAATGGCTGATCAAGAACGTACAGCAGCGCTTCGACACCATCCTGCGCGTGTCGCAAGCGATCGTCGACCGGCAGCGGGCTTTTTTCGACCACGGCGAGGTGGCGATGCGGCCGCTGACGCTGCGCGAGATCGCCGAGACGGTCAAGCTTCACGAGTCGACGATTTCCCGCGTGACGACCCAGAAATATCTGGCCAGCCCGCGCGGCATTTACGAACTCAAATACTTTTTTGGCAGCCACGTCGCCACCGATACCGGCGGCGCGGCTTCCTCCACCGCAATTCGGGCGCTGATCAAGCAATTGGTCGGCGCCGAGGACGGCAAGAAGCCGCTCTCGGACGCCCGACTAGCGGAAATCCTCGGCGAGCAGGGCATCGTCGTGGCACGTCGCACGGTAGCGAAGTACCGCGAACTGCTCGGCATACCGCCGGTCAACCTCAGGAAATCACTCTGAGACAATTGTTCTGACAAGGAGACATCATGAATCTCAACATCACTGGCCACCACATTGAAGTCACCCCGGCCATTCGTGACTACGTCACGGGCAAACTTGAGCGCGTGCTGCGGCACTTCGATCAAGTGACCAGTTCGCACGTCATCCTGTCGGTTGACAAACTGCAGCAGAAGGCGGAAGTGACGCTCCATGTCAAGGGCAAGGACATTTTCGCCGATGCCGTCGACGCGGATCTCTATGCGGCCATCGATCTGGTGGCCGACAAGCTCGACCGGCAAGTGGTCAAGCACAAGGAAAAGGTCTCCAGCCACAACCACGACAAGCGCGCGCAGCCCGAATAGGCGCGATCTGCAAGCCCGGAGCGGCGGCGGCCTGTTAGCGTTATACTGCGCGCCGCCGCAACCTCCGCGCATTTGCAGACTTGCTCACTCCCATCATGAATCACATTGCCGCCCTGCTGCCACTCGACAACGTGGTGGCCAATCTCGACGCCAGCAGCAAGAAGCGCGTGTTCGAGCAGGCGGGGATACTTTTCGAAAACCATCAAAGCGTGGCGCGCAGCGCCGTGTACGATGCGCTGTTCGCGCGCGAAAAGCTGGGCTCGACAGGCCTCGGCCAGGGTATCGCGATTCCCCACGGGCGCATCAAGGGTCTCAAGACCCCGATCGGCGCATTTGTCCGCCTCGAGTCGCCGGTGCAGTTCGACGCGCCCGACGGCAAGCTGGTCGGCCTGATTTTTGTCCTGCTGGTGCCGGAAGCCGCCAACGAACATCACCTGCAACTGCTCTCCGAGCTGGCGCAGATATTCTCCGACAAGAGCTTTCGCGAACAGCTCGCCGCCGCTCCGGATGCCGCGGCGCTGCATGGCCTCTTCGCCAATTGGCACGCCAACTAGTCGTTTCCCAGCTTTTCGAACGCAACCGCGAGCGGCTCCAGCTTAGCTGGGTCAGCGGCGCCATGACGCGCGCGATTTGTACCACGGAACACGTGGTGTCGCCCGCCGACCTGATCGGCCACCTCAACCTGATGCATCCCGAGCGCCTGCAGGTCATCGGCGCGCCGGAAGTCGCCTGGGCGAATCGCCATTCGCCGGAGAAAGTGGCGCATCACATGCAGGAGATCTACGGCGCGCGGCCGCCAGCCATCATCGTCGCCGATGGCGCGGAGATCGCTGAAGGTGTGCGCAAGGGTTGTGAAGCCTCGGGCACACCCCTGCTGCAAACGCCGCTGTCCTCGGCATTCGTAATCGATACGCTGCGCGCCTTCGTATCGCGGCAACTGGCCGAAACCGGCACCCTGCACGGCGTTTTCATGGATGTGCTGGGCATGGGCGTGCTGATCACCGGTGACTCCGGGGTCGGCAAGAGCGAACTCGGTCTCGAACTGATTTCGCGCGGACACGGGCTGGTCGCCGATGACGTGGTCGATGTCTCGCGCATCGGCTCGGATACCCTGGAAGGGCGCTGCCCGGAACTGCTCAAGGACTTCCTCGAGGTCCGCGGGCTCGGCCTGCTCAACATCCGCACCGTGTTCGGCGAAACGGCCTGCCGGCGCAAGATGCGCCTCAAGCTCATCGTCCATCTGCAGAAGCCGACGCCCGGCGTCCCCGACGCTGCCCGGCTGCCGCTCGATGCGCAGACCGAAACCATCCTCGGCGTGCCGATCCGGCGCGTCACGATCCCGGTCGCCGCGGGCCGCAACCTGGCGGTACTGCTCGAAGCCGCCGTGCGCGCCACGGTACTGAAACTGCGCGGCATCGACAGCATGCAGGAATTCGTTGATCGTCAGGAAGCCGCTCTCCGCGCGGATTCCGGCGACAGCACCGTCAACTAGGCCAGCCCGGCCGCGTTAAAGAAGGACGGCATTGCGCCGCCCATAACCAAGGAGACTCAAAATGCACAAGCTGATCGCCGTTGCCCTTTCCGCTCTGTTCGCTGCCAGCGTGGCCCTTGCTGCTGAGCCCGCCAAGCCGGCTCCTGCAGCCGCTGCCAAGCCGGCCGAAGCTGCCAAGCCGGCGACGCCGGCCAAACCCGCCGAACCGGCGAAGGCCGCCGAAGCTGCCAAGCCCGCCCCCGCCGCCAATGACTGCGAAGCCAAGGCGGTCGGCAAGGACGGCAAGGCGCTGCACGGCGCTGCCAAGGCCGCGTTCATGAAGAAATGCCAAGGTGCCGGCAAGCCGGCCGATGCTGGCAAACCCGCTGCCAAGGCCTCGGGTTGTGCAGAAAAAGCCGTCAGCAAGGATGGCAAGCCTCTCGCCGGCGCCGCGAAGGCCGCTTTCATGAAGAAGTGCGAAGCCGACGCCAAAGCCGCCAAGTAAGCCGACGCCAAAGCCGCCAAGTAAGCCGGTAGCCCCAAATGAAACGCCGACCCTCGCAAAGGGGTCGGCGTTTTTTCGTCTGCCGTAAGTTGCGGCACCGATGATACGCACCCGCTATACAACCAGTTGCAATGCAACTCGTTGCATAGTATCTTGTACGGCATGTCGCTCGACCACGCCCTGCTGGTTTCCCTGCTCGAAAAGCCTAGTTCCGGTTACGAACTGGCGCGCCGTTTCGACCGTTCCATCGGCTATTTCTGGCACGCCACGCACCAGCAGATCTACCGCGTGCTGTCACGCATGGAAGAAGCCGACTGGGTGGCCGCCGAAGTGCAGGCCGGCGAGACGGCGCCCGACCGCAAGGAATACTCGGTCACCGCGACAGGAAGCGCCGAATTGTCGCGCTGGCTGGCCGAGCCGACCGAACCGGAAGGTGTGCGTGACATCCTCATGGTCAAGCTGCGCGGCGCGGCCTTCGGTGACGCCGGAAGCCTGATTCCCGAACTGGAGCACCACCGCGCGGCTCACGCCAACCGGCTGACGTGCTATCGCGTCATCGAAACACGGGATTTTTCCGGCGCGCTGGATCGTCAGCGCGCCCTGCAGTACCAGGTCCTGAAGAGCGGCATCCGCTTCGAACAGGGCTGGCTGGAGTGGTGCGAGGAGGCTTTGGGCCTGCTGCGCAGTTTCGAACAATGAACGACTTATCCCCCGGCCCCTTCTCCATGAGAAGGGGTGACCACGGCTCGCTGCGCTCGCGGGCTTTTGACGGGTCTGCCTTGGGGCAGCCCGGCGGCAGACCAACCAAGGAGACACCATGAGCAATCCCTATCCGCACCTGCTGGCCCCGCTGGACCTCGGCTTCACCACCCTGAAGAACCGCGTCCTGATGGGCTCGATGCACACCGGCCTGGAAGACATCGGCAACAGCCACGACCGCATGGCGGCCTTCTATGCCGCGCGCGCCAAGGGCGGCGTCGGCCTCATCGTCACCGGCGGCTTCGCCCCCAACCAGGACAGCATCGTCATGCAAGGCGCCTCGATCCTCGACAACGAAGTCGAGGCCGCCAAGCACCGCGTCATCACCGAGGCAGTGCACGCCAACGGCGGCAAGATCTGCGTACAGATCCTGCACACCGGCCGCTACGCCTACACCAAGCGCCCCGTGGCGCCCTCGGCGCTCAAGGCGCCGATCAATCCCTCGACGCCGCATCCGCTCAGCGAGGAAGAAATCCTCAAGACCATCGCCGACTATGCGCAGTGCGCGGCAATGTGCCGGTTCGCCAATTACGACGGGGTCGAGATCATGGGCTCGGAAGGCTACCTGATCAACGAATTCCTAGCGCCGCAGACCAATCACCGCGACGACCGCTGGGGCGGCAGCCTTGAAAACCGCATGCGTTTCGGCCTCGAAGTGATCCGCGCCGTACGCGCGCGCGTCGGCACCAATTTCATCATCATCTTCCGCCTCTCGATGCTCGACCTGGTCGAAGGCGGCAGCACCTGGGACGAAGTCGTCGCGATGGCCAGAGAAGTCGAAAAGGCCGGCGCCACGATCATCAACACCGGCGTCGGCTGGCACGAGGCGCGCATCCCCACCATCATGACCAGCGTGCCGCGCGCCGCCTATACCTGGGTCACGCGGCGCATGATGGGGCAGGTAAAGATTCCGCTGATCACCACCAACCGCATCAACGATCCGCAGGTCGCCGAGGACGTCATCGCCCGCGGCGACGCCGACATGGTCTCGATGGCACGGCCCTTCCTCGCCGATGCCGAGTTCGTGAACAAGGCCGCCGCCGGCCGCGCCGATGCGATCAACACCTGCATCGCCTGCAACCAGGCCTGCCTCGACCACATCTTCTCGCGCCAGTTGTGCTCATGCCTGGTCAATCCCTTCGCCTGCCACGAACTCGACGTCACGGTGGAGCCCGCCGCGACCCCCAGGAAGGTCGCCGTGGTCGGCGCCGGCCCCGCCGGCCTGGCCGCCGCAACGCAACTTGCCGAACGCGGCCATCGCGTCAGCCTGTTCGATTCCGCCGCCGAGATCGGCGGCCAGTTCAACCTGGCGCGGCGCATTCCGGGCAAGGAGGAATTCGGCGAGACCCTGCGCTATTTCGGCACCCGTTTGAAGGAACTGAAGGTCGATGTGCGGCTCAATCGCCGTGTCGCCAGCGCCGACTTTCAGGGCTACGACCACGTCGTCGTCGCCACCGGCATCGTGCCGCGCACCCCGGCGATTCCCGGCATCGACCACGCCAAGGTCACCAGCTACATCGACCTCATCGAAGGCCGCAAGCAGGCCGGCAGGAAGGTCGCCATCATCGGCGCCGGCGGCATCGGCTTCGACGTGGCCGAATACCTGACCCACGCCGGGCATTCGGACCCGATCGACACCTACCGCAAGGAATGGGGCATCGACCCCGAATACACCGACAAGCGCGGCGGTCTGGCGGCACCGCAGATGCTGCCCACTCCGCGCGAGGTCTGGCTATTGCAGCGCAAGACCAGCAAGGTCGGCGACGGCCTGGCCAAGACCACCGGCTGGGCGCGCCGCCTGCTGCTGCAGAAGCGCGGTGTGCACATGCAGGGCGGCGTCGAGTACCTGAAGATCGACGACGCCGGGCTGCACATCGCGATCGACGGCAAGCCGAGCGTGCTCGCGGTCGATACCATCGTCATCTGCGCCGGCCAGGAACCGCGCCGCGAACTGGTCGCCGGACTCGAAGCCGCCGGTATCGAGCATACGCTGATCGGCGGCGCCGATGTCGCCGTCGAGCTCGACGCGAAGCGGGCGATCTGGCAGGCGACGGAATTCGCGGTCGAATACTAGGACAGAAAGTCGCTCCACGCGCCGGGCGCGTGGACGGGCAAGGGCGCGTAGCCGGGCATCGCGAGCAGGCGCTGGCGGAAGGTGTTGCCTTGCAGGCGGTCCAGCAAAGCCTTGCCTTCCGGACTGGAGGCGGTTGCGGTACGCATGACGAAGCCGTAACGCTCCCAGATCAGCGGGACGAAGCCGAGGTCATAGCGCGCCGCTGCGGCCTCGATGCCGAAGCCGACGTCTGCCTGGCCGCCGGCGACGGTGGCGGCGATGGCTTCGTGGGTGAATTCCTCGTGGGCGTAGCCGTCGATGCTCTCCGGCCGCAATCCGTTGGCCGCCAGCAACTGGTCGATCAGGCTGCGTGTGCCCGATCCGCGCTGGCGGTTGACCATTCGCAGCCCGCGCTTCGACGCATCGGCCAAGGTTTGCAGCCGGTGCGGATTGCCGCGCGCCACGATCAGACCCTGGCAGCGACGCATCAGCGGCAGGCAGACATGCAACGACGGCTTCAGCCAGCGCCCGAGCCAGTTCGCGAGCTGGTCCGCGGTCCAGCTTTCGGGCACGTGAAAACCGGCGACGTCGCATTCGTCGCGGCCCAGGCTCGCCAGGGCCTCCTCGCTGCCGCGCCAATACAAATCGAAGGTGATGCGGCGGCCGTGTTCTATCCAATCGGCCAGCGCCAGATCGTGGCTTGCCGCCAGCCGCAGGCGTTCCGGCACGGCCCGCACCACCGGCGCCAGCAACTCCTCAAGCCGGCGCTGCCACGGCGCATGCACCGCATCGAGCGCGACATGCGCGGCCTGATCGAGCTGCACCAATGATTCGCCGAATTCCGTCAGACGGGTGCCGCGACCGCGCTCCATGACCACCAGCGCCGCGCCGAGGGACTGCTCGCAGTCGCGCAGCAACCCCCACGCCGAGCGATAGGACATTCCTGCCAGTCGCGCGGCATTGCCCAACGCGCCCTCCGCCGCCAACGCCGTAAGCAAAGCCAGCAGACGGCTGGTATCGACGTCGCCCAGAAGCGGTCCGAAATCCCATGCCCAGCGCAGGCGAGGCAAAGACGGTTTCAGGCGGGAACTTGTTGCAGCTGATGACATATATGCCCCTTAGTTTGCATAGCTTACGCTTCAAGGCTCATATGTGGTGCGCTGCATAGCTGACATCCGTCAATGCCCGAACTCAACGAAACCCTGGCCACTGCGTGGCAGCTCGTCGCCGGCGCCGATGCCCGGCTTGCCGACATCGTCCTGCTCAGCCTGCGCGTCAGCCTCACCGCCACGCTGATCGCCTGTGTCGTGGGCATGCCGATCGGCGCCCTGCTCGCGGTCGGCCGCTTTCCGGGACGGCGCCCGCTGATCGTGCTGTTCAACGGACTCATGGGCCTGCCGCCGGTGGTGGTGGGCCTGCTGGTGTATCTGCTGCTGTCGCGCGCCGGGCCGCTCGGTCAGTTCGGCCTGCTATTCACGCCGGCCGCGATGGTGATCGCGCAGGCGGTACTGGTGACGCCCATCGTCGCCGCACTGACGCGGCAGGTGATTGCCGATGAATGGACCGAATACCGCGAACAATTGCGTTCGCTGGGTGCCAGCCGCACCCGCGCCGCCGCCACCCTGCTCTGGGACGGCCGCTTTTCGCTGTCGACTTCGGCGCTGGCCGGATTCGGACGTGCCATCGCCGAAGTCGGCGCGGTGATGATCGTCGGCGGCAACATCGATGGCGTGACCCGCGTCATGACCACCACCATCGCGCTGGAAACCAGCAAGGGCGACCTGCCTCTGGCACTGGCGCTCGGCTTCATCCTGATCACCGTGGTGCTGGTCATCAATGCCGTGGCGTATGCCGTGCGCGGCTGGGCCGAAAGGCACTGGGGGTGAGGGCCGCCTGGCTCACCATCGAAGGTCTCGGCCTGACCGAGGGCAACACGCGCATCATCGACGACGTGTCGCTGCCACTCGCCGCGCAGCACACCGTCGTGCTCGGCCCCAACGGCGCCGGCAAGAGCACCCTGCTGCGACTGATCCACGGCCTGCTGCATCCCACGAGCGGCAGCCTGGGTTGGCCGCAGCCGCTATCCCAGGCCATGGTCTTCCAGCGCCCGATCATGCTGCGCACCACGGCACTGGCCAACGTGATGTACGGCCTCAAGCTCCGGGGCTGCGCGGCGACCGAATGCGAAATGCGCGCGCGGCAGGCTCTGGCCCGCGTCGGACTGGAAGCACTGGCAACACGTCCGGCGCGACTATTGTCCGGGGGCGAGCAGCAGCGCGTGGCGCTCGCCCGCGCCTGGGCGCTCGAACCGGAATTGTTGATCCTCGACGAGCCGACCGCCAGCCTCGACCCCGCCAGCAGCCGTGAAGTGGAACGCATCATCAAGGACATCGCGGCTGCCGGCGCCCGCATCCTGATGACCACCCACAACCTCGGCCAGGCAAGGCGCATCGCCGACGAAATCGTCTTCATCGACCGCGGCCGCATCGTCGAACAGACGCCGGTCGGACAGTTTTTCACCCAGCCGCAGACCGACGCGGCGCAACGCTTCTTACAGGAGGAATCCCCATGACCGCACGTCGCCTGCTTTGCTTCGCCTTCACCGCCGCCAGCATGCTTGCTGCCGCGGCCGGTTACGCCCAGGAACGTTTCATCACCGTCTCATCCACGACGTCCACCGAGCAGTCGGGCCTCTTCGGCCACCTTCTGCCGATTTTCGAAAAGGCCAGCGGCATCAAGGTGCGCGTGGTCGCCCTGGGCACCGGTCAGGCGCTCGACCTGGCGCGGCGCGGCGATGCCGACGTGGTTTTCGTCCATGACAAGGTGGCCGAGGAAAAATTCATCAACGAGGGTTTCGGCGTCAAACGCCAGGAAGTCATGTACAACGACTTCGTCGTGGTCGGCCCCAAGGCCGACCCGGCCAAGGCGGCCGGCCGCGACATCCTCGAAGGCCTGCGCCGCATCGAAGCCGCGAAAGCGTCCTTCGTCTCGCGCGGCGACAAGAGCGGCACCCACGCGGCGGAACTGCGCTACTGGAAGGCCGCCGGCGTCGATCTCGACAAGGCCAAAGGCCCCTGGTACCGGGACACCGGTTCCGGCATGGGCCCGGCGCTGAACACCGCCGCCTCGATGAACGCCTACATCCTCGCCGACCGCGGCACCTGGCTGTCGTTCAAGAACCGCGGCGATCTGGGCATCGTCGTCGAAGGCGACCAGAAACTGTTCAACCAGTACGGCGTGATCCTGGTCAATCCGGCGAAGCACGCGCACGTCAAGCAGGCCGACGGCCAGAAGTTCATCGACTGGGTGGTGTCCGATGCGGGACAGAAGGCGATCGCCGATTACAAGATCGGCGGCGAGCAATTGTTTTTCCCCAACGCCAAGCGCTGAACCCGGCAATCGCCGTAGCGCCGGCGTCGACTCCTGCCGGCGCCGGCGCTGGGACGCTCAGACCGCGGCGTCCCAGAGGCGCTGCGTCAGGCGCTTTGCCAGCACCAGGCTGACGCCGCGCCGGTAGAGTGCGTCGACCAGCGTGGTCTTCATCGAACGGTTGGCGAGGTCGGCCTGTTCCGAGATGGTTGCCAGCGCGGCTGCATCGAGCGGCCTGCCCAGTACCGCATCGAGGCCGTCGATCGCGATCGGCTGCGAGGCGACGCCGGTGCAGGCGATACGCAAGCCGGTCAGCACGCCTTTCTCGCGCCGCAGCGCGACGGCGACGCCGGCCAGCGGGAAATCGATGGCGCCGCGCATGCGGACCTTTTCGTAGGCGCTGACCCAGGCGTCGTCGAGCGACACCTGCACCGCCACCAGCAGTTCGCCGGGCGCCAGCGTCAGCCATTTCATGCCGTCGTCGCGATAGAGCTCGAGCAGCGGCTGGCGGCGCACACCCTCCGTGCCGAGGATTTCCACCTCCGCCCCCAGCGCGATCAGCGCCGGCGCGACGTCGCCGCTGAAGGCAGCGTAGCAGCGCTTGGATTTCTTGGCGACGCGGCAGCCTTCGCCATCGCGCTTCATGCAGTAGTTGTTGCCCGCGCGCCAGGCTTCGCTCTGGTTGTAGTAGTTGCAGCGGGTGTCGAGGCACAGGTTGCCGCCCAGCGTCGCGGCGGCGCGGTGCGTCGGCCCGGCGACGCCGAGCGCGGCTTGCGCCACGGCGGGCAGGCGCGCCTGCACCACGGGATGCGCGGCGATTTGCGCCAGGCTGACGCCGCTGCCGATGCGCAGGGTGTTGCCTTGCTCGACTATCTCGCCGAGCTCCTTGACGCCGCCCAGATCGATGGCCGCGCCAATGGTGACCAGGCCGCGCCTGAGATTCGGCATCAGGTCGGTGCCGCCGGCAATGTAATGACTGGCCGGGCTCGCGGCATGCATGCGCACCGCATCGGCCGCCGTGGCCGGACGCAGGTAGTGGAATTCGGGCAGGGCATTCATTGGCTGGTTACCTCGTTGGCAGCGGCGGCGAGTTGTTCCTGCCGCACGGCGAAGATTTTTTCGGGTGTGATCGGCAGCATCCTGAAGCGATGGCCGGTGGCCTCCTCGACCGCCGCCGCCAGGGCCGACATGAAGCCGGACAGCGGCCCTTCGCTGGCCTCCTTGGCGCCGAAGGGGCCGTTCGGGTCCATGCTCTCGACGATGTGCACCTCGATGTCGGGCGAATCGATGATGGTCGGCACGCCGTAATCCATGAAATTCACCGCTTTGTGGCGCCCGTTCTCGTACACCGTTTCCTCCGACATCGCCTGGCCCATTCCCATCCAGATCGCGCCCTGCACCTGGCCTTCGACCGACATCGGGTTGATCGCGAAGCCGCAGTCGATCGCGCACCAGACCTTGTCGATCGCGATCTTGCCCAGATCGAGGTCGACGCTGACCTCGATGGCCTGCGCCGCATACGAGAAGCCCATGGTCGAACCCACCGCGCCCCCGCGCTGCTTGCCGCCCTGGAATTCAATGGGGCAGGTGAAGGTGCCATTCACGGTCAGCATGCCGACGCCGACCAGCGCTTCCTCGGCGATGTCCTCGAAGGCAACCTGCTGGTCGGGATCGGCGGCGATGGCCGCGCCTTCGCCATACCATTCGACCTCGGCTTCGGTGACCTTCAGGCGGCGCGCGGCGGCGGCCACCAGCAGCGTCTTCAAATTCTGCGCGGCGTCGGCCGCGGCGTTGCCGACCATGAAGGTGACGCGCGAGGAATACGAGCCGTTGTCCTTCGGCGTGATAGCCGAATCGTTGGCGATCAGCCGCAGGCGGCGGTGATCGACTCCGAGCACTTCGGTGACGATCTGCGTGATGATGGTCGATGAGCCCTGGCCGATGTCGGCGGCGCCGGTCAAAATCGTGATGCCGCCGTCGAAATCCAGGCGCAGGGCAATCGTCGCATGGGGCTGACCGGTGAAATGCACGGGCTTGGCGGAACCGCTGACGAAATGCGAGCAGGCCATGCCCAGACCCTTGCCGATATTGCCCTGCCGGCCCAGCTTGCCCTTGCGCTCCTTCCAGCCGCTGGCGCGTTCGACCCAGTCGAGACAGTCGCCGAGACCGTAGGACATCACCTTGAGGCCGTTGATCGTCTCGGTCGGCGCCTGCAGCAGGTTCTTGCGGCGGATCGCGATCGGGTCGATGCCGAGTTCCGCCGCCATCGTGTCGAGCAGCGACTCGAAGGCGAAGCGGATATTGACGGTGCCGTGGCCGCGCATCGCCCCGCAGGGCGGGGTGTTGGAATACACGCGGTAGCCGTCGTATTTCACCGCCGGCAGATCGTAGAGGCCGTTGAGCAGCGCGCCGGAATACAGGATCGTCACCAGACCGTAGCCGCCATAGGCGCCGCCGCGCTGGACCACTTCGGCCTCGCAGGCGGTCATGCGGCCGTCCCGTTTCAGGCCGAGCTTGATGCGGATTTGCGTCTCGGGCCGGCCGCGGTGCGTCAGGAACGCCTCTTCGCGTGTCATCAGCAGGCGCACGGTGCCGCGCGCGGCGCGCGCCAGCAGCGAGACGATGACTTCGAAATTCAGCGGCTCGACGCGGTGGCCGAAGCCGCCGCCGACGAAGGGCTTGATGACGCGGATGTGCGCCGCTTCCATCTTCAGGCATTGCGCCACGGTCAGATGCACGTAGTAGGGCACCTGCGTCACCGACCATAGCGTCAGGTGGCCGCGCTCGGGATCGTAGGAGGCGATTGCCGCGTTCGGCTCCATCATCGCGTGATGGACCTCGGCGCATTCGTAGCTTTCCTCGCGGATCAGGTCGGCGGCGGCGAATCCCGCCGCGGTGTCGCCGAATTCGTTATGCACTGCGCGCTCGATGTTGCCCGCCTTGTTCTCGTGCAACAGCACGGCGTCGGCGACTCGCGCGTCCGTCGCCTTGAAGTAGGCCGGAAGTTCGCGCACGCGCAGGCGGATTCGGGAGAGCGCCAGATTCGCCGTGGCCTCGTCGACCGCGGCGACAGCCGCGACCGGTTCGCCGATGTAGCGGATGCGGCCTCGCGCCAGCGGAAATTCATTCTGCGCAATCGGGATTACGCCGTAGGGTACGTCGCAATCGCTTCCGGTCACGACGGCGCGGACTCCCGGGACTTTCAGCGCTTCGCTGATGTCCACTTCGAGCAGTTCAGCGTGAGCGTAGGTGCTGCGCAGGATCTTGCCGACCAAGGCGCCGTTGGCCGGCAGGTCGGCTGTGTAGCGCGCCGTGCCGGTGACCTTTTCGATGCCGTCGACCAGCGGCATGCGCGCGCCGACGCCGCGATCCGACTTGGTCGTCGGCGTCAGCTTGACCTTGCGATCGGGTGCGTTCATAGCGCATGCTCCCTGCCGCAGGCGGCCTCGACCGAATCGACGATCTTGACGTAGCCGGTGCAGCGGCACAGATTGCCGGCCAGCGCGGCGCGGATCTGGTCCCGGTCGGGTTTCGGATTGACGCGCAACAGGGCTTCGGCGGCCATGATCATGCCCGGCGTGCAGAACCCGCACTGGGCACCGAGATTTTCGTGGAAGGAGCGCTGCAGTCGGGAAATGTTGCCTTCCTGACTGAGGCTTTCGACGGTTTCGACCTCGCGGCCGGCGACGCTGTGCGCCAGCGTGCTGCAGGCCAGCCGCGGCTGGCCGTCGACCAGCACGGTGCAGGCACCGCATTCGCCGCCGTCGCAGCCCTGCTTGGTGCCGGTCAGCGCCAGCGCATCGCGCAAATAGTCGATCAGCAGGGCATTTTCCGCCACGGCGTCTTCACGCGGCTTTCCGTTGACCGAAAGCCTGAGCATAGTCTTCATAATGTTCCCTCCGGCGCCTTCGCCTGTTTCACAAACTGCTGGACGTCCAACAATTGGTTGCGCAATGATTCCACAAATCGGGTGCGAGTGCAAGGGGGAGTTGAAAGCCAGCGGAACCGGCTGCCGGCGGGGCGCACGTTGCCGGAAAACTGCCGGCAGGCGGCATCAAACAGGCCGATTACCGGTCGCGCGCCGCATCGCGGGCGCCGTTGGGTGAATACCGCTTCGCCCGACTTCCGCCAGCACACCAAGTAGAATACGGCCCTCGCCGAATTCCCCGGCGCCCTTTGGTTCCGGCTGCTGCGCTCGACGCCGAGGCCTGCGCCAACCCTCACTGAACTCATTTCCGGTTTTGCTCCCATGCTTGTCGCATCAAATGTCACCATCCAGTTCGGCGCCAAGCCGCTCTTTGAAAACGTCTCGGTCAAGTTCGGCGAAGGCAACCGCTACGGCCTGATCGGCGCCAACGGTTCGGGCAAGACCACGTTCATGAAGATCCTCGCCGGCGTGCTGGAAGCCTCGGCCGGCAATGTCTCGCTCGATCCCGGCGAGCGCATGGCCTACCTGAAGCAGGACCAATTCGGCTACGAGAACGTGCGCGTGCTCGACGTGGTAATGATGGGCCACGCCGAAATGTGGGCCTGCATGTCCGAGCGCGACGCGATCTACGCCAATCCGGACGCGACGGAAGACGACTACATGCGCGCGGCGGAACTCGAATCGCATTTCGCCGAGTACGACGGCTACACCGCCGAGTCGCGCGCCGGCGAGCTGCTGCTGGGCGCCGGCATCCCGATCGAAAAGCACAACGGGCCGATGAGCGAAGTGGCGCCGGGCTGGAAGCTGCGCGTGCTGCTGGTGCAGGCGCTGTTCGCCAACCCGGACATCCTGCTGCTCGACGAACCGACCAACAACCTCGACATCGACACCATCCGCTGGCTGGAGGACATCCTCAACGAGCGCGAGAGCACCATGATCATCATCTCGCACGACCGCCATTTCCTGAACCAGGTCTGTACCCACATGGCCGACCTGGACTACGGCACGATCAAGGTCTACGGTGGCAATTACGACGACTTCATGGAAGCCTCGACCGTCGCCCGCGAACGCCAGGTGTCGGCCAACGCCAAGGCCAAGGAACGCGTCGCCGATTTGCAGGGCTTCGTGCGCCGCTTCTCGGCCAACAAGTCGAAGGCGCGCCAGGCCACCAGCCGCCTCAAGCTGATCGAGAAGATCAAGCCGGAAGACATCAAGCCCTCGTCGCGCCAGTATCCGTGGATCCGCTTCGACTACGACGACAAGGAAAAGCTGCACCGCCTCGCCTGCGAAATCGAGAACCTCGGCTTCGCTTACGAGCCGAAGGTGCCGATCATCAAGTCGCTGTCGATGAGCATCGAAGCCGGCGACAAGGTCGCCATCATCGGCGAAAACGGCGTCGGCAAGACCACACTGCTGCGCCTGCTGGCCGGCGAAAAGCTGGGTGGCCTCGCGCCGCTGGGCGGGCATGTGAAGTGGGCCGAGAAGGCCCGCCCCGGCGTCTTCGCGCAGGATCACGCCGCCGACTTCGCCTCGAACACGCCGCTCACCGAATGGATCGTGCAATGGGTGCGCGAAGGCGGCTATGAAGGCGGCGATGTCGAAACCCTGGTGCGCGGCACGCTGGGCCGACTGCTGTTCTCCGGCGACGAAGCGAAGAAGCCGGTGAACGTGATTTCCGGCGGCGAGCAGGGCCGCATGCTGTTCGGCAAGCTGATGCTGCTGCGGAACAACGTGCTGCTGATGGACGAACCGACCAACCACCTCGACATGGAATCCATCGAATCGCTCAACAGCGCGCTGGAGAAATATACCGGCACCCTGATTTTCGTCTCGCACGACCGCGAATTCGTGTCGTCGCTGGCGACGCGCATCATCGACATCAAGCCGGACCGGACCATCGTCGACTATCGCGGCAGCTATGAGGAATATCTTGCCAGCCAGGGCTTGGGTTGAAGGCAGGAAGGCTTTGATCCGCAGATTGCGCAGATGGAATCAATGATATTCGCCTGTGAAAGTCTGCGTAATCTGCGGAGAATGAATTGAATCGCCCACTTGCGGCAAGGCGCGGCTTGTATTACAGTTAATACAGCGCCCTTTCAGGAACCCCATCATGACCACCACCGTTCGCCTTCCCCTCCGCGTTGAACAAGCGCTGGCGACGTATTGCGTCGAAACGAAGCGCACCAAGTCTGAAGTCATCGTCGAACTGCTGGAGCAGCGCTTTACGGGCACCGACACCGAGCGCACGCCTTATGAGCTGGCGCAGGAAGCCGGCTTCATCGGCTGCCTGTCCAGCAAGGGCGCCGGCAAGCCGCAGACGGGCGGCGTCAAGGAACGCGTGGCCAAAGCCATCCGCAAGAAGCACGCGCGGTGAATTCGATCCTGGTCGACACCGGTCCGCTGGTCGCGCTGGCGGACAAGCGCGACAACGCCCATCTCGACTGCAAAATCTTTCTCGAAGCCTATCGCGGCCGGCTGGTCACGACTTGGGCGGTACTCACCGAGTTCTCGCACCTGGCGCCTTCGGTCTCCGCTACCTTGCCGCTGTATCGCTGGATAGAAAAGGGCGGCCTGGAGCTGCTGCCGCTGGGTCGCGACGAACTGGTGCGCGCCATCGACTGGATCGAGAAGTACGCCGACCGGCCGATGGATCTGGCCGATGCCTCGCTGGTGGTGGCGGCCATGACCACCGGCATTCACACGGTGTGGACGCTCGATCGCAACGACTTCGAGACCTATCGGCTGCCGGGGCGCAAGCGTTTCCGGCTGGCGGCGCATCCCAAATGAAGCTGCTGCGCGGCCCTGCCCGCTTCATGCTCAAACTGCTGGGCTGGAAGCTGATCGACCTGCCGCAACGGCCGGCGAAAGCCGTGGTGATCGCCTATCCGCACACCTCGAACTGGGATTTTCCGGTGACGCTGCTGGCACTCGCCGCGCTGCCCTATGGCGCGCAATGGGTGGCCAAGGACACCCTGTTTCGCGGTCCGCTCGGCCCGGTGATGCGCGCCCTGGGCGGCGTCGCGGTTAACCGGCGCGAGCGCACCGGCTTCGTCGAGCGCGTCGCCGATGAATTCCGCCGCCGCGACAACTTCCACCTGATCATCGCCACCGAAGGCACGCGCCGCCTGCAGGCCGGCTGGAAATCCGGCTTCTACCGCATCGCCATGGCCGCCGGCGTGCCGGTCATCATGGCCGTGGTCGATTACGGCAAGCGCGAGGTCGGCCTGCTGTCGACCATCGCACTGACCGGCGACGAAGATGCCGACATGGCGCGCATCGCCGCCTGTTACGAGGGCCGCACCGGCTATCGCCACGAAAACGCCTCACCGATAAGACTTCTATGATTCTTCTACGCGATCTGGGTTTTTCCCGCAACGGCGAGGCGCTGGTCACCGGCGCTTCGCTGCAACTGCATCCGGGCTGGAAGATCGGCCTGATCGGCGCCAACGGCTGCGGCAAGTCCTCCTTCCTCGGCTTGCTGCGCGGCGAGCTGCACGCCGATCGCGGCGACCTCGAACGCCCGCCCGGTTGGGTGCTGGCCCACGTCGCGCAGGACACGCCGGCGCTGCCCGATGCGGCGCTCGATTTCGTGCTCGACGGCGACACCGAACTGCGCCAGATCGAACGCGACCTCGCGGCGGCGGAAGACCATCACGACGACCACCACGCCGGCGAGCAGATCGGCCTGCTGCACTCGCGCCTCGGCGAGATCGACGGCTATGCCGCGCCAGCCCGGGCCGCCGCGCTGATGCATGGCCTCGGATTTTCCGACGCCGATTTCCAGCGCCCGGTGGCGGAATTCTCCGGCGGCTGGCGCGTGCGCCTCAACCTCGCCCGCGCCCTGATGTGCCGCTCCGACCTGCTGCTGCTCGACGAGCCGACCAACCACCTCGACCTCGACGCGATCATCTGGCTCGAAGCCTGGCTCAAGGGCTATCCCGGCACGCTGATCCTGATTTCGCACGACCGCGATTTCCTCGACGTCGTCACCAGCCACATCCTCGCCATCGAGGCCGGCAAGATGCAGCTGTTCACCGGCAACTACTCGGCCTGCGAACGCGCCCGCGCCGAGCGCCTGGCCAACGACCTGGCGCTGGCGGCGAAACAGAAACGCGAGGCGGCGCACCTGCAAAGCTACATCGACCGCTTCCGCGCCAAGGCTTCGAAAGCGCGCCAGGCGCAAAGCCGGATCAAGATGCTGGCGAAGATGGGCGACATCGTCGCCGCCCACATCGACACGCCCTTCAGCTTCAGCTTTCCCGAACCGACCGGATTTTCCGACCCGCTGCTGCTGGTGGATGACGCAAAAGTCGGCTACGGTGACACGGCGATATTCGACAAGCTCCGCTTCACCCTGCGCCCCGACAGCCGCATCGGCCTGCTCGGCCGCAACGGCGCCGGCAAGTCGACGCTGATGAAGCTGCTCGCCGGCGAGCTGCAACCGCTGGCTGGCGTGCGCGAAGCGGGCCGCAACCTCAAGCTCGGCTACTTCGCCCAGCACCAGCTGGAACAACTGCGCCCGGCCGAATCGCCGCTGTGGCACATGATCAAGCTCGAGCCGCGCACCCGCGAACAGGATTTGCGCAACTATCTCGGCGGCTTCGATTTTCGCGGCGACATGGTGGACGCGCCCTGCGGCCGTTTCTCCGGCGGCGAGAAAACCCGCCTGGCGCTGGCGCTGATGATCCGAACCGCGCCCAACCTGCTGTTGATGGACGAGCCGACCAACCACCTCGACCTCGAAATGCGCGAGGCCTTGACCATCGCCCTGCAGGAAACCGAGGCCGGCATGGTGCTGGTGTCGCACGACCGGCATCTCCTGCGCGCCACCTGCGATGAGCTCTGGCTGGTGGCCGACGGCAAGGTGACACCCTTCGACGGCGACCTCGACGACTATGCCGAATGGCTGGCGCAGGATCGCGCGGCGGAGAAGCGCAGCGCCAGGAGCGACGGCTCATCGCGCAGCGCCGGCACGGGCACGGCAAACGAAAAGCCGGCAGCGGCCGCATTCAAGGAGTCGACGCTGACAACACGGCGGCCATTGCTCAAGGAATCCGAAAAACTCGAACAGCAGCTCGCCGAATGGCAGGGCGAACTCAAGCTGCTGGAAACCCGGCTCGCCGACCCGTCGCTTTACGCCAGCCCGGAAACCCGTTTGCTGGAAGAACTCACCCTGCGGCAGGGCTTATTGACGCAGAATATCGAGACGGCAGAATCACGCTGGCTGGAGATTCACGAATTGCTGGAGAGTACCAAGGAGAATTGAATGGCAGCTAAAGCGACGACAGCGAAGCAGGTTTCTGCCGCGCCGGACAAGGCAGCGGGCGAGGCCCCGGCCGGTGCGGTGGCCAAAACTGCCGCCAAGCCTGCCGTGAAGCCTGCCGCCAGAAACAAGCCGGCGACCCCGCGTCCGCGGCGGCCCGCATCCGGCGACGTGACGCCCTCCAGGACGCCGAAGGGCATCGCCAGCTTCGTGGTCAAGGACCGCTCGGACGCCGCCCACGATTCGAAGATCGAGGCGGTGCGCGACATCGTCGCCCATGCCAAGAAGGGCGAAGGCGCCAAGCTGGCGAAAGGCCTCAAGGCCGTGGTCGAGGGCGCCTCGCCCGACGACATCGAGGCGATCAAGCAAGCCCTGCTGCAGCGCGAAAAGGCCGCCAGCGAACACCCCGACGATGAGCTGGCGCCCAACTGGCGCGAAGGCGGCTACCCCTACCTGCACCTGATGACGCGGCGCAATTACGAACGGCAGAAATACCATGTGCAGGTCGAGCTGCTCAAGCTGCAGGCCTGGGTCAAGGAGACCGGGCAGAAGGTGGTGATCCTGTTCGAGGGCCGCGACGCGGCGGGCAAGGGCGGTACCATCAAGCGCTTCATGGAGCATCTGAATCCGCGCGGCGCCAGCGTCGTCGCCCTGGAAAAGCCTTCCGACGTGGAACGCGGCCAGTGGTACTTCCAGCGTTACGTGCAGCACCTGCCGACCGCCGGCGAGATCGCGCTGTTCGACCGCTCCTGGTACAACCGCGCCGGCGTCGAGCGCGTGATGAGTTTCTGCACCCCGGAAGAGTACGAGGAGTTCATGCGCCAGACACCCGAGTTCGAGCGCACCCTGGTCAGGAGCGGCGTGCATCTGATCAAGTTCTGGTTCTCGGTGTCGCGCGAGGAACAGCGCCGCCGGTTCCAGGAACGCGAAACGCATCCGCTCAAGCAGTGGAAACTGTCGCCGATCGACCTCGCCTCGCTCGACAAATGGGACGACTACACCAAGGCCAAGGAAGCGATGTTCTTCCACACCGACACCGCCGACGCGCCATGGACCGTGATCAAGTCCGACTGCAAGAAGCGCGCACGGCTCAACGCGCTGCGTTATGTCCTGCACAAGCTGCCCTACACCAACAAGGACGTGAAGCAGATCGGCACGCTCGACACGCTGCTGGTCGGGCGCGCCCACATCGTGTATGAGATCGGCGAAAAGAGCGGCGTAGTGATCTGAACGGAAACGGCCGAATGTATCTTCCCGCCCAATTCGAGGAAAACCGCAGCGAGGTGCTGCGCGCGCTGATGGCCGAGTATCCCTTCGCCACGCTGGTCACGCAGGGCGACGAGGGCCTGACGGCGAATCATCTGCCGCTGCATCTGGAGCCCGAGATCGGCGCCTTCGGCGCCTTGCAGGGCCACGTCGCGCGTGCCAATCCCTTGTGGCAAAAGGCCGCGGACAGCGACGTGCTGGTGATCTTCCACGGCCCGCAGACGTATGTGACGCCTTCCTGGTACGAGACCAAGCGCGAACACGGCAAGGCGGTGCCGACCTGGAACTATGTCGTGGTGCATGCGCGCGGCAGGCTGCGCGCAATCGACGATCCGTTCTGGCTGCGCCAGCAGCTCGAAATGCTGGTCACCCACCATGAGGAAGGCTTTGCCGAGCCCTGGGAAATCGACGAAGCGCCGCCCGACTATATCGACAAGATGCTCGCGGCCATCGTCGGCATCGAGATCGTCATCAGCGAGCTCAAGGGCAAGTGGAAGGTCAGCCAAAACCAGCCGGCCGCCAATCGCGCCGGCGTGGTGGCCGGGCTGCGCGAACAGGGAACGGAGGACGCATTGCAGATCGCGGAACTCGTCGAGGGCACCCTAACGCTCATGGCACCGAGCACCACCCACGGAAGATGAAACACGCGAAAGGCAAATTGAACACCCGCCCCTCCCGTCCCTTCTCGGGGAGGCTACTGATGATGCCCCTGCGGAGTGGGCTAAGCCCGCAAACGACGCGGGCAAAGCCACTCCGGATGATTTGCTCGCTTCGCCCGGCTATCACCCGCCGCTCCGAACGAGTTGTTTCACGTTAAAGCCGTGAACCTGCAGCAAGCCGAATTGCCCGCCCCGTCGGCGGACGCCCGCGCCGCCAGCGAGGCGCTGAGCCGCCTCGTCGCGGCCGAGATCGGGGCTGGCGGCGGCTGGATTTCCTTCGCCCGCTACATGGAGCTGGCGCTGTATGCGCCGGGCCTCGGCTATTACTCGGGCGGCTCGCGCAAGTTCGGCGTCGACGGAGACTTTCTCACCGCGCCTGAACTGACGCCGCTCTTCGGCCGGACGCTGGCGCGGCAGGTGGCACAAGTGCTGGCCGCCTCCAGCCCGCTCGTGATCGAGGCCGGCGCCGGCAGCGGACGGCTCGCGGCGGACCTGCTGCCGGCGCTGGCCGCGCTCGGCTGCGCGCCCGAGCGCTACCGGATACTGGAACTGTCCGGCGAGTTGCGCGCGCGGCAGCAGGCGACGCTGGCCGAACTGGCGCCGGAATTTTCGAATCGCGTCGAATGGCTCGACGAACTGCCGCAACGCTTTTCCGGCTGCCTGATCGGCAACGAAGTGCTCGACGCAATGCCGACCCATGCCCTGCGCTGGGATGACGACGGCGACGGCCCAGAGCCGTGCGTGCTGGAACGCGGCGTGGCGCTCGCCGGCGATCGACTCGTCTTCGCCGAACGGCCTGCCACCGGCGCCCTGCTCGAAGCGGCGCAAGCGCTGCCGGTGACCGCACCCTATCGCGGCGAGATCAGCCTCGCCGCCCGCTCATGGGTAGCCGAACTGGCGCGGCGGCTGGAACAGGGTGCGATGCTGCTGATCGACTACGGCCTGCCGCGCCACGAGCTGTATCACCCGGAACGCGACGGCAGCTCGCTGCGCTGCCACTACCGGCATTGCGTGCATGACGATCCGCTGTGGTTTCCCGGCCTCTCCGACATCACCACCCATGTCGACTTCACCGCCGTGGCGGAGGCCGGTTTCGATGCCGGGCTGGAGGTGCTGGGCTACACCAGCCAGGCCAATTTCCTGATCAACTGCGGGGTCGGCGACCTGCTGCAGGAAGGAAGAGTAGACGCTGGCGGCATGGCGGATGTTGCCGATCTGCGCGCGCGCGGCGCGGTGAATGTGCTGATCTCGCCCAACGAAATGGGCGAACTGTTCAAGGTGATCGCGCTGGGGCGCGGCGTAGCGGGGCCGCTGCTCGGCTTCCGCCGCGGCGACCGCGTGCATGCGCTCTGATCGAACGACAAATGACCCAATGGAGGAACACATGAAGGCAAGACTGATGCGCATGACAGGAGCGGGCCTGGTCTGCATTCCGCTGCTGCTGGCGGGTTGCGGCGAGATGAACGTCAGGAAGTATCTGCCCTTCGGAGCAGACGCGCCGGCGCAGGAACGCTCGCGCACGCCGGCGAATTCGACCGAGTACCAGTGCGCCGCCGGCAAGCGCTTCTACGTCCGCACGCTGGAAGGCGGCGCCGCGGTATGGCTGATCCTGCCGGAGCGAGAAGTCCGCCTGAACAAGCTCGGCACGGGCACGCGCTACAGCAACGGCATCGCGGTGCTGGAGCTGAACGGCAACGAAGCCACGCTGACGGACGGCGCGGCGACTCCGTTCACCGGCTGCAAGTCCGCCAGCGCGCAGTGAGCTAACGACCCGCCGTCACAGGCAGGCCTGCTCCAGCGCCTTCTCGCAGGCGGCGCAGAAGCCGTCGTCGCCGACAGGGCCCTGTGTGCCGCATCTGCGGCACACAGGCTGCTCTTGCCCGGGGGGATTCGCGGAATTGTCGTCTTCGGACGGGATTGCTGCATCGGTCATGCCACGCTCCTGATTGGGCGGCGCCAGGGCGCTAAACATCGGTCCGGCGCGAAACACGGCGCACTATACCTTGTCCGCCGACCATGGCGGGTGACAGCATCCGGCATCGGGAACAAACCTCCCGAGCCGACTTGAGACAGTGATACGGTAGCAAGCAATGGAACCTGATCGAGACCCGGCGCAAGACCCTGCTTCGCCCATCACCCGCCTCGTGGCGTTGGTCGATCGCCTGCGGCCCGAGTCCGCGGATGATGTTGCCGCCGCCGCGGCCAACATCGAGCGCGAGATTGCGCGAATTGCCGCGCGGCCCGCCGAGGCCGCCATTCTGCGCGAGGATCTGCTGCATCTGCTGGCCCTGCCCAACCAGGCCGCGTTCTATGCCGAAACCGGGGTACGCACGGCACTGGGCTTCTGGCTCGAACTGTCGCAGCGCATCGGCCACCAGTTTCTGCCGCCGGTGCGGGACGACGCGCAGTTGCGCGACATCCTGCACGCGGTGTTTCGCCACCCTGCCGATCACTGCTGGGTCGCGGCGACCGACGACCGGCTCTGGCTGGATCTGGCGCAGGCGATGGGCCTGCCGAAAGTCGACGCCGGCGAGACGGCGACCTCCGGCGACGCGGCGCCAACGGTGCGCGCCGCGCTGACGGGCAACCTGCTCGAAGCCGCCCGCATGCTCTCCTACCGGCTCGCCGGCGCCGCGCTCGATCGCGAACTGCTGCGCGCCGACCCGGCACTGGAACGCCATATGTCGCCATTCCTGGCGCAGAACGCCGCGCTGGTGCCCCTGCTGGAGCGCGCGCGCTGCGGCAACGGCGAGCCGAGCGCGATCGAGGTGCGCGACATCGACGTGCTGCTTGACCAGTGCGAGACAACGCTGGACGGCGTGCGGCGCAGGGCCGCCGAGAACGGCATCAGCATTCGCCTCACCTACCTGCTGGCGCGCCAGCGGCAACTGATCGACCGCCTGCGCCTGCTGCTCGACTTCGGCGTCGCGGCAGACCGGCCGGCGCAAGCCGCGAAGCTGATGAAAGTCCTGCTCGCCGCCGAGCAGGCGCGCGACCAGGTGGGCGAATTCGTCGGCGAGAATCTCAGCCTGCTGGCGCGCAACGTCACCGACCATGCCGGCCGCCACGGCGAGCACTACGTCGCCGCGGACCGCGCCGAATGGCGGGCCATGGCGCGCAGCGCCGCGGGCGGCGGCATCGTCATCGCTTGCATGGCGATGATCAAGATGCAGCTCGCCTTGCTGCACCTGCCGCCGCTGACCGAGGGCATCGCCTTCGGCCTCAACTACGGCATCGGCTTCGCGCTGATCCACCTGCTCGGCTTCGTCGTCGCCACCAAGCAGCCGGCCATGACCGCCGCCGCCATCGCGGCGACGCTGGAAGAATCGCGACCGAAGGAACTCGAACGCCTGGGCGACTTCGTGCGCGATGTGATCCGCACCCAATTCGTCGCCGTGCTGGGCAACGTCGGCCTCGCCTTGCCGGTGGCCTGCCTGATCGCGGCCGCCTGGCCCCTGCTGTTCGGTACCGCCATCGCCCCGGCGGAAAAGCTTGCGCACATGCTCGACGAAGTTCACCCCTTCGCCAGCGGCGCCCTGTTCTTTGCCGCCGTCGCCGGTGTCGGGCTGTTCCTCTCGGGCCTGGTCTCGGGCTATTTCGACAACCAGGCGCGCTACCATCGCCTGGCGCAGCGAATTGCCGCGGCACCGCGGCTGGCCTGGCTGGGCAGCGAGCGTGCGGCGCGCTTCGGCGCCTACCTCGACGCACACTACGGCGCGATTCTGGGCAACCTGTTTTTCGGCATGTACCTGGGGCTGGCCGGTGTGGTCGCCACGCTCACCGGACTGCCGGTAGACATCCGCCACGTGGCGTTCTCCAGCGCCAACCTGGGAACCGCGGCAACCGGGCTGGGCCTGTCCGCCGTGACCGACGCGCTGCCCTGGGCCGTCGCCGGCGTCATCGCCATCGCGCTGGTGAATCTGGCGGTCAGCTTCGCCCTGGCGCTGCATGTGGCCCTGCAGTCGCGCCGCGCCGGCGCGACGCAGATCCTGCGCCTGGGCGTGCTGGTGCTGCAGCGCTTCAGGGCAAATCCCTTGTCTTTCTTCCTGCCGCCGCCGGGAAGATAGCCTTGGCGCTCGCCCCGTCCCCGGGTCGGGATCTCAGTCGCAGCTTGCCTTACACGCCGCGCCGGTGCAGGCGGAGCTTCCCTCGACCCGGCATTCCACCCGCGTCCGCCAGGTGAAGCGGATGCCCTCGCCGTAGCTGCAGATCAGGCGCGTCATCTTGCCCTGCTTGTCGACCTTGACGCCCGACGCCCTGGCGGCCTTGACGCTCGCCGGCGGCAGGTCGCAGGAGACATAGGCGTTGAACACGCCATCGGCGGATTCCCACAGCGCGACGTTCTTCAGCTTGCGGTAGAGCCGGTAATCGGTGCAGACATCGCTGTCGCCCTTGTAGGTTCTGGCGTTGTCGCTGCAGTAGCCGGTGAAGGTGTATTTCAGTTCCTCCTCGGCGGGGCAGGCGCCGACCTGCACCGCGGTCGCCAGATCAGGGCAGGCCACGCTGGCGGCGAACGCCGGCAAGGACAACAGGGCAAGCAGCAGGAAACTCGTTTTCATGGAAATCTTCCGCGGGAACACGATCAGTTTCACAGTTTAGTGCCGCCGCCAGCGGATTGGACCTGTTCCGCCAGCCAGCGGCGAAATGCGTCCACCGCCGGATTCGCCGCCGCGCGGTCCGCCAGCAGCAGGTAGTAGGACCGCGGATTGGAAAAACGCTGCGGCAGCGGCGCCACCAGTTTGCCCTGCGCGAGCAGACCATCCACCAGCGCCAGCATCGCCAGCGCGACGCCCTGCCCGTCGAGGGCAGCGCGAATCGTCGGTTCGTACTGGTTGAAGGCGATGCTGCCGGCCGGGCGCAGCGCCGGGATGCCCGCCATCTCCAGCCAGACCGGCCATGACAGCCACGGCCGCCGCTGATCCTCGTCCTCGTAGGCGAGCAGCACGTGGTGCGCCAGATCGGCCGGCTTGGCCAGGGGCTTGCCGGATTTCTTCAGCAGGGCCGGGCTGACCACCGGCACCACCGTGTCGCCGAACAGGCGCAGGGCCGTCGCCGGCGCGTCGCGATCCTGCAGGTAGCGCACCGCCGCGTCGAAGCGCCCGCGCTCCAGATCGACCAGCCGCGTGTCGGCCGAAATGCGGATGTCGATGCCGGGATGCCGGCGGCGGAAGTCCGCCAGGCGCGGAATCAGCCAGAAGCTGGCAAAGGCCTGCGTCGTGGCCAGGGTCACGGTCGGCTCTTCGCCGCCGCGCAACTCGGCGCCTGCCCGGCGCAGTTCGGCAAAGGCGATGCCGGTGGCGCGCTGCAGGCGCTCGCCCGCCGCGGTCAGGGCCAGCGCGCGCGTCTTGCGCTCGAAGAGCCGTACCGCCAGCGTCGACTCCAGGGCGATCACCTGTTTGCTGACCGCCGACTGCGTGACGAAAAGCTCCTCGGCGGCACGCGTGAAGCTCAGATGGCGCGCGGCCGCATCGAAGGCGCGCAAGGCGTCGAGCGGCGGCAGATCGTCCTTATGCATTCCATTTGCTCATGGTTGTCACGCCTCGATGTCGTTGGTCGGGCGATGCCGCCGCGGCAATAATCCAGGCGTCGCAACAGCCCGGAGAAATCATCATGAACACTGCTGTTTACCTAGCTTCCTCACTCATCGGCCAGTCGCATGAGAAGCGTCGTGCGCTGTTCGCCGCGGTCGCCGCACCGTCACCTGCCGGCAATGCTACAGAATTCCACAAAGGAATGCACACCCCCGCCGTCGAACGGACGCTGACGAAGAACCAGATGCTCGCCCTGCCCGACGGGAACCTGACGCTGGTCTGCCTCGACGGTGAACTCTGGCTCACCCGCGATGGCGACAGGGAGGACTACATCCTCGGTCGCGGCCGCAGTTTCGTCGTCCGCCGCGGCGACGAAGCGATTGTGCAAGCCTTGCGGCCGAGCCGGATCAGGCTGGCGGCGCCATGAGTGCTCCAAAAAATCGTAGCGAGCAGGCCGGAGTGCAAGGCACGAATGAGCGATTGAGCAACGCCGCAATCCGGTCGCGCAGTAGATTTTTAGCGCCTGATCGCCAGCGGCGCCAGCAGGCAGAAGATGCCGAGGCTGCCGGTGGCGAGCATCCAGGCCAGCGCCGAGCCGTTGCCGCCGCCGGCGTCTAGCACCGCGCCGGCGACCAGCGGCGAGAGGAAACCGGCGCCGAAGCCGGCCATCGAGTACACCGCCATCACCGCGCCGCGCCGCGCCGGGTCGGCCACCGCAACGAGGCCGGCGGTGAGCGCCGCCGAATCGGCCATCACCACGGCCTGATAGACCACCAGCAGCGCCAGCAGCGCCAGCGGCCAGCTCGCGGCGGCGCCGACCGCCCAGGCCAGCGCGCCCGACATGAGCATGACGACGAGGATGAAGCGGCGCCGGTCGTGGTGGCCGGCGAACTCGTTGCCGAGGATGCTGGCCGGAATGCCGACCAGGTTGATCAGGGCCGCCGCCGTGGCCGGCGCCAGCGGCAGGCTGCCCTGCGTCGCCGAAAACGCCAGCAGGCCGACGATCCACGAGCGCAGGCCGAACAGTTCCCAGCAATGCGCGGCATAGCCCAGCACGTAGCCGCGCACCGCGCGATCCTCGAGCACGGCGAGCTGCGCGCCCACTCCCGGCACATGCCCACCGTGCGGCGCCACCGGCCTGAGCCCGCGCAGGATCAGCGCAATCGCGACGAAGGGGCCGATGCCGCCGACGACGAAGGCGGCGCGCCAGTCGATCAGGCCGATCCAGCCCGACAGCGCATACGACACCGCGGCGCCGATACCGAAGGTGGAGGTGTAGAAGGCGATGTAGCGCGGCAGGCGCGGCCCCGCGACGCGATCGGTGAGCGCCTTGAGGCCGGGCATGTAGGTGCCGGCCAGGCCCGCGCCGCCGATGGCCTGCAGCAGGCAGGCGGAAACCAGGTCGCCGGCGAACAGCGCGAAACCGAAATGGCCGACCGAGGCCAGCAGGCAGGCGCCGACATAGACGCGACGCGCATCCATGCGATCGGTGAGGCCCGAGAGCACCGGCACGGCGAGCATGTAGCCGGCGAAATAGCTGCCGCCGATGGCGCCCGCCTCCTTGCCGGAAAGCCCCCAAGCCGCCTGCAGTTCCGGCAGCAGCGCCGGCCAGGTCGAGAAGCCCGTCATGCTGAAAATCGCCGCGACGCACAGCAGCAGGATGATGCTCGAGTCCTTCATCGGCATCGCGCTCATCCGGGCTTTCAGCGCTTCAGGCGTTCGAGGCAGGCGCGAATCGCGGGCGGGATCGCCGTCGGGTGATCATCCGGGCGGGCAACGAAGACATGGACGAAGCTGCCCAGCGCCGCCGGCACCTCCTCGCCCTCGCGGAACAGCGCGATCTCGTAGCGCACCGACGAGTTGCCCAGATGCGCAACGCGCAGGCCGGCGTCGATGGTCTCGGGAAAGGCCAGCGGCGCCAGATAGCGGCACTGCGATTCGACGCAATAGCCGACGACCGTGCCATCGTGGATGTCGAGCCCGCCCTCGCGGATCAGGTGCTCGTTGATGACGGTATCGAAGTAGCTGTAATAGACGACGTTATTGACGTGGCCGTAGACGTCGTTGTCCATCCAGCGCGTCGGGATGGCGAGGAAATGCGGATAATCGGAACGGCCTGTCAGGGCGAGAACTGCGGCGGGAGGTGTGGCAGATGCGGGAGAGGGTGCGGCGGGCGTGGAAATGGAACTCATCGTGCGCTTCCTGGCTATCGAAGCGCCCGATGATACCAACAGGAGTCAGCTCGGCTGGCGGGCGCTCACTCCTGGTTGCGGTACATCGCGGCGAGAAATGCCTCGGCGGCTTCGGCGTCTACTTCCTGCGAAGTCGCCGCGCGCTGCTGAATCTCCTGCAAGCCGAGCTGGAGCTCGGGGCTGGCAGGGGTCCACTCGGCGCCGAGGACTTCATCCTCGAACGCTCCGAATTCATCCTCGATTACTTTGCCTGTGCTCATATCCATCACCATCAACATGTCGATCTCCCGTTACGGAACCGTACGCTTCAGAGGATATAACGCAGCCGGCGCAGAAAAGTTGAATGACGTTTCAAGCTTCAGCAATGCTGTTGTTTTATCGCCACGAAGCCCGCCAGCCGGGCGATTGACCATTATCCCGATACAGGAATTGCCGCCGCCGGACGCACATTCCAGGGCGCCACCCTGAGCAGCAGCACCATGCCCGGCACCGCGAGCAGGGCGCAGAGCAGGAAAAAGCCGAGCCAGCCCATCTGCTCCACCAGATAACCGGTCGTGGCATTGATGAAAGTGCGCGGCACGGCGGCCAAGCTGGTGAATAGCGCCAGTTGTGTGGCGGTATACAAGGGATGGGTGGCGCGGGCGATGAAGGCGACGAAGGCCGCGGTGCCGAGGCCGACGCCGAGCGCCTCGAAGCCGATCACCAGGGCCAGCTGCGTCAGCTCTGCCGCACCCACCGCCGTGCGCGGACCCAGCCACGCCAGCCAGGCGAAGCCGAAGATCGACACCAGCTGCACCACGCCGAACAGCCACAGCGCGCGATTGATGCCCAGCCTGACCATCCACAGCCCGCCGATCAGGCCGCCGATCACCGCCGGCCACAAGCCGGCGTTCTTCGCCACGATGCCGATCTGCGACTTGGCGAAACCCATGTCCAGATAGAAGGGCGTCGCCAGCGCGGTGCACATCGAATCGCCCAGCTTGTAGAGGAAGATGAAGCCGAGGATCAGCAGCGCCTCGCGCAGCCCCGCGCGGTTGATGAACTCGTGGAAGGGCTCGACCACCGCATCGCGCAGCGTCCGCGGCGCGTTGCCCGCCACCGCCGGCTCGCGCGCGAACAGCGCCAGCCCCATGCCCGGCAGCATGAACAGCGCCGTGATGACGAAGACCTGCAGCCAGGGCAGGCGGTCGGCCAGGATCAGCGAGAGCGAACCCGGCACCAGCCCGGCGATGCGGTAGGCATTGACATGCACCGAGTTGCCCAGCCCCAGCTCCTGCTCCGAAAGAATCTCGCGCCGGTAGGCATCGAGCGCAATGTCCTGCGTCGCCGACAGCAAGGCCACGGCGGCGGTCAGCCAAAGTATCGGCACGATCTCGCTGCCCGGCGCGAACAGGCCGAGCGAGGCGATCGCCGCGAGCAGGCCGATCTGGGTGATCAACATCCAGCCGCGGCGGCGTCCGAGCGGTGGCGCATAGCGGTCGAGCAGCGGCGACCAGAGGAACTTCCAGGTGTAGGGAAACTGGATCAGCGCGAAGAGGCCGATGGTCTTCAGATCCACGCCCTCCGAACGCAACCAGGCCGGCACCAGGTTGAGCAGCAGATACAGCGGCAGCCCCGACGAGAAGCCGGTGAACACGCAGATCAGCATGCGCCGGGTGAACAGCGCGGCGAGCCAGGGCGGCATCAAGTCTGGTCCGGCGCGGCGTTAACTCGACGTGCGCAATCGAACAAGGAATCCGGCATCCCGATCAGCCGCGGCTGGCTTCGGCATGCAGCTTCAGCCCCAGCGCCCCGATGACCTTGAGGATAGTGTCGAAGCCCGGACTGCGTTCGCCGGAAAGCGCTTTGTAAAGGCTTTCGCGCGACAGGCCGGCATCCCGTGCGACCTGCGACATGCCCTTGGCACGAGCAATGTCGCCGAGCGCCTTGGCAATGAACGCAGCATCCCCGTCGGCTTCTTCAAAGCAGGCTTCAAGATAAGCGGCCATTTCCTCAGGGGTTCTGAGATGCTCGGCAACGTCGTAGCGAGTGGTCACGGTCTTGCCCATGGCGCTTACTCCGAAAAATTTCGTGCGAGGCGCAGAGCCGTCTTGATGTCCCTGGCCTGGGTGTTCTTGTCGCCACCGGCCAGCAGAATGATCAGCTCCCGCCCGCGCTTCCTGAAATACACCCGATAACCGGGACCGTAGTTGATTCGCAATTCCGAGACACCCTCACCAACCGGCTCGACGTCTCCGGGGTTTCCGGCAACGAGCCGCTCGATTCTTGCCTGGACGCGTGCTCTCGCTTGGAGATCGCCAAGACCGTCGAGCCATCGCGCGAAGAGCCCGGTCTTGCGAACTTCAATCACGAAGCAACTGTAGCCGCTTGGCTACATCCTGTCAATGCCATGCGGTCGATGGGACTGACCACTCCCCGCCCACCCTTGTTCAGCACGTGAGTGTAGATCATCGTCGTCGACACATCGGAATGCCCGAGCAGTTCCTGCACCGTGCGGATGTCGTAGCCGCCCTCCAGCAGATGGGTCGCGAAACTGTGGCGCAGGGTGTGCGGCGTGGCCGGCTTGACGACCCCGGCATCGCGCACCGCCTGTTTCATCGCCCGCTGCACCGCCTGGTCCTGCAAATGGTGGCGACGAATGCAGCCATCACGCGGATCGGTCGATAGCGCTCCGGAGGGAAACACGAACTGCCAGCGCCATTCGCGTCCGGCCCGCGGATATTTGCGCGAGAGCGCATACGGCAGGAACACCTCGCCGCCGCCATCGGCGACATCCCGTTCATGCAGCGCCCGCACTTTCGACAGATGCTCCTCCAGCGGCTTCGACAGCGATTCCGGCAGCATGGTGACGCGATCCTTGAAGCCCTTGCCGTCGCGCACCAGAATCTCGCCACGGGCAAATTCGATATCCTTCACCCGCAAGCGCAGGCACTCCATGAGCCGCAACCCGGTGCCATACAACAGGCTGGCGATCAGCCAGTGCGTACCCGAAAGACGCGACAACACGGCGTGGATTTCGTCGCGAGTCAGGACCACCGGCAAGCGCCGGGGCGCCTTTGCCTGCTCCACGTTGTCGAGCCAGGGCAGTTCGTTGCCAAGCACCTCGCGATAGAGGAACAGCAAGGCACTCTTCGCCTGATTCTGCGTCGACGCCGCGACCCTGCCGACCACCGCCAGATGCGTCAGAAAGGCCTCGACCTCGGCGGCGCCGAGATCCCGCGGATGGCGCTTGCCAAAATGCCGGATAAATCGTTTAATCCAATCGACGTATGTCTGCTCGGTGCGCAAGCTGTAGTGCTTGAGGCGAATCTTGCCCCTGACTTGATCCAGCAGACGAGGTGTCGCAGCAGTTTCGGAATGCGCCGGTATGGAGTTCATTTTTTAGGCCCCACTAAAAATGTCCAAGTCACTGATGAATATCAGCTTAGCACATCACCTGTTTTTTTATACAGCCTACTTGATGGATAATTTTCCATCTTGTAGGCGGCGGACTTAACGTTAGAGGTTTTGCTCATCATCCATGTGGCAAGTAATTCTGTTTGACTGTGACAACGACGAAGACTTGGATCGTCTGCTTCGGAGCCTGTCTTCGTTTGCAACTTTGCGAGAGGGAACGGCTTGGTACTTTTACTCGCAACTCCCAGGGCAACCCGAATTTGAGTTTGATTGTGAGCTCATCACAGGGGGCTTAATCACGAGCCGAAAGGGCGAGTACTTCCTGTTCCTCGGCCATTTCATTGATGCACTTACTTCGCGGTTCGGCACACTAGAGATTGGCAAAGATGGCGCGCTTCCAGCACTGAGCGGTCGGGAACATAGGTAACACATTCGTCCGGGGACATGGGTTACACATTTTTGCTGCTAAACCCGCATTCCCTGATAGCGACAAGGAAGTGGCAATTCCCGGCGAGGGAAGCCGGCGAAGCGTAGCGTAGCCGGGTTCCCTCGCCGGGAATTGTAATCAGTGCATCGCTGGCGAGCATGGCATCAACCCTTTCGTTTGAGTCGACCGTATTCGTCTTCGATACGCATGTGCCGTTCCAGCAGGCGACCGAGCTTGAGCGGGCCGAAATACACGTTCCATACCCCATCGTCGATTTCCTCCAGGCCGACGTATTCGCCAATGCACGTACTGGAAACGTTTACCCAGCCCTTGTTCCAGCGAATCCCGCCGTTGCCGCTCACGTAGCGGACCTCGAAGCGGTCGGGATACTCCAGCGGCGGCAATCGATCAGGCATCTCGCGTCGGGAAGGCACATAGATCGATGCCGGGGTGGCCATGTCCAGGGCCTCGTGCGGTCGCTCTTCGTTGAACTCCTTCTGGAAGCGATTGAACTTCCGTTGCTGCGTTCTTCGGTTGGCCGCGGGTGGCCGCGTCGTTTCCGCTTTCAAGGTCCGATGCATGCGTTCGTGCCGGCCATTCTGCTGCGGTTTGCCCGGCTCGATCAGGTCGGGCAGGATGCCCAGCCGCACCCACCAGGCCGACAGCGTCGACAGGCGCGCCAGGGTCGTCGTGGCAAAGGGCACACCGTTGTCGCTGCGGATCCGCTGCGGCAGTCCGTACTCCTTGAACAGCCGGGTGAATACCGGCTTGGCTTCGACGGCGCTGGTGGTGAGCAGTCCCTGGCAGCCGAGCAGGTAACGGCTGTAGCCATCGGTAACGGTGAGGGGATAGCAGTAAATGCCATCGCCGGTCTTGAACTGACCTTTGAAGTCGGCGCACCAGAT
Source organism: Sulfuritalea sp. (assembly GCA_030247575.1). GTDB lineage: Bacteria > Pseudomonadota > Gammaproteobacteria > Burkholderiales > Rhodocyclaceae > Sulfuritalea. Next base: position 249,451 of record JAOTRV010000002.1, read on the forward strand.
GTCGTTGGGTGCCAGCATTTGGGCCATGGGCTTGCCGGGATGCCCGATCACCCGGCGCCGCCGCTTCTTCGGCACCAGGCCATGCCGACTCAAAATCTCGCATACGGTCGAGCGGCCCGGCAATAACCACTCGGGATGCTTCTTCTCGACGATGGCCAGTAGCTTCTTGGCACCCCAGGTCGGGTGGTGCTGCCGACATTGGATCAGGGCTTCCACCATCTCGCTCGCGGTATGGTTGGGATGGTGATCGGGACGTCGTGATCGATCCTCCAATCCTTGCGGGCCATGCTCGACATAGCGCCCGATCCATTTGTAGCCGGTCTTGCGACTGATGCCATACAACTGGCACAACTCGGTCATGTCCAAACTTTGCCGCAGGTAGTCGGCAATGAACTGCATCTTCTGGTCCATAGGTTTAGTTTCACTCCAGGGCATCGGGCGCCTCCTTTCTGGCACCCATTGTGGATAAACTGTTACCTATGTCCCCAGACTATTCTGTTACCTATGTGGCTGGACCGTACC